>CALJMI010000001.1 GCA_937981885.1 uncultured Caldilinea sp.
TGGAGACTGGAGATTGTTGCGAGCGATGTCATGATCTTCCAGTCTCCAGTCTCCACTCTCCACTCTCCAATCCCCAATCTCTCTACACCAAGAGGTGATTCTTGACCGCCAGACTTGCTGTTCTGATTTCCGGCAACGGGAGCAATTTGCAGGCGTTGATCGACGCCATTCGCATGAAAGTGCTGGACGCCGAGATTGTCCTGGTCGTTTCCAACCGCAAGGACGCATTCGGGCTTGTGCGCGCCGAGAAGGCTGGCATCCCGACGCGTTATCTGCCGCTCAAGCCGTACACGGCGGCGGGACGCACGCGCGCCGACTACGACGCTGACCTGGCGCAGATTGTCGCTGAGGCAGCGCCGGATTGGATCGTGCTTGCCGGCTGGATGCACATCCTGAGCCGCGCGTTTCTCGACCGCTTTCCCTATCGCGTCGTCAACCTGCATCCGGCGCTGCCGGGCAAGTTCCCGGGCGCACACGCCATCGAGGAGGCGTTTGCAGCATTTCAGCGTGGGGAGATCAAACAGACCGGCTGCATGGTGCATCTTGTCCCCGACGAGGCGGTCGACGCTGGGCCTGTGATCGGCGTGGCGGAGGTGCCGATCTATCGCACCGACACGCTAGAAATGCTCGCCAACCGCATGCACCAGGCCGAGCACAAGTTGCTCGTGCAGTCGCTGCGGCGGTTGATTGTCGGCGACGAGGAGGTCAGCGACGATGATTACGTGGATGAGGACAACGACGACGAGGAGACGTTCGCATGACCGATATTGGCTGGCAATCGCCGTTGCCGCTATCCCTACCGTTCTTGGCGGTCTACTGTTTCTGGCGATGATCGTCTTCGGCCCGTAATTGCGGCTTCAACGCAGAGGCACGGAGCCACAGAGCTTTTGCCAAAAAGCTGCATGATCGGCATCTTACGTCTTCTCTTTGCGTTCTTCTGCGTTGTTGCGTCTCTATGTCAGAATTAGCAACCGCTCAGACAGCTTCCTACATCGGCTTTTCGCGTTCACGATCCTTAAGCAGCCGGCGCAAGATGTTGCCCGACGCGGACCGCGGGATGTCTGTCACAAACTCGACTGCGCGGATTTTCTTGTGCGGCGCAACCTGCCTGGCGACGTAATCGAGCAGTTCTTCGGCGCTCGCCTCACCCTTGCGCACGACCAACGCCTTTGGAACCTCACCCGCTTCCGGATCGGGCGCGCCGATTACAGCCACGTCGCCCACGGCAGGATGACCGCGCAGCACTTCCTCCAGTTCCGCCGGCGCAACCTGGAAGCCCTTGTATTTGATCAACTCTTTGAGCCGATCGACGATCCAGAAATAGCCATCCTCGTCGCAGAAGCCGATGTCGCCGGTGTGCAGCCAGCCGTCGCTGTCCACCATGGCGGCGGTCGCCTCCGGGTGATTGAGATAGCCTTTCATGATCTGGGGACCGCGCACCCAAAGCTCGCCGTCCTGACGAACGCTTAGCGCTGCCTGTGTGTCGATATCGGCGATCTTGCACTCGGTATTGGGGACAAGCACACCGATACTGCCGGGCTTGGGCTTCCCCGCAGGCTGGCGCGAGAGAAAGTGCGTCACCGGGCTGGCTTCAGTGAGACCGTAGCCCTGCGTCACGATCACGCCGAGGCGGTCACGCACCGCACTTTCCAGTTCCGCGCTCAACGCCGCCGCGCCAGAGACAATCACGCGCAGCGAGGAGAGATCGAACTTGTCGACCAGCGGATGCTTCGCCAGCCCAAAGATCAGCGGTGGCACCAGATGCGCATAGGTGATCTTGTGCATCTGAATCAGATTCAGGAACATCTCCATGTCGAAACGCGGCATCGTGACCACGGTCGCGCCGCGACGCAGCGCCCAGCTCATGATCACCGCCATACCGAAAATGTGAAAGAAGGGCAGCAGCCCAAGCACCACGTCCTCCTGACGCAGCTCCAGACCAGGGTCGAATTCCATGTGCTCGCACTGCGTGATATTGGCGACCAGATTGTGGTGCGTCAGCATCACGCCCTTGAGGAGCCCGCCCGCGCCGCTCGAATAGGGCAGCGCCACGACGTCGACGTGCGGGGCGATGCCTACGTCGGGCAGACGACCGTCGCTTTTCAACAGTTCTGCAAATGGCGTTGCACCCTCAGCTTCGCCCAGCACAAAAATTTCTTTAATCTGCCTGCTTTCCGTCGCCGCCTTCTGCGCTGATTCCAGAAACATCGGGATTGTAAGCAGATAGGTCGCGCCGGAGTCAGCAAGCTGGTGAGCGAGTTCCTGCGGCGTATAGAGCGGGTTGATCGTGGTGACAATGCCGCCAAGCGTGGCGACGGCGTGAAAGGCGACGGCATATTCTGGCAGGTTGGGCAGATAGATGGCGAAGACATCGCCCTTTTGGAAGCCGCGCTGCGCCAACCCTGCCGCCGCCAGCCGGATCGCGCCGGTCAATTGCCCAAAGGTCAATGTGCGACCACTGGGGCCGTCGATCAGCGCAGGCTTGTCGGCATAAGCAGTGGCGTGGTCGAAGATAAAATTGGTCAAGGGCTGGTTGGGAATCTCGACCGCCGGGAATGGGCTTTGGAAGATCATGTCGGCTCCTTTTTGACGCAACAATCGGTTGGACTGGGAAGGACGCCATGTTACCATGAGAGCGGTGGATTTACAAGGCATCTGCGGTGAAGCGGTGAATTGCTGCGGGGGTCGCTCCCGGTGAATCATGGAGTTTACGAAATAGATTCAGTAATCGCAGGTTCGGCTTCCAGCCGGACGCTTCCGGTCGGTCATGATGTCACGCCAGAGGCGATAACCTACGTGAGTGGCCGCTACGTTACGTTGAAAGCGTCCATGTCGATTGCCGGATTATTTCATTAATCTTCATGAATCGAGGGCTTCTTACGGATTGAGGAGGAAGACAATGCAAACACGAACGGCTGTGCTTCATCGCGTCGGCGGGCCGATTGCCGTTGAAACGCTCGATCTGGCTGCGCCGCGCACCGGCGAGGTGTTGGTGCGCATTCGCGCCGCTGGCGTCTGTCACAGCGACTGGCACCTGGTGAGCGGCGCCACGCAACATCCTTTGCCCGCCGCGCTCGGTCACGAAGGTGCGGGCGAAGTGATCGCGCTGGGACCGGGCGTGACGCGGCTGCGCGTGGGCGATCATGTCAGCCTCAATTGGGCGCCGGCATGCGGGACATGCTTTTACTGTCTGCACGACAACCCCAACCTCTGCGACGCCTATCTCGACCCGATCTGGGCGGGCGTGATGCTCGACGGCGAGCCGCGCTATGCGCTGCGCGGGCAGCCGGTCTATCACTACTGCGGGTTGGGCTGTTTCAGCGACTACGTCGTCGCGCCGGAACAGAGCTGTGTGCGCCTCGACCCGCGCGTGCCTGCGGCGGTGGCGGCGCTGATCGGCTGCGCCGTGACGACGGGCGTCGGCGCAGTGCTCAACACGGCGCAGGTGAAGCCAGGCAGCAGCGTGGCGATCTTTGGCGCTGGCGGCGTGGGCATGAGCATGGTGCTGGGCGCAAAGCTGGCGGGCGCGGCGCGCATCATCGTCGTGGACAGCGCGCCGAACAAGGCAGAACAGGCGCTGCATCTCGGTGCGACGCATTTTGTGCCAGCGAGCGACGATGCGATCGCCGAAATCCGCGCGCTCACCGCCGGGCGCGGCGTCGATTACAGTTTTGAGGCGGTGGGCTTGCCCGCCGTACAGGAAGCGGCGCTGGCGGCGGCGCGACCGGGCGGCGTGATCGTGCTCGCCGGTCTTGCACCGATGGGCAGCAGCACCAATCTGCCCGGCGCCGTGCTCACGCGGCAGGAGAAGACGGTCAAGGGCAGCTATTACGGCAGCGCGCACCCGCAGCGCGACTTCCCGCTCTATGCCTCGCTCTATCTCGATGGGTTGCTCGACCTGGAAGGGCTGATCACACGCAGCTACCGGCTGGAGGAGATCAACATTGCCTACGCTGAGATGCTGGCGGGGCAGGTTGTGCGCAGCGTGATCGAATTTGAGGCGTGAGACGCAACACCGCCGATCACCGATGCGCCAGTATACACCTTTCGCAAACGTTGCTATCGAGCGCCAGGCATCAAATTATGTCTGGCGCGTCAACACCTTGAATGCCAGCTGACGCCCCATGCCCTGGCCAAACGCCAGCGCAAACCACAGCGAGCCAATCGCATCCACCAATCCGACCTGGCGCAGATCGCCCACGCACATCGGACGCAGCCCCACATCACGAATCAATTGCTCGACGACGTTGCGCCCCACGCCTGCCGGCCCACAGTAGAACAGGTCGGCCTGGAGGTCACCAAACATGGGCTGCTCGAAATTCTCCCAGCCAAGACTGTTGAAGGCGCGGTAGACCTGCGCGCCTGGCGCGTGGGCGGCAAAATCCGCTGCACTGTTCATCGCCCCGCCACCCATGCGGTTGGCGGCGTCGATGACGATCTTGTCGTTCAGCGCCGAGCCATGCGCCGCAATCGTCTCCGTCATGGCGTTGCCAGGGATGGCGAAGACCACCACCTCGCCGAAGGCGACCGCCTCCGCGACCGTGCCGACCGAAGCGGCCAGTTCCTGCGCCAACGCCTGCGTCTCCGGGTTGTCCACGCTGCGCACGCCGAACATGATCCGATGCCCCGCTTGCGCCCACTTGCGCGCCAGTGTTCCACCAATAATCTTGGCGCCCAATATTGCAATTTTCATGAGTCTCTCCTTGATTGCTTGTGCTCAGGACTTACGCAGCTTCCAGAACGTCACCTTCCCGGAAGCTCTATGGAGTTTAACAAATAGATGTGGTCATCGTAGGTTCGGCTTCCAGCCGGACGCTGCCGGTCGGCCACGTTGTCACGCCAGAGGCGATGACCTACATGATGTGGTCGTTGCGTCACGTTGCAGCGACCCCGCTGATTGCCGGATTATTTTGTAAATCTTCATTCAGCCTCCGGAGAGGTTGCATAGCCAAGTGCGTAAGTCCTGGTGATTATTTCCCTGCGCTGCCTATACGTTGTAGTACGTAAAAGAGCGGGATGACGCCAAACAACACCCAGGCAGCCAGCGGCAGCACGAACGCCAAAACCGCAGCCAGAGCGTACAGCGCAGGCCCCACCAGCCCGCGCGCTGTGGCTTGCGCCACCGCAACCGGACTAACGCCCGCATGATATAACTGGTGCGACCGGGCGTGCCGCCACATCAGGTTGAATGCCAGCCCGGCGGTCATCAACACCAGCGCGAAGAGCGCCAGCCCGACTGCGTTGCCCGGATACTCGCCGATCATGCTGGTGGGGAAGGGCACGAACGACAGCGCCAGCAGCAGCAAGATGTTCAGCCACAGCAGCCCGTTGTCCACCCGCTGCACCAGTCGGAAGAAGCGGTGATGGTTGACCCAAAAGATCGCCACGAATACGAAGCTCAACAGGTAGCTGAGGAACTTCGGACCAAGCGCCGCCAACGCGGCCAGCGCCTCCCTTGCGTCATCCGGCGCGACCAGATGCGGCGTCTTCAGTTCCAGCACCAGCAGCGTGATCACAATCGCCAGCACCCCGTCGCTGAACGCCTCCAGCCGACCAGGGCCAGACAGGCTCACAGCAGAATGTGTGGTCATGTCTTTGCCTCTAGCGAATGCCTCACCACAGATAGCCGTCCTGCGGTTCCAATTTCGGGGGCAGATCGCGTTCCCCCAATGTTGCGCATACATCGCGTTCGATGATTCGGCACATAGCGGATAGCGGCACGTCGGTGATCTGGTTGGCGAAAGGGTCTTCGTTGACCTCGCCGGTGCGCTGCACGATGGCAAAGACGAACGCCAGCACCAGCGTGAGCGGCATCAGCCAGAAGCCGACGCCCTCGCGCGCCAGCGTCCCCACCAAAGCGAGCGGCGTCAGCAGGATGAATATCCACACGAACAGCCGGGTGAAGTAATCATACTGGCGCGGCACCGGCATCAACTTGATGCGTTCGCAGATCGCCTGCTGACTCGCCAGCGCCGCCAGCTGTCCCTCCAGTTGGAAGCTGTCGAAGCCTTGCAGGGTGCCGGCGGCCATGGCGTCGTAGATGCGCCGGCCCTGCATCAGCAACAGCGCGCCGGGCTTGTTGGGCGCCTCGCGCAGCGCGTCGACTTCGGTGGCGTCCAGGTAGGGCGCCACCGCGTTGACATCCATCTGCCCGCGCAACTGCATGCGCAGCGCGTTCACCCAGGCAATGTGCCGATAGATCATTGTGCGCTTGAAAGCGGCGGCGGCTTCAGCGTTGTACTGCGGCGTGTGCGCGTGGGCGTCGGTGAAGGTGACGATCAGCCGCGCCAGCGTGCGGCTGGCGGCGGTGATCGCCGCCCACGCCTGGCTCGCCTCGCCCCACCGCCCGAACGCCGTGTTGTTGCGAAACGCCAGGAAGAGCGCCAGCGCCGTGCCCAGAATCCCCAACACGCCAAAGGGCACGGAAACGAAGCTCCAGCCCAGCACGCCATAGGCGACATAGACAGCCGCCGACCAGAGCAGCGCTGTCAGCAGTTGGGGCCAGACATAGACGCCGACCTTGCGCGGGTCGAAGTTACGCTTCAGAATCACTTGCTCAACATCTCCACGACGAGTCTGGCGGCGTCGGCGCCGGAATTCTGCTGCTGCCCGGTGATCAGGTTGCCGTCGGCAATGGCGTAGGACGAGAAGGGCGCAGCCACGGTAAAGTTGGTGTTGGGCAGCTTGCGCGCGCTCTCTTCGATGCGATAGGGCTGAATTTTCATGCCCACAGCGCTGTCGGCAAAGTCCTCCTCGGCGTCGGCGAAGCCCGTCCACGTCTTGCCCGCGACCAACAGCTCACCGTCGCTCTTCTTCGCTTCCAGCAGCAGCGTGGTCGAATGGCAGACGGCTGCCGCAGGCTTGCCCGCCGCGTAGAAGTTGACGAAGAGCCTCTCCAACTCGGCGTTGCCGCGATAGGTGTACATCGGGCCTTGTCCACCGACCAGGAAGATGGCGTCGTAGTCGTCTGGCTGCACCTCGGTCAGCTTGCGAGTGTCTGCCAGCAACGCCTTGAACCACGGCTGCTGCATGTAGCCCAGCGAGATCACATCGTGCGCCGAGTAGCCGCTGGCATCGGTCGGGTCGGAATAGCTGTCCATCTGCAGCGCGCCGCCAGCGGTCGACGCCAGCTCGACTTCATAACCAGCTTCCTGGAAGACATGCAGCGGGTGCGTCAGTTCGGCGGCCCAAAAGCCGATGGGCCAGCCCGTCTGCGCGGAGATGGCGGGGCTGCTGGCAACCATCAGAATTTTGCCTTTGGCGGGCGCGCCGTGCGGATGAACGTAGCGGTTGACAATGATTGGGTTGGACATGTGGATGCTCCTTCGTGTTCTGAACTGGCTGTGATTGGATAGTGCACGGCTGCGCAGCTATCGTAGTTGCAAACTTCTTGCTCCAAACGTGCAATAGACCTGGGCGTTGGCAATGCATCGACAAGTACTTTTGCCGTATCGATATAATATAATACAATACGGTATAGTAATAAAATCATTCTGTAGCAAATCTTCCAGGATTTACGCACCTGGCTATGCAACCTTCCCGGAAGCTGAGAGCTTCCGGGAAGGTGACGCCCTGGCAGCGGTGCATGATGTATAATTTGCATATGAACGAGACCGATTCGAGCATTGCGCTCCAACGGGCGCCGGGCCGCCCACGCCAGCCGCAGACCGATGAACGCATCCTCGACGCTGCGCTGCGGCTGATGGCGCAGCACGGGTTCGTGCGCATGTCGATGGACATGGTGGCCGCCGAAGCGGGGGTGACCAAGCCGACGATCTACCGCCGCTGGCCCTCGAAGATCGAGCTGGCGATGGCGGCGCTCGTGGCATACTGCGATGTGACGCTGCCGGCGAACGTCGGCGACACGCGCGCCGATCTGATCGCAGAAGTAGAGCACTTTCGCCGCGCCATTCTGCGCCCGAATGGCATGGCGCTGCTGGGCACGGTGCTTGCCGAAGAACACGAAACGCCAGAGTTGCTGGCGGCATTCCGCCAATATCTGGTGACGCCCCGCCGCCAGCGACTCACAGCGATTCTCGCTGCTGCCCAAACGCGTGGCGAAGTGGGCGCCGACGCCGATATTGGGCTGGCGGTGAACATGCTGGTCGGCGCGCTCTACGCGCAATACCTGGCCGCCACCCCGTTTGCCGCCGACTGGAGCACGCGCGTCGTCGACGCCGTGCTGGCGAGTCTGGGATATCATGCGGTCGGCGAAGACAACCCATCACCCGACGCCTGATTTGGCTCACCTTCCCGGAAGCTCAGAGCTTCCGGGAAGGTTGACGGCGCTGTCAATGACGAAAAGGAGAAGCGATGACGACTGCAACCGTACCACCTACAGAAACAGTGGCGCCTGTCCAGCAAACCGAGCGCATCCAGATCGTCGACATCCTGCGCGGCTTTGCGCTCTTCGGCATTCTGCTGGTTAACATGGCGATCTTCAGCTACCCGTTCCAGACTATCGTCTTCCCGGCTGACCCGACCATGCCCTGGTATGACTGGTTCGCCACGTGGCTGATCCATTTTCTGGGCGAGGGGAAGTTTTATGCCCTGTTCTCGCTGCTCTTTGGGCTGGGCATGTTCCTGCTGATGGAGCGCATCGAGGCGCGTGGCCGGAAGTTCGCACCCTTCTACATGCGGCGGCTGCTGGCGCTGTTGCTGATCGGCATCGTGCACGCCTTCCTGATCTGGCCCGGCGACATTTTGATCATCTACGCGCTGCTCGGCTTCCCGCTACTGCTCTTCCGCAAGGCAAAGCCGCGCACGCTGCTGATCTGGGCGGTGATCCTGATCGCCCTGCCGCTGCTGTTCTATGTGGCCGCCAGAGGGCTGATTGCCCTCGGCAGCATGACGCCCGAAGGCGCACAGCAGATTCAGCTAGGGTTCGACCAGGCGGAAGCGGGCTACCGCGCCGAACTGGCGCGCGCCAGCCAGGTCTATCCGAGCGGCAACTTCATCGAGATCACCAACCAGCGCATCGCCGACTACCTCAGCCTGGGGTTGACTTCGATTTTTGCACTTGGCTTCAACATCCTGGCAATGTTCCTGGTCGGCGTCTGGTTTGGCAGGCGGCGCATCTTCAACGACCTGGCGGCGCAGCGCCCGTTCTTTCGCAAGCTGCTGATCTGGGGGCTGATCGTGGGGCTGATCGGCAATGCGATCTATGCGACGCTGATCATGGGCGTCCCGCGCTACGACCTTTCCACCGATCTGGTGATCGCCATGATTGCCCAGGGCATCGGCGCGCCGCTGCTGATGCTGGCGTATGTGTCGGCGCTCTGTCTGCTGGCGCTGCGGCCCGCGTGGGGGCAACGGCTGCAGGCGCTGGCGCCGGTCGGACAGATGGCGCTGACCAACTATCTGCTCCAGTCGATCATTGCCACCACGATCTTCTACGGCTACGGGTTGGCGCTCTTTGGCAAGGTCGGCGCGGGGTGGGGAATCGTGCTGACGGTGGCGATCTATCTGCTGCTGATCCCCTTCAGCCACTGGTGGATGAAACGCTTCCTCTACGGGCCTGCCGAGTGGCTGTGGCGGTCGATGACCTATTGGAAATGGCAGCCGATGCGGCGCCGCGCTTTAAACTCTTGACCGATAACAATGGGAGGTCACCCCATGACAAACGCCTACCCCAGCTTCTGGGCACTGACGTTCAAAACCATCGTCGCCCACACGTTGACCTACTTCCTGGTTGGGTTGGCGGCGTTCACGGTGTTGAACTACACCGAATTCTATGCGCGGCCAGAGGTGGCTGCGTACCTGCGCCAGACGAGCGATCCGATTGTGGCGCTCGGTCCGGCGCTGCAACCAATTCGCGGCGTGCTCTTTGCGCTGGTCTTCTACGTCCTGCGTGAGCCACTCTTTGGTCGCAAGCGTGGCTGGCTGATCATCTGGTTGATGCTGGTGGTGATCGGCATCTTCTCGACCTTTGGGCCGGCGCCGGCTTCGGTGGAAGGGCTGATCTACCTCAAGACCCCGATGCAGGAGCAGTTATCTGGCGGTCTGCTGGAAGTGCTCACGCAGTCGTTGCTCTTTTCGGCGTTGCTATTCTACTGGGTCAATCATCCAGAGCGGCGGTGGCTGACCTGGGTGTTGGTCATGATGTTCGTGCTGGTGATCTCCATGTCGATTATGGGGTCCTTCATGGCTTGACCCGTGCTGTAAGTCATGCTTGCACCGAGAATCTGCGGCTACGAGCCGCCGCTACGCCGCGCCGCCCGCCTCGCCCGTAGACGCCGCTCGCAGCGGCGTGTTCTCGCCTCCCACCGCGCGTCATGCTTGCACCGAGAATCTGCAGCTACGAGCCGCCGCTACGCCGCGCCGCCCGCCTCGCCCGTAGACGCCGCTCGCAGCGGCGTGATCTCTGGATTGGCGCAGCGGCTGAAACCGGCGTCTGTGCTATAATTTTATCCGACTGCGGAGTGCGTTGATCTGGTCAGGAACGAAAGCCATGCAATCATCTTCGACGCCGCCAACCGACTTCGACTTGCCGTGAAAGGACATTCTCGACCTGCTCTTTGCCGAGTTCATGGCCTTCTTCTTTCCCGACGCCTACGTCGCCATCGACTGGTCACGCGGTCACGAATATCTGGACAAGGAGCTGCAGAAGATCACCGCCGACGCCGACACGGGATGGCGCACGGTGGACAGGTTGGTCAAGGTCTACCTGCTTGACGGCGCCGAACTGTGGGTGCTGGTGCATGTCGAGGTGCAGATGCAGCCAGAGGGCGGATTCCCTGAACGGCTCTTTGTCTACAATTACCGCATCCGCGATCGCTTTGGCGTGCGCTGTGCGACTTTCGCCGTACTGACCGACGACGATGACCATTGGCGGCCCACGCGCTACGAGGACAGTCTACTCGGCACGGTGCTGCGCATGGACTTTGCAACAGCCAAGCTGCTCGACCTGGAGCAGGACTGGGCGGCGCTGGCGGCAAGCGCCAATCCGTTTGCCGTCGTCGTGATGGCGCACGCCAAACACCGCGCCACCCGCCGTGATCTCCAGGCGCGGCTGGCATGGAAACTGGACTTGACCAAATCGCTCTACCGGCGCGGCTATGACCGCAACCAGGTGATCGCCCTCTACCGCTTCCTGGATTGGGTGATGACGTTGCCTGATGATCTGGCGCGTGCCTACGTGGACGCAATGGATGACTTCGAGAAGGAGCAAAAGATGGCATATTTGAGTTACGCAGAACGACTGGCTCAGGAAAAGGGCATGGAGCAGGGTATCCACGCTGGTCGCGTGCAATCGATCGTGCGCCAGCTTCAGCGCCTCTTTGGACCCCTGGCGGAGAATGATCTGGCGACCATCGAAGCCCTTACCATCGCACAGCTCGACCGCCTGAGCGAAGACCTGCTCGACTTCACACAGCCAGCCGACCTGGCGCAGTGGCTGCGGCAGCCGCCAGCCGCATGAAGACGAAAAGGAACGCATCAACGACGACCAGGTCTTCGAGATCGAACTGATCAAACAGGTCGAGATCAACGTCGATTCCATCCTGATGCTGGTGGAGCAATATCTGCAAGCCAGGGGCAGCGGCGAAGACAAGGAGATTCGCGCCACGATCACGCGTGCAATCAACGCCAGCCCGTCGCTGCGCAACAAAAGGGATCTCATCGAGCAGTTCGTGGATTCGGTCTCGCCACAGGGCAAGGTGGATGCGCAATGGCTGGCGTTCGTCAAAGCCAGACAGGCGGCGGAGCTTGACCAGATCATCGCCGACGAGGGGCTGAAGCCAGAGGAAACGCGGGCGTTTGTCGACAATGCCTTCCGCGACGGCGCCATCCCGACCACCGGCACGGCTATTACCAGGATCATGCCGCCGGTCTCCCGCTTCTCAAGCGACAACCATCATGGCGTCAAGAAGCAGAGCGTGCTGGACAAACTGGTTGCGTTCTTCGATCGCTATTTTGGCTGGCGTGATGACAACCCTGCCGTAACTTCTACTCTCTGGGCGGCAAACCTGGCGAACCCACACCCTGTTCAGCGTGCGGAAGGGTTCGCCGCCGACGGCGCATACTCTTCAGCAACCCTCACATAGCCAGGGGGCGGCGTCAACTCGAGTGGCGCGCTGGCTTCCGGGCCGCCTTGTGTGCGTTGAAAGACGAAAAACTCCCACACAATGCGGCTGAGGTCGGCCACGGACTGATTCACTACTTCCCATCCCGCCAGCCCAGGATTGAAGACGTAGACGCTGATCACATACGGCCCAGTCGGTCCCCACACCAGGGCGACAGCGCCTTGCTGCGCCGACGAGAAGCCATGCCGATGCACGATCCAGCGCTCGTCCCAATCGGGCAGACCGCGCCAGATCGGGTCGCGCAGCTCGTTGTGCGTCATGTAGAACAGGATCGTAGCGCATTCGTCGGGCGTGATCGTGTCGGGATAGCGTTCGCGCAATATGCCAACATGCTGTGTGCACTGATAGATCGACGCCAACAACGCCGCCATGTCTTCGGGCGTAGTCTGCATGTTGGCGTCGGGACGGGTGTTGGGTCGTTCGCGCCGGTTGGAGGGCGTTGTGATCGGCGCTTGCGCTATGCCGCCAAATTCACCCTGCGTGAAAGTGTTCTCCAACCCCAGGCTGCGCACAAAGGCGGTCAGGCGCTGGGCGCCGACAGCTGCGCTGCCATCGCCCAGCCACGTCAGCGCAGCGTTGGCTGGCTCGTTTGGATCCTTGCCGAGCGCCCGGTCGAGCCACTGCCCCACCTGCTGTGCATCAGGATCATCTGCTGCAACGCCGTTGGGCAGCTTCTCCATGACGGCTGCCGCCAACGCCAGACGCAGCGTTGCCATCGCCGAAAACGCAGCATCGCCATCCACACTCGCCGCGTCGCCGTGCTGAAGGTCGATAACGCGCAAAGTTGTGAAGGCAGGGTAATCGTCGAGCAGACGTACAAGCTGCGGCTCCAGGTCAGCCATGGTTGGCATCGGCGGTGGAATTTCACGCAGCGCCAATGCAACCTCCCTATCGTCGTGGCTGGTCAGCCCGGCAATAATGCGTTCGATGCTGGCGTCGATGTCAATTTCGTAGCCAGGTGCGCCGGGCATCCATTGTAGACCACGGCGCGGCTGCGGCACAGTGGCGGGAAAAGCCGAAGTATTGGCGTCATCGATGGACTCAGAGGCATCGACCACGCGCGCAGCAATGGGCGTCGTGTTCAATTGCGCAGCGACTTCCTCAAGCCAAACACGCAACTTTGGCTCATCGATGGTGTAGCGCACAGGTACATTGCGCACCTGCTGCGGCAACCCGATCGCCTCGCGCACAGCGATGTCGACAAACGCCCAGCCCCCCAGGTACTGCCCGGCGTCGGCAACCATCTGCTCGAAATCAACGGTGAACCCGAAGTCATCGGGGTCGAGCATGAGCAGCCGATTCTGAAAGCGCACGCCGATCAGTTCATGGTAGATGGGATCAAGATGTTCACGAATCTCCTCAACGGTTTTCACGCCAGCGACATCGACGCCGCCCAACCGCACACCCGGCGGGACCGGCGCAGCGACGCCCTTGTAGTAGCTGTAGAGCGGGAAAAGCGATAACAGAACTACCAAGAGCAAGGTGAAGTTGATGAAGCGAGCAGATGGAAGGTGACGGCGCAAACTCTATTCCCACTCAATCGTCGCCGGTGGCTTGCTGCTAATGTCGTAGACCACACGGTTGACGCCCGGCACTTCGTTGACAATGCGATTGCTAATGCGCGCCAACAGGTCGTAGGGCAGCCGCGCCCAGTCGGCGGTCATGAAGTCATCGGTCGTGACCGCGCGCAGGGCGAGCGCGTTGGCGTAGGTGCGCCCGTCGCCCATCACACCGACAGAGCGGACGGGCAACAGCACCGCAAAGACCTGACTTGTCTGGCGATAGAGACCGGCGCTGCGCAACTCTTCCAGAAAGATGCTGTCGGCGTGACGCAGCGTTTCTAACCGCTCCCACGTCACTTCGCCCAGACAGCGGATCGCCAACCCGGGGCCAGGGAAAGGATGACGCCAGACGATCTCTTCGGGCAACCCCAGCGCCTCGCCAACAGTGCGCACTTCGTCTTTGAAGAGCATCCGCAGCGGCTCGATCAACTGGAAAGTCATATCTTCAGGCAGGCCGCCAACGTTGTGATGCGTCTTGATCGTGCGTGCATTTTTTGTTTCGGCGTTGCTGGCGGATTCGATCACGTCGGGATAAAGCGTGCCCTGCGCCAGAAACGCTGGCGTCTCGACGCCCCACTCGCTCGCCAACCGCGCCGCCTCGCTCTCGAAGACGCGCACAAAACGAGCGCCGATCAGCTTACGCTTGCGCTCCGGGTCTTCGACGCCCGCCAGGTCGGAGAGAAACTCCTCCTTGGCGTCCACTGCGATCAGGCGCATCCCCTGGTGGCGCTCGAAGGTCTCGATCACCTGTTCGGCTTCACCCTTGCGCAGCAGCCCGTGATCGACGAATACGCACGCCAGCCGGTCGCCAATGGCGCGATGCACCAGGGTCGCCGCCACTGCACTGTCGACGCCACCGCTCAAGCCGCAGATCACGTGACCTTTCGGCCCCACCTGTTCACGAATACGTTCGACGCTCTCCTCGATAAAATTGCCTGCTGTCCAGTCGCCACGACAGCCGCAAATGCGCTTGACGAAGTTGGCGAGGATGTCGCGGCCGTGCTGGGTGTGAACAACTTCGGGGTGGAACTGCAAGCCGTATAGCCGTCGTTTCTCATCAGCAATCGCCGCCAGTGGAGAGTTGCTGCTGTTAGCAATCGAAAGAAAACCATCGGGCAAATGCTCGACGCGATCGCCGTGGCTCATCCACACTTGCAGGGTGTCGGGAAGGTCGGCGAAGAGCAGGCTCTCGGCGCCGGTGACATGGATCGTCGCTGCGCCGTACTCGCGTTCCTGCGCCGGCGCGACGCGGCCTCCTAGCGTGTGCGCTAGAAGCTGCAAACCGTAGCAGACGCCAAGCACTGGAACGCCGCTTTCGAGCACGATGGTAGGCAGCGTGGGCGCGCCTAGATCATAGACGCTGTTGGGACCGCCAGAAAGAATAATGCCCTGCGGCTTGAGCCTGGGCAGCGCTTCGGCGGCGCGATCCCACGAAACGAGTTCGGCGTAAACATTCACCTCACGTACACGGCGGCAGATGAGCTGGCTATATTGGCTGCCGTAGTCAAGCACGACGATCACCTGGTGTTGCATCGAGACTAAACCACCTTCGGTCGAAATACGATGACAAAAAATAGGATGACAAACGCCTGTTTCAGCCTAGCAGATCACGGTGTGACGCGCAAACATGCCAGGATGCGTAGGTCTACCGCACGCTTGGGAAACATAGATGTCACGTCACGCCGGAGGTAGTGACCTACGACGAACGCTCAAATTGAATACCATCCAGAAAGCGCAGGTCTGGGAAACATAGATGCCATGTCACGCCGGAGGCGGTGACCTACGACGGACACTCAAATTGAATTACATCCAGAAAGCGCAAGGAGTAGAACTTAGAATCAAAAAGAGACAAAACTGAAATTTGGCGTAAAGTTGAAACAGTAGTATACTTGTTCGATAATACGCGCTGAATCATGCGCCCGGTACAGCGGTGATTCGGCTCGTGCGCTCTGTTCTCACAGAGATTCTGTTCATGTAGAGGTTCTGACCTCACAGAACTTTGGACGCACAGGACTTTGGTTGCAGAGCAACTCGTCGTCCATAACGGTTGGTCACATAAGTTCACGAAGGAGTACCGATGAGTATTGCCAAAACACAAAAAGCTCAACTTATTGAAGAGTACCGGTTGAGCGAAAATGACACCGGCTCGCCTGAAGTTCAGGTTGCCCTGTTGACGACACGGATCAACGCCCTGATTGATCATCTCAACAAGCACAAGCACGACGAGGGGTCGCGCCGGGGGTTGCTCAAGTTGGTTGGTCAGCGCAGGCGGCATCTTGCTTATCTCAAGCGAAAGGACGCCCAACGCTACCAGCAGTTGATCCAGCGTCTGGGGTTGCGTAAGTAGACAACAAGAAGGGCGAGACGGTCAAAAGTGGACTCTCGCCCTTTTTTGTATGTTCGAGCACGAACGCGCTGACATGTAGGAAGTGTTCGTCAGCAGTAAGTCTTGACAGTGGTTATGCAGGATCTGCGTCGGTAAAGCCGGCTCCAGGAACGAGGTCCGGCATTGGAGAGTGTTCCCAACCCCGTGTTGGGGCCACTCTCCAGTTCCGCACCTCGTCGGTATTCTTCTCTGCTACGCCACGTCTGACAACCTGCACGATTGTTGTTGGATGCAGTCATCTAACAGTTCCGCCTATGCGGTTGCTCGATGGCTGCCTGAGAATATGTTTTAAGAGGTAACAAAGTATGCAAATGTTTCAAGGCACCCAACTCTTCACTGCCGAAGTGGGTGGAAGAACCCTCGCGATTGAATCGGGTCTGCTGGCGCCACAGGCAGGAGGCGCCGTCACTGTACGCTATGGCGACACCGTGCTCCTGGCGACGGCAGTCATGAGCAAAGATGTTCGTTCAGGATTGAACTTTTTTCCGCTGACGGTCGAATTTGAGGAGCGTCTTTACGCTGCGGGCCGTATACCGGGCAGCTTTTTCCGTCGCGAAGGCAAGCCAAGCGAGCAGGCGATCCTGATGTCGCGCCTGGTCGATCGCCCGCTGCGCCCGCTCTTTCCAAAGGGAATGCGCAACGAGGTGCAGGTGATCATCACCGCCATGGCCACCGACGGACAAAATCTGATGGATCCATTGGCGATCATCGCGGCCTCCGCAGCGTTGGCGGTCAGCGATATCCCATGGAATGGGCCGATCGCAGGGACTACGATCGGCTTCGTCGACGGCGAATTTGTCGTCAACCCGACCGCCGCACAGATGGAGCACAGCAGTCTGAGTCTGGTGGCGGCTGGCACCGACGACAATATCCTGATGGTCGAAGCTGGCGCCAACGAACTGCCAGAAGACCTGGTTCTCGAAGCGCTCAAGCTGGCGCATGAGACCAACCGCGTTGTCATTGCGGCAATCAATAAGCTACG
The DNA here is from genome assembly GCA_937981885.1 of uncultured Caldilinea sp. GTDB lineage: Bacteria > Chloroflexota > Anaerolineae > Caldilineales > Caldilineaceae > Caldilinea. Next base: position 17,014 of record CALJMI010000001.1, read on the forward strand.
CGCTGCGCTTGGCAAAGAGAAGGCGGAGCCGTCGATCTTCCTGCCTACTGCCGAGGTGGAGGCGGAAATCTCGGCGTTGGCCGCCGCCAAAATCTCAGCATTGCTGGAGCAAGGTCTGGGCAAAGTTGAGCTGAACAGCGGTCTCGACGCCATCAAGGCTGAAATTCGAGCAGCGTTCGCTGAGCGCGTTGCTGAAGGAACGGTCTCCGCCGTTGAAATCGACGACGCCTACGAAGAGATACTGAAGAAGGTCACGCGCAAACGTATCCTGGAAACAGGCATCCGCCCCGACGGCCGCACGACGACGCAGATTCGTCCGATCAGTGTACAGGTGAGCAACTTGCCGCGCGTGCACGGTTCCGGTCTCTTCATGCGCGGCGAGACGCACGTGCTCACCATCGCCACGCTTGGCACGCCCGGCGACGCACAGCGTCTCGACTCGTTGCTTCCCGGCGAAGAGAAACGCTACATGCATCACTACAACTTCCCGCCCTTCAGCACCGGCGAAGCCACGCCGATGCGCGGCCCCAAGCGCCGCGAGATCGGCCATGGCGCGTTGGCAGAGCGGGCGCTGATCCCTGTCATCCCAGAAGATTTTCCGTACACGCTGCGCCTGGTCAGCGAGGTGCTCAGTTCCAACGGCTCGACCAGTATGGGGTCAGTCTGTGGAAGCACGTTGGCGTTGATGGACGCAGGCGTACCGATCACGGCGCCGGTGGCCGGTATAGCCATGGGGCTGATCCAGGACATGGAGAGCGGCGCTTACCAGGTGCTCAGCGACATCCAGGGCATGGAAGATGCGCTCGGCGACATGGACTTCAAGGTTGCCGGCACTGAGCACGGCATCACTGCCCTGCAGATGGACTTGAAAATCAAAGGTCTGGATTTCGACATCTTACAAAAGGCGCTCGACCAGGCGCGTGAAGGACGTATGTACATCATGGGCAAGATGCTTGAGGTGCTGCCCAAATCACGTGAGAAACTGAGCGAATACGCGCCGCGCATCCTAACCCATCACATTGACCCTGAAAAGATCGGTAAGTTGATCGGACCGGGCGGCAAAACTGTGCGCAGCTTGCAGGAAACCTTCGTCGTCAAGATCGACATCGAGGAAGATGGCACAGTCTACATCTCCGGCGAAGGCTTGAACGCTGAACGTGCGCTGGCGGAAGTGCAGCGCATGACCGAAGATATCGAGGTCGGCAAAATCTACACCGGCACTGTCGTGCGCGTTGAACCTTACGGTGCATTTGTCAACATCATGCCGGGCGTCGATGGTATGGTGCACATCAGCCAACTCGCCGACTATCGCGTCGATAAGGTTGAAGACATCGCCAAACTGGGTGACGAGCTGACAGCCATGGTGATCGATGTCGATCCAGGCGGCAAAGTGCGCATGAGCCGGCAAGCTGTGCTCGAAGGCTGGAGCGTCGAAGAGGCGCGCAGCCGCGACCGCGGCGCCCGTCCGGCGCGCAACGGCGGCGACCGCGGGGGAGATCGCGACCGCGGCGATCGGGGTGGTCGCAGCGGCGACCGTCGTTATGATCGCGGGGGCGACCGCCGCCGGTAAAACGTCGTTTTCGTCGCCGAATATGGAAATCCCAGCCCTGCAGCACTGAGGCAAACAGCTTCGATGCAGCAGGGCTGACAAAACGACAAACAGCCGTCCATCAAATTTCTTGTGTCAGGTTGATGTTTGCTCGTGGAACATTCTGAATTGCTGTCCAGCGCGCCGCCCCCGCCTGGGCTGGATCACCCGTTCGACCGCTTTCAACGACATCGGGATGTTCAGATCGTTGTCGCTCGCATGGCCACAGCGTTGGGCCGGCCGCGGCTGCGCGTGCTCGACGTGGGCGGCGCTGAACTGACGCAACAATTCATGCCTGAACACGAGATCATCGTAACAAACCTTTCCTTTGAACATCCCTTTGCGGTGCAAAGCAGTGGTGTGGCGTTGCCGTTCGCCGACAATGCGTTCGACGTTGTCTTGACAATAGACACGCTCGAGCACATTCCCCCAGCAGACCGACAGATGTTCCTCAGCGAGATGGTGCGGGTGGCAAACAGTTATGCGCTGATCACCGGGCCGTTTGCAAGCCCGATCAATCACGAAGCAGAACGACTGCTCGATGATTACATCTTTGAGACAACCGGTCAACACTATTATTATCTTGCAGAGCATCTGGAGTTTGGCTTGCCCGCTTTGCATGATACGGAACGGCAATTGATTGCCGATGGCTGCGCAACCTTCACCATCCCTAGCGGTTATACACCGCGCTGGATAGCCATGATGCTTTTACGCTTCTCAATGGTTGGGACAGCGCAGGGGCGCGCTGCAAATCAATGGCTAGAGAAGTTATACAATCACCAGTTCTACTGGACAGACCATACGGAGCCAGGCTATCGGCAGGTGGTTGTTGCCGCAAAACATGGCGGCATCGAAGCAATTCAAGAGATCGTCGATCTCTTCGCCGCCGGTAAATCAGCCTATGGTGAGCCAGATTTCGATCATTTGCTTGCGCTCGGGCAAACTATGTCTGTTGCACGCGCCTTCGATGCATACGAACAGAAAATATCGCTGCTACAGTCTCAAAACGAGATGATGGCGGCTAAAATCAAAGCGTTTGAATCTGGCCGATTTATGCGCTTCATGTCCAACATCCACGCACTGCGCCGCCATTTAGAGGGCGTCTAGTCGAGATCGTTTACTGCCCTCTCTACATCAACGGCGAGACAAATCAGGACTCGAGTTGCTCGCGACCAGATATAGCTCGCTCGTATTCCCCATCAGTGCCATTGACGTGGGAAGAGTGCTCGGGCGTTTTCGGCGAAGGCGTCCCATCTCCTTCAGCGCCATCAAGCAAGTCGAGTTTGGGCTTGCTGGCAGAGACCGGCTCACGTCTTTCGTCTGTTGATTTCACTTGGCTGCGCCGAGCCTCCAACTCGCGCCTGGAGACCTTACGCCGATACGACCGCGGCGGTGGGTCGGTGAGCAGGCGTCCTCCAAAGGGCGGATAATCCAAAAGTTTGGCGTGTACATAACTGCCGATCACGCGGAAGCTGGCAGCCACCGGCGGCGCAAGCAGCGCACCGAGAATCCCTGCCGTGGTCAGACCGACGGCTACAGCGCAGATGACAATGATCGGGTGCAAATTCACACTGTCGCCGATAATGCGCGGCACCAAAATGTTGTTTTCCAATTGCTGGATCAGAAAATAGATGCCAACCGTGATCAGTGCAAAACCCAAATTGTTGATGCCTAGATCGCGCATAACATCGCTTCCCTGAATCAACGCCACAATGACGGCAGGAATGGTGGCGATGACAGGACCCAGATTCGGCACAACTTCGAGCAAACCGGCAATGATGGCAAGGATCAGCGCTCCCGGCATTCCAACCAATATCAGCGCCAGATACGTCATGGCGCCCACAACAATGCCAAGAATCAATTGCCCGCGCAGGAATGACTGCCAGACCCGACCAATGCGGCGGAGCAGATCAGCCAGTTCAGAACGATAGGAAGGCGGAAAAAGTCCATGCACATACGCCTGAATGCGCGGTGCATCGATTGTCATATAGAGGCTGACAAACAATGTGACCAGCACGGTCAAAAACACAGAGAAGATGCCGCCAACGACGCTGACGCCGATGTTGAAGGTGCTTCCCACAAGAGTCGTTGTAGTGCTCAACAAATTCTGAATGTAGCTCAGGATGTCACTGACCGATGGGATAAACTGGATTTGTTGCGCGTTTTCCTGAATGAGAGCAAAGAACTCACCGATCGGCAATACATAGCCCAATACAACAATTTCAGCTGGCAGGCCGCGCATCGTTTCATCTAGCCATGAAAGTACGGCGCGCGCCGTGCCAGGGACATTGAAGTTCGCCAGCGTGCGCAACTGGTCGATCAAAGCTGGCACAAAGATAATCGGCAACAGCACAAGCACTACGATCACAAACAAATAAACGACCAGTGTGCTGATAGCGCGAGGGATTTTAATTCGCTCCGCCAGATTGACGATCGGGCTCAGCAGATAAGAGAGAATGCCCGCCACCAGAATCATTGGCAGGATGTTGCGGCTAATGTAGAGCACAAAAACGACCGCTACCAGCATGATCACAAGTACAGTGCGCTTAGTCGCCAGATCCCAGCTTGAATCCTCCCCTGGCTGTGTCACAGCCTCGATAGCGGCGACCAGTGAATCCGCCGCTTCGATTGGCGTCGAAGCTTCAATGGGAGGAGAAACTCCATCATCAGTCAGGGAGTAGGATGGTTCGATTTGGTTAGTTGCACTTCGCGTTGGTTCGTTCATCTGATTTTGGACCCGGCAACTCACATCAGTACGGTCGGGACTTGACTATTCTCTATAGTTAGTAAACCCGCTGCTCATGCAGAGGTCGCGCCTCCTTAATAATAGCCCCAGATTGCAGGACACTTCTGCTTCAAGATTTTGCGCTTATCAGCCAAGCACAGCGCGTATGACGCGCAGCAAATTCTCGCCCAAAACTTTGCGGATCACCCTGACATCGTAGCCGCGTTCGACAAGGCGCTGCGTGATCAACGGGTAGCAGGTTGCGTCCTTCATCTCCTGCGCCATCGTCCAGCCGTCGAAGTCACTGCCCAGCGCCACGTGATCGGGGCCAACGACAGCAAGCATGTGCTCGATGTTGGCGACAATGTCGTCGAGCGACGCTGCCTCTGGGCTCTGATTGTTGAGAAACGCATCAACAAAAGTTACGCCGATCACGCCGCCGCCGGCGGCAATCGCCTCCAGTTGGGCGTCGGTCAGGTTGCGGCGGTGGTCGCACAGGGCGCGGGCGTTGCTGTGGCTGGCGATGATCGGCTGCTGGCTGACGGCGAGCACATCCGCCACACCCGCCGGCGAGAGATGGCTGACATCAAGAATAATGCCGAGCCGATTGCACTCCTCCACGACCTGTACACCGAACTCGGTTAAGCCGCCGTTGGTGCGGCTTTCGGCCACGCCGTCACACGCCGCGTTGCGGTTGTTCCACGCCAGCCCCAGGTTGCGCAGCCCGAGCCGATAGAACTGGCGCAGCACGCCGATGCTGGCGTCGAGCGCCTCGGCGCCTTCCAGCCCGGCGACGCCTGCGATCTTACCCGCAGCTTTGGCGCGCAGGATGTCGTCGGCGTTGCGCGCCAGCACGAACTGGTCGGGCAGCGCCTCGGCGAGCAGGTGAAGCTGGTCGAGCCGCTCCAGCGCATGGACGGTGGCGCCGTGCCGCTGGTAGGGCTTGGGCACGTAACAGGCAAAGAACTGCACATCGACGCCGCCCTCGCGCAAGCGCGGCAGATCGATGTGGCCGTGGTCGGAGCGGTCGCCCAGCCAACGGCCATGCTCAAGCTGATCGCCGATGCTGTCGCAGTGCCCGTCGATCACAATGGCGTCGAAGTGAAGTGAGAGAAAAGCATTCGTCATAATCTATCGTCTTATCTGTTTGCTCAATGACTTACGACTAAAGCTAAGGGGCAGTCCCTGCTGTTCGGCAAATTGCTGAAAGAGCGCGTAGAACTGCTCACGATCCGACTGCTTGAGCACAGCCACGGCGTCGGCGGTCTCGATGGCGTAGGGATAGCCGCCTGCACCGACGATGCATTCGGCAAGGACGCGCTCGACGACGGCGGGCGCCTGTCCGCTCTCCACCAGCCACAGCGGCAGCTCGATGCGCGCAGGCGGTCGTTCGGCGGCTAAGCGCACATAGCAGAAGGCGACGTCGCGGTAGAATGCCGCGTTGCCCGACTGACTCAACGGGTCGTTGCGTGCGCAGACAAAGAAGGGCGTACGGTCGCCCCAGTGCGACAACAGCGACGCAAAAAGTCCACCGTCGGTCATGCTGCTCATATAGGGCGGCCCGGCGACGATGTTGACTAACATCACCACATCGCGACTGCCTGAGCTGTCTACAAAACCGACGAGCGGGACTGCCAGCCGCTTGGATGCGTCGAGCAGATTGCGCACCGCCTGCAGGTATTTCCCAGCACGACCAGGGCGCATCTGTCCGGCGAAGCTGATGATGAACGAGCCATCAAACAGGCAGAGCGGCGCATCGCCCATGCCGTCAGCGACAAACTGCCTCATCAAGGCGATGAGCTGTTCGCATTCGAGCACGAAGCGCCGCTGATTCACCTGCCAGTCGGGGAAGTCGCCGTCTTCTTCGCTGCCCAGGTCGTCCGGCGCCAGGACCTCGAAGCGCACGTCCTTTTCATAACGCCCGCCTGTCACATGATAGTTCACGTACCAACCGACCTGCACCGCGCCGACCGGCACGGAAAGCTCCTTGCTCGGCGGAATCTGGCTGCCATCGACCGCCGCCACCGGACGCCCCTCCAATACTGCGAGCGCCCACCGCCGCGCCTCCTGGTGATTGCTCCATCGCCCGGTAAAGGGAATGCACAGATCCACCGCCTGCTCTAACTCAGCGGTCGGCAACGCGCCGGGCCATTCCTGACCGCTCTGTTCGACGCGGCGCAGCACGTCCGCCGTGCTCATCGTCAAAAAGCAGTCGAGCAGTTGGCGACGCAGGTCGGATTGGCTGCGCTGTTCGCTTTGATATTGTTCAAATTGTGGGCGCTTTTCCGTCAGCGCCTCCATCACCTTGGTGCGACTCAGCATAGCCATGTATGATAGTCGCAGTTTCGGGAATTGGCAACGGAAAGGATTGTCGACGCATGAGCCAGATCGAAGCAGTGAAATTGCCGGCGGCAGTGGTCGATGCGATCGTCGCCCATGCGCGCCAGGGCAAGCCAGAGGAAGTGTGCGGCGTTGTGCGCGGGCGCGGTCTGACAGCGTTCGAGGCGGTGGCTGGGCGCAACATCGCCGACGAGCGCATCGAAAACTACGAAGTCGATCCGGAAACGCTGTTGCTCCAGTTTGCCTTCGAGGATGCCGGCGACGAGATGATGGCAATCTACCACTCGCACCCGGTCTCGGTCGCCTATCCCTCGGCGACGGACGCCTGGAACGCGCACTATCCCGATTGCATCTATCTGATCTGCTCGCTCGAATTTGACGACGCACCGGTGATCCGCGCCTTCCGCATGACGCCGCACTGGATCGACCTCGATCTGGCGACGCTGCGCCGCGTGCTGCCCTTCCGCGAGGTGCGCCCTGGTTTGCACGCCTATTTCCAGGAGCACGCGCACAACGCGCCCGACGCGCTGAGGGCGATCCTCGACCTGACGCCGACGCCGTTCTATATCGACTTTTTCACCGACGCCGACGGCGCCATCGTCGACAGCCGTCTGGTTTCGATTGTTGAGCATCCTATCGAGGAGGTGCGTTGATGGACCACAACAACGGCGGGCATGAGTTTACCGGGCAACACGAGGTCGCCATCATCGGCGCCGGCCCCATCGGCATCGAGCTGGCGGTGAGCCTGAAGCGCGCCGGCGTCGACTACATCCACTTCGACGCGCATCAGATCGGCTACACGATGACCTGGTGGCCCCGCAACACCAATTTTTTCAGCACCACCGAGCGGCTGGCGATTGCGGGCGTGCCGATCCAGAACAACCACCAGCAGCGCATCACGGGCGAGGAGTACGTCGCCTATCTGCGTGGGGTCGTTGAGCAGTTCGACCTGCGCATCCACACCTACGAACCGGTGACTGCGCTCGAACGGGAGGCAGGGGGCTTTGTGCTTACGACCGCGCCGTTAGCCGGGCAACGTCGTTATTGGGCGCGGCGTGTCGTGCTGGCAATCGGCGACATGCACTTTCCCCATCGGCTCGGCATCCCCGGCGAAGAGTTGTCACACGTCTCGCACTATTTCCGCGACCCGCACGACTATTTCCGCAAACGGCTACTGATCGTCGGCGGCAAGAACTCGGCGGTCGAGGCGGCGCTGCGCTGTTGGCGCGTCGGCGCGGAGGTGACGATCAGCTACCGCCGCGATTGGTTCGATGAGCAGCGCGTCAAGCACTGGCTGCTGCCCGACGTGAAGGCGCAGATCGAAGCGGGCACGATCCACTTTCTGCCATCGACCACGCCCATTGCGATCACGCCGTCGCACGTGTTGCTGGCGCCCACTGCCGACGGCAAACCTATCGACGGCGCTGCACCGATTCGCCACGAGACCGACTTCGTGCTGCTGGCGACCGGCTTTCGCGGCGACCAGTCGCTGCTGGAGATGGTCGGCGTCGAGCTTGTCGGTGAAAACCGTACACCGGTGTACAATCCCGACACGATGGAGAGCAATGTGTCAAGACTGTATCTGGCTGGCACAGCGGCGGCAGGCATTCAACAGCGCTACGTACTCTTCATCGAGAACAGCCATGAACACGTCCACAAGATCACCCGCGCGATCACGGGACACGCGCCGACTGCGCTCGGCGACGTGCAGCAACGCACCTACGATCTGACGCTAGAAGCCATCGAGGCAAATTAGCGCAGAGATGAGCACGTCCCGCGCAACAAAAATTGCTACAATTCTCCTATTCGTGGCGCTGGTGGCAAGCGGTTGCCGTCCCACGCCCGGCAAACCAGCGTTGTCGCCGACGATCGGTCAGCCGCCCATCGAGGCGACCGGCGCACCAGTGCGGCCGCCCGTGAATGCAACGCCGCCGCCGGCGCAGACGGCAAGTGCAGGCGCACCGTTGCTCATGGCGGAGCCGACGCCTGACGCTGCACGTCACCCCGCCCTGGCGGACCTGTGGGAAGGGCGCGCTCACTTTGCCGTCGATGTGGCGGAGACTGGGCTGCCGATGGGTGAGTCGGACACGCTGGTGATGAGCAACGGCGCGCTCTGGTCGTATGTGCACGCCAGCGACCGCTCGGCTGGCGTGCGCGACCAGTGCGGCGATCCGGTCGCGTTTCCGGGCTGCGTGGTCATCTACGAGAGTGAGGACGGCGGAATCTCCTTTACGCTGCCCAACCCACCGACCTGTCTGATTGCGTGTGTGCAGTGTCCATGCGACGCCGACATCGATCACACCGTGCAGCAGCAATACCCGCGCGTCACGTTTGCTGAAGGGCGGGCGTGGATGGTCTATGAATACCTGGGGCGCGTGATGTTGCGCACTTCACGCAACGGACGGCTCTGGTCGCCGCCCGAACATGTGGCGGATTCGCTGGTCTGGCATCTGTGGTTCCGCGATTGCCCGGCCGAGGAGCGCATTGGCGCCCATCCCTTCACACCCTTCGACTATGAATGTCTGCGCGGGGGGCCGCCCGGCGTCTTTGTCGAAGATGGGACGCTCTACGTGTTCATGGCGCAAGGGCAGAATCCTGGCGCGATGGGCTGTTTCAAGCGGGCAGTCAACGATGAAGACGCTGTGTTCCAGCCTTGCGCCAACAATCCGCTCTTTGTCGGCGCAGCGGTGTATGGGCCGCACGACCGCACGGACGCCGCCGCCAATCCCTTTTTCGACTTTCGCACGATCAGCTCGGCGGAGATTCAGCAGTTGGGCGAGGGCGCCGAGCGGCGCTATTACATGCTCTACGAGGGCGTGCGCGGTCCGGCGGATGGCGATCCCGGCGACACGCAGTTTGGTCTCGGCCTGGCGCGCTCGCTCACCGCTCAGATCGACGGCGCATGGGAGAAATATCCCGCCAACCCGCTGCTGGTCGACCTGCCCGGCAACATCGGGTTGGGACATGCAGACATCGTGGTGCAGGAGGGACGCACCTATCTCTACACATCGCTCGATGGCGTCACGCGGAGTCGGCTGGCGCTGGGCTGGAACGAGTCAACCAGATGAGCGCAATCAATAGCGCCAGCCCGACCACTGCCGCCAGCAACCCAATTGTGAAGGAAAGCGGCGAGTAGCGGAGCGTCACTTCCGACACGCCGGCAGGGACTGCCACCGCACGCAGCGCGCCGTTGACCGGCTCGATGGGTGCAGCGACGCCATTCACTGTCGCGCTCCAGCCCGGATACCAGAATTCGCTGATCACCAGCCAGCCGGCGTCCGGTGTGTTCACACGGAAGCGCATTGCGGTCGGCGTGTACGTTAGCGCCTCAGCGCCCCACGGCGCAGATGGCGGCAGCACGTTGCTGAGATCGGCGTCGGCAGGCGCCACCCAGGCGCGCGGCAGGAAATCCCTGTTGCGATACACTTCGACGCCCTGCACGGGACCAAACGCCTTCTCGAACTTACCTTCGGGCAGCGGCGTTCCTTCGCGCACCAGCACATACTTGACGTTGAGCAGGTCATAGCGCCGCGTTGCGCGCCCGCCAGTTGACTCCCAGAATTCGACCGCACGGCGCAGCGCCAGTGGATTGCTCACGCCGCCGACATCCTGCAAGCCCACCAGCGCGGCGGTGTCCGGCTGCCAGACGCCTTCCAGATCGGTGCGCGTGTCGATGCGGAAAAGGTCTTCATCGCTGCGCAAAAAAGCGATCACTGCGTCATGCTGAAAACCCTGCGTCGGGTCGCGCTCGCTGATGTCGGTGTAGGCGCCGGCCGCTGCCAACTCGATGTAGAGCAACGCGATCAACAGCGCCGAAAACGCGCCAAAGCTTAGGCGCCAGCGCCAGCGCGCTACAATCAACGCCCAACTGCCCAGCCAACTGACCAGCGCGATTACCAGGGCCAGCGCAGCCAGCGACGCGCGCAAAAATGCGGTCGGGTCGCTTTGCGTCACAAACAACAGCGTATAGGCGGCAAGCACAGCTAGCGCCAGCAGCGCTGCGCCGCCGCGTAAAAATGCGTTCACGACTGGCGCGCGCGACAGATGAAGAGCGACGGCGTCGAAGCCGACTGCAGCGACCACGCTCATCCCCAGCGACCAGAGCACAATTGCACGCGCCGGCGCACGGAACTGGTCGAACATCGGCAGCAGCAACGTCAGCCAGCCATGCACTATCGTGTAGACGCCGAGCGCCAGCAGCAATCCAAAGCCAGCCAGCCCCAGCCATATCCACAATCGACGCCGCGCATCGGGCAGCGCCAACGCCACGCCGCAGAACGCCAAAATCAGCGCCGGCACACCGAGATAGGGCAGCTCGACGCGCTCCCACAGACTCCAGTGCAGCGCAGGCCCACGGCCAAAGAGCGAGGGCGTCGCCAGCGCCGCCAGCATCTGCGTCGGCGCCAGCGAGAAGGCGACCGTGTCCTGGTACGTGAAATCGGTGCGTGTAGCGTGTTGCGTCAATTCGAGCGCAGGCAGCAGGATCGGCGCCAGCAACAACCCAGCCAGCGCTGCGGCGACGAACCACATCGCCGCCGGTCGCCACAGTTCGCGGTCGAACCGACGCTGCTCAAACCACGTTGTCGCCACCCAACCAATCGTCACAATCGTCAGCGCCAGGCCAATGTAGAGTGTGCTCTGCGCATGTCCGGCGTAGCTGCCGATCGCCAGCAGCAGCCCCGCCACCCCGGACCACAGCCAGCGCGCCGTCATCAGCCCGCGCACAAACGCCGCCAATACCCACGGCGCCCAGCTCAACACCGCGATCAGGTTGAGGTTGCCAAAGTGAATCAACAATGGGTCGGCAAAGGCGAAGACCAGCGCGGCGAACAGTGCAGCGGGGCGACTGACCGGACGCAAGGGCCAGCGCAGCGTGCGCATGAGCGCGTACATCCCCAGCCCGGCCCAGAACAGATGCGCAACACTGAACCACTGCAGCGTCTCATAAGGGAAAGCCGGCGCAGCGAGAAAGAGCAACAGGTTAGGCAAATAGAGAAAACCAGCTTGAATATCGCCGATGAAAGGCGCGCCGCCGTAGAGCGTCGGGTTCCATAGCGGCATGCGCCCCTGGCTCAATTCGACGGCGGCAAAGCGATAGGTGGGAAAGAGAAAGCTGACCAGGTCGCCGCCATCTGCTGGTTGAAAGGCAGCGCCGCTCAAAGTGCGCCAGAAAAAACCAAAAACCAACAGCCAGAGCACCCCGCCTGCCAACACGTCTTTCGCCCACGCGTAGCCGTCGCTGCGTCGTTGCTGGCGTCGATCAAGCCAATAGACGCTGAGCAGCCATACACCGATCAATAGTGCCAGCCCAAAAAGAATCATTGCGCGTCATACCAGTTGGATTGACGGGTCATCATCGGTGTAGTATACAATTGTCATAAAGCCAGTGCAAAGGTCGTCGTGTGCTGACCCATCCTTTATGGGAATTTCATTTCTATATGCTGTTTATGATAACATGATTACAGTTGTGGTTTTGCGCTGAAAGATTCTAACTGGAGTTATATCATGAAAAACCTGCTCAAGTTCCTCTTTTTTGCCGCTGTGGTTGCCGGCGTGGTTTACGTGCTCAAACAGATTTTTGCTCCCCCCGACGGCGAGTCGGCGGCACGGAGCGGTGTTTTGCCATCGCAGCCGGTCAAATCACTGGATGATGCGCCGCTTGGCGGCAAGATCAGCGAGGAGCTGCTGAAGATTCTCGTCTGCCCAGAAGATAAGGGGCCGCTCGAACTAGTGGATGACGGCAAATTCCTGCTCAACCCACGCAACGGCTACAAATATCCGATCCGCAACGGAATTCCGGTCATGCTAATCGAGGAGGGCAAGAAATATCGCGATCCAAACTTCACCCCCAAGACTGACAGCGCAACCGCCTGATCGGCCAGGAACGGATCAGATTGATCCAGCCCCGGAGCGGATGCTCCGGGCTTTTTCTTTTTCCACCGCCTTCATTGGGAATGCGTAGACAGAATCTGTCGTCCCTCCGCAATGCTCATCTTACTGTTCAAACAAATTTCTTACACCTCAAGGTATTGACATTCATGACGCAATGCGTTATAATGCTGTTTGTAACGCACTGCGTTATAGACGTAACGTAAGAAAAGATCGAATCGAAACAGGTTCTAAAATTCGAGGAGCAACGATAATGAGTGAAAAAGTAGCCATGAATATCGATCTGCGCAACGTGCAAGAGCAGGTCGAAGATAGTGTGAAGCAGGCGCAGACGTTTGGTCGCAAGGCAGTCCTTGCTTACGCAGGCATGTGGGGTCTTGCCTTTGACAAGGCGCAAGAGCTTTGGAGCGAAGGCGTCAAGTTGGTGGAAAAGGCTGAGAAACGCGGGGAGGAAATCGAAGCGGAGTGGCTCGAACAATTCAACAAGGTGCAGGAAAAGCCCGAAATCAAGCGTGTCGTCGACTATGTCGAGGATCAGGTTGACCATGTCAGCAAGAACGCCAAGTCGATTGTCGCTGAGGTCGAAAAGTTCCTGGCGCAGTTCCAGCCAGCCGTCTCTGAGGCGCAATCCGCGGTGAAGGATGTTGCCATCGAGGTCAAAGCAGCCGTCGCCGAAGCGGTGGTTGAGGGTTACGACGAGATGCCAGCCAAGGATGTGATCGCCATGCTGCCCTCCTTCTCGAAGGAAATGCTGGCAAAGGTGCGTGAGTACGAAGTCGCCAACAAGAATCGCGTCACGGTTCTGCGCGAGATTGATGCATTGCTTGAAGCCCCAGCAGAAACGGCGGAAGAAGTTGTAGCTGCCTGATCTGGGTTCTCCTTTCTCCTTCGTGGTGTGGGTTGAATAGGTTGTGAGGAAACGCTCCGGCAAGATTTGCCGGAGCGTTTCCTTTAGCCCTGTGTTTCGCGCTGCTTGCGCTGTTGATCTATACTACCGAAATCTTTTCATCATCGATTCGGTTTGGATTCATCATGCAAATACAAGGCAGCAGCCAGACGGCAGTGTCGCGGCGTATTACCAGCACAATTTTTCTTAGCGAGAGCATCTTCAGCGCAGCGTTCATCGCCACGGTGACGCTGCTTTCGGTCAATGCTGCCATGCTGAGCGGCACGGACACGCTGGCTGGCTTGCCGACGACGCTTGGATTGATCGGGCGTGCGGCGTTGGCGGTGCCGATGGGTTGGCTGATGGATCGCTCCGGACGGCGCAGCGGCATGATACTCGGCTATGGCATTGGCGCGCTGGGCATGGCGACCGGCGTGTTGGCGGTGCAAAGTTTCTCGTTTGTGTTGCTATGCGTCAGCTCGACCATCGTCGGCATCAACAACGCCACCAGCCAACAATCGCGCTTCATTGCCGCCGAAGTGTGGCCCTCCGACCAACGTGCACGCGTGATCGGCTTTATCGTATTTGCTGGCACGATCGGTGCAGTCGGTGGGCCACTATTGGTGGGTCCGACCTCGGCGTTGGCGATGCGTCTAGGCTTTGAGGCAAATGCGGGTCCCTATCTGCTCGGCGCCGGCTTGCTGGCAGTCGCTGCGATAATGACGATGCTGTTCCTGCGTCCAGACCCGCTACATTTTGGCAGGCAGTTCGATGTCCCTTCGCGCGACGCCCATGGCAACATCCTGGCGTCGCGCACGGCGCGTGCGATCTTCGCCGATCGCACCGTACAGCTTGCCGTGGCGTCGATGGTGGTCGGCCAACTTGTAATGACGCTGATTATGGTGATCACGCCGGTGCACATGCACCACGAGAACCACACCAACAGCGAGATTTCCTTCGTCTTCATGGCGCACACGCTCGGCATGTTTGGTTTTGCCTTTCTCACCGGCTGGCTGATCAGCCAGCTTGGCGCACGCCCGATGATCGCGTTTGGAGCGGCCGTGCTGGTTCTCTCCAGCGTCATGGCGGCGGTGGCAGCCAACATGCTGACATTGACCCTTGCACTCTTTTTGCTCGGCCTAGGTTGGAGCTTCTGCTTTGTCGCCGGTTCCTCGCTGCTCACCGGCGCGCTCCATGCCAGCGAGCGCGGGCGGATTCAAGGCGCCAACGACATGCTGGTGGCGCTGGCATCGGGCACGGGCAGCCTCTCCACTGGCGCCATTTTTGCATTTGGCGGCATGATTGCCGTCGGCGCAGTGGGGCTTGGCTTGACGCTGGCGTTCGTGGCGCTGGCGGCGTGGCTGCACCAGCAGCGCAACCCAAAAGCGGTGGAGGTTGGCTGATGGCTGGCGTGATCACGGCGTTGAAGGTGCAGAAAAATAATCCTGAGCGCGTGAGCGTCTTCATTGACAACGCGTTCGCTTTTGGCGTGACATTGGACGTGGCTACGCGCCTGCATAAAGGGCAACAGTTGAACGACGCCGAGATCGCCGATCTGCGCACAAACGACGAAATTGACAAAGCATATCAGGCTGCGCTGCACTTTCTGGCTGCCCGCCCGCGCAGCCGCGCCGAAGTTGCACGACGATTGACCGAAAAGGGACATGCTGCCGAAGCTATCGACGCCGCGCTGGAGCGGCTGGAAGCGCGCAGCTACGTCGACGATGCTGCATTCGCCGCCTTCTGGGTGGAGAATCGTAGCCGCTTTCGCCCACGCAGCGCCGCCGCCATCGCCTACGAGCTGCGTCAGAAAGGCGTCGAAGGAGAAGCGATTCGCGCGGCATTGACCGAGATCGACGAAGAGCGGGCAGCCTGGGCGGCAATCGAAAGACAGTTGGATCGCTGGCGCGCGTTGACAAAAGCCGAGTTTGAGCAGAAAATCATTGTACATCTCGCCCGGCGTGGCTTTGGCTTTGAGATTGCGCGCAAGGTTGCCCAACACGCCTGGGAAGAGCAACAGTCACCGGATGAACCATGAGCGCACGCAGACGCAAACCCCGCATCCTTGTCCGCACCTGGACGCCAGAGGACATTCCAGGCGTCGTTGCATGTCACCGCGCCGCCTATCCTGAATATCCAAAGAACGCCTACTACACTGAACGCTTCTACGAGATGCAATACGCCGCCTTTCCCGAAGGGCAGTTTCTGGCTGAGGCGGACGGGCAGATCGTCGGCTACGCCACATCGTTGATCGTGCAGCTCGACGACGACGCGCATTGGTACACCTACGAGGAGATCACCGGCGGCGGCACCTTCAGCACACACGACCCATCGGGCGACACACTCTACGGCGCCGACATCGGCGTGCGCCCCGAATATCGGCGGTTGGGCGTCTCCAGAGTGCTTTACGAAAAGCGCGTCACACTGATGAAGCGCTATAACCTGCGCCGTATGGTTGCCTACGGCCGCATCCCAGGCTACACCGACTTTGCCGGCAAGATGACCGCCGAGGAATATGTGCAAAAAGTCGTCAGCGGCGAAATCGCCGACCCGTCGCTGTCGGCGCACCTGCGCGCCGGCTATACGGTGCGTCGCGTGTTGCTCGATTTTCTTTGGGACGACTCCAGTCTCAACTACTCGACGCTGCTGGAGATGCCCAACCCGAACTATCAGCCGGAGAAGCGCAAGATTGCCGCTGCGCCGCTGCAGCGCGTCGTGCGTCGCATCCGCGTCTGCGCAGCACAGTGGTTCATGCGCCCGATCCATTCATGGGACGAATTTGAGCAGACGGTCAACTTCTTCGTGGATACTGCGAACACCTATCACTCGCACTTTCTGCTCTTTCCGGAGTTGTTCACAGCGCAGTTGTTCACGATCATGCCGTCCGATCTCGACTCGCGCGCCGCCATTCGCCGCCTGGCTGCAATGACCGACCGCTACATCGACCTCTTTAGCGACCTGGCGGAGAAGCATGGGCTGTATATCATCGCCGGCTCGCAGCCTGAGCTGCGCAACGGCGAAATCTACAACGTCGCCTATCTGTTCACGCCGAGCGGACAATATTACAGCCAGGACGCATTGCACATTCCGCCGATTGAGCGCACCGATTTCGACATCGAGCCGGGCGAGGACATCAAAGTCTTCGACACGCCGCTGGCGCGCATCGGCATCCAGGTCGGCTACGATGTCGAGTTTCCCGAAGTGGCGCGCTTGCAGACGCTCTCCGGCGCCGAGGTGATCTTCATCCCCTATAGCACCGACGAGCGCAAGGCGTTCGACCGCATCCGCTATACTGCGCAATCGCGCGCGGTCGAAAACTTCATCTACACTGTGATCGCGGGCAATGTCGGCAACCTGCCTGCCTCCAAAAACTACTTGATCAACTATGGGCAGGCTGCGGTCTTCACGCCGAGCGACTTTGCCTTTCCCCCTGCGGCGACCGCTGGCGCCAGCGAAGCCAACGTTGAGACCGTGCTGATCACCGATCTCGACCTCACCTCACTGGTGCAGCAACGTGATCTGGCGACGGTGCGCCATCTCTACGACCGCCGCTCCGACCTGTACGATGTGCGCGCCAAACGTTCAGTGAAGGTCGTGCGCACCGAGTAGATAGGTCGCGAGATGAGTTCGAGAAGTGCAAAGACAGCGCTCGTCAGGCGTCGTCATCACATTGGCAGATGATAAGATTTACACGTCTGCCGGGTAGCCGTGTGGATGCGAAACGTGCCAGGCCCACGCTGTCTCCAAAATCGTGCGCAGTTCGGGATATTTCGGTTCCCAGCCGAGTTCGCGGCGAATTTTTTCACTGCTGGCGACGAGCACAGCTGGGTCGCCAGGGCGCCGCGCCACTACCCGCGTAGGGATGGGGTGACCGGTTATGTCGCGCGCCATGTCGATGACCTCCTTGACGCTGAAGCCGCGCCCGTTGCCAAGATTGTAGGTGCGGCTGCCTGCGTCGAGCGCACGCAGCGCCAGAATGTGCGCCTGCGCCAAGTCGATGACGTGGATATAATCGCGCACGCAAGTGCCATCGGGCGTTGGATAATCATCGCCAAAGATGGCGAAGTCCCCGCGCTGGCCCAACGCCACTTGCAAGACAAGCGGGATGATGTGCGTCTCTGGATCGTGGTGCTCGCCGCGCTCTTCGGATGCGCCGCATGCGTTGAAGTAGCGCAGACAGGCGTAACGCATTCCCTGCGTGCGATCAAGCCAGAAAAGTATCCGCTCCAGGATATTCTTCGATTCGCCGTAGGGGCTGCCTGGGATAATGCGCTCGTTCTCATCGATAGGCATCCGCTCTGGCTTATCAAAGAGATTGGCGGTCGAGGAAAGAATGAACTTTTTGACGCCGTGTTCCAGCGCGCTGCGCAGCAGATTCAACCCGTTGGTGACATTGTCGCCGATATACATGAACGGGTGCTGCATCGACTCGCCAACAAGCGTATAGGAGGCGAAGTGCATGATTGCATCCGGTTGATGCGTCGCCAACGTTGCATCAATTGCTGCACGGTCAACCAGGTCGCCCTGCACAAAAACCGCTTTGGGGTGCACCGCGGCGCGGTGACCTTGATAAAGATTATCAAAGACAACGACGTCATCGCCAGCTTTGATGAGCTGCTCAACGACGATGCTGCCAATATAACCGGCGCCCCCGGTGACTAAAACGTTCATGGTTTCTTCCTCTGTCTTTCTTCCGATTGTGCGCAAATTAAGTCTGGATTCGATCCGCAATTGGATGATCCATGGATGCTCTAATCGACAATCTTTGACTGCTTTCGATTGTATCAGAAGCAAGCAATTTGTGCATTTCATTATGCTGACAAAGGCGCGTCGCAGGCGCCCGAATCACAGAGGGTGCGCCAGCAATTCTCTGCTTAAAATTCACCTGTATATTGGCTTTGACATTAGTTATGCGATGCATATATGATTTGAAGTGGCAATTGTAACTGACGAGTGAAAAAGCCGCCGATTATGAACTGTCAGTTCCAAAATTACAATTGACCAACTGTGTTTTGCGATGAAGCATGGGACATCTCCTTTCGAGTGTCTCCACGTTTCTTTTGTTGTGCAAGTATTGTTTGTTGTTCAACCATCTTTATTTTGTTTTCTGGAGGATACGTATGTACAAGAAAACGCGCCATGTACTCTCGTTGATGGTCGTCCTGGCTGTGATAGCTGGCCTGATGATGGCGTGTACTGCGCCAACGGCTGCGCCGGCTGGCGGTGGGCAGGCTGCTGCACCAGCAAGTGAAAAAATCAAGGTAGGACTCTCTTTCTCCGACTTCGCTACCGAGCGATGGAAAAACGAAGAGATCATTCTGCGCGGCTTGCTGGAGGAAAGAGGTTATGAGGTTCTCAGCCAGGAAGCCAACCAGGATGTCAAACTGCAGAACGATCAGATCGACAACATGGTTAGCCAGGGCGCAAAGGCGTTAATCATCGTGGCGCAGGATGGCGATGCTGCCGTTACTGCCGTAGATCGGGCAGCAGACGCTGGTGTGGTTGTCGTAGCATACGATCGACTGATCAAAACGCCCAAAATTTCTGGCTACATTTCCTTCAACAACGTCGAAGTCGGTCGCCAGCAGGCGGATGGCGTTATGAAAGCGCTTGACATTGCTAATTGGGATGTAGCAGCTAACGGTCCGGCGCGCGTTGTCAAATTGGGTGGCAGCCCGACCGACAACAATGCTATCCTCTTCCGTCAGGGTCAGGACGAGATCATTAATCCACTGGTTGAGGAAGGCAAGGTCGAGATTGTGGCTGATCAGTGGGTGGAAAACTGGGATCCAGCCAATGCGTTGAAGCTGATGGAAAATATCCTGACCAGCGTTAACAACGATATCGACGCTGTCGTCGCGTCGAACGACGGCACAGCGCTTGGTGCGTTGCAGGCGCTCAATGCTCAGGGGTTGGCTGGTGTGGTGCCGATCTCCGGTCAAGACGCCACTGCTGACGGTTGCAACAGCATCGTTAAGGGGCAACTGACCGTGTCGATCCTCAAGGATATTCGCAACCTGGCTCCGATTGCCGTCGACATGGTCGATGCCCTGCTTAAGGGAAAGGCTGTAGAAGGTTTGCAGGAGTATACGCTGGCTGAATTGACCCTCGACGAATCTCTGGCAGGTAGTGTCCAGGCGTTGTTCTTGCCCGTCGAGCAGGTTAACGCTGACAACGTCTTCGATCTGTGCGTTGCTAACGGCTTCCAGTCGTACGACGATGTCTTCCGCGACATTCCCGAAGATCAACGCCCTGCGCGACCCTAGTTGCGTTTGAATGAGCAGATAAGTCCGGCGTCTCACATCCTGAGCAACGCCGGACTTATCTTATAAGACTTCAACTCCGGGTGTACATCCTCCGGAGCGCTTCCTTGCAGGCATGCCTGCCTGATCTACAGGAGCAAGCAGTGAGTGAAGACATTATCCTTGACATCCGCAATGTAACCAAGAAGTTTCCGGGCGTCACTGCTCTGGACAATGTGTCAATCCAGATTCGCCGTGGCGAAATTCATGGACTGTGCGGCGAAAATGGTGCAGGTAAATCGACCTTGATGAAGATATTGTCGGGCGTTTACCCGCACGGCGAATACGATGGCACAATCATTTATGATGGCAAAGAACTGAAACTCGGTGTTGGCTCGATACGCCAGGCTCGCGACGAGGGGATCGCTATCGTCTACCAGGAGTTGACCCTGGTCCCGAACATGACAGTGGGCGAAAATGTATTTCTCGGCAAAGAACCGCTCGAGAATGGCGCCATCAACTGGAGTAAGCTATACGCCGACACGCGCGACATTCTGGCAAAATATCGTCTGGATGTATCGCCACAAGCTGTAGTGAAATATCTGGGCGTCGGCAAAATGCAGATGGTGGAGATCGCCAAGGCGCTTTCAGAAGACGCCAAGATTCTGATTCTCGACGAGCCAACCAGCGCCCTGACGGAGAGCGAGATCGACAAATTAATGGCGATCCTGGAGAATCTCCGCGGCCATGGCGTCACATGCATCTACATCACACATAAGTTGGAAGAGTTCTTCCGCATCACAGATTCAGTCACGGTTTTGCGCGACGGTAAGACGGTGACAACCCAGCCAACCAGCCAGCTAACTCTGGAGAAGCTTGTCAACTATATGGTGGGCCGCGAGATGAGGGAACGCTTTCCTCGCGGCAATCGCCATCCAGGCGAGGTCATCTTTGAAGTAAACGACTTGCATGCGGTCGATCCAAACGAAACCAGCCACAAAGTGCTCAACGGCGTCAGCTTCAACCTGCGTCGTGGCGAGATTCTCGGAATAGCTGGTTTGATGGGGTCTGGACGCACTGAATTGGTCACAACAATCTTTGGTGAGTACGGCAAGATTACGAGCGGCAGTATACGGTTGGAAGGGCGGCAACTGAACATTCATAACGCGCGTGACGCTATGCGCTATGGCATCAGCTTGGTTCCGGAAGATCGCAAGGGTCAAGGGCTGGTGTTGATACAATCGATTCTCAAAAACATCTCTTTGGCAAACCTCGATCAGTTTTCGGGTTTCATGCGCATTGACGCCGATGCTGAACTAGTTGCGGCCACCCAACAAGCCAGGAGCCTGGCAGTGAAGGCGCCTAATCTACAGGCGCGCGTCGATTCGCTTTCGGGCGGCAACCAACAAAAAGTCGTCATTGCCAAATGGCTGTTGTCCGACCCAAAGATTCTGATTATGGACGACCCCACACGCGGCATTGATGTGGGCGCAAAATACGAGATTTACAAACTGATGAATGAGTTGGCTGAACGTGGCGTGTCGATCATCATGATATCGAGCGAATTGGAAGAAGTGCTTGGCATGAGTGACCGCATCATGGTGATGCATGAAGGGCGCTCGACGCGTACATTAAACATTGCTGAAGCTACACAGGAACACATCATGGCGTTGGCCACCGGCATTGCCGACGAGCTTACACCCATCTGAATCGAAAACCGAGGAGTCAATTCTATGGCTGTATCTACAAATGTCAACAGCCCCAAAACGGATATTGGGCTGGCTGCTGAGTTGGGTAGACGTTTTCGCAGCAATATCCAGACCTATACAATTATTCTGGCGCTGGTGGCGATCTGGATCCTGTTTGCAATGTTGACCAATGGGGCGTTTTTCTCGGCGCAGAATGTGTCGAATCTCTTCCGCCAGATGACCGTCACTTCATTTCTGGCAATCGGTATGGTCTTCGTGATCGTCACCGGCAATATCGATCTGTCAGTGGGAAAGCTGGCTGGGTTCGTCTCGGTGGTGGCGGCGTATTTCCAGGCGAACGTCTGGTATCAACTCATTCCTAATATGCCACTTGTGGCGGCAATGCTCTCCGTTATTATCGGTGTTGGCGTTGGGATTATTTGGGGCGTTTTGCAAGGCTATATTATTGCCTATCTGAACGTTCCAGCCTTTATTGTAACCCTGGGCAGCATGTTCGTGCTCAATGGTGCGATTCTCCTCGTTACCCAGGGCAGAACAATTCCGGCAAATCAGCCTTACTTCTCGGAAATTGCACAAGGCTACTTACCGCCGACAGCCGGCTGGACTATTGCTGCTGTAGTCGTTGTCTTTCTTTTTTGGAATATGGCGCGCAGTCGCCAAAGCAAGCGTCGTCATGGCTTTCAACTGCCAAACATAGCTCTCGACATTGTGACAACCATCTTTTACGCTGTGTTGGTGATTGGGTACGTTTACTGGGTGAACCAATATCGTGGCATTCAAACGCCGGTGCTGCTGTTGGCAATCACAGCAGCGATCATGGCGTACGTGTCAAACAACACACGCTTTGGTCGCTATGCCTATGCAATTGGCGGCAATCGCGAAGCTGCGCGCCTGTCAGGCATCAATATCCGGCGTAGCATTTTCCTGATCTTCATTTTGATGGGTTTGCTCTCCGGCATTGCTGGTATTGTTCTCGCATCTTATGTCGGTTATGGTACGACGGCTGCAGGTCAAGGTTACGAACTTGATGCGATTGCCAGCGCGATTCTTGGCGGCACCTCCACTCTGGGTGGCGTCGGCACGGTCTTCGGCGCGCTGATCGGCTCACTGATCATGGCAAGCCTGACCACCGGCTTGCAGATGCTCAATGTTGCACCAGCCTGGCAGTATGTGGTGAAGGGTGGCGTGCTCGTTCTCGCTGTCTTCGCTGACGTCTATTTCAAACGGAACCGGTAGGAACAGGCGCGGGGCGACCGGTCGTCACCGATGTCATCAATGAGCATCCCCTGTTGGCGAACAGGTCGGCTGGCGCCCCTTGCGGCGCCAGTATGCGCAGAAAGCCCGGCTCCAGTGTGATTTCGATCGGTGTGAAGCGATTCAATTCGCCGTCCAAATGAAATGGCTGCGCCGTCGAGGTCTCAATCAAGACATGGCTGCCGGAGCGTTTGATGATGTGCTCGCGAGCGCCGTGACGCCCGGCCATGATTGAAAGACTATGCGCCATCATTTGCGGCGAATAGCGCCCACAGAGCATCCACACGTCAAACTTGCCATCGTCGAGCACACTCTCTGGACTGAGATTGAACAACCCGCCCGCGTATAGCCGTGAATTGCTGACCACCACCGCCAACATCTCTTCTTCCACAATTTCATCATCGACGCTAACACGCATCTTTTCTCCCCGGTGGAGAAGAAAAGGCAGCGTTGCCTTTGCGATGTAGCCAGCCATGCCAAACCGTTTGAGCAGCCGCGAGCGCGGCTCGACCCCTTCAACGATGCGGCTATCGACGCCCACTGCCGCCCACAAAATGAACGAACCGCCGTTGTTGCACTCCCCAACGTCCACTGCCTGCACGCTGCCAGCCATCAGCCGCTCCGATGCTTCGAGCAGCCAGTAGGGGTTAGCGCCGTTCGGTGCAGGCAAGCCGAGATCGCGTGCAAAACAGTTGGTTGTGCCCGCCGGCAATACTGCCAGCACCGTCTGCGAACCGAGTAGCCCGTTGGCGACTTCGTGGAGCGTGCCGTCGCCGCCCGCAGCCAACACCAGTTGGTGACCAGCCCGCGCCGCCTCCACCGCCATCGCTGTGGCATGCCTGGGGTGATCGGTTTGACGCAGCGTTACATCCCAGCCACGTGCACGCCAAAACGCAGCGGTTGCATTGATGTTCTGCTGCCAGTCGTCGAATCCGGCGTGCGGATTGTAGATCAGCGTTGCCTGCAAAGTTGCGGACATAGTGTGCTTGCCTGCTGTCATAAACTTACTGATTGCAGGCAACAGTAGCACTTTGTCGCGCAAGATGCACGTATAGCAGATTCCTGTGCATCGCAAACTCGCACATCAGACAATGCTGGGACAGTTGTCCCATCTGAACATGGGATAAGTGTCACTAGGACACCTAGCCAGAAATTGATATACTGAACGCAGAAATCCGCCAACTGAAATTTGATGTGTTGACGGAACAAACAAATCCAGAATAAAGGACAGAGAACACATGGCTTTCACGATTCCAGAGTATGTAACGAACCAAGAACTGCGCAATTGGGTGGAAGAAATGGTCGAGCTGTGTAAGCCCGATGCATTCCACTGGTGTGATGGCTCCCAGGAAGAATACGACTCTCTGTGCGAATTGATGGTGCAAAACGGCACTTTCATTCGACTCAATCCAGAAAAGCGCCCCAATAGTTTCCTTGCTCGCTCCCATCCCAGCGACGTTGCTCGCGTTGAAGATCGCACGTTTATCTGCTCGCTCAGCCCAAAGGAAGCGGGGCCAACCAACAACTGGATGCACCCGCGCAAGATGAAAGAAGAGCTGCGCCCCAGATTCGAGGGGTCTATGCGTGGGCGCACGATGTATGTGATTCCTTTCAGTATGGGACCAATCGGCTCGCCGATTTCCCACATTGGGGTGGAAATCACCGACTCACCCTATGTTGTGGTGAATATGCGCATCATGACGCGTATGGGCAGGGCTGTGGTCGAAGCATTGGGCGACGGAGAATTTGTACATTGTCTGCATTCCGTTGGTATGCCACTCGAACCGGGCCAGGCGGATGTTGCGTGGCCCTGCAATCCAGACCCACAGCAGAAATATATCGTCCACTTCCCTGAAGAGCGCACGATCTGGAGCTATGGCTCTGGCTACGGCGGCAACGCATTGCTCGGCAAAAAGTGCTTTGCGCTGCGTATTGCCTCAGTGCTTGGTCGCGAGCAGGGTTGGCTGGCTGAGCACATGTTGATTTTGGGCGTCAAAAGCCCTGACGGCGACAAGACCTACGTGGCGGCGGCTTTCCCAAGCGCCTGTGGCAAGACCAACTTCGCCATGCTCATTCCGCCCAAGCCGTTTCAGGACGAGGGATGGGAAGTCACGACGGTCGGCGACGACATCGCCTGGATCAAACCAAACCACGATGGTCAAATCTATGCGATCAATCCAGAAGCCGGTCTCTTTGGCGTGGCGCCTGGCACAAACTACAAGAGCAACCCCAACGCCATGAACTCAATCCTGAAAAACACGATCTTCACCAATGTCGCCTTGACCGATGACGGTGATGTCTGGTGGGAGGAGATGACCGACGAACCGCCCGCTCATCTGATCGACTGGCAGGGTCAGGATTGGACGCCTGATTGTGGACGGAAGGCAGCGCACCCGAACGCGCGCTTCACGGCGCCGATCAGCCAATGCCCATCCGTCGACCCGGCGTACGACGACCCGCGCGGCGTGCCGATCTCTGCCTTCATCTTTGGCGGACGACGCAGCACGGTGGCGCCGTTGATCTATCAATCGTTTAACTGGGCGTTTGGGGTCTACAGCGCGGCCACCATGGGGTCGGAAATGACGGCGGCTGCATTTGGCAAACTTGGCGAAGTGCGCCGCGATCCTTTTGCGATGCTGCCTTTCGCTGGCTACCACATGGGGGCATACATCAACCATTGGCTGGATTTCGGACGTCACATCCCAAACCCGCCGCGCATCTTCAACGTCAACTGGTTCCGCCGCGACGAAAATGGCAAATTCCTATGGCCCGGTTTTGGCGACAACATGCGCGTGCTGAAATGGATCGTCGAGCGCGTGCGCGGCAAGAGCCTGGGCGTCGAGTGTCCGTTGGGCTGGGCGCCGCGCTATGAACACCTCGACTGGCGCGGGCTGGAGCACTTCACTCGTCAGGACTTTGACGCCATCATGACCATCGACCGTGGCGAGTGGACAAAGGAGATCGCGTCGCACGATGAACTCTTCTTCAAGCTCTACGATCGGCTGCCGAAGGAGATGATGTTCATTCGCGAGCTGCTGCTCTCCGGTCTGTGGCGTTCACCGGAAAAGTGGAGTCTGGAGGAGCTGGACTACTTCGACGACATCGGCTGAGCACAGTTGAAGTCATCTGGGTCGTCGCCCAGACACGTTGCTGAACAAAAAAATCGAATGGATGCGCATGATCGATCATGCGCATCCGTTTTTGCATAGATACCAGGGAATACGCCCTCACCCATCGTCGATATGACACAATAGAAGGCTTTCCGACGGCTGCCAGTCCTGGATATGCTACAATTTATTTGCTCAGTGCAAGGAGCCAGTCAATCAAACCCGCCAGTTTGTGAGGATCGATCCAAATGTTAGCCGAAGTTGCGCCCGCCCCTTCTCGAACCTACAACGCCCATTTTCGCTGTTTTCGCGGCTGTCCAGGGGAATACTCCGTCTACGATGTCATGTACACCTGCCCATCCTGTGGCGGTCTGCTTGAAGTGCACCACGACGTCGAAGCGCTACGCGATCGCACTGCCGACGAATGGAAGACATTGCTTGAACGTCGCGCCGGCACGTCGGTCTTTCCCTACGGCAGCGGAGTGTGGGGGATGCGCGAGTGGGTGATGCCCGATCTGCGCGATGAAAATGTCGTCAGCATGTATGAGGGCAACACCAATCTCTTCTGGGCCGAGCGGCTGGGCCGTGAAATCGGCGTGCCCGATCTTTGGGTGAAGCTTTGCGGCAACAGCCACACCGGCAGTTTCAAGGACCTGGGCATGACTGTGCTGGTCAGCGTCGTCAAGCAGATGATGGCGAGCGGCGCAAGTCCGGTCAAGGCGGTTGCGGCTGCAAGCACAGGCGACACTTCGGCTGCGCTTGCAGCCTACGCCGCCGCTGCTGGAATTCCGTCGATCATCTTTCTGCCTTCGGGCAAGGTGAGCACGGCGCAGCTAATCCAGCCGGTCGCCAATGGCGCACATGTGTTGGCGCTCGACACAGATTTCGATGGCTGTATGCGCATCGTCAAGGAAGTGACGCAGGATAACAGCATCTATCTTGCCAACTCGATGAATAGCGTGCGCATTGAGGGTCAGAAAACCGTCGGCATCGAGATCGTGCGTCAGTTTGACTGGGAAGTCCCGGATTGGATTATTATTCCGGTCGGCAATCTCGGCAATATCAGCGCGCTCTACAAAGGCATGAAGTTGATGCAAGACCTCGGCATCATTGCCAAACTGCCGAGGCTGGTGGCGGCGCAGGCAAACAAAGCCAATCCATTCTACCTCAGCTATCTCAGCAGATTTCGCGAGAAGGTCGCCATCCACGCCGACAAGACGCTTGCCTCCGCCATCCAAATCGGCGATCCGGTGAGCTATGAAAAGGCAGTGCAGGCGGTCGTCGAAACCAACGGTCTGGTCGAAGCCGTCACCGAGCATGAGCTGGCGAACGCCGCCGCGCGTGCGGACCTCACCGGCATGTACACCTGCCCGCACACAGGCGTGGCGCTGGCTGCGCTCTTCAAGCTGATCGCACGCGGCCAGATCAAATCAAGCGACCGCGTCGTCGTTATCTCAACTGCACATGGGCTGAAGTTCACCAGCTTCAAAGTCGGCTATCACGAAGGGAAACTAGACGAGGTCGAAAGCGAACTGGCAAACCCGCCAGTCTATCTGCCAGCCGATGTCAAGGTGGTGAAAGAGGCAATTGCGCGCAAACTACAACTCTGAACAGGTTGCTTTATTTCCACGAAACTTCCGCAGTCATCTTTCAAGAAAGCCAAGGGGGGTATCTTCTCAATAATCCGAGGTGGAGCCAACTAAAGGGGCGCGATATATCGTGCCCCTGTCCCGGAATATTGAGAAGATATGCTAAGGGTTTCCCTAAAAGACGACTGCGCTCCTTTAGTTCAGGAAACGGCCCTAGTTCGGGTCGTATTTACACCGCTGCCCCTTCAAGCCATTCAAATAGATGCACAGCTCAATATACGCTGGCCGCCAGTTGAGCGCGTCGATTGGGCTTGGCTCCATCAACGCCCACCAGTACTGCTCCTCGTCCTGTGGGTTGCCGTCAGCCAGCCAGTCGAGATTGGGCATCGTCAGTGCGCTCATCAACCCGACCCAGGGCCAGTTCGTCGCCGCATATTGATAGGCGCGTTTGAGATAGTCTGCCTGCACGAACATATCGATGCCAGCGTCGGCGCCGTGCCATTTATAGGCTGGATTCACCGGATCAAATGTCCAACCAAACTCGAGCAGCACGATCTTCTTGCCTACATCGCCGTAGCGCTCCATGATGCGACGGATGTCCTCGACATGACGAAAGGCAAAGAATCGATAGCCGCCGTATTTGGGGTTGCTGGCTGCCTCCGCCGGGTCGAGTTCGGGCGGCGCGGCATAACCAGCGCCATGTACACCAAGCATGTCAAAGTATCCGTCGCTGCTGCCACCCATCGCCTGATACATCTGTTCGTAAAACAGATCGTCCGGCATCGCAATCTCGCCGTTGTCGCCAGTTGGCGCCATGCCTGCGCTGACCACGATGGCGTTGGGATTGGCGGCTTTGATCGCACGATATGCTTTGCCCAGGAACTGCACATACTCGGCTGGATTGGGGCGCTTGCCGCCCCACTCGCGCGCCAGATTCGGCTCGTTCCAAATCTGATACGCCTGGATGCAGCCGGTGGCGCCCGGCTTGCAACTGTAGCGCGCAGCCAGCGCGCCAGCAAACTCTGCAAATGCGTCACCGTTTTGCGGTGGATCGCCTGCCCAGAAATCGCGCAGGTCCGGATCGAGGCTCAGGCGCGCCAGAATTTTGAGACCGCGGTCGTTTGCATGCGTCACGACCTGGTCGGCGATCGACCAATCGTAGCGACCACGACCGGCACCCTCGATCGATTCCCATGAAAACGCCTGCTTGATCCAGTTGAAGCCGCCATCCTTCATCAAGTCCAGGTCGCGGTCGCGAATCTCCTCGCGCCACCACACAAAAACCTGCGCGCCATAATCCGGGCTGGACATGGTGGCCGGTGCAAAGCTCGTGGACGAGCCACCCGGCGATCCCGACGCTGGCGCGTTCGTCGAACCGGAAGAGGTCTGCGCCACGCGCTCCTCGATTGTCATGAACTGGGCCGCGCCCCACCCCAGCGATGCGCCATTCTCGCCAAGCTCCAGCCATTGACCATCGGTGGACTGGCTGAGCAGGACAAAAGTCTCGCCCAAATTCGCCAGCCGCACAATGGAGTCGGCTGTGCTTGGCCCGCTGCGCACATTGAGTTGATCGACAGCGACGCGCGCAATCTTTTCGGTTATCGGCGTAGCAGGCGCTGGCTGCGGCGGATCGGTAGGCTGCGTTGCGGGCGCACCTGTATTCTGTTCGCCCGCCGGCGCGATCGTAGGCGTCGCCGTTGCCTCGCTTTGCGCGGAGGCGGCTGGCGTCTTCGTGGGCGTAGGCGTCGGTTCATTGCCGCCGCCGCACGCAACCAACAAGAGCATCACTCCCAACAATAGGATCGTACATCGTTTCAAGCTGCTTCGCATTGCCATTCCCTGCCCTGTTTGATTAGCGTCCCATCATTGCCTTCAGCGCATCGAACGCCGGTCGCCCGACGACAGCGAATGCGCCCATTTCCGTGTCGCGCGGATAGTTCAGATTCCACAGCATCGGCACGGCCACATAGCCAGAATCCGCCATGATCCTGAACGACTCGACGATCCAACGCGCCTGGGTTGCTTCGTCGATGCGCGCCTTATATTCGTAGCCTGGGAAGGGCGACGGCGTCGATCCCCAGCCAAATTCCGTCGGCCAAAGCCGCTTATTAGCATCGCCAAATTCCTGCATCACCTTGCGCGACTCGCGCAGCGTGCTTAGGAAGTAGAAGCTACGATGATTCACGTGCGAAAGTGCATCGTAATTGCCGGACGTCCAGTCTTCAAAGGTCACCCACGGCGGGTTGGCAAAGCCGCTGGGATGGATGCCGATGCCATCGCTGTAATTCTTTAAGCCATTCTGGTACATGCCGCGCAGATAGTCGATATCATCGAAGGCGACGTCGCTGTAGCCAGCCGGCGTCGTGGCGCCGCTGATCACGAGCATCGACGGGCAGACCGCTTTGATCGAATTGTAGGTGCGCTTGAGCAAGTCCATATAGCTCGCAGGTTCGAGCGGAAAACCTTCCCACTCGCGGCGCAAATTCTGCTCGTTCCACACCTCCACTGCCTGCAGGCGCCCACAGTAACGGCCAGCAATGGCGCCCATAAAGTTGGCGAACAGCTGGAAATCCTCCGGTGGGCCGCCGGTGCCGCCGAGGTTTGGCCGCGTCCATGCAGGCGCAGTCACAACGCTGAACATCAGGTTGATGCCGTTGTCGTACATTGTGTTGACAATCGAATCCATCTCCTGCCACTGCACTGCGCCTGGCTCCGGCTCGGCGAACTCCCAGCGCACCTGTTGTTTCGCCCAGCCAAACCCAAGCTGTTTGAGCAGGTCGGCGACGCCCTGCTTGTCGCCCTGCCACATGTTGACGCTCATGCCGTAGCCAAAGCCGGTCGAGGTGTTGGGCGCAGCGACCGGCGCCACCGCAGACGCCGCATTGGAAGCTGCCGACGACACGGCTGGCGCACTTGTCACCGGAGGCGCTGGAATGTCGGCTTCAGCCAGTTGCGGCACATTGTCCAGGCTACCGCTCAATGTCGTGAGATCAGCAAAAATCCATGCAGGCTCTTGACGATTTGACACACGAATCTGATACCAGTCGCGCGCCGGATTCAAGCCGATAATTTCATAGCGCGAGCCAGCCGGCGCCGACGCCACCACCGGGTAATTGGTGCCAGGCCCGCTGCGTACATTCATGCGCGCTGGCGTGGTTGTCGCCACCGCCGCGCCTTCAGGAAAACTCTGTGCTGGCGAAGCAGCACTCTGGGTCGTGGCGGGCTGCACCGCATTGATGGCAGTAACAGGAATGGTTGCAGCCGTTGTGGTGGAGAGATAGATCGCCGATAGCCAGCCGCTGAGACCGTCGCTTGTCGTCACCTGATACCAACGCCCGTCGTCGCTAATCGAACGAATCTGCACCACGGCGCCCTGGTTGAGCCGCCCAACAATTTGCGCGGAAATGCTCGGCGCCGCACGCACGTTCAGCCGCGCCACGTTGACCTGGCCGCTCGTTGGCGTGGATGTGGAAGTCTGTGCATGCGCTGCCTGTGCAGAAACAGCGAGCAACGACGCCAAAATCAATGCACTGCACAAAATCGTTGCAATACGGCGAAATGGAAGACGCGGGTTGAGCGATCGATTCATGCTTTGACCTCTTCAAACGCTTGTTGCAATTGTCCAAATTATGGAAAGCAGCTCTCGTACACGCTGTCAAGGGAGGAGCATCCAGTCTTTTGTTAGTAGACACGTGTTAGTAGACATGGCAGGGGCGACGCATGCGTCGCCCCTGAACTATTCACTTGAATATACCGCTGGATGCTCGCTCATCCAGCTACTTGGGCATCTGCGCCAGCGCCGTGTAGACCGGCAGCGGATTCCAGTTCGAGTCCACGATGCCCCACTGCGCTTTTTCCGTGCCGTTGGCGACAACGCGGAAGTTCAGATTCCACAAAAATGCTGGCCCAACCCAGCCCCAGTTCTTCATCATCTGGTAAGCTTCGACCGTCCACTGCGCCTGTTCGGCGAAATCGTTGTCGTCGGCGTAGCGATAACGCGGATCCATGGCGCCGCCGGCAGCCCAGCCAAACTCGGTCGGCCAGATTTTCTTGTTGCCGGCGCCGTAGACATTCATGATGTTACGATAGCCCTCCATCGTGCTGCGGAAGCTCCACGAGTGGTGCGGCGAATCACAGGCGCCGTTGAAGCTGTTGCCGTGTTTCTGAATTGCCTCACAGGCGCCTTCCCAGGTGGCCGATGGCGGGACGTTGTAGCCGCTCGGATGCGCGCCGACGGCGTCCATATAGTTGTTGGCGCCGGCTTTGAACATCTCTTCGAGATAGGTGAAGTCGTCCATCGCGTAGGGAGGGTTGTTGCCCGCAGGCGTGAGTGCGCCGCCAACAACTGTCATCGACGGGCAGGCGCTCTTGATTGCATTAAAGGCAGGCGCAAGCAATTGCACATACTCCGCCGGGTTGAGAGGCTTGTTGCCCCATTCATAATGTAGATTTTGCTCGTTCCATACCTCGATCGCCTTGAGGGACTGTCCGCAATAGCGACCAGCAACTGCGCCGACAAAATTGGCGTAGGTCTGTGGATCCTGCGGCGGGCCGCCGACGCCGCGATCAAAGCCCGGCTCACGCGCCCAGTCGGGTGCGTTGACCACGCTAAAAAGGACGTTCACGCCACGGCTGCCAGCGGCGTTCACGATTTCATCCATGCCGGGCCAGTCGATCTGACCGGGGCCGCCCGCTTCAAAGCGTTTCCACTCGATCTGTTGTTTGATCCAGTTGAAGCCAAGACCGCCGACTGAATCAAGAATCGTCCAAATCTGGCCGTTGTCGACAGCGTGCACCTGGACGCCATAGCCAAATCCACTTCCACCGCCCGCAGCAGCTACAGGAGCTGTGGGTGCAGACGCTGCCGCTACAGGCTGTTCTTGGGCCGACTCAGCTTGCGCTGGCGCAGGCGCAGGCGCCGCTGCAACAGCCACGGGCGCCTGCGGCAGATTCTCGACTACAGTTACTGCGTTCTGGTCGCCGCTTGTGGAAGCAAGTTGAGCGATCACCCAGCCATTGCGATTATTAAATTCAATTTGCCACCAGTCGGTGCTGGGCGTCCTGCCTGTCACCTTGTAGGACTGACCAGGCGTGATCTGACCAAGCACGTTGAAAGCTGTTCCCGGCCCCTCGCGTACATTGACAATCTGATCGACAGTTAGCGAGGCGGAAAGAGCAGCGGTTTCAGCTGTAAATTCAGCACTGCGGTTAGCAGCGGAAAGTGCAAGCATTGCCGATTTGGGTGTGGTCAAGGCCGTGCCGTTTGCATTGACGAGCTGGGCATCGACGCGCAATGCACTGCCAGCGCCGGTCGGCATCTGGAAAGCAACTTTCGGACTGTCAAGCGGGCGAATCTGTTGTCCGAGCACACTGCCATCTGCGCTGTAAAGTGTGTAGGCGACTGCCATTTGCGCCGCTGGCGCTGAAGAGGTCGCTTCACCCATCTGGAAGCGCTGCAAAACCTGCATCGTCGCCGGGTCAATATCGCCGTTGGCAGGCATTTGCAGCGTGACATTGGTGACATTGAATCTGCGCAGCAGGTCGAGCTTACGCCCCAAGCTGCCTGCCGTTTCAATGTAAACGGTGCGTTCCAATCCCTGATCGTCAAGATAGGTGTAATAGTAAATGCCTAACGTATCGTCCCATTTCACCTGACCTTGCAGCCTCGGGTTATCGAGGCTGATCGTGATGTTGTTGTCGGCGCCTGGCTCAGCGGCAATTGTGCCCAACAACGGCGCAAGCGCCTCCTGATACCCTTTGAGCAACAGGTAATTGCCGCTGCGTTCGACAGAGTGCCCTGGTAGTTCGATGGCAAGTTTGCTGGGGCCGATTTCATCGCTGGCGTAGGCAAGCAGCAGCTCCATCTCGCCGTTGGGAGCGTAGGCGCGCGGGTCAATCGGCGCCGGTACGATCACCGAAGTCGCGGCTCGGCTCAGTGCACGCCAATCATAGCCGCCCGTGTTCCACTGTTCAGCGGAGACGGGCGTGGCTGGCTCGACGCGCACAGCAAGCGTCCGGCTATTGGCGGCCATTCGTTCGGCGAGACGGCTAATGAAGCGCGCATAGTCAGCACGAGCGCTTGGCACAGCATCCACGCCACGATAGTCAATCAATAGGCCCGGATAGCCGTTGACAACCACCAATTCTTCCAGCGTATTCAACTGGTTGTCTTGCAGACCAGGATCGACCAGGAGATTGTTGATCAAATCGGTGCGTACGGTCTGCCCCTCGACGTTGGTGATGATCGGCACAGTAGAGCCTGTATTGGGCGGCGCCTGCCCATCAAGACCGCCGTCGCCGCGCAGATTAAGCACACCGCGCGCCTCGTTGGTCACGACTGCGCCCTGTGGCAGTTGTCCGTTAAGACCCAGGTTCATCGTTACAGCCGGCACGCCGGCCAATGTTTGGACGACCATAAAATCGCCTGGGACATAGTCGAGGCGCGCTTCAAGCACATCCGCCTCCGCCAACACACGTGCTGGCATGTGGCGCCATGTATCACCCGTCCACTCGTAGACGGCAAGCGTCTCGTAGGGCAGGCTGTCATTTGGAATTGGGATTGTGACGATTGTCTGGAGCGGTTCACGTCCGCGCACTTCGACATGATAGACAGGACTTTTGGCGATCAGTGTGTCGGGCAAATTCTGCGCTGCTTTGTACATTCTGTCGCCAGCGCGACCTTCGATAAAATTCGTGCGCGGCGTGCTGGTGATTCTTGCCTGGAAATTCGCCAATACGCCCTCTGCCGGGAAATTGACAGTTGTTCCGTCGGGATCGATCACCGCTCCGCCAGTGTTGGCGTTGATTCGCTCAAGCGTAAACGACTGAAGGCGATCCAGAAGGCTGATTGGGGGAAGCAACAGAATGGCAACGAGCAATCCTGGAATCAGGATAAAGGTCATCAGCCAGGCTGCCGGGCCTTCCAGAATTCGACCAACGCCGCCCGATGAGGGCGAACGGCGGTCTAACCGAGTATTCTGCATCTTTTTCTACTCCTTAACCAATCAATGCACCGATTCACATTCACACTTTGTCGAAGCATTCGTCATCGCATTCGTCATCGAGAATCCACTCTTGCTCGCCAAAGCGCGACTCATCGCCGCGGTTTCACAGGCTACGATACGAACCGTGAATGAGTGCCTACCGTGAATACAGTCAAGTTGTTATATTAGCATATCAAAAAATTGTCTGCCAAAACCACTTTTGATTTTTGCTACTTGGGACCAGAAACTGCACTTACAACTGGGCGGATGCAAGGCGGCTTTCTGACATACGTGTCCGTCTGGTCGAATAATTTCGCATGCCGTTTTGTGTCGATGGTATACTCCCCCTTATGTCTTACGAACTTTCAGACGAGCCATCCTATTCGACAGAGTCACAACGTTCGCGGGTCTGGCTTGAACGTCTATTGCTGGCGGCTTTTCTATTCTGCCTACTAATTGGCCTTGGCGCTCTGGCAATCTTTCTTGTTGTGCGCAACAATGCGCAACCCTCTCTTAACGCAGATCCATTGCAATTGGTTCGCTATAATTTTATCGCACCCCAGATTGCGCTGCGCGAACTGAGCGGCGACCCGGCTGCCGCTCTGGCAAGTCAGCTGCTGCAAGCCGGGCGCCTGGAGACGGCGCGCGCGATTTTAACCTTTGCTGTCGATATTTCGCCCGTCGAACGCGCCGCGCGCCTGACAACGCTTGCACGTGCTTATCTCGCCGCCAACGAGCCAGAGTCTGCCGGTCAAGTCTACGCGCTGCTGGTCTCTACAGCGATACTCGAGGACACAATCCCGATTCTTGAGCGCGTCAATCTTCTGACCCAAAGCGCCGACGGGCTGTTCAAGGCTGGCTTTCCGGCTGCGGCTATCGATGCCGCTGTCCAGGCGACGCGCATCGCTGCACAGTCGCCTGGACTTTTGCCAGCGCAACGCAGCGCCCTCTTCACCGAGTTGCGTTCGGTGGTCGAGTCGCTGCCCAGAGCAGATTCTGCGGTCGTTTCGTTGCGAGCCTTGCTTGCCGACTACGCCCGCAATCCTTATCTTACCGGCGCAGGGATGGTGGTGACACCGACGCTGACGACGTTTCCCCAACTAATAGCCTACGATTCCCTGACGCAGGAAAAAATTGCAACGCGACGTCAGGCTGCGCGTATTTTGGCCGATCGGATCGACTTTACCGGCGGCGTGGATATTGAACCAGAGCGCCAGGCATTGGCGCAGGCGTTGATCGAGGAGGATCAAGCGCGCATACAGTTCTATCAGAACCCCGGTGAGATATCGCGTGGGCAGCAGTTGTGGCTGTTGCTCGACCGTCGCGCCTGGCTTGTTGAGAAGCTGCGCATTGCGCTTGGCGGCTATGGCGTCACCATTGTGCCGGAGTGGGAAGCACAGGTCGACGCTATCCGCAGCGAGTTGGCCGCTGCACATGGTTTTCTCAACATGGTGATGGCTGCCTACGCCGCCGAGCAGCCGGGCGCGCTGGAAAAAACGCTGCTTCAGATCGAGACGCAGCACTGGCTTGCTGCACAGGCAATGCGCGGCCTCTACCCCAATGCACCGAGAGCCAACATCAGCGAAGTGCTGCGCGGTCTGCAAGATGAACTCAAACGGCAGGGCGATCCCCTGGCGCTGCCTATCATCTACGAAGAAAATGCCAATCCGCCCGGGTTCCGCATCCAACCTGCGCCGTAAAATAGACGAACAATTTTTGTTTGTATGTTTTCGCTGGCTTCACGGTCATTCTGAAAATGAAGAAATCGTCATCTCTGGGAAAGCGTTGTGCGAACGTAGGGAAAGGGTCTGCAATTACGGTTGACAGCATTCAGACTCCGGCGTATACTGTAGTTGTCGTTAACGAACGATTAACAGGCAAGTTCACCGGTGCAGTGACGTCAGGCTATCTTCAGAGCATCTGCAGTCAAGGAGGGCGCGTAACGGTGACGATCAAAACGATGATCGTGAAATTTCGGTCGATAATATGGTGATCACACCCAGTGTGCGGCTGCGCCTGGGTGTTTTTGTTCGGTTTTTCTGAGCCAGCGGCCAGACGATTGTGGCCGACCAACTGTTTTCCTCAATATTCAACGAAAGGATCGAACCATGGACTCAGCGGTGAGCAGAATCCTCAAAGCCAAACAGTACGCAGCAGAACGCGACCATCGCATCAAGGTTCACAGCTTCGAGGTCGAACTTCATGGCGACAATCACACCCATCTTGTTCGCTATGATCGGGGCGCATGGAAGTGCGACTGCGAAGAGTTTCAACTGCGCGGCGTCTGTGCACACGTGATGGCAATGGAAGAGATTCTTGGCGACTCCGTAGAGCCAGCCATGTACACAATGGTGCGCTAGAACAACCCGACGCACACAATCAAATAGCGAACAAAAAGGGGCGAGCATTCGTCCCTTTTTGTTCGTTAACCCCAGCGTTGACGAAGAGCATAGAAGTTGCAGACAAAACATCGCCAACAGGTTTGGGCGCTCGACCTCGGCTATGATATTCTGCGCTATGTTTACGTGAAGTCATTTCGGGAGATCGAGTGCTCTTGAAGCGTTATTGGCAGCTTGCAATTGGTATATTCGTCAGCGCATTTTTTATCTATCTGGCGTTGCCCGGACTTCATCTGCCGGATGTCGCTGAAGCGCTGCAAACGGCGAACTACTGGTGGCTGCTCCCTGGCGTTGGCGTCTATCTGATCGGTCTTTGGGCGCGGACATGGCGCTGGCAATACATATTACGCCCGGTGCAACTGGTTCCGGTGAAAACCCTCTTCCCGATGATCTGCATCGGCTACTTCGGCAATAATGTCTTCCCGTTCCGCGCTGGCGAGCTGCTGCGCTCCTACGTGCTCAAGCGGCGCACGAACATCGCCATTTCGACCAGCCTGGCGACCGTGATCATCGAACGCATCACCGATGGACTGGTAATGTTGTTGTTCGTATTTCTGGCGCTGCCCTTTGCGCCGATGCCCGACTTCTTTCGCAATGCTGTGATCCTGATGACAGTGCTTTTTCTGGCGGCGACGATCGTGTTTATGTGGATGGCAAGCCGACCACAGCGCGTCGAGCAAGCCTATGCATTGGTGGCTGGCTCGCTGTTGCGCGGGCGCGTGCGCCAAAAGAGCGACGATCTCTACTATCGCTTCATGCTTGGTTTGCGCAGCCTCAGCCATCCCTCTGATGTCATTATGATCTTCTTCACGAGCATAATTATCTGGCTGCTTGAGACGGTCAAATACTGGTTTGTGATGCACGCCTTTGATTTTTCGGTCAGTTTCCTGGTGTTGATGTTGATGAACGGGCTGGTCAACCTGGCGACGACGCTGCCCGCTGCGCCCGGCTACATCGGC
The DNA here is from genome assembly GCA_937981885.1 of uncultured Caldilinea sp. Lineage (GTDB taxonomy): Bacteria > Chloroflexota > Anaerolineae > Caldilineales > Caldilineaceae > Caldilinea. The sequence goes on from CALJMI010000001.1 coordinate 54,684, forward strand.
ACCTTCGACACGCCTGGCATCAAGACGCTGGCTGCGTTCGGCGTCGATCCGTCGGTTGCCGCCAGCTACACCTTCACGCTGCACGCGGCGTTGTGGGCGCCGGTGACATTGTTGGGCGGCTATTATTTCTGGCGCGAACATCTGCGCCTGAGCGATATTGAGGCGGCGCGCCGGCAAGCGGAAAGCGCGCCTGCGCCGCAGGTGGAAACGCCTCGCCCCGGGGAAGCGACAGATTCCTCCGCGACGAGCAATAAAGTACTGTTGTAGGATATACGTATGAGTAAACAGCAGAACCACAGGAGAAGAAATATGCGAAATATCGCAGTTGCGGGCACGGGTTATGTCGGACTGTCCACAGGCACCTGCTTCGCTGACATGGGCAACAACGTCACCTGCATCGACATCAGCGAAGAAAAGATCGCCATGCTCCAGCGCGGCGAGTCGCCGATCTACGAGCCGGGCTTGAATGAGATGATCGTGCGCAACATGAAAGCCGGTCGCCTCCACTTCACGACCAGCTACGATGAGGCGCTCAAAGACGCCGAGTTCATTTTCATCTGCGTCGGCACGCCGAGCGGGGTCGATGGCGAAGCTGACCTGCAGTACGTGCGCATGGCCGCCGAATCAGTCGCCCGCACCATGACCCACCCGCTGATCGTCATCAACAAGAGCACCGTTCCTGTTGGCACCGGCGACTGGGTGGCTGACATCATCCGCCGCAGCCAGCCGGAGCCAATCGACTTCTCTGTGGTGAGCTGCCCAGAATTCACCCGCGAAGGATCGGCGATCTATGATTTTATGAACCCGGATCGCGTCGTCGTCGGCAGCCGCAGCCCTGAAGCCGCCGAAAAGGTCGCCCAACTTCATCTCCCGCTGCGCACGCGCATCATCATGACCGACCTGCGCACCGCCGAGATGATTAAATACGCCAGCAACGCATTCCTGGCGACCAAGATCAGCTTCATCAACGAGATCGCTGTGATCTGCGAAAAGCTCGGCGCCGATGTGCAGGAAGTGGCGGAGGGCATGGGCTTCGACCGCCGCATCGGCGCACAGTTTCTCAACGCCGGCCTCGGCTACGGCGGGAGTTGCTTCCCCAAAGATGTCAAAGCGCTCGAACACATGGCGCTGGTGCACGGCTCGCACCCATCGCTGCTGCGCGCCGTGATCGACATCAACCGCGACATGCGACGCTGGGCAGTCTACAATCTGCGTGAGCTGCTCGGCGGCAACCTCGACGGCAAGCGCATCGGGTTGATGGGGCTGGCGTTCAAGCCCAATACCGACGACATCCGCGAGGCGCCGGCGCTGGAGATTGCACACATGCTGCGCAACGAAGGCGCGCTCGTCTCCGGCTACGACCCGGTGGCGATGAACAATGTCGCCCGCGTCGACAAGCGCATTCGGCTTGCCGAAGACGCCTACGATCTGGCTGACAACGCCGACGCCCTGCTTGTCTGCACCGAATGGAACGAATTCAAACAGCTCGACCTGGCGCGGCTGCGCGATGCAATGGCGCGCCCCATCGTCGTGGACGGGCGCAATATTTACGAACCGGAGCGGATGGAAAGCTTTGGTTTTGTCTACCGCGGCGTCGGACGTCCGCTTCGCAAGTCCAACGGAAGCTGACGCCGAAGATGGCAGCAATCCACGGCTTGATTCGCTCGACGCTCGATAATGGTTTGCAGGTGCTGCTTCGCCCAAGTCACCGCGCGCCGGTCGCCAGCTTCTGGACCTTCTATCGCGTCGGCAGCCGCAACGAAGCGCCCGGTCACACCGGCGTCAGTCACTGGGTCGAACACATGCTCTTCAAGGGCACGCCACGCTTTCCGCGCGGCGAATTCGACAAAGCAATCGCGCGCGCCGGCGGCGTCTTCAACGGCATGACGGGGCAGGATTGGACGGTCTACTTCGAGACGTTGCCCGCCGAGCGCATCGATCTGGCGCTGCACGTCGAGAGCGACCGCATGGCGAACGCCGTCTTCGACCCCGACGAGACCGAGCTGGAGCGCACAGTCATCTTGAGCGAGCGCGAGGGCAGCGAGAACAGCGAATTCTACCGTCTGCATGAAGAAGTGCAGGCGACCGCTTTCCTGGTGCACAGCTATCGCAACCCGATCATCGGCTGGCGCTCCGATCTGCGCACGCTGACGCGCGATATGCTCTACGCACACTATCGCACCTTCTACGCCGCCAACAACGCCGTCATCGTCGTCACGGGCGCCTTCGAGCCGGCGGCGATGTTGGCACAGATCGAACAGCATTTTGGCGTGATACCACCCGCGCCTTCCCCGCCAGCAGTGACCATCGAGGAGCCGCCCCAACGCGCCGAACGGCGCATCCTGCTGCGCGGCGAAGAGCCGACCGCATACTACCTGCAAGTCTTCCATGCGCCTCCTGCGCTGCACGAAGATTTCTTCCCCTTTGTCGTGCTCGACTCGGTGCTGGGCGGCGCCAAAGGCATGGGCATCTTTGGCGGCGGCGCCAACAACCGCAGCAATCGCCTCTATCGCGCCCTGGTGGAGCAGCAGTTGACCGTGGATGTGGCGTCGAGCTTTGGGCCTACTATCAACCCTGGTCTGTTCACGATCAGCGCAACGCTGGCGCCTGATGTCGAGCATCAGGCTGTCGAAGCTGCGATTTGGGCCGAGATCGAGGCGATCCAGCGCGAGGGCGTCACCGCCACAGAGATGGAGAAAGCGATCAAACAGACGCGCGCGCAGTTCGCCTATAGCAGCGAGAGCGTCACCTACCAGGCGTTCTGGCTCGGCTTCAGCGAGATCGTCGCCTCGCAGGAATGGCTGGTGACCTGGAGTGAGCGCCTGCAGGCAGTCACCGCCGCCGATGTGCAGCGCGTTGCCCGCACGCACCTGCAGCGCGACCGCCAGACCGTTGGCTACTATATCCCAACGTCGGCGACTGAGGAGGTGTGATGAAGAGCATTGCCAACGCCCTCCCCAGCCCGGAGACTGTGTTCCGCACAACTCTTCCCAATGGCCTCACCATCCTTGTGCGCGAGGATCATACGTCACCGGTGACGGTGCTACAAGGCTCGCTGCGCGTCGGCGCCGCCCACGAAACGCCCGAACAAGCCGGACTGGCTGCATTCGTTGCAGGTATGCTCACGCGCGGCAGCGCCCACTATGACTACAGCGCCTTCAACGCCGCGGTCGAGAATGTCGGCGCGTCGCTGACCGCTTCGGCGGACATTCACAGCACCGACTTCAGCATCACCTCGCTCGCCGAGGATTTCGAGCAGATGATTCGCCTGCTGGCAGACATCATGCGCCGCCCCACCTTTCCTGAAGATCACATCGAGCGGCTGCGCCGCATGAAACTGGTGCACATCCAGGAACGCGAGCAGGACACCGCCAGCGTCGCCGCGCGGCGCTTCAACGAAAGTCTCTTTGGTCGCCGCCATCCTTACGGGCGCGCAACTGAAGGCTACACGGAGACAGTTTCTGCGTTGCAGCGTCAGGATTTGGTCGATTTTCACACATGTTGGTATACGCCACGAGAGGGCGTACTTGCCATCGCTGGAGACGTGGACGCCCGCCGTATTGTGGATGTGGTGGCTGACGCGCTGGGCGACTGGCAAACGAACGCGCCGCCCCAGCCGCCGATCGAGCCGACGCGCATCGTCGATTTCCAACGCATCCACGCGCCGATGCCTGGCAAAGTGCAAAGCGACCTGGTGATCGGCGGTTACGGCGTGCGCCGCAGCGACCCGGACTTCTACGCCGTGCGCGTCGCCAACTGCATCCTGGGCCAATTCGGCATGATGGGGCGGCTGGGCGAGCGCGTGCGCGAGGAGCAGGGGCTGGCGTACTACTGCTACAGCGCCTCTGTGGCCGAACAGGAGGATGGACTCTGGTTCGCCGCTGCGGGCGTCAATCCGGCTGACGTCGGCGCTGCCATCGAGAGCATCCTGGCGGAGTTCGCGCGACTTGGCGCTGAGCCGGTCAACGCCGAGGAATTGGCGGACAGCCAGGCATATCTGACCGGCGTTGTGCCGCTGACGCTGGAGACCAATGAGGGCGTTGCCTCGACCCTGCTCAGCTTGGAATGGTACGGGCTGGGGCTGGACTACCTGCAGCGCTATCCGTCGTTGATCTACAACGTCACTGTGGAAGATGTGCAGCGCGTCACCGCCCGCTATCTCGCGCCGGAGCGCTGCGTGATTTCGACTGCCGGGCCCGATTTGATAGAACGCGGATGACGCGGATCGGGCGGATATTCGCGGATCAAAAAATCTGCGAGAGTCTTCTCAATCCGCGTCATCCGCGTTCTATTCTTTGTCTTTAAACTTTTGGGGTATCGACATGCTTCGCACAGGCGTTGACCTGATCGAGATCGAACGTGTGCGCGCCGCCATTGCCGAGCACGGCGACCGCTTCCTAGGTCGCGTCTACACGGCGGCGGAGCTAGAATATTGCGGTCGCCGCGTCGAGTCACTGGCCGCGCGCTTCGCCGCCAAGGAGGCGGTCGCCAAAGCGCTGGGTACGGGCGTCTGGCGCAGCGGTGTGCGGTGGACCGACATCGAAGTGACGAAAGTGGAAAACGGAGCGCCCCAACTCACCTTGCATGGCGCCGCAGCCGAGATTGCTCGGGCGATGGGTCTCGTGGAGTGGTCGATCAGCCTTAGCCATGACCGAAGATATTCGATAGCGTTTGTGGTTGCGATGTAGTGTTTTCTATACATGGAGCGCAGGAGCGAATATCGTATGACTGAATTTATTCAGGTGATCACCACCGTAGACAGCGAAGAAGAGGCGCAGAATATCGCTGGCGCCGTGGTCGGCGAACGGCTGGCAGCGTGCGCGCAGGTGCTTGGCCCCATCTCAAGCACCTATCACTGGAACGACGCTATCGAGAGTGCAGAAGAATGGCTGATCTTGATCAAGAGCCGGCGCGACCTTTTCAATGAACTGAGCGGGCTGATCCAGCAGGTTCACCCCTACGACGTGCCAGAGATTCTTGCCGTGCCCGTCGTAGAGGGTGCACGCAGCTATCTCGACTGGATGCGCGGCAATCTCAAGGGCATGCGTAGCGCGTGAGATTGGAGATTGGGAGATTGGAGATTGGTGACAACGAGTCATGACTCATTAGTCACGAGTCACGGTTCTCCCTCTTTGCATTTCGTCTTCGCCCCTCGCCCCTCGTAACTCGCCCCTCCTACAACACTTCCAGCACCTGGCAGGCGGTTTCGTAGCGGCCAAAGCTCGGCATGAGATAGACGCCCTGCACGTAAGGCAATTCCTTCAATTCTAATAGCAATTCCTGTGCCATTTTCACACCTTCTTGCCGTCCATTGGCGCCAGCCTTGCGCATCCGTTCTAGCGCATCCTCGCTGAGCGTGATGCCGGGCACTTCGTTGTGCAGGAAGGAGGCGTGTTTGTGTCCTTGCAGCGGCAACACGCCGATCAACACCGGCACAGGGAATGTACCGTAGCGATCTTCGTACAGCGTGACAAAGTTCACCCAAAGCTGCGGGTCGAAAATCGGCTGCGTCATGGTAAAGTGCGCGCCGCCGCTGACCTTTTGGTGGAAACGATCGACTTCCTGCACCAGGTCGCTGCGCGTCGGGTCGCAGGCCACCGCAATCGTGAAGCCGCCTTTCTGCCCCATCTCCTGCCCGGCCACATCTACGCCGTCGTTGAAGCGGTTGATGATGCGCACCAGCCCAATGCTGTCCACGTCGTAGACGGCGGTCGATTGTTTGGTGTCGCCCAGGCTGGGCGGGTCGCCGGTGAGCGCCAGGATGTTGCGCACGCCTAACGCGTGGGCGCCGATCAGGTCAGCCTGCAAGCCCATCAGCGAGCGGTCGCGCGTGGCGAAGTGAACGATGGTCTCGATGCCGACCTGCTGCTGAATCTGCACACAGAGCGCCAGCGCGCTCATGCGCACACGCGCCATCGGGCTGTCGGCGACATTGACGGCGTCGGCGCCCACTCTGAGCGCGTGGCGCGCGCCCTCGATCTGCTTCTCGGCGGTGAAACTGCGCGGCGGATCGACCTCGACGCTGATCACAAATTTACCGGCGCGCAGCTTGCGCAGAATCGCGGTCGGCTGCGCCTCACCGGTCACGCCGTAGTCGGCTATGGGGGAGGATGGGGTCTCCTCGACGACGGTGAGCGTAGGCGCCGGTGCGCTGCTTCGGGCGGCGAGATGTTCATCGAGCGCAGCGCGCATGGCGCGGATGTGCATCGGCGTCGTGCCGCAGCAGCCGCCGACGATGGCCGCGCCCTGGGCGAGAAACGCACCGACCTGTCGCGCAAAATACTCCGGGCTGGAAGGGTAGTAGAAACGCCCTTCGACGCGTTCGGGGAAGCCGGCGTTGGGCATGACGATGAGCGCGGCATCCTCAGCGGCGCTGTGCATCTGTTCGAGCGTCTGCGTCATCGCCGCCGGCCCCACCGAGCAGTTGACGCCGACGACATGGGCGCCGGCCGCCTTCAGCCGGGCGACAACCTCGTCAGGCGCGTGACCGGTCATCGTCAGCCCGTCCTCGGCAAAGGTCATCGACGCCACGATCGGCAGATCGCAGACTTCGCGGGCGACGCGCACGGCGATCTCCAGCTCGCTGAGATGCACGAAGGTCTCGAAAAGCAGCAGATCGGCGCCCGCTTCCCAGAGCACGGCGATCTGTTCGCGAAAGGCGGCGGCGGCTTCGTCGGGCGTGAGCGGGCCCTCCGGCTGCAACTGCTTGCCGAGCGGCCCCACGTCGCCGGCGATGAAGATGGCGCGGCCACTCACCTCGCGCACGTCGCGCACCAGCTTGACGGCGCGAAAGTTGAGGTCGCGCACTCTGTCCGCCAGCCCGTAATCCGCCAGGCGGATGCGGTTGGCGCCAAAGGTGTGCGTCTTGATGATGTCGGCGCCGGCATTGGCGTATGCCTGGTGAATCTCGCTCACCCAGGCCGGTTTGGCGACGACCAGATGCTCCAGACACTGCTCGCTGCTGGCGCCGCGTGCATACAACATCGTGCCCATGGCGCCGTCGGCTAACAGCGGCGTCTCCGTCAGGCGCTGCAGAAATGGATGATTGCTCATAGCGTGCTCATTTCTCTGTAGAGTTTCCTCAAAACCGATGCAGTATAGCATAATGCAACAGATCAGGATGTTACCTGATGAACGTAATGAGGGGATCGCACATTAGTATTCTGTTGCGCTGGCCACGGTCATAGTGCAGTGAGACGATGTCAGTAGACGAGGTAAAACTCGGCACAATGAGTCCAGAAATTGACGAGAAGACGTTGCACGACAAAGTCACCCGTGGTGCAGCGCTCACCAAGGAAGAACAGGCTGTGCTTGCAGCGTGGTACAGCAGCGAAGATGCGGCTGAAGCCAGAGTCATCAACGCTGGGGGTGACACAGATCCATTGGCGTCGATGTGCGCACGGATTCAAACGATAGAGGCCGAGAATGAGCGACTTTGCATCGAGATCGCAGCACTCCGTCATCAACTTGCCAACACGGTAAGCCGTTCAGACTGCATGAGCATCTCAGAGCTTGAGGAGTATGAGGATCGCCTTGCGCGTGGAGAAATCAAGTAGTGATGACCTTATCCGTAGTTTTGCCATCGACATCAGGCGTGAGTTGTCAGTCCGCCACTGTTCCCGGCCTCAAGACAAACGCGCTGCCCACACCAACCACTACTAGTAGAAATCTGGTGTAATCCGTGAGTGAACTCCTGCCCAATCTTACTGATGACGTGCTGATGTTCAGCGCGTCACAGGCAATGTCTTTGCAGCGTGAGCTGCGCAGCATCATCGAACCAGAATTGTTGATCGAATCGATGCAGGTCCCGCGCGATCCACAGAAGCAAGGCGTGCTGCTGCTGCGCGGGCGGCTGCTGCGTCCCAGCCACATCGCCTTTCCGCGCTGGCAGGCGGAGCTGGCGCGGCGCAACTTCACGCCGACGCTGCGTTCGGCGGCGGAGGAAGGTGAAGCTGGCGCACCGCCGGAGGATGTCTTCGTGCGCATCTTTGCAGGCGTCGTCAAGCCGGGGCGGCCGCGCGTCTGGATCAACGCCGTGCTCTTTGTGTTGACGGTCCTCAGCACGCTCTTCGTCGGCTCGCTCTATGGCGACACGGCGTTGGTGCTCAACTCGGCGTGGGACTTGCTGCGTCCATCGAATCTGCTGCAAGGGCTGCCCTTTGCCGCGACGCTGCTCGGCATCCTGGCGGCGCATGAGTTCGGCCACTATTTCGCCGCACGCTATCACAAGGTCGCCGTGACGCTGCCCTACTTCATCCCCATGCCGTTGACCTTTGGCACGCTCGGCGCGTTCATCCAGCTCAAGGAGCCGATTCCGGATCGACGCAAGCTCTTCGACATCGGCGTGGCAGGGCCGCTGGCTGGTCTCGTGCTTGCCGTACCGCTGCTCTTTATCGGGCTGGCGTCGAGCGAAGTGGCAGTGCCGCCGCCCAACGTGCCACTGATGCTGGAGGGTAACAGCTTGCTCTACCTGACTGCTAAGTGGCTGGTCTTCGGCGAGATTTTGCCCAACCCGGCGACCGGGCGCGATGTCTTTATGAACCAGATCACCTTTGCGGCGTGGATTGGCTTGTTGGTGACGGCGCTCAACCTGCTGCCGGTCGGTCAGCTCGACGGCGGACACACCGTCTTTGCCATGTTTGGGCGCAAGGCGCGCTACGCCAATCTCGCCACGGTGGCGCTGCTGACCCTGTTCGCCGTCGCCGGGCTGCCGTTCGTGCAGGAGTTGCTGCCAGCGTTGAGCAACGTCGGCTACAGCGGCTGGTTCTTATGGCTGTTCCTGATCCTGGCGATGATCGGCGTCGAACACCCACCGGCGTTGGACGACGTGACCACGCTCGACACGCAGCGTCGCATCATCGGTTTCATCGTGATCATCATTTTCATCCTGACTTTTGTACCGGTGCCAATGCGCGCGCTGTAGACGGGTGTACTTCAAGTTAGGGACGCGCACCGTAGGTCATCGCCTCCGGCGTGACATGGCGCCCGTCACGCCGGAGGCGATGACCTACAGAACAAACCCTGCCACTAATGTGAAGTATACCCACTGTAGACTGCCCACTTGACGCAGAGACGTGGAGGCGCAGAGAAATGACCAAAATGACATTTCTTATCTCTTGAGTCCACTCTGCGCACCTCTACGTCAAAAACAGAATCGGTTTTCATAAGAATTGCGAGTTGTTAACATGTCCAAGCCACCATCCATGCAAAAAGTGATCATGCGGCTGCACGAATTTTGGGCTGCACAGGGCTGCACCATCTGGCAACCTTACAGCGAGAAGGTCGGCGCCGGCACGATGAACCCGGCGACGGTGCTGCGCGTGCTCGGCCCAGAGCCGTGGAATGTCGCCTACGTCGAGCCGTCCTTCCGCCCCGACGATGGGCGCTACGCCGAGAACCCAAACCGGATGCAGATGCACCATCAGTATCAGGTCATCCTCAAGCCCGATCCCGGCAATCCGCAAGAACTTTATCTCGCCAGCCTGGAGGCGATCGGTCTCGACCGCACGCGCCACGACATCCGCTTCGTGGAGGACAATTGGGAGTCGCCGGCCTTGGGCGCGTGGGGGCTGGGCTGGGAAGTCTGGCTGGACGGTCAGGAGATCACGCAATTCACCTATTTCCAGCAGGCGGGCAGTCTGCCGCTCGACCCGGTGAGCGTGGAGATCACCTACGGCCTCGACCGCATCGTGATGTATCTCCAGCATAAGACGCAGGTGTGGGACATCGACGTGGACGGGCAGCACACCTTCGCCGAGCTATTCCGCGACCCGGAGGTGGAGCACTGCGTCTACGACTTTGAGCTGGCGGACGTGGAGCGCATGAAGCGGCTCTACGAAATCTACAAAGCCGAAGCCGAAGCGTGCATTGCGCGCGGCCTCACCATCCCGGCGCACGACTACGTGCTGCGCCAAAGCCACACCTTCAACCTGCTCGACGCACGCGGCGCCATCGGCGTTACCGAACGCGCCAAATTCTTCGCCGACATGCGCGCCCAGGCCAAGGCAGTTTCTGAGCTGTATGTCGAACAGCGCCGCAAACTGGAATTCCCTTGGCTGAAAGAATGGGGAAAGGAAGAAGAGGAGGCAGGGAGAGGAGAAGAAATCTCCCAATCACCCAATCTCCAATCTCCAATCTCTACTCCTCAGTCCTTCCTCCTCGAACTCGGCTCCGAAGAGCTGCCGCCACAAGATGTCGTGGACGGCATCGCCCAGATCGAGGAGAAGCTCAAGGCGCTGCTTGCGCAATACAAACTCAGCTACGAGGGGCTGCGCGTCACCGGCACGCCGCGACGGCTGGTGGCGTTCGTGAGCGAGATGGCGCCGATGCAAGCCGACGAGATTGTGGAGAAACGCGGGCCGGCGCTGGCGCAGGCGTATGATTCACTCAACCAGCCGACAAAAGCGCTCGAAGGCTTTGCGCGCGGACAGGGTGTGCGCGTCAACCAGCTTGAGGTGCGCGACAACTATGTCTACGCGGTCAAACGCGTCGCCGGGCGTCCCACCGTCGAGGTGCTGCCGCAGCTCTGTCTCGACCTGCTCAACGGGCTGCGCTGGGGCAAAGCAATGCGCTGGAACCGCAGCGGCATCGCCTACTCGCGGCCGCTGCGCTGGATAGCGGCGCTCTTTGGCGACCAGGTCGTGCCCTTCACGTGGGCAGGGGTCGCCAGCAGCAACGTCAGCCGGGGGCCGCGCTTTGCCGACGCAGCAGCACGACTGCCGGCGGGCGGCTTCACCACCTTCACCATACGCGATGCACAGAGCTACTTCGACGCCGTGGCAGCCGAGGGCGTTGTCGTCGACCGCGAGGAGCGCCGCCAGCTTGTCGCCGAGCTGGTGCAGCAAGCGGCGGCCAGCATCGGCGGCAGCGTGCCCGACGAACCGGCGCTGCTCGACGAAGTGACCGATCTGGTCGAAGCGCCGCAGGCATTGCTGGGAACCTTCGAGGCGAAGTATCTCGAATTGCCGGCGCCGGTGTTGATCGGCGTGATGAAGAAGCATCAACGCTACTTCCCGGTGCTCAAGGCGGGCGCGCTCGTCAACCACTTCGTGACCGTCGCCAACAGCAACGAGCTGGCGTATCCCGATGTGGTGCGCGAGGGCAACGAAGGCGTGATCCGCGCCCGCTACGCCGACGCCGCCTATTTCTACCGCGCCGACACCGCCCGACCGCTCGAATCCTACTCGCCGCGGCTGGCGACGCTCACCTTCCACGCCAAACTTGGCTCGATGCTCGACCGCGTGGCGCGGCTCAAGGCGCTGGCGCCGCAGATCGCGGAGATGTTGGGCGCCTCGGCGGAGGAAGTCGCTACGGTCGCCCGCGCCGCGGAGCTGAGCAAAGCCGACTTGATGACCAGCATGGTGGTCGAGATGACCAGTTTGCAAGGCGTCATGGGCGAGATTTACGCGCTGAAAAGCGGCGAGACGCCCGCCGTCGCCCAAGCGATCCGCGAGCAATATCTCCCTCGCTTTGCCGGCGACGACGTTCCTGCTTCACGCGCCGGGCTGGCGCTGGCGTTGGCGGACAAGCTCGACGCGCTCAGCGGCCTCTTTGCGGTGAAAGCGATTCCGACCGGCAGCGCCGATCCTTTTGGGCTGCGCCGCGCCGCGCTCGGCATCGTCAACAGCCTGATCGCCACCAACACCGACTTCAGCGTGCGCGCCGGTCTGGAGGCGGCGGCGAAGTTGCAGCCAGTAGTGGTGAGCGTCGAGTCCACCGCCGAGACCGCCGCCTTTGTCGAGCGTCGGTTGCAGGGCGTGCTGGCGGATCAGGGCTTTGCCTTCGACGTGGTGGAGGCCGTGCTTGCCGTGCGCGGGGACAACCCGACAGCGGCGGTGCGGGCGTGTACGGCGCTGAGTGAAACGGTGCGCCAACCATGGTGGAATGACGCCTTCACCGCCTATGCGCGCTGTGCGCGCATCACGCGGGCGCTTGATGCGCAGCTTGCGCTCAACGCGGCGGCGTATGTAGAGCCGGTCGAGCACGATCTGCACGCCGCGTATCTGGCTGCTGGCGAGCGCATCGCCGCTGCGGTGGAACCGGCCGCCATCCTGGGCAGCACGCTGCGCGATTTACAGGCGCCGATCAACGCTTACTTCGAGCGCGTGCTGGTCAACGCCGAGGATGAAGCGCTGCGCCAGGCGCGACTGGCGTTGGTGCAACGCATCGCCCAACTGCCGACGCGTGTGGCGGATTTAAGCAGGCTACAGGGATTTTAGCCGATCAAGGAACTGCGGCTGCGAGCCGCAGCTACAATTTGCGTAGGATTCTGGGGCTACGAGCCTGCGGCTGCAATCTGCGTAGAGTTCTGGGGCTGCAAGCCGCAGCTGGTATCGTGAAACGTGCTCACGTAGGTCATCGCCTCCGGCGTAACATCGTTGTTCACAGGAACCTGCGGCTACGAGCTGCGGCTACAATTTACGTAGCTGCGGTTCTCAACCGCAGAGGTCTGCTAATATTTACTCAGGTAGTTCCTCAAACATCGCTACGGCGTCACAATCACCGTGACCATGATTTTGTCCAGCCAGGTGGCGACCGACACCGGCAGGATGACCGCGCCCTCACCAATCTGATAGAGAATCTCGGTCATCACTTCGATCTGGGGCATGGTGTAGACTTTATGTTCGATCTCGTTTGCAGTCATCTCTTCGATATAAGGTTCGACCTGATTATGGGTGTGCGTCAGGGTCATCACAGTGATGCTGGTTTTGCGCTGTTTTGCCAGTTGCATGGCGAGGCGCAAGGCATTGTCAGAGGAAGGATCGCCCATATAGACGACGGTGAAGGGACCTTCCAGCGACTGCTGCGCCTGTACAATCACCGGTCGCTGCGTGTTGCGCACGACAGCCTGCGCTGTCGAGCCGGTGCGTTTACCGGGCGTAGTGCCGACGCGGCCAATGCTGACCATCTGCGCCGATGACCCGGCGGAGAGCACCTCTTGAGTCACGCCGCCGCGTACGACTTTGAACGACCACGAAACGCGCTGACGCCCGGCAATATCTGCCATCGTGCGCCGCAACCGTGCCGCCTGCAGACGAAAATCACGCTCCAGGCGCGCCCGTTCGAGCCGTCGTGGGTTAGCGGTGAACGAACCGATCTCCAGTCCAAACGGCAATCCGCAGAGATGCAGCAAGTTGACATCCTCCACATAGATGCCGCGCAACTCCAGATTCAATGTCGCCGCAACTTCTGCGGCGGCAGCCAACGCCGCCGCACTGTACGGTGAAGTGTCCAGCGCCACCAGGATATAATCTGTGGACGGCGCGCTGGTTTGTTCTCCTTCACTCATGGTTCGACTCCTGCTTCACGCAAGTTGCAATGCAATCGCTATTCCAGCCTGGGCGTTTCCTCTTTGTTTTCAGGCGCGTCTAATTTCTGCCCACGGCTTTTGCTTTCAAGCGCCCTGCGCTTTTTCGCCATCTGTTCCAGCCGGTCGGCGACGGCGCGGTTGACGGTGCCTTTGGGATATTTTCCCTGTTTGTCGGGCACGCCGGCGGGCATTCCGGTCAGCACCTCTATGCCTTCATCGACATGTGAGATCGGATAGATGGCAAATTGTCCGGCTTTGACGGCGTCTACAACATCGCTGCGCAGCATCAAGTTCTTGACATTGCTTTGCGGAATCAACACACCTTGGTCGCCGGTCAACCCACGCGCTTTGCACAGGTCGAAAAATCCCTCGATCTTCTCGTTGACCCCACCGATTGCCTGGACGCGACCATGCTGATCGACCGAACCCGTCACCGCAAGCGACTGTTTGATCGGAATCTGGCCAATGGCGGAAAGAAGGACATAGAGTTCGGTTGACGAAGCGCTGTCACCTTCGACGCCGCCATAGGATTGCTCGAAGACGAGGCTGGCGGAAAGCGCCAGCGGTTCGTTCACAGCGTAGCGGGCATTGAGAAAACTTGCCAGGATCAACACGCCTTTGGAATGGATCGGGCCGCTCATGTTGACCTCGCGCTCGATGTTGACGACGTCGCCGCGCCCCATGCGCACGGTTGCCGTAATCCGCGAGGGTTGGCCGAACGCGTAATTGCCCAACTGCAGCACGGAAAGCCCGTTGATCTGTCCGATCATCTCACCCGTCGTGTCGATGTGGACCGTCTTGCGCAAAATCTCGCTTTGCAGTAGCTGCGCCACCCGATCGAGGCGGAAAATCTGTGCGTCGATTGCCTGGCGCACATGTTCAACAGTGATCAATTCGGAGCTTGACTCTGCGGCCCAATAGTTCGCTTCTTGCAATAGATCGACGATGGCCTGGATCTGCGCAGTCAAGCGCTCGCTATCGCTGACCAGCCGTGCGGCATGATCGATCACAGCGCCGACCGCATAGCGATCCAGCGGGCGCAACGACTCCTTATGAGCGATCGATGCAAACATTCGAGCATACGCCTGGTGCGTCTCCGGCGTGCGTTCGACCTCATCGGCGAAGTCGGCAGCCACTTTGAACAGTTCGTTGAAGTCAGGGTCATACTGCGAAAGCAGATAATAGAGTAGCCTATCGCCAAGCAGCACAACCTTGATGTCAAGCGGCATTGGCTCCGGTTCGAGCGAGATCGTGCTCGTCAGGCTCAGCATTTGCAGGACGGATTCGATGCGCACCTCGCCAAACTCCAGCGCTCGCTTGAGACCTTCCCATGAATAGGCGTTGGAAAGCACCTTGAGCGCATCCAGGATCAGATAGCCGCCATTGGCGCGGTGCAACGAACCGGGCTTGATCAACGTAAAATCGGTGACGAGCGCACCCATCTGCGCCATTTGCTCGACGCGACCATTCAGATTGGTGTAGGTTGGGTTGCTTTCATAGACGACCGGAGCGCCCTCCACCTCGGCGGAATCGACAAGCAAATTCACCTGATAGCGGCGCAACGGCGAAGCTGTATCGGCAAACGCCATCGGGTTGTCGCCGTCAGATGATTGGCGTTGCTTCTCGCCCGCCACCATGAAGTCGCCCAAATGTTCTTGCACATCCTGGAGCACCTCCTGCAAATAGGCAAGCACGTCGTCCATGCCCTCGTAGGAGGAGGCAAGTTCACTGATCAGGTCATTAAGCACGACGCTGGCGATCTCCTGATTTAGTCCGCGCAGCTGA
Source organism: uncultured Caldilinea sp. (assembly GCA_937981885.1). Lineage (GTDB taxonomy): Bacteria > Chloroflexota > Anaerolineae > Caldilineales > Caldilineaceae > Caldilinea. The sequence goes on from CALJMI010000001.1 coordinate 69,778, forward strand.
TTGCGCAGCTCGCGCTCCCAACGCGGCGCTTTGGAGATCACCTTTTGTAGTTCTTCCTGCATCACCTCGACGTCTGCTTGAATCCGCTTCTGATCTTCTTCGGAAAGTTTCTCATATTCATCGGGCGGCAAGACTTCCTCACCTTTAAGCGGAGCAAAAGCAAGACCGGACGGCGTGCGCAACAGCGTCAGGTTGCGCTGACGCGCCTGGTCCTGAAGCTCCATCAAGCTTGCCTGTTGCCGTTCCTGGAACTCGCTCTCGATGGCGCGGCGTCGCGATTGGTATTCCTCGCTCTCAAAAGCAGCCGAGAGTGCGGTCTGCATATCCTCGACCAGGCGCTCCATATCGCGCTTCAACTGCCGCCCACGGCCTGCCGGCAGCCGCAAAATACGCGGACGGTAAGGCTGATCAAAATTATTGACATAACACCAGTCTGATGGACGCGGCTCCTGCGCTGCACGCTCCTCGATAATGCGCCGCACCAGTGTATGCTTGCCAAGACCGGCTGGTCCAAGCGCATAGATGTTGTAGCCCTGGCGTCGCATTTTGACGCCGAAGCGGATTGCACTGGTCGGGCGGTCCTGTCCAATAATTGTGGTTATGCCATCCAGGTCTGCGGTCGTCTCGAATGTGAACTCGTCAGGATCGCAACACCGCCGCAGCACTTCGGGAGGCAAGGGTTTGATCGAAGACAATGGCTGATCCTCTCGCTTGTGAGTGATGCTTGAACTTGTAAATGATTGCTTCAATAGAATCAAGCGTAAGCCGAGGGTGCTTGATCGGTCAAATCAAGGGGTGGGTTGTTGCTCACTTCTATGTTTTCTCACATCTACGTCCACCTCGCTACAAAGAAAACCGGTAGTCCCACCAGTCAGCTTCGCCCTGTCGCCAATTCTGCCCACCGCCGCTCTGCTCTGCCAATGCACTAATTTCTGGCAAAGGAAGCCTGCAAAGCTGTAGATGTCCTTGTGTTGAATTCAGGCGGAGTTGCATCCAGGCGACAGGATATTCGATCGTTGCGGGCATGACGCCGACAACACAAGGTCGCCCAATTGTACACTCCTGGATATCAAGCCGATGGGCGTGTCCTTGCAGAACTGCACTCACGCCGCCACGTCGTTTGATGATTGCCCACACCTGCGAAGCGTTGTGAACACCGTAGAAGTCGCGCCACGGTTGGCTCCCTGTCCACGGCGCCAACAGTTGATGTGTAAAGACCAACACTGGACGTCCATCCGCCGTAGCGATTGCCTCATCCAAGCGGGCAAGCTCAGCTTCAGCGACATAGCCGTAGACCGGATCGCCGTCGGGAGCATCTGCAATCTGTTTCGGGGTGTGCCCCATTGTGTTGAGCAGAATCAGACGAGCCTGCGGCAAGTCAATCGTTTTGCCGATCCCCGCTTCAGATTGCCATAATGAATAGAATTTGCGAAGGTCGCCGCTTCCTGGACGCACATCGTGGTTGCCAGGGAGCACATACACCGGCGCGCCGACGCTGTGCAGGCAACGATGCATCAGCTCCAACGCCTCCTCAAATTCGTCATTTGGCATCGCATAACCGCCGCCGCCGCACACCTGATCTCCCAAATGAATAATGAGGTCAACCTGCGCAGCATGCAATTCAGCGAGCAAGGTCGTCAAAATTTGCTCCGACCACGGCTGAAGTTGTAGCCCACCTTCTGTTGTATAGACAGGGCGGCTGCGCACCCAATAGTGCGTATCGGTGATGATCCCAATTGTAGTCGACGACTGCTCGGTCATTGGGATAGTTCCTCGCCCAACTCTACGGCAAACCAACGCATCTCCATATTCGCCAGCTCACCGTTCACAATCAACTGTTGGAGTGAAGCTTCCACCTGTCGGTGAAGTTCATACGCTCGCCGCGACGTCACGATCACATAGGGAATGCTCTCTAGCGGCTCGCCAACGGTGGAAAGTGACAAACCGGCAGCCTGCGCCTGCCGCAACGACACATTGTCTACAAAAATTACATCCACGCTCTGATGCTTGATTAAAGCTGCAATCAGGTCGTCGGGAGCGTCGAACGGCTGCAATGAAATCTCCATGCCATCCTGCTGCAACCGTCGTCCTATCAGATCACCTAGGCTACCCCATTCTACCCCAACTCGCAACCCAGAGAGATCGGTCAATTCACGGATTGTTGAGCCAGTGCGCACGCCAATCCGCAGACCTGCATCAAAATAAGGCGTCGAAAAGAGAAAATCCTGAGTCAGCCGCTCATCATAAGGATAGGCGCTGACAATGCTGTCGATCCGGCCAGCTTTGAGCGCATCCGGTAGACTATCAAAGCCGACCGCCACGATCTCCACACGCACGCCCCAAGATTCCGCCAGCGCCTGCGCCAATGCAACGTCAAAGCCGATTGGCGTTCCTTCAGCATCCAACATCTCAAAGGGCGGAAAACTTGGATCGAGCCCAACGCGCCAGACGCCGCGTTGTTGGATCGCCTGCCAGGTTGTGTCACGGCGCAGAAACGGCAGGAGCATCTCAACCTGACGGTTGTCCGCCAGCCACGCTACGCCAGCTACACCGGCTACAATCGCAATGCCAGCAACCCACGCCATCGGCTGTCGCATCCATAATTTCACTTGCGCATTGATTGCTGCACCTCCAGATAAATGGGCTTCGGCTCGAAATCTGTGCGCACAAAGGTAAAGTAATCCTGATAGGAATTCTGATCCCATGGGAAACGGAAAACCCAGAAACAGAGTGCATCAAGCCAGTCCCACTCCTCCAACGCAATTTCATAGGCGCGCAGGGTGTAAGCAATGCGCTGCGCCGGGCGCACGGCGCGCGTCCACCGTGGATGATCGTTCCAGCCGCCCTCGGTGATCATCGCCGACTTATGTCCGTCGCCATTCTCGACCATGATTGCGCGCAGCAGTTCAGTGCGTCGAAAATTGACCACCTCCGGATCGGGCGGGCTGTCCGGATCGAAATGCCAACCGTATGCATGAATTGCCAAAACATCAAAATAGTCGGCTGCTCCAGCGTGGTACATTTCTTGCAAGAAGAGCAGATCGTTGACGCCGAATTCGCTGCCTGGCGGCGCCAAAGTCGGCGCCAGCGCGCCCGCCAGCACCTGCACTTCCGGCGCCGCCGCCTTAATCATCGGGTAGACAACACGCAACATCTCACTATATTTGGCGGCGTCAGGCTCGGCGTAGCCCCACTCCAACGCCAGGTTCGGCTCGTTCCAGATGATCACATAGTTGACTTTGCCACGGTAGCGCTCGACAAATTTTACTGCAAATCCACCAAAATCAACAAAACGTTCTTCATCCAGATAGAGCGGCGTCGTGTCTTTGGGGCGCGCCCATTGTGGCACGAAGCCTAACCGCGCAATCACGGTCACCCCCTGTTGATGTGCATGATTGATCACCTGGTCGGAATGCGTCCAGTTGTAACGCCCCGGTTCGCTTTCAACGTACGCCCACGGAAAATATTCGACAACCCATGGCGCACCCATTTCGCGCACCATCTCCAATGTACGCTTGATCTTCCATTCCTCGACCTCGTCGGTCAGCCGCGTATGGACGCACGCCTTGGGATTCGTTGTCTCGACGCTTTGCTGTGGCCCCAGCGTGACGCCAGGACGCTCCCAGCGCATGCTCCACACGCTAAGCGCAATCACAGCCAGCGCTGCAAGCAGCAAAAGCAGCGGACGCCGCCAGGTTCGGAGTACATTCACACATGCATGATAGTGGCAGCAGCGCGTTTTGTCTAGCCGCACTCGCTATGAGGCCCTACCTCACTTCACACACGGGCGCCATATCGCGCTGGAGGCGACGGCTACACGTTTTACCCGTTGCGAGTTCGCAACGGAAGGGTAGTGCGTGCTATACTGTCCGCTTGCAGTCACTGCCAGATAGCGGGACATTGCCGCCGGCATGACGGTGCTACAGAGATTTATGAAGTCGAGGGAAAGTCTTGTTCGATTCGCTGCGTTATCGATGGAATACACTGACCCAAGGGCAGAAGATTTTTATTGGCGTGCTTGGCGCGCTGGTTGTCATGGGATTGCTGACGTCGCTGGGCAGCGGCGGGCGACTGACCAACCCGGCTTGGCTTCTGGCTGCAGCGGGCATCATCTTGCTGGCGCTGCCGGTGCACGAGTTTGCGCACGCCTTTGTCGCTGTACAGCTTGGCGATCCGACGCCGCGCTATCAAGGGCGCTACACGCTGAATCCGCTGCGTCACATCGACCCGGTCGGCGCGGTGTTGATTGCACTGGTTGGTTTTGGCTGGGCGAAGCCGGTGCAGTGGAACCCGCGTAACGTCACCATCGAGCCGCGACTCGCCTCGATCCTGGTTTCTGTGGCCGGTCCTCTGAGTAATCTGCTGTTGGCGTTTTTGAGTTTGCTCATCTGGCAGTTGCTGGGCGGCGGCGGTGATATGCTTGCGACATTTCTGACCATCTTTGCAACGATCAATGTGTTGCTGTTTGTGTTCAATCTGTTGCCGATTCCACCGCTGGATGGTTCGCATGTGCTCTTTGCACTCTTGCCGGGCGACACCCGTCGGCTTCAGTTTTACTTGATGCAATACGGGATGCTGATCGTCTTTGCCATCGTGTTCATTGCGCCGGGCCTGATCCGTGGGCCAGCAAGTCTGATCATGAGCCTGTTGATCAACATGGTCGGGGGCTGAAGTGTAGCAAAACCTATCATGTCTATGTCAACAACGAGTGCCCCGCACGATCGTCTGAACCGCACGCTTTGGCGTTCGATCCGCTACCGGATTCGCCAGTTTCTCAGCGGGCTGCGCGCAACAACAAACGACAGCGATGATGCGCTGGCGATCGCTGCGCTTTCGCCGACAGAACTGGCGCTTTTTCGACGAATGCCAGCCGACGCGCGACGGCACAGCCAGGCGGTGCTCCGAACGTTGCAGGCAGATGCGCCGGTTCCGCACGATCTGGCGGTGGCTGCGCTCCTGCACGACGTCGGCAAGGCAGCGGCGGATGAGGCGGGCGCGTATCTGGGACTGTGGCTGCGCGGCCCCATCGTATTGGCGGAGACGTTTGCGCCAACCTGGTTGACACGGCTGGCTGACCCACGACCGTCGAGCAGCCTGCGTTATGCGCTTTACGTGCAGCTTCACCACCCGGCGATTGGGGCGAAATGGGCGCAGCAGGCGGGCTGCAGCGAATTGACGTGCTGGCTCATTGCATTTCATCAGGAAAAGTTGCCAACCGGTGACACGACACGACGCGAATTGCTTGGTCGATTGCAGGCAGCCGACAATATGAACTGATCGACTGCATCGACGGAAGGATAGAAGGAATGGCAAATCCACGAATTACAATTATTGGACTGGGGCTGACCGGCGCCAGCCTGGGGTTGGCGCTGATGCAGAGCGGGTCGGCGCTGGAGATCGTCGGGCATGACAAAGAGCCAACGACTGCGCAGGAGGCGCGCAAGCGCAATGCGGTGCATCGCATTGAGTGGAATCTCTACAAGGCATGTGAAGGCGCGTCGATGATTGTGTTGGCGATTCCGCTCGACGCCGCGGCGGAGACGCTCGAGTTGCTGCGCGAGGACATTCCACCGACAACGATGGTGCTGGCGCTCAACGGCGTCTTTGCGCCGGTGCTGAAGCTCTTTGCTGAAACGCTGCCAACGCACAGCAACGCCGTGGTGGGTCAGGTTATTCTCAACGGCGTTGGGTCAGAATTGACGCCGCGCGCCGATCTCTTTCACAAGGCAGTCTTCTGTCTGGCTTCGGGCGCGTCAACGAACCCGGAAGCGCTGCAACTTGCCGCCGATTTTGCTGAAAGCGCCGGTGCACAGCCGCTCTTTGTCGATCCCGATGAGCACGATGGCATTGCGGCAGTGGTCGATAGTTTGCCACGCCTGTTCGGCGCAGCGCTGCTACACATGGCGGCCGGATCGCCCGGTTGGGTTGAGGCGCAGCGCATGGCAGGCGTTGCCTTTGCGCGCACGACGCAGTTCGACCGCAGCGCGCAGGGTCTCTACGCTGAGCTGATGGCGAATCGAGTCAATGTGCTGCAACGCCTCGATCAACTGAGCGGCGCGCTGGCGGCCTGGCGCGACTGGCTGGCGACCGAAGCGCCGACAGAAGACGAGCATCCACTCCTGGTTGCGCTGTCAGACGCCGAAAGCGAACGCCAAACGTGGGAGAGCCACGCGCTCTTACATAACTGGGACCCTTCACAAAGCCAGGCGCCTGCACAGGAAACACCGGGCGTGATGCGCCAGATGTTTCTGGGCGGATGGTTCGGCGGACGGAAATCGGGCGACGGCGACAAACGGTAATTACACTGCGTTCGGTTCAGATTGGTTTGCAGGTTTGGGAAACAGTCTGCTTGAAGTGCATCATCCAGATTCCCTGTTATAATGAGGCGCAGACGCTGCATGAGACGGTTGCTGCACTGCCTGCCGCGCTCCCCGGCGTCGATGTGGTCGAGGTGTTGGTGATCGACGACGGCAGCACAGATAACACGGCGGAGGTGGCGCGGCAGATCGGTGTGCATCACGTGGTGCGTCATCCGCGCAATTTGGGGCTGGCGCGCGCCTTTATGACCGGTCTGGACACGGCGATTCAACTCGGCGCAGATATTATTGTCAATACCGATGCCGACAATCAGTACGTCGGCGCGGACATCGCGTTGTTGGTGGCGCCGATCGTCGCGGGCGAGGCGGAGTTGGTGATCGGCGACCGCGGCGTTGCACAGGTCGAACACTTTTCGGCGCTGAAGCGCTTTCTGCAGCGTCTGGGAAGCTGGGTAATTTCACAGGCGGCTGGGATGAAGGTGCCAGACGCCACGAGCGGCTTTCGTGCGCTGACGCGTGAAGCGGCGCTGCACACGCTGGTGATCAGCTCCTACTCCTACACGTTGGAGACGTTGATCCAGGCGGGAGCGCAGCGGCGTTCGATCCGCTATGTGCCTGTGCGCACGAACCTGCCGACGCGCCCGTCGCGGCTGATGAATAACCTGCCGCACTACCTCGCCAATTCGACGGTGACGATTGTGCGGGCGTATACTTTCTACCGGCCGCTGCGTGTATTCACGACGATCGGCGTGATTTTGTTGATCGCGGGCTTCTTGATCGGCGTGCGCTTTCTGGTCGCCTACTTTACACAGGGCAGCGCGGGCCACATCCAGTCGCTGATCCTCTCCGCCGTGCTGCTGATCGCCGGCTTCCAGACGCTGCTGATCGGGCTGGTGGCGGATTTAATCGGCGCGAATCGGAAGATTATGGAGGAGGTGTTGGTGCGGGTGCGCTCAATCAACACTGATGATAGTTCCACCCGACATGGCGATCCCCTCTCTACGCCTTCTGCCAAGCCATCAAATGCGGGAATGCTCTATCATGACGAATAAACGGCTGTCAGAAACGGAGCAACTGAAGGTCTGCTTTGTGACCTCAAGTTATCCGTTGAATGCAGACGACGGTTCAGCCCGGTTCATTTATTCGATGGCGCAGGCGCTGGTGAGACTTGGACACCGGGTTGATGTGATTCTGCCACAACACACACAATTAGCAACAGAAGTTGGCGACATCCCGCTATATCCTTTTCGGTATATCTGGCCCGACAAACTGGCGATTATGGGGTATGCCCAGGCTACACATAGCGACAAGGAAATGCGGCGTCTGGCCTATGTGCTTGCCCCAAGTTATGCAATTGCCCAGGCATCTACCATCTGGCGTCTGCACCGCAAAGCTCGCTACGACATCTTTCACGGTCATTGGGTCGTGCCAAATGGAATTGTTGCTGCGTCTGTTGCGCGCCTGGTGCGGCGACCGCTGGTGATCAGCTTACACGGTTCAGATGTATTTTTCGCCTCGAAACAGCTTGTATTGCGAAAGGCTGCAGAGATGACTTTTGCACAGGCAAGCGCGATCACGGCGTGCAGCCCTAGCTTGTATGACGGGGCATTGGCGCTCAACGCAGCGCAAGAGAGACTGCACCTCCTGCCCTACGGGGTTGACAGTAGCCATTTCAAGTACACACCAGAGGAACGCAAGCAAGCGCGCCGGATGTTCGGCATCGATGACAATTGCACAGCCATTACCTTTATCGGACGATTAGTGGAAAAGAAAGGGGTTGATCATCTGCTCCGTGCGCTACCTGCCGTCAAGCGCAAAATTCCCGATGCGCTGTGTCTGATCGGTGGATCAGGATCGGAACAGGCAGCGCTTGAAGGATTGGCGCGCACGCTTGGTGTTGGCGACTCAGTGCGCTTTCTGGGCGGGCTGGATTGGCAGGGTGTTGCATCTGCCCTGCGAGCGGCGGATATTTTTGTTGCGCCGTCGATCCATGATTCCAAAGGCAACTCGGACGGACTGCCCAATACCGTGCTCGAAGCAATGGCGTCGGGATGTCCAATTGTGGCAACTACACTGCCCGGCATTCAACTGGCGATTACAGACAACGAACACGGCTTGCTGGTCCTAGAAAAAGACGCGGCGCAGCTTGCCGATGCGATCATCCGGCTTGGCCTCGACAATGCGCTGCGGACAAGGCTCGGTGAAAACGCACGTTTACGTGCAATACGGGAATTTGGCTGGGATCAAGTGGCGTTCAAGTTGACAGACTACTATCGTGCAGCTATCGAACAGCTTGCTTTCTGGCAGAATCGTCAATCGCAAACTTGAAGAAGAAAGCGAACACCGACAAACTGTATGGCGGCAAAGATTCGCGTTCTTGAACTGACAGCAGGCGTGGCGATCGGCGCCCCGCTTGGCGGAGCAGCTCGCTTCGTCGTCGAACTGACCAGAGCACTCAAACAACCGGATAACGATTTGAAGATTGAGCCTTTTCTGGTGTCGATCTGGCGATATGGCACACCGGCGGAAACAAATTGGTTGGCAATCTTGAATCAAGAGTCGATTCCATCCAGCTTTGCTGCAAATTGGAATCCCAATCAGCCGCTGCTGAGCTGTGTGAATGGGCTGACCGGCTTATGGCGTTCGTGTGCGTTTACACCAGACATCATTCACAGCCACGGCGAATTCACTGACATTGCGGCTGTGCTACTGAAGCGACGACTTGGCGCGCGCTACCTGGTGCGAACGCGTCATAGCACAGTCGAGTGGCCGAAGCGACCCGCTTTGGGACGAATCTTTGGTCACTGGCTCTACCCCGGACTGTTCGATGTCGAAGTCGCCGTATCAAAAAGCTCGACAGTCGCACTGAATGAGCGCATGCTGGCGCGCTGGAAGAACCGAAAAGCGACCACGATCTACAATGCAATTGATTTCGGACGCTTTGAGGCAGCACAGCTGTACAGAACCGCAAGCCGGCAAGAACTCCAGCTTTCTGAAATGACGCTGGTGCTTGGCACCATCGGTGCATTGGTCACCAAGAAGGGTGTTGACACACTGCTCCATGCACTGTCGATTATCGTACGTGATATGGAAGATATAAAGCTGCTCATTGTGGGCGATGGTCCGGAGCGCACTTGGCTCGAACGGCTAGCGGTAGAGTTGAACGTTAGTGAACACGTGATTTTTCTTGGCGTACAGACGCATGTAGAGCAGATCATCCCTGCGTTTGACCTGTATGTCTCCGGTTCGTTGGTGGAAGGGCTACCCACCGTTTTGCTGGAAAGTATTGCTGCAGGCATTCCCGTCATTGCAACTGACATTCCTGGTAATGACGAAGTCATCAGCAACGGCGTCACTGGGCGGCTTGTGCCGCCACAAGCGCCATGGGCGATGGCAGACGCGATCAAGGATGCTTTTCAGAATACCGATTTGACATCTCAAATGGCTAACAAGGCGCTTGTGGACATCCGGTCTCGATTTGACATTCACAACATTGCCGCACAATATGCCGATTTATTTCAACGTTTGATGCATCGCCACTGCGCCCGAGCCGATAAATCTCCTGCCGTCGTATGAAAATACTGATTACGAATGCCCATTCTATCTGCAATTCAGGCGACTCTGTGCTGCTGCAGGTCACACTACAGGAAGTTGCACGATGTTTTCCAGAAGCGGAAGTGGTCGTGGCGTTAAATGACCCAGATGGATATACACCTTTCGGTGCGGAAACTGCGGTCGGCTCCTTTGTCTATTGGTTTAAATCAACGCACGGTGAACGAGGGTCTTGGCGGAAGCTCAACTTGCTGCTTGCGCCCATCTTGCTGGGGTGGGCAGTGCTGGTGGCGCTGATCTATCGCCTCACTAGACGAGCGCAGTGTCTGTATCTACGGAGAGAATTCTCTAGACTTCTACAAGCATATCTCGATACTGACCTGATCATCAGTTGTCCCGGAAACTTTTTTGTTAGCGGTTCAGGGATCGGCCTGCCGCTTCTGCTGGCTTTCTGGTCCACTGGCTACGGGTGGTTGGCCGGCAAGCCGCTATACATGATGCAGCAGAGCGTCGGCCCTTTTCGGCGGCAATGGGAATACCGGGCTGCGCGCTGGTTGTTTGAGCGAATTCGCATCGTAGCGGTGCGCGACGATCAATCCAGCCGGACGCTGGTTGCGGTAGGGCTGGAGGAGGCGCAGATTATCATGCTGCCAGATGCCGCCTTTCTCTATCAGGGCACAGGCAACCCGCTGCGTCTTTTGGATGAAATTGCACAAGCACCGGGTGCCCAAAGGCCATTTATTGGGATGACAGTAATTGACTTTGCGCTCCAGAATCGTTTGTTCGACCGACAAGACGTCTATGAAAACGCGCTTGTTGCTGCTTTGAAAACCTTTGTGACTCGTCACAGAGGCACGGTGTTTCTCTTCCCGCAAGTCACCGGCCCCAGCCAGGCCGAAGATGATCGCATTCCGAGCCGCCGCGTCGCAGCAGGCTTAAGGGCGTGCGGCGCATCAGTTGTATTAATCGATACAACTTGGTCACCTGCTGAACTACAGACAGCGTACGGACAGATGGACATCTTCGTCGGCACGCGCCTGCATTCCAACATTTTTGCATTGACGGCAGGCACACCCGCCGTCGCCATTGCCTACTTTTATAAGACGTTTGGCATCATGCAGATGCTTGGCCTTTCGGAGTGGGTGCTCGACATTTGGACAGTCACAGATCAGGAACTGGAGCAGCGCCTGGAACTGCTATGGCAGCAGCGTGCAGTTCTGCGTCGCCATTTGGGGAATGTTCTGCCTCGGCTCCAGGAAGAGGCGCGCTGCGCCTGCGATCTGATTCGAGCTGATTTTTATGCGAGGCGCACCGCATGAAACGACTGCGCGTAGTGCAGATCGTCAATGGGTTGGCACTCAACACAAAGATGGGTGGAGCGGAGCGTTTTGGCTTTGAGCTGGCTCGCCATCTTGACAAGCAGACGATTGAACCGATTGTCGTCGGGTTATGGGAATGGGAGCCAACGACCGAACAAAAATGGCGCAGCCAGCTCGAATGCGAAGGCATTGTCTCGATCGTTGGCGCCCCCAAAGATGATCACCGCGCGCCGGCGAACTTCATGGCGTCCATGCGCCTGATCAGACAGCAACTTACGTCGCCTGTCGACATCATCCACAGCCAATGCGATTTTGGTGACGTGGCTGCACTCTGGTTGAGTCGCTCTCTGCATCCCAAAGCCATTTTACGCACAGCGCACAATGAACTCGAGTGGGCGAAACGACCGTTACGTCGTTGGCTTCTTGTCAAGACCCTCTATCCGTTTGCCTTCGATATTGAGTTTGGCGTTTCACAACGCGTTGTGAAGGCACTGGATCGACGTCCGATGGCACGCCTGTTACGCAAGCGCGCGGTTGTCATGCACAATGCCATCGACACGGCTCGTTTTGTCCAACTGACGCAAGAAGAGATCGAACAGAAAAGACAGAGTCTCGGCATCACTGCGGGTGCCCTTGTTGTCGGTTCGGTTGGGCGGCTTGTCGGGCAAAAGGGATACCATCATTTCATTGAGGCCGCATCCCTCCTTGTCCGTAGAGTTGCAGATGTCCGGTTTCTCCTGGTTGGCGGCGGAGAAGAAGAGCAGGCGCTCCGGGCGCTTGTGCAGAAGCTCGGCTTGACGGACAAATTTATTTTTACCGGTGCGCGTGATGATGCGCCGCAACTTCTGCAAATTATGGATGTTTTTGTATCATCCTCGTTATGGGAAGGATTGCCCACAGTGATACTAGAAGCAATGCTCGCCGGCGTGCCTGTCGTTGCGACTGCAGTCGCTGGCACAATCGAATTGGTCGAGGATGACGTCACGGGCGTTTTGACGACGCCCGCTGACCCACCAGGGTTGAGCAATGCCGTTGCAGCCGTTCTTCAGCAACCGGAAAACGCCCGCGCGAGGGCACAGCGAGCGCATCAGTTTGTGCTTGCTAATTTTGATATTCGTGTTGTCGCGCGTCAACAAGAGGTCTTCTATCAACAACTCGCTGCAAGTGATGTGTGAGCGGAGCAACAAATAGAAGGTGACAGATGAAACCATTGAATATCCTGCTCATCGTCCTCGATGCCACGCGCACCGATTACTGTTCGTGTTATGGCGCGGTGCAACCGCTGACACCTGCGCTGGATCAATTGGCTGCAAACGGTCTGCTTTTCGAGCGAGCCTATGCCAGCGCACCCTGGACGCTGCCAGCCATGTCTGCGATCCTCACCGGTCTCTATCCAACACAGACGGGCGTTGGCGAAAAACGTGTGCTCGATCCTGAGCATCAAACGCTGGCAAGCCGGCTCAAAGCGAGCGGTTACGCCACTTTTGCCATCAGCAAAAACAGTTGGTTCAGCACTGAGTTTGGTCTCCCTCAAGGCTTCGACGTGTTTCATAAGCTGTGGCAACTGCTACAAACAGATGTGGACCTGACCGAAGTCAACCTCACTCAAGCATACCCCGCAGAAAGGAACTTGCTCATCAGCGCGGCAAAAGGTGCGATGCGCGGCAACGTCCTAAAAAACGCCGTGAATCTTGCCAGTCGCCGGATCAAACTGCTAAACGATTCGGATTATGGCGCTCGCCGAACGTTGGCACCGGTGAAGAAATGGATCTCAGCGCAGCGCACTCCCTGGTTTGCTATGGTTCACTATCTCGAAGCACACCTGGAGTACAAGCCACCCGTCGCGTGGGCGCGCCGCTTCTCGGATAATTGGCCGTTGACCCAAAAGCTGCTGGCAGCCGATCAGTTGCGCCTCTGTTATCGGCATATCACCGGCGTAGAGCGCCTTACGCCAGATGAACTGCACGCATGGCGTCAGCTTTACGCCGCCGAAGTTGCCTATCAAGACCACGCAATGGGACAATTATTAAATTGGCTCAAACAATCCGGTTATTATGACGACACTCTGATCATCGTCGTTGCCGATCACGGCGAAAGCATGGACGAACACGGCTTATTGGCGCATCTCTACTCGCTGCACGAACCGCTAATCCACGTTCCCCTTGTCATCCATGGCCCCGATATACCATGCGGGCGGAGGACGGAAGCGCTGGTGCAAACCCAAGACATCTTCGGCACGGTGCTCGCCGTCGCTGGTGCAGCCATGCCACCCCATGCACGAAGTCTGCTTGATACGAACGTAGATCGCCGCTATGTAGTTGCGGAATATGGCGCGCCGCGTATGCCTCGTCAAGAATTGCTCAAGCGGTTTGATTTACAGGCGGAAGACTTTGCGCCATTTCTGCGCGGACTGACGGCTTTGCGCACAAAGCAACACAAGCTTGTTGTCAGCACTGCCGGGGACGTTGAACTCTTTGACTTGCAAAATGACCCAGCAGAACTCGCCAATCAGGCAGAAAGAATGCCAGACGCCCTGGCCGATTTACAGGCGATGCACGCTGAATGGCAAGCGAGTGTTGGCGCTTCGTCGATTGCCCCTACTACGGTTGTTGCTCCCCCGACTGTCACCCCAGAAGTGGCGGAACGGTTGAAGGCGTTGGGCTACCTGGATTGACAGTGTTCGATCAACTGCCAAACCGCAGACAAATACTAAGTAATTTCGCAGTGTTGCTCTCTAGCATGGGGTTGGCGCGCGTTCTAACTGCGGTATCGCTTATTCTTGTGGCGCGCCAGGTCGGACCGGATAGTTACGGCCAATTCGTTGCCTGCTTTTCGTTGGCGAAGATCACCTCTGTCCTCTTTTCGTGGGGGCTGGACGGTTGGCTCCTGTGGCAAGGCGGGCAAAGCGATGAAAAATCACGAGTGGCACTGAACAGCGGTGTTTCACTAGCATGGAAAACCGGACTGGGTGTGCTGTGGTTCGTGCTGTTGTATGTCATGGCTGATTGGCTGAATCCAGAGGTATTTGCACGCAGTATCCTCCTGATGACAGGGCTGATCGTCTGGGCCGACGACATGACTAACACCGTCTGGAGCGTTTTTAAAAGCACCCTAAAAAACGACGTCACCTTCAAAATTATTACACTGGTGCAGCTGTTGTTGCTGATCGCTACAAGCGCCCTGGCCTTCGGTGACATTGATCAATTGACGCCTTACCTGTGGGCGCGCATCCTGGTCGTTGTATTGGGGGGTATTTGGGCAATCGTTCTGTTGCGACGTAGCTTCGGATTGCAGTTTGAACGACGCGCCATGCTCCCAGCAATGATTGCAGCAACACCCTTCGCTGGTTCGCTGATCCTTGCCATAATTTATGAACGTGCGGATATTACTATCATTGGTCAATTGCTTGGCCGGGAGCAAGCGGGGCTATATGCACCCGCCTCAACTATAGTGTCCAGTCTCCTGCTGATTCCAGCATCGGCCTACGCAGTCATGGTTCCGGTCTTCACGCGGGCTTACCAAAGCCAGACAATCGAGCCAATGAAAAATCTCTTCCGCATTCTACTTCTAGTCAACAGCGTTTTAGGGCTATTATTGGCCTCAGTTCTTGCTTCATTTGCACACTGGATCATCCAGACTCTCTACGGCGAGAGCTTTGCCGAGGCAGGGGATGTCCTCGTGATTTTAGCATTTGTGCTGGGCTTGCGTTGTATCACATTCGCAGTGGCAGCGGCATTGGTGGCTTCCGGTCGCCAGAAACGCCGGTTAGGAGCACAGTTTATCGCTGCAACCGCCAACGTGGCAATCAATCTGATCATCGTCAGCAGATGGGGCATCATTGGCGTAGCATGGGTATATGTCGCAACTGAGCTGATGCTCCTCATCGGTTATTGGATAGCACTGGACTTTCCAAGAAGGCTCGCCTACTCAAGGCAATAACTACTGACGGCCCTTTAGACTTTCTGCCAACGTCCTCTCTGTGTTGCACACCAACATATGCACATGTACATGACAGGCAATAAAAGCTTGCGCAGAAGACAAAGAAATCCCGCAGCGAACGCTGCGGGATTTCTTTGTCTTCTGCGGTCAGCTAGACCTTGAGCGCAAAGCCTTACTGAATTCCGATGCCGTTATAATCTTCAGCAACCACGCCGGTGGGGGTAGTCGAAGCAATACGTACGACTGCAATCAACTGGCTGCCAGCCGGCCCTTCCACGATAACAGCACCGCCGAAACCGCCGCCGGGATTCGCTTCTGGGTGACCGAACTCACTTAACTGCACATTGCCCGCAGCGCCAGGAACTGACATTGCATTTGAGTTCGCCTTTGCACCCGGTGCGATGCTGGCAATCGTATGCACACCAACTTGCTGACCATTCTTGTTTAGATATTTCACCTGAACGTTGTTCACTGTAGAGCTACCGATGTTCTGAATTGCGATCGATGCACGCTGGTATTGACCGGTGGCAAACTTAGTCTCGCTCCATCGCACATACGGTAGCGCCAACTTGGACGAACCACTCGTTTCACCAAGGAAGGCCGTGAAGCGATTGGCGCCGCCAACTTTGGCAATCACAACAATCGGAGCGCCAGTGCTCGTGATCGTCGCTGCACCCGAGAAACCCTGCGGCATGCCTGCAGCATTACAAGTATTGAAACTCTGCTTACCACCGGCAGAGATATTGCCCTGTTGGGTCAATCCATTCGAGTAAGTGACTGTAACCTGAGCAGCCTGGCTCGAACTGGTGTTCTGAACAGCGTACGCTGTAGTCTGACCACCAAGACCACAGAGAGCTGTTGCCATATAAACGGTATTGGCTGCAGCTGTATTGGGCACACCTTCAAATGCACGCACACCAACGTTATTTGTTTGCAGCTCCAAGACAGAGCCAACGATGTTAGCATCAGTCTGAGTTCCGGCGCGCTTTGCCGAAACTACAGCAGAACCATCAAACGATGCGCCCAAGTTTGCAATCTGGCCTGCATCATAATACTTAGCCGCGCCAACTGGAATATTGTTCTCCGTAGCTGTGTGCGTTGGCGTCGTTTCACCAACACGGAAGAAACGCACAGTAATGTCAACAGGGCCGTCCGAAGCATTCTGAATGGAGAACTTGCTGTTGGTGTTAAACACGCCCTTCAACACTGTCGCTAACAGAACCTGAGGGCTACCCTGCGAGAAGCCGTTGGACATCGGGCGGTTACGCACAACGCCGCCAGATGGCTGCGGCAACTGCACCAGCGTAGCGACAACTGGCTGGCTCGAACCCAGAATTGCAGAACCGAGGAAATTGGCAGGCAGCGCTTCACTACCGGTCAGACTGCCGACAGCCAGAGAAGCGCCAGCGTTCGCCGGAAGGTTGCGGGTGACGACAACGGCAGAGGCTGTCTTCTCATTGTAGAAGCTGAAAGTTACGACAGCATTAGTGTTGCTGATGTTTTGATACGTAATGGCTGTCTGAAACTGCGTCTGATAGCCAGTCTGGGCCGAGGCCAAACCGACGGACAACAGCAACAAAAGTGTGCTCATTACAAGCGCAAGTCGAAGTCGTCGCATATTATTTCTCCTGATTCATTCACTAGACATTTGATACTTGACTTGATAATCCTCAAACTGAATTCGCAGCATTCAGTTTGAGCTATCTATTGCACTAGTGTAACATTGTTGAATCTGGAAGCAATACCCTGATCGTGGTATCTTAGCGCTACCTCTGGGGAATATTTCGTCAGATGGCGTAATGGGACGAAGCTTCAACGGGCTATACCGACAAGCATATTTTGGTTCATAGACAAAATCGGGTCGGGAAACAAATAGATATTTTTACATTTAAGGGGTCTCAGTATGACATTTCGTCGTTTCATCATCATTCTATTCACAATCGCAATGTTGAGCTTGCTGGTCTCGTGTGGAGGTGGTTCTACTGCTGAACCGACGCCAACAACGCAGCTAGTCGAGCCGACCCCAGCAACGCAACCCGTCAGTCCACTGACAGCGCCGATCAGCCCACTTGCAGCGCCCGATGCAGCTCTGCCGGAAGCAGGCAAAGCTGCGATTACAGGCCGTCTCATCGATCTTGCTACCGGCGCTCCGCTGCGAGATCAAAACTTAAGCCTGCCAGCGGTGTTATGCGCACCAGGAGTGGCAGAGGAAGACAAACGCGAGCAGTGTTTCTACATGGTGGATGAAGCCTTCGACCCATCTGCGCTAACCGACGATGAAGGCAATTTCATATTTCAGAATATTCAGGCAGGCGAATATGTAATGTTGGTCGGAAGCCTGATGACCGAAAACGTGATTCTCAAGGATGAGTTAAATCGACCGATCATTTGGAAAGCCATCACGGATACCGTTGTCGCGCTTGGTGATATCGTTGTGGAGTTTGGCGCAGAATGATCGTACCGGACGATGCAATTATTGTTGTATCTGGTTTGCCGCGCTCAGGCACATCGATGATGATGAATGTCCTGACGGCTGGCGGTCTCACCGCCATGACCGATCAGATTCGGGCCGCTGACATTGACAACCCAAAAGGCTATTATGAATTTGAGCGTGTTAAAAAGCTCCCGCAGGGAGACACTGCTTGGCTAGAGGAGGCGAGCGGTAAGTGCGTCAAAGTTATCTCGGCGTTGCTACCTTTTTTGCCGCCGTCATATACCTATCGCGTAATTTTTATGCATCGCCAGTTGGAAGAGGTGATGGAATCTCAGCGTAAGATGCTTGAGCATCGCAATCAAACGGTAAAACAGGATGACAACATGGCGTCACTTTTACAGCAGCATGTAGAAGACGTGCGCCAGTGGCTCGTTACTCAACCGAACATCGCACTTCTTGACTGTGACTATAATTCAATGTTGGCAACACCGGAATCCTGGGTTGATCGTATCAATTCATTTCTTGGCAAAAGCCTAGACCCAATTGCAATGCTGTCTGCTGTCGACTTTACACTCTACCGCAACCGGGTAGGTGATAATGTTAAATAGATTGTATGTCTGCGAACACCACAGCCAGTTATCGCGTGCTCTTAGATAGCAATGGAATCGATTACAGATCCATGAAACTGTCATCTATGCCATCACTGCAGCCATCCTATTTTCCAGCCCTCTACGCCGATGCCATCCCCCACCTCAAAACCCTCGAATCCGAATCCATCTACATCCTCCGTGAAGTCGCCGCCCAATTCGAGCGTCCGATCTTGCTTTTCTCCGGCGGCAAGGACTCGATTGTGCTTGCACACCTGGCGCGGCGCGCGTTCTTTCCGGGGAAAATTCCCTTCCCGTTGCTGCACATCGACACGGGGCACAACTTTGTAGAGACGTTGATTTTTCGCGACGCATTGGCAAAACAGCTGGATGTGCAGCTCATCGTGCGCTATGTGCAGGACTCAATCGACCAGGGGCGTGTGGTTGAAGAGACAGGCCCAACTGCCAGCCGCAACGCATTGCAAACGGTGACGCTGCTCGATGCACTCAAGGAATTGCGCATCGATGCGGCGATCGGCGGAGCGCGTCGTGACGAGGAGAAAGCGCGCGCCAAAGAGCGCTTCTTCTCGCACCGAGATCGCTTTGGCCAATGGGACCCGAAAAACCAACGCCCAGAACTCTGGAACCTCTACAACGGTCGCAAGCAACCAGGCGAGCATTTCCGCATCTTCCCAATCAGCAACTGGACGGAACTGGACATCTGGCAATACATTGCGCACCATGACATTGGGCTGCCAAGCCTCTATTTCAGCCACGAACGCGCCGTATTGCAACGCGATGGGATGCTGCTGGCTGCATCGGAAGTGGTCTATCCGTTGCCCGGCGAAACTGTGGAGACGCGGCGCGTACGCTTCCGCACGATCGGCGACATGACCTGCACCGGTGCGATGGAATCGTCAGCATCGACGGTGGAGGAAATCATTCAGGAGATTGCGGCTGCCCGCGTCACGGAGCGAGGAAGCCGCGCCGACGACAGGCGCTCAGAAGCCGCGATGGAAGAACGCAAACGGTTAGGATATTTCTGAGATGATGAGCGCAGAATCTTTGGTGCAAACCCGAACGAATACGCCCTCTACTGCCATGCCCAGCGACTTGCTGCGCTTCACAACTGCTGGCAGTGTGGATGATGGCAAATCAACGTTGATCGGGCGACTGCTCTACGATTCCAAGGCGATTTTTGAGGATCAGCTTGAAGCAGTGGAGCGCGCCAGCCGCAACCGTGGCGACGCCTACGTCGACCTGGCGCTGCTGACCGATGGGCTGCGCGCTGAACGCGAGCAAGGCATTACCATCGACGTCGCCTATCGCTACTTTGCGACGCCGCGGCGCAAGTTCATCATCGCCGACACGCCGGGACACATCCAGTACACGCGCAATATGGTGACCGGCGCTTCCACCGCAGAACTGGCGATCATCTTGATCGACGCGCGCAAAGGCGTAGTGACGCAGTCCAAACGCCACGGCTTCCTGGCGACGCTGCTCCAGATCCCACATCTGGTCGTGGCAGTCAATAAGATGGATCTCGTGGGCTACGATCAGGCGGTCTATGCGCGCATCGTCCAGGAATATCGCGAGTTTGCGGCGCGACTGAACACCCACGATATGGTCTTCATCCCGATTTCGGCGCTGCACGGCGACAACATCGTGGAGAAAAGCCAACACATGCCCTGGTATGACGGTGCAACATTGCTTCATCACCTGGAGACGGTCAACGTCGGCACCAGTCGCAACATCGTCGATTTCCGGTTTCCGGTTCAATATGTCATTCGCCCGAATCAGGATTTCCGCGGCTATGCGGGCCAGGTGGCTTCGGGACGCATTGCGCCGGGCGACGCCGTGGTTGCCCTGCCGTCAGGTCTGACCAGCCATGTACGCACCATCACCACCTACGATGGCGAGCAGGAGGAGGCGATTGTCGGCGACTCGGTCGTGATCACGCTCGAAGACGAGATCGACATCAGCCGCGGCGATATGCTGGTGCGCGTGCGCAATCTCCCTCATCGCGCCAACCGCATCGACGCTACGATCTGCTGGATGAATGAAACGCCGATGAATCCCAACGGCGCATACCTGCTCCAGCACACCACGCGCACGGTCAAGGCGCTGATCTCCGAGATCAACTACCGCATCGACGTCGACATCATGCACCGCGAACCGGCCGATACGCTGCAGTTGAACGACATCGGGCGCATCCAGATCACGACGACGGAGCCGCTCTTCTTCGACGCCTATCGCATCAACCGCGCAACCGGCAGCTTCATTCTGATCGACCCTTTCACCAACAATACAGTGGCGGCGGGCATGATCCGCGACCGTTCGCGTGAACTAAGCGATGTGGTGGAGCGCGAACAGCCGCAGCGGCAGATGTCGCCCAACGTCATATGGGGAGAGGGCGGCGTCACGTTGGAGATGCGCGAGCGGCTCAACGGTCACCGCGCCGCCGTGCTGTGGCTGACCGGTCTCTCCGGCTCCGGTAAATCGACCATTGCGCGCCTGCTCGAGAAACGACTGTACAGCCTCGGCGTACATACGCTCTACCTCGACGGCGACAACCTGCGCCACGGTCTGAATGGAGACCTGTCGTTTGGTCCCGCCGACCGCAAGGAAAATATCCGTCGTGCGGCTGAGGTGGCGCGCATCGGCTACGAGCATGGCAGCGTTGTGATCTGCACCTTCATCTCGCCGTACGCGGTTGACCGCGAATTTGCGCGATCTCTGCTGCCGCATGGACGATTCTTCGAGATCTATGTAAAATGCGACCTTGAGGTCTGCAAGCGCCGCGATCCCAAAGGCATGTATGCACGTGCACTCAAGGGTGAAATCGTGGATTTCACCGGCGTCGATGCGCCTTATGAGGAACCTGCCAAACCAGAAATGGTGGTTGAGACCGATCTGCACAGCGCAGATGAGCTGGTTGAACAGATCGTCGGGAAGTTGCTGAGAGCCGGTATCATCCGGTTGCCAGCAAGCGGCGATCATACGTGAACTTCCAACCAGGGGGAGTGGCGGAGCGAAGTCGTCAAGCGATTTGGAGATGGTTAGTCAAGAAAGGTTTTGTGCGATGTTGCGTCAACGGATTTGGGCAATTAGTTTGTTGTTCACGATATTGATTGTTGCGTCGATCGTTGCGGCTTGTGGCGGCAGCGATCCCACGCCGACGCCAGCGCCGCCGACAGCAACTTCAACGCATACGCCCCAGCCGACAAACACACCCCAACCAACGGCCACACCAGCGCCGACAAATACACCTGAGCCAACCAGCACTCCAGAGGTTGATGTCGAAGCAGCCAGCCCAGAAAGCCCGTTGAGCGCGCCAGAAAGCCCCCTAGTCGCGCCAGAAAGCCCGCTCGCTGCACCGGATAGCCCTCTGAGCGCGCCAGAAAGCCCCCTCAGTGTTCCAGGTAATTGAGCAAGAACCGTGTCGCAACAAGGAATTGAACATTGCCTGGTCAGCCAGCCATGAATACACCCAAAACCATCCTTATCGTCGACGATGAGCCGCGCATGGTGCGCTTCGTCAAAATGAACCTCGACCTCGAAGGCTACATCACGCTGGAAGCCAACTCTGGCTTTCAGGCGCTGGAGAAGGTGCGCGATCACCAGCCCGACCTGATCATTCTCGATGTCGAGATGCCGGGCATGGATGGCTTCGAGACGCTGCGCCGCATCCGCGAGACCACCGATGCACCCGTGATCATGCTCACAGTGCGTTCGGACGAAGACGATCGTATCAAAGGACTCGACCTCGGCGCCGACGACTATGTGACCAAACCCTTCAGCCCGCGCGAACTGTCGAGTCGCATCCGCGCCGTGCTGCGCCGCTTCGAGCCACAGGGGCGCCCGGAAGACCAGATCATCACCATCGACGACCGTCTGCAAGTCGATCTTCAACGCCGTCAGGTCATCGTCGAAGGCGAGCGCATCAGCCTGCGTCCGACCGAATATCGGCTGCTCTATCACCTGATTCAGAACGCTGGCTGGGTGATGCCCCACGAAACGCTGCTCACCAAAGTGTGGGGGCACGAATATGTCAACGACAACCATCTGCTGCGTCTCTACATCACCTATCTGCGCCAGAAGATCGAGCCGGATTTGAGCCAGCCACGCTACATCTTCACAGAACGTGGTCTCGGCTATCGGTTTGTCGATTTTAACGAACGCAACAAGATGGATGACTCCCCCTAATCCGCACGCAGTAAAGGATTGTTGCGATTTTCACTGCGCTCTGTTTGAGCAGCACTCGCTCCCTGTGATATACTTTTTGCTTGGCGCGTCTTCAGCGCCAGGCAAAATTTAACACGCCTTCCGACCGGCGAGATGGGTGCCGCCTGCCAACGTGCAGATGGTCAACTCACCGGAATGAAGAGGGCGGAAGTCTAACCCAAAGGGAGATTGTATGGCAAACGTCACGATGAAACAGCTCTTGGAGGCGGGCGTCCATTTTGGACACCGGACGCGCCGCTGGAATCCCAAAATGCGCCCTTACATTTTCACGGAGCGCAGCGGGATTCACATCATTGACCTTCAGCAGACCGTTCAGGCGCTCGAGAAAGCAACCGAAACTGTGCGCAATACCGTCGCCAAAGGCGGAACAGTGCTCTTTGTAGGCACCAAGCGCCAGGCGCAAGCCACTATCGAGCAGGAGGCGTTGCGCTGTGGTATGCCCTATGTCAACCAGCGATGGCTGGGCGGCACGCTGACAAACTGGGTCACGATTCGCCAGAGAATTACATATCTTTTGCAGCTCGAGCGGCGCATGGATGCTGGCGAATTTCGCAACCTACCAAAGAAAGAACGGCTGAGCCTTCAACGCGAGGTGGAAAAGCTCAATCGCCGCATCGGCGGTCTCAAGACCATGCGCAACCTGCCCGACATGCTTTTCGTCGTCGACACCAATGTGGAGGAACTCGCCGTCAACGAGGCGAACAAGGTGCGCATCCCGGTGATCGGCATGGTTGACACCAATTCCAATCCTGACCTGATTACCTATGTGATTCCTACCAATGATGACGCGATTCGCGCGATCAAGCTACTGGTTGGCGCAATTGCTGACGCCGCCGAGGAAGGGATGCGCGTGCGCGAGGTCGAAATGGCGGAAACCGGCCAGGTCAGCCGCGAAGAACTGGCGGAGATGGAGCAATATCTCGGCCCCAGCGTCCTTGCTAAACTTCAAAGCCTCGATGAAGAAGACTTTGAGTTATTTGATGACGGTGAGATGGACGAGGTCGGTGAGATGGACGAAGTCGGTGAGATGGACGAGGTCGGTGAGGACGCCGCCGAAGAATTTGACGATGAATCTGAAGAAAACGAATAGGGGAACCAACCATGGCTGAAATTACTGCCGAGATGGTGAAAGTGCTGCGCGAGGCCACCAACGCCGGTGTACTCGACTGTAAAAAGGCCTTGACCGAAACCAATGGCGACTTCGATGCAGCTGTTGAAATCCTGCGAAAGAAGGGGCTGGCAACCGCTGCCAAGAAAGCCAGCCGTGACGCCAATGAGGGGCTGATCGGCTCTTACGTTCATCCGGGTAGCAAGGTCGCATCGATCGTCGAAGTCAATTGCGAGACCGACTTTGTAGCGCGCACCGACGAATTCCAGCAACTGGCGCGCGATCTGGCGATGCATGTCACTGCTGCCCGCCCACTATGGGTGGCGCGGGAGGATGTACCCGCCGATGTAATTGCCAAAGAGCGTGAAGTCTACACCGAACAAATGGCAAATAGCGGCAAGCCTGCCCAGGTCATCGAACGCATTGTTGACGGCAAGCTTGAAAAGTGGTTCAGTGAGGTCTGTCTTCTGGAACAGCCGTTCATCAAGGACCCGGATATCAATATCAAGGACCTGCTCACCAATCGCATCGCCTCGCTTGGCGAAAACATAAAGGTGAGACGGTTTTGCCGATTCGAGATCGGCGCAGAGTAACCGGTCATGCCCAGCCTCGCCAAGAGACTGGGCATTTCTTTACATGGCGATCACCTCAACAAGCAAGGGTTGCTCATTTTTCAGGAAACGTTGGAGCTTTCTGGAAAATTGCGATAGATATACTATTGCAACCTGAAAATCAATACATACAACTAGCGAAGGAGCAACTATGGCGGAAATCAAATATCGACGCATTTTGCTCAAGCTTGGCGGTGAAGCGTTGGCTGGCGAAGGTGGGTTCGGCATCAATCCCCGCCAGGCCGAGTTTGTAGCGCGCACGGTTTGCAATGTCGTCAACATGGGTGTGCAGGTTGCTATCGTCATCGGCGGCGGCAATCTCTGGCGCGGCAAACAAGATGGGCTCGACCACGGCATGGAACGCGTAACCGCCGACCACATGGGCATGTTGGCAACGGTGATGAATTCGCTCGCCCTGCAAGATGCACTGGAGCGGATGGGCATTCCCACACGCGTCATGACGGGCATCGAAGTGCGCGCTGTAGCCGAACCCTACATCCAACGCCGCGCTGTCCGCCATCTGGAGAAAGGGCGCGTCATCATCTTCGGCGCCGGCACCGGCAATCCTTATTTCACCACCGACACGGCAGCCTCTCTGCGCGCAATGGAGATCGACGCCGAAGTGTTGATCAAGGCGACGAAGGTCGATGCCGTCTACGACAGCGATCCCAAAAAGAATCCCAATGCTAGGCGCTTCGAGCATCTGACCTATATCGATGCACTCAATATGCGCGTCGGCGTCATGGACAGCACGGCAATGGCGATGTGCATGGACAACGACTTGCCGATCTGCGTGATCAATCTCTGGCAGGAGAATGCGCTGGAGCGAGTGGTGCTCGGAGAGCCGGTCGGCACCACAATTACAGGATAGTCGTGCTTACACTCTGTCATCACTATTTTCACATCTGACGGAATTTGTTACAATACTTGCAATCTTTTCTTGCCATACTGGCAAGAAGACAGTTGACCTATCATCAATCCTCCCAAAAAGGAGTATGTATATGATCAACGATGTCATTGCGGATGCCAGAGACCGCATGAACAAGGCGATTGAAGCGTTGCGTCATGACCTGATGACAATTCGCACCGGTCGTGCAAGCCCGGCGCTGGTCGAGCATCTCAGTATCGATTATTACGGGACGCCGACGCCGCTGCAGCAGCTTGCCACCATCTCAATTCCAGAGGCGCAGCAGATTTTGATTCGCCCTTATGCGCGCGGCGACATTCAAGCCATTGAGAAAGCAATAGCAAAATCCGATCTTGGACTGACGCCCTCAAACGATGGACAGGCGATTAGGCTGATTATCCCTGCGCTCAACGAAGAGCGTCGTCGCGAACTAACCAAAGTTGTCAACAAGCGCGGCGAAGAAGCACGCGTCGCCATCCGTAACATCCGCCGTGACGCTAACAAAGATCTGGCTGAGTTGGAAAAAGAGAGCATGATCTCCGAAGATGACAAGAAGCGCGGCGAAGACAAAATCCAGGAACTCACCGACCAATACATTAAGCGTGTAGACGAGACTGTCAAGGAAAAAGACGCCGAAATCATGACCGTCTGACGCAGGAGATTCTCGTCTGTGACGACTCAGGCTGATTCTGCCCAAAGCACCGTAGAGCTTCCGCCAGAAATCACTGCCGTACCCCATCACATCGGCATCATCATGGATGGCAACGGGCGGTGGGCGCAGGCGCGTGGGTTGCCGCGCCTTGCCGGCCATCAGGCTGGCGTCGACAACATCCGTCGCATCCTCGAACACTGTGTGCGCCGCGGGGTGAAGGTGCTCACGATTTACGCCTTCTCGACTGAAAATTGGCAACGACCGCCCGACGAAGTCAGTGGGCTAATGCGCCTGCTTGGTTTGACCATCCAACGCCAGTTAAATGAGTTGAACCGCAACGGCGTGCGCATTCTGCACAGCGGGCGCATGGAGGGCATCAACAAGCACCTGCAAAAGCAGATTCTGCACGCGCTCGAAGTCACAAAGAACAACGATCGCATCATCCTCAATGTTGCCTTCAACTATGGCGGGCGCGCCGAAATCGTGGATGCCATCCGTCACATCATTCAGGATGGCATCCCGCCCGATCAATTGAGTGAAGAAACGTTGAGCAGCTACATGTATATTGGCGGGCTGCCCGATCCAGACCTGATTATTCGCACCGGCGGTGAATGGCGGTTGAGCAACTTTCTGATCTGGCAGGCTGCCTACGCCGAGTATTACACAACGCCGACCTATTGGCCCGATTTTGACGAGAACGAACTTGACCGGGCGCTGATCGAGTACAGCCATCGTGAGCGCCGTTTTGGCCGTGTGCTTAAAAAATAACTGCCGCAGTCGCCTGTCAGCGCTGGGCGGCTTTCCTCAAGCGAGAACTCCCTGTGCGAACACGCATCGTCGCTGCACTGATCGCTATTCCGATTGTAGTTGTCCCAATCTATCTCGGTGGGATGTGGGGATTGCTGCTCGGCGTCGGCGTGACGATCATCAGCACGCTGGAAATGTATCACATGTTCCGCAACAGCGACTATCACCCTTCGCGGCTGATCGGCGTGCCGTGGGCGGTGCTCCTCTTCCTGGCTGGCTGGGACCCCGAACAGGTGCAACGCTCATCGATCCAGGTCACGGGTTGGCTGACCGAGCCAACCACACAGCTGCTCGAACTGGTCTCATTTCCAACCGACACTGTCTTGGTCGCCGGCTTCCTGATTACGCTGACATATTGTCTCTTCGTCCACGAAAACCCTGTCGGCGCCTGGTTCTCGACCAGCGCCGTCGCCATCTACCTCGGCGTGATGCTTGGACAGATCGTTTCGCTACGCTTTTTGGACAATGGATTCGCGTATGTACTTTTTGGCTTTCTGGTCACCTGGGCAAACGATTCAGCGGCGTTCTTCGTTGGCGTGACTTTGGGCAAACACAAGATTATCCCCCGGCTTAGCCCTAAGAAGAGCTGGGAGGGCACCATCGGCGGTTGGATTTTTGCTGCGGTTGCCGGCGCAATCCTGGCGGCGTTGCTGCCTGTGCGCGCCGGCCCCTTTTTCGGCGCCTTCATTGGATTGGTCTCCGGCGTGCTTGCATTTTTTGGCGACCTCTCCATCAGCATGTTGAAGCGACAGTTCGGCGTTAAAGATAGCGGCACTTTTTTCCGCGGCCATGGCGGCATGCTTGACCGCCTCGATAGCCTGCTATTTACACTGCCTTTTATCTACCAATCTATGCTCTTCCACGAGCGCTTCTTCATGTAATACACGCCAGGCACATCATCTAGCCGTTCTTGCAGCCATTTCGGCGTCCGTGCGTCACCAGTCGAGCGACAGGAGCCGAATCAACTCATCCGGCGTCGTAGTGTTGCGCACGCGGATACGCGGCAGCTCGAACAGACGTTGATTATCCAGGGTGGCGCCCTGTCGAGTCGTCACCCCCCCCCAGTAATGAGCGCTTTGGAATATATCGATCGTACGCCGGTCATACTCTCCTGCCGGATAGGAAACAAACCGCGGCCGTACACCCAGCTCATATTCTATTGTTTCCAGACTGCCCAATGCCTGCCAGATCAGATAATCATCATCCTTGTTTGCCAGGCTGATATGATTGCGACCGTGCGACTCGATCGAAATGCCGTCCTCCATCATCTCCCGCGCCATATCCCACGTCAGATAAGCGGGTCGCTCCTCGTCAATGAAATCAGTCACAACGAAAATGGTCGCTTGCATTGAACGCTCTTTGAGCAGCGGGAACGCATTCTCGTAATTGTCACGATAGCCGTCGTCAAAGGTGATCACGACCGGCTTGTCGGGTAAGGGAGCGCCGCGCTGCAAAGCATCGACCACCTGATACAAGTTGGTTGTCGTATATCCTTCCACCAACAAGCGGTCAAGATGGGCGGCAAATAGCTCTGGCGGCACCGACAAATCCTGGCGATAGATGTCAGCGCCAGGGGGCGGTGTGCTCAGATAGTGATACATCAGGATCGGAACGCGTATCTGACGCACCACACCGTCCGGCGTTGGCTCGATGACCGACGCTGGCGCTGTTGTCGGCGTTGACGTTGGCAACAGCGCAGCAATGGAGACGGTTGGCGTCTCAGAAGGCGTCTCGACCAGCGTCGCCGTGAGTACAGCAGCCGCCGTTGTCACGACGACATTGGGTTGTACGGCAATCTCGCCAGGCGGCGCATCAGAAGCAGTGGAGGACGCCGTCGCCGTAATTGTTGCATTTTCAACGCCTGCCAGTGTGGTCGTCGCAACGTTCGGTGCAGTTGCAACAACTTCATTTCCAGCACAGCCTGCTGCCAGCATCATGACCATCACGATGCCGGGCAATGCGTCAACGCGCCACATCTTCAATTGCACCAGGGAGATGCAATACAAGAGACGGCGCCAGACGGCCATACACCACCGAAGTTGCTTCCCCATACGCGCATCATAGCATGATCCTAGAGCGGCAACCAATTGTGGTGCGATGGCAAGACGCACTTCATGTTTGGAGTGCAGATGTCAGCAACAGTTCTGCAACTCGCCATGCAATTCTGTGATTTATTTGTCGCGAACTTTGCTCCCAAAATGCAACGTTTGTCGTCAATCCCTGTTTCATTTGCAAGGTTATTTTGATTGGGTGATTGACAAATTCGATTGTACGGTCTATACTTTGCGGATAGAAGTTTCATTGGTTTTGGTTAGCGAACGCCTGCAATTTGACGAGGAAATTGCCCATGGTCACATAGATTCACAACTGCAACATCACTCATACATTCTAGGGGGGCCAGATGTATAGGGAAAAGATCCGTGAGTACTACGACCACTTGAGCCGTAGTTACCGAAGAGTCGCGGATTATATCATGAGCAACTACTACGACGTTGCATTTATGACCGCTGCACAGCTTGCCTACGCTGTCGGCGTTGACACCACCACCGTCGTGCGGTTCTCACAGCGACTCGGTTATAATGGTTATCCAGACCTGCTTCAAGATGTGCGAGAGCAGGTCAAAGCAGAGATCTACGCGGCGTATCGACCAAAGCCGCTCTCGCCAGAGGATCCGGCTGGCGTCTTCAAAGATCGGATCGAGCAGGAGCACCATAACCTGCAGCAAATGCTTGTCCAGAACCCGCCAGAGCATCTCGAAGCTGTTGCCCGCATCTTCGAAGGCATCGAGCGGATTGTTCTGGTGGGCGAAGGTTACGCTGAAACCGCGGCAGAAATGACTGCCCAACAGTTTCGCCACCGCGGGATTCAGGCTGAATTTCTCTCCAACGATGCCGTCAAGAAAGCTGGAACCCTGATGTATGTGGACAGCAAAGTCCTCGTCATCGGCGTCAGCGCGACTGCATATGGCCGCGACGTATCCCGTGCGCTGGAGTTTGCCCGTGCGCGCGGCGCCAGGACGCTCGGCGTGATCGGTTCACTGGCAAGCCCGGTGAATCGAATGTCTGACCTGATCGTCTATGCGCCGACCGATGCGATCGGCCCGTTGCCGAGCATTGTGGCGCTGGTTGCTGCGCTCAGCGCCCTTGTCCTGATTGCCTCCAGGGATAATGACGAGACGGTCGACCGCCATATGGACGCTTTTGAGGCGGCGTATCAATTCCTCACCCAGGAAGATGTGATTACTGCATTTGAAGCGGCGCGTGTGCCTGAAGAGGCATAGCACTCGTTTCACCAGGCGCAGGAAAAACAGGCGGGGTCCAACTCGCCTGTTTTCTTTTTTTGCCTGCTCAAGCTCAACTGTCCAAAGTCAGATTGTCATCCGCCACGATGCCGATTGCCGCAAACGCCAGAATGTAGCCGAGATAGTTTTCATTGAGGAAACGGCTTGCATAAAAAAATGCAAACAGAAAAAACGCATAGTGCCAGCAAGCGAGCGTCAACCTGTTATGGTGAATTTGACGCACAACAAACCAGATCAACAGCGGCCCGGCTACAGCGATTTGCAGCAGCCAAAAGGGCCACTGGCTGAATCGATTTTCCACCATGCCCAGTCCGAGGACAAAGTTGCTGGCGCCCCACCCCCAGATTTGATAGCCGGTCGCCCCTTGGCCCGAACTCCAACGCCACACATCATCGTAGAGCGAGGCGGCGTCCCAAATAACATAAGGCAGTAGCAGAGCAAGGAACACAAGGATTGCAGGCATCGCCCGACGCAGGATCGCCGGAACTGCGCCGCCTAAACCGCGCCAACCCTGTCGCACCAGATATTCGTTGTCCTGAACCAGCAATAGCCCGTAAAAGGGTGCAAAAAACCACGCCGTCGGTTTGGATGCACACGCCAGACCGAAACAGAGGGAGGATAGAATCAGCCATCTACGGCTTGCCTGTCGGCGTTGTACGCCAATCCGCCAGCAGACCAACGCCAGCACGATCCACGCCAATACAAACACATCGTTCTGCCCAAAGATTACGTCGAGCGCCATGATCGGGTTGAGCGCCAGAACAGCGACGATCGCCAGTTTTGCGGACGCGCCTGCCGCCAGCCGAGATGCAGCCAGCAGCATCGCCGCATACAGCAACAGATAGACGAGGCGCTGATCGTAGAAACCGATTGCCTGACCCACCATGTAAAAAGGCGCGCTGAACACAAATGTCCAGGGCAGATAAGGATAGTGGTAGAGCGCCGTGCGGTATTCGCTGAAACCCCATTCCGCCATCGGAGTGTCAACGTAATCTTCGGTGTAGGGATTCTTGCCCGCCAGCAGATATTGGATGGTTGCTTCGGTCTGAATGACGCCGCCGTCGTGAGTGTAGCTGGCTGGGCCATTGGCGTTGCGCAGCAGGATGAGCTTGCCCGTAGGGAGCACAACCGCAGTGATGACTATCAGAGCCAGCATCCACGCCTTGAGACGCGTGCGTTGTGGTTCTTTCAGCGCCAGGTCAAGCAAGGCGTAGACGAGCAATGCGCCAAGCGTCAGCGCGTTCAGCACCAGGCCGATCGGCTCACCGGGGCGAGGTCCGACTTCCCCCATGGCTGCGTAGCCGGTCGGCGGCAGCAGCGCGCCAAGAATTGAATGACGCAATATATCCTGGAGACGGTTAGGGAGCGCAGCCTGCTCTGCCAGCCCAACGATCTGCAACAGGGCAAAGACCAGCAGCGCCAATAAAAAAACATCCCAACCCGGTCGGACTCGCTGCTCCTGCATTATCGACTCACCCACTACGGACTCCCCCGATAACCAAAAACGACGCCACTGGAGGGCGCAAAAATCCATTCCTGACTTACAGCCGGCGCAGCAAGCAACGCCATGCGAAACGAGGCGGTCGCATCGGGGCCAGCGCCAGTGTTGGCGTCAAAAATGAGCGCTGAGCCGTTTTGAGTGATCACCAGCACGCGGTCATTGGTGACAAACGGACCGCCAGCAAGATTGTCGCCGATTTGCGTTGACCAGAGCACCTGCCCGGTTTGCCGTGAGATTGCACGCAGAATGCCGCTTCCGGCTGCAAACACGTTCACGTCGTTGACAGCGAGCATGGACACCTGGCTGCCAAACGAATAGGTCCAGATGCTCTTGCCCGTATTGGCGTCGAGCGCATGCACCACGCCCGATGCGTCGGCGACATATAGCTCGGCGGTGCGCACTACGCCAGGGTAAGCATAAACCGGCGGCGCCGCCACACTGCCGACGTTCGTGCTTTCCCAAATCGTCTCTGGGTTGCCCCACAAATTGACATCGATTGCCCATACTTTCTCGGCGGCGACGTAGAGCGTCTCCTGACCGATCGCCGGCTGCAGCACTCTTGACTGTGGGGGGGTGAATGTGCGCCGGTCACCCAGATTGTCGATCTTCATAGCGACCACCTGCGCGTCGGCGCCATCGCCTACGCCTATAAACACAACATCGTTGAGAAATGTCGGCGAAGAGGTCGCAATGCCGGGCAATTCGATATCGGCGACTAGACTGGCTACATTGCCTCCATCTTGCAGCACGATCATGCGGTTGCCGGCATAGGGAAAAAAGATTCGAGTGTCGTTGATCGCTGGCGCCAGGTTGCCGGTGCTCGACAGGTTGTAGCGCCAGCGCTGCGAGCCAAAATCTCGGTTGAAGCTGTACAGATGCCCATCATCGTTAGACACAATCACATTCGCTCCCATAACAGCCACAGGTGAGCGAAAAGGACGTTCGATCTGAGCAATGTTTCCCCAATTGTCCTGAATCGGCGCGCGCGGCAGCATCGGCAGACGCCCAGTGTTGCCGCGGTCGTGGCGCGCCAACGGATAGTCGCCGAACTGGACTGGCGTTGGCTGTGGACGCGGTGCGAGCGAACCGTTGACTGGAATGATCGGCAGCCATCTGGGGTTGTTGACATCCCACTGGGGGCTGTTAAGGTCGACGCCTGGAGGGAAGAAGGGCGGTGTAGGATTGTTGACGATATTCAGGTAAGCCGGGCGCACCCAGAAGTTCTGATTGCTGTTGATGCAACAGGCAAGCAGCCAGTCGCCGGCCTGTGTGCGACCGCGCAATTGGATCGAAGTGTTGGGCGGCAGATTGACGTCGGTGCGTGTATAGAACGAGCTTGGACCGACATAGGTGGCCGTATCTGCGCTGGCTCTGGAAAGCGCGATAAGAGAAGTTACCTGTTGGACAAAGCTCGTCGGGGTTGACGTCGGCGTGGGCGGCTCGAAGGGAGGCGTCGGCGTGTCGGTGGGTGGGAACGGCTCAGGCGCAAACGGCGTCGGCGTCTCCGGCATAAAGGCGATCGGCGTATCGGTTGGCGTTGGCTCTCCGGGCAAGATGACGCCAGGGATAAAGATTGCCGTCGCCGTCAGCGCCGCCGCCAATGCGTCGTCGCCGGGCGGCAAGGGAGATGTGGGCTGGACAGCGGAAATCAGCGGCAATTGCACCGCTTGTGTCGTGGCGGCGCCCACTTCGCCCGGCTGCAGCGCACTGGCTGGCGTATCGCCAGCCGGTTGGGATGGGGGCTGCATGGTCAACTGCATCAGTGCAGTGGCGGCAAAGGCGACTTGCGTCAGCATGTCTTCCGCCACATTCGTTGCACGCACATCAGGCGTCGGCGTGCGCGTTGCAGCCAGAGGCGTAGCCGTTGCTGTCGGCGTTGAAGTCGCCAACAGCCCGCTTTGCACTGCAAACAACATCCAGCCAAGCCCAATGAGCAGAAAAAACGCCACCAGGATGCTGGTTGTCAGAATAGCTGATGTGCGGTTGCGCTGTGATGAATATGAAGGGTCAGTTAGAGACATGTATGTTGCGCCTGTGGCATGAATTGACTGAGGTTCATTCTAGCAACAAAGCAAACAGCCGCAAAACCCTGCAAAGCAAATCGGAGCGACGTCCCATAACAGAGCGAGTTTCCGTTGACGGAAATCGGCGTCAATTTAGAGTTCCTGGCGCTGCTCAATAGCCGCCGCGCTCGACCGCAGCCTGATCACTCCGGCTATGCTCCCGCTGCTCTTTCAGCGGCTGCGCGACGTGCGTCAGCGTGATCACGAGAACGCGGCCATCGTTGCTATCTTTTTGCTGCACATTCAAGGCGTCCCCTCCGGCGACATTGCACAGCGGCTTCATCGCTCGCGTTCGTTGATCAGCCACACCCTGACGCAGCGTGATTTCGAGACGAACGCGTTCGCCTGGGTCGGCCAGACCTTTCCCGACAGGCTGACATTGTAAGGCTGTGACTTCATCCCGACTGCCGAAAATGGTTGGAACGACCAAAACTACATAGGCTGGTGCAATCCCGTCGCCGACGCTGCGCCGACACAGCTTGTTGGTATAATCACAGACGTAGCCACCGCATCTGCCCTGTGCGTTTACATGACCGGCAGATAGCAACAGCGGGAGCCGCACGACTTCCTCTGCGCAATCTGCGGATCAAAAGCAATCTTGTGATCCGCAGATTGTGCAGAGGAACCTGGATTGATTGTCTTGGAGCCGGATGTTGGCGAAGTGAGATAGGATGCGTGGACAGGAAGAAGTTGGGGAACAGAGGACTGCATCATTGCATCGCCTGCGCGTCAAGGTTGCAGGCGCGGTGCAAGGCGTCGGCTTTCGGCCCTTTGTCTACCGGCTGGCGACGGAGCTGCGCCTCGCCGGCTGGGTGATCAACGACACGCGCGGCGTCTTCATCGAAGTGGAGGGCGCGCGCGCTCGGCTGGAGCACTTTCTCCAACGCCTACCCGCCGAAGCACCGCTCAACGCCCACATCACACGGATCGTGCACGAGTGGCTGCCCGCAATCGGCTACAACCGCTTTGAGATTCGCCATTCCGACCATGTCGGCGCGCGTCAGGTCATCATCCTGCCCGACCTGGCGACCTGTCCCGACTGTTACGCTGAGCTGTTCGATCCGGCTAATCGTCGCTATCATTATCCCTTCATCAACTGCACGAACTGCGGGCCACGCTTCACCATCGTCGAGGCGCTGCCCTACGACCGTCCCAACACGACGATGCGCGGTTTTACACTCTGCCCTGAGTGCCAACAAGAATACACCAATCCGCTCGATCGCCGCTTTCACGCTCAGCCGAATGCCTGCGCGGTGTGTGGGCCGGAAGTAGCGTTTTTTCGGGGAGATAAAGAGATTGAGCGATTAAGAGATTGGAGATTGGAGATTGGAGATTGGGCGTCCTGTGAATCTCCAATCTCCAATCTCCACGGCGCGATAGCATTGCAGGCAGCAATCGAAGCAATCCGCCGCGGGGACATTGTCGCGGTGAAAGGGTTAGGAGGATTTCATCTTGTGGTGGATGCGCGCAATGGCGCCGCTGTGCAGGAGCTGCGTCGGCGCAAGCAACGCCCCACCAAACCGCTGGCGGTGATGGCGCGCAATCTGGAGCAGGCAGCCACATTGGTCGAGCTTTCACCTGCCGCCGCCGAGCTGCTGCGATCACAGGCCGCGCCGATTGTGCTGCTGCCGCGGCGTATGGATGCGCCGGTCGCAACTGAGGTGGCGCCCGGCAACCCCGATTTGGGCGTGATGCTGGCGTACACGCCACTGCACCATCTGTTGCTGGCGGAACTCGGCTTTCCCGTCGTCGCCACCAGCGGCAATCTTACCGACGAGCCGATCTGTACGGACGAATGGGATGCGATAGCGCGGTTAGGCGAGATTGCCGACGCGTTTTTGGTGCACAACCGTCCGATTGCGCGCCATGCCGACGACAGCGTGCTCTGGTTCGTGGACGGTGCGGCGCAGTTTCTGCGTCGCGCACGCGGCTATGCGCCGCTGCCGATACCTGTCCCGCAACCGCTGCCCACGATTCTTGGCGTCGGCGCACACCTCAAAAATACCGTGGCGCTCAGCATCGGTGCACAGGTCTTCCTCAGCCAGCACATCGGCGACCTGGAGACTGCGCCCGCCTACAACGCCTTTCAGCGCGTCATCGCCGACTTCCTACGCCTCTATGAGGCGCAGCCCATCGCCATCGCCCACGACCTGCATCCTGAGTATCTGTCGACGAAGTGGGCGGAAGAAAGGTTAGAGATTGGGGGATTAGGAGATTGGGAGATCGGGGCAGAAGGGAAGAAGGGGAGAAAAGGAGAGGGTGAGAAGGGGAATCCGTCGGGCGACGCCGCGCCAATCTCCAATCTCCAATCTCCAGTCTCTCAATCGACTGATCCCACAATCTCCCGATCTCCCTTCCTCATCCCCGTCCAACACCATCACGCACATCTAGCCGCATGTCTGGCGGACAACGATGTAGCTGGCCCGGCGTTGGGATTGATCTGGGATGGAACCGGCTACGGGCTGGACGGGACGATCTGGGGCGGTGAGTGTTTGCTGGGCGACGCCGGCGATTTCATGCGTGTGGCGCATCTCCGCCCGTTTCGGCTGCCGGGCGGGGAGGCAGCGGTGCGCGAACCGCGGCGTGTGGCGTTGGCGTTGCTGTGGGAACTCTACGGCGACGAGGCCTTCACATGGGAATGGCTACCGTCTGTGTGCAGTTTTGCCGAACACGAACGCCGTTTGCTGGCGGCGATGTTGGCGAAGAGCGTCAACGCGCCAATCACCACCAGCATGGGGCGTCTCTTCGACGGCGTTGCCGCGTTGATCGGGCTATATCAATCCGTCACCTTCGAAGGTGAAGCGGCGATGGCGTTGGAACATTGCGCCGCTCCCAGCGAAACTGCCGCTTATTCATTCTCCATCAACGAACCGCCGCTCCTCACCTCTCCCCCTTCGCCCTTCTTCCTCGATTGGAAGCCGTTGATCGAAGGCCTCCTTGCTGACCTGCGCCGTCATGAGGATGTTGGAGAGATCGCTGCGCGCTTTCACAACGCATTGGTGGAGATGGGCGCAGCGGTGGCGCAGCGCATCGGGCAACCACAGGTGGCGTTGAGCGGTGGCTGCTTCCAGAACCGCCGTCTCACCGAGACGATGGCGCAGCGCTTGCGTCACAATGGCTTCACCGTACTGCTCCATCGACAGACGCCGCCTAACGATGGTTGCATTAGCCTGGGGCAGGTAATGGCGGCGGCGCGGCGAATAGAGATTGGAGATTAGTGGTACATGCCCTGACGGGCACAACGAACAATGAAAATTTGGTATAGTTACGAGCGATGGTTGGTACAAAGGTCGAAGAACAGATGGTGCTGCGAGCCTGAAGATTAGTGGGACCTGGACGTCTGTAAGCACA
>CALJMI010000002.1 GCA_937981885.1 uncultured Caldilinea sp.
TGGCTACAACTTCAACGCCAGCAACTACGGCGGGCGTTGGGTCTACCTGCCCTATGCGGCGCGCAACGCCGACGGACGCAGCACCGGGTTCACGCTACGCAACGTCAGCGGCGGCAATATCAGCGGCAACGCCCACTACTATGACCAGGATGGCACGCTGCGCATTTCGTATCCCTTCACGCTGGCGTCGGCGCAAGTGATGGGGCGTGCGCAGGTCAGCGATATGGTGCCTGTTGGCTGGGTCGGCTCGATCCTGCTCGAAGCCAGCGGCCCCATCCTCGCCATTATGCGCGAAGATGCACCCAACCGCACCGCCGGCTACAACGGTCTCGCCCTGGCACTGTAGCCTTGCCTGGAGGACACGTGACTCTTTTCAGTCTGGTTCAGTATTGTGGAAGGATGGACAGTGGGCGAGTCCAAGCCGTCCGATCCCTGCACCGGTGAACGGTGGAGAGACCCAGGTGGAGGATAATACGACGAACACCGCCGGTTTTGCCAAAGGGTCTGGCGGTCTTGGCGCCAATCCCTGCAACGACGACCGTAGCAACTGGACGCGGCAGGACAATCTATACTGGACTTACGACAACAACGCCGTTGTGGACAGTTGGGCAAGTTGGTCTACACAGGATGCAACCCCAGAAAACCCAGCCCCGTGGTTTCTTCCCACCCGTGCATGATATTCATCGCCTGCACGGCGCTGCCCGCTGCGCCCTTCATCAGGTTGTCGATGGCGGCGATGGCGACGACGCGCCCGGTCGTTGGGTCGAACTCGAAGCCGACGTCGGCGTAGTTGCTGCCGGCCAGAATCTTCGGTTCCGGGTAGCGATAGACGCCAGTGCGCTCCTTGACGATACGCACGAACGGCTCGCCGCGATACGTTTGCCGATACGCCTTGAAGATCTCCTTCTCCTCGACGCCGGGCTTGACGAAAACATGCGCCGTCGCCAGCACCCCGCGCACATTATCGATCGCCGTGGCGCTGAGATGCACCGCTGGCCGTGCACCGACGCGCGCCAACGCCTGCAGCACCTCGGCGGTGTGACGATGACCGGTCGGCGCAAAGCTGCGCATGACGCCGGCGCGCTCGGGGTGGTGCGTGGCCTCACTCGCCTGGTTGCCGCCCTCGCTGGAGCCAACCTTGACCTCGCAAATCACATCGCGCCCGTCATCAGCAAGATGATTGGCGAAAAGCGGATAGATCGCCAGGTTTGTTGCGGTGGCATTGCAGCCAACGCCGCTGATGTAGCGCGCCGTGCGCATCTCCTCGCGGTGCAATTCGGGCAGACCGTAGACAAACTTCTCCAGCCAGGCAGGATTGGCATGTGGTTTGCCGTACCAACGCACGTAGTCGTCGGGGTTGCGCAGGCGGAAGTCGGCGCTGAGGTCGATGATGCGCTCGGCCAGCCCGGCGTAATGCTCGATCTTTTGCATGGCGCCGCCGTGTGGCAGGCACAGGAAGAGCAGGTCGCACGGCTCGACTTCGGACGCGCTGACGAATTGCAGCTTCGTGCGCCCGCGCAGGTTGGGATGGGTGAAGTGAACAAAGTTGCCGGCGTTGCGCTCGCTCGTCACCTGCTTGACGGTGACGAGCGGGTGATCGAGCACCAGGCGCAGCAGCTCGCCGCCGGTGTAGCCGCTGGCGCCGATGATTGAAATAGAAATTGTTTCACGCATAATGCTTGATTGAATCTTTGACCATATAACTCAATGGAATAATGAAACGAGCATCACTCGTAACTATAGCAAAATTTGTCCGATCGGGCAGATACGTCGGTGCTCTTGATCGATGCACTGGATAGGCGAGGCGGCGTCAGCCCTTGACGCCAGTCAACGTGATGCCCTCGATGAAGTAGCGCTGGGCGGCGAAAAAGACGACGATCACCGGCAGAGTGGTGACCAGCGACGCTGCCATCAGGTACGCCCAGTTGGTCGTGTAGGTTGAGCGGAAAAATTGCAAGCCGAGCGTCACCGTGTAGAGTTCGGGGCGCTGCAGGTAGATCAGCGGCGCCAGAAAGTCGTTCCACGTCGCCTGAAACGTAAAGAGCGCGACCGTCGCCAGCGCCGGCATCGCCATTGGCGCCATGATGCGTCCGATGATCTGGAGCGTGTTGGCGCCGTCGATGCGCGCAGCGTCCTCGAAGTCGCGCGGGATGGTCATGAAGAACTGGCGCATCAAAAAAATGTAGAAAGCGCTGCCAAAAAACGCTGGCACAGTCAGCGGCAGGATCGTATTGATCCAGCCCAGCCGATTGAAGATGACATAGAGCGGCGTCATCGTCACCGGATAAGGCAGCATCATCGTTGCCAGCATCACCACGAAGAGCGCATCGCGGCCCGGCGCACGCAGCCGCGCAAAGGCATAGGCGATCAGCGTGCACGAGAGCAGATGCCCCACAATCGTCAGCAGCGTGATCACCGCCGTATTGCGAAGGTAGAGCGCAAAAGGCAGCGTCGTCAGCGCCTCGCTGTAGTTTTCCCAGCGCGGTGGGTTCGGAATCCAGCGCGGCGGCGTCTCGAAAATCTGATAGGTCGGCTTGAGTGACGACGATAGCATCCACAGCAGCGGGATCAAAAAGAGGATCGCCACGCCCCACAACAGCGCCAATACCAGCCAGCGGCGCCATCGATTCTGACCCCTCATCGCTGCTCCCCCTCATAGTAGACCCACCAGCGACCGCTGCGCACGATCACCAGCGTCAGCGCCAGAATGATCAAAAAGAGCACCCACGCCAACGCTGAAGCATAGCCCATCTGAAATTCCTGGAACGCCTTGCGGTAGAGATAGAGCACAAAGAAGAGGGTCGAGTCGAGCGGCCCGCCGTTGGTGGCGACGAACGCGCTGGTGAAGGTCTGGAAGGTGGCGATGACGCTCAACACCAGGTTAAAGAAGATTGTCGGCGTCAACATCGGCAGCGTGACGCGCAAGAATGACTGCCTTGCGCCCGCGCCGTCAATGGCGGCCGCTTCGTACAGTTCACGCGGAATGCCGCGCAGACCGGCGAGATAGATCACTGCCGTGCGTCCCAGTCCCCACAGACTCATCATCCACAGCGCCATCAATGCCGTGTTTGGGTCGACCAGCCAGCGCGGGCCGCGGATGCCGATCATCGCCAGCGTGGCGTTGATCAGCCCGGCTTCAGGGTGAAAGAGCCACATCCACACCACCACAAACGCCACGCCCGACAGCACCGACGGCATATAGTAGATCGTGCGGAAGATGCGGATGCCGCGTGCGCTGACCTGGTTCATCAACAGCGCCAACAACAGCCCGCCGATCAGCTCCGACGGCACGTACATCAGCGTGTAGCGCACGGTGACGCTCAGCGACTGCCAGAAGAGGCGGTCGTCGAGCATACGCACATAGTTGCGCGCCCCGATCGGTTCGGGCGGGGACAACATATCCCAGCGCGTGAAGCTGAAACCCAGCGACGCCACGATCGGGATCAGCGTAAAACTGAGCAAGCCAATCAACCACGGCGAGATCAGCAGATAGAAGGTGAGCGTCTCGCGGCGCACGGCGCGTGGCCAGCGGCGGCGCTGACTTGGGGCGGATGCAGCGGTGTGCATTGTGAATAGCGGCGTCACCTTCCCGGAAGCTGTGAGCTTCCGGGAAGGTCTCGGCAGTTCATTTAGCGGAGGTCGTCGAGCGCCGCCTGTGCATCTTGTGCGGCGGTGGTCAGCAGTTCGGCGACATTGGCGTTTGGATCAAGGATCACACTTTCCAGCACGCGACGCAACGCCGGGTCGGCGGTCTGTCCCCAAAACGGCGTGAAGACATAGGCGCGCGGCGCCAGGTGGTTGAGTTCGTTGAGCCACACGCCTTCGACCGGGTCGGTGGAGAGACCGGAGCTTTCCGCCACGCTCGCCACCGTCGGCAGCGCCCAATCCTTCCAGACCTCGGCGCCCTCCTTGCCGGTGTAGTAGCGCAGGAAGCGCCACGCCGCCTCTGGATTGTCGCTGAGCGCCGAGATGCCAAAGCCGCCCCAGAAGAGCACGCCTGCGCGTTCGGCGCCTGCCGGCAGCGGCGCCACGCCCAGATCGATGTTCGGGTTCTGCTTCATGCCCGACTGCGGCCAGCGGCCGAAGAGCCGCATGGCAGCCGTGCCGTTGTCGAACTCGCTGTTGCCGCCGCCAAAGGCGTTCATGTCGGCAGGCGGCGGCGCAACCTTGTATTTGTTGTAAAGGTCGGCGTAGAACTGCACCGCGTTCTGCACCTCAGGCGAATCCATGTAGCCGATGAACGTGGCGCCGTCTTCGCTGATCAAACGTCCGCCAGCCGCCGCCACCCAATACTCGAAGCCGGTCGTCCAGGGACCCGGCAGTTGGATGCCCCACTGCTTGACATTGCCGTTGGCGTCGGCGACGGTGAGTTGCTGTGCGGTCGCCAGCAGATCGTCCCATGTCCAACCCTCCTGCGGATAGGGCACGCCAGCGGCGTCGAAAAGCTTTTTATTGTAGTAGATTGCCATCGGCGAAAAGTCTTTCGGCAGCAGATATTGCGCGCCGTTCCATTTGCCCGGCTCCATCACGCCCGGCAGGTAGATGCTGACGTCGAGCGGATACTCTGCGCTGGCGATGAAGTCGTCGAGCGGCAAGAATGCGCCGCGCTCGACGAACATCGGCACGGCGTCGTCGCCGATCTGCAGCAGATCGGGCGGATCGCCCGCAGCGATCTGCGTCAGGATGCGTGCATAGTAGTCGCCGCTGCCGACCGGCTCGAGCTGCACCTGGATGTCGGGGTTTTCCGCCTCGAACATTTCGATAATGCGGAAGTGGGGCGTCAACCCTTCGCCGCTGTCGCCGGTGCCGACGCGCAGCACAATCTTGGCGCCCTCCGGTCGCGCGGTCGGCGTCGCCGTCACGACCACGGTCTGCACAATGCCGCCCTCGGTGGCGGCGCAGCCGGCAATCAACATGGCAAATAGCGAAATCAAGAGAATGAGTGACAACCGCTTGCTCATAGGTACATCCTTTCTGTGGGAACAGGTTTTGCGCTACGCAAAGATTGCACAAAAAAATCACATTAAGTATACAGCGAACAGTTGGTAGTTGCAATCATTTGCATTGTTGCGTCGAAATCTCCAATCAACGCCCACCAATTGCGCAACGGACGACCTTGATAGGTTAAGCCGTTGTCGGCGCCGGGCAGACTTTGCATCCAGTAGATGAACCATTGCAGGCTGTCGCCATTCCAGCGGTCACAGTTGATTGGGATGCGTTCACCGCCGCCGTCGGGCCGCCAATCTTCAATGTCGCTCCAGACAACGGTGCGATTGCGCCAGTCGTAGTCGCGTTCTGCGTTGGGCGGATAGTGCGCCCAGCCGCAACGCCCTTCGCCTGGCTTGCCGACAAACTTATTCCAAAACAGATCGGGGTCTACATGACGAAGGATTGCCTCGATTTGGTGCATGTGATCCTCGACCGCCTCGGAGGGGCCGCGACCGTAGTTGTAGTGGTAAACGGTGTAAGTGCGGTCGAAGATGGGTAGATCGTGCGGGTCGCGGTCGCTATTGCTGATGTCAC
This sequence comes from uncultured Caldilinea sp., assembly GCA_937981885.1. Lineage (GTDB taxonomy): Bacteria > Chloroflexota > Anaerolineae > Caldilineales > Caldilineaceae > Caldilinea. The sequence continues at coordinate 5,524 of CALJMI010000002.1, forward strand.
CCCACGGGCCGGCCATGTTCGATTCCCACAAGTCGATGACGCCGCCGTGATAGCCCCAAATCCAGATTTCCTTGACGCCATGCTCCGTCACCCAACGCCGTGCATCGATGCGCGCCATGATTGCGTTGTAGTCGGTCATGGGCACGCGATGGCCCGGTTTGCGCCAGGTCGGCAGCGGCTCCAGAAATTCGATGCTATCTACAACCGTATAGCGCAGACTCGGAGGGGCGTTCGGGTTCTTGTAAGCGCGAAAACGGCTGCCCTGCTCCAACGCATCGATCACAGTTGCAGTCGTTGTCTGAGTGTGCGCCCTGACTGTCTCCAACGGCGCACCGACGTCTCCCGTCACATTGCGGTCGATCAAGTTGCCTTTTGTTGGGAAGTAGTGAACGAGCAGCACTGGAACCTCGTACAATGCCGGTGCGCTCGCGTCCTTGCGAACAGGCTGTCTGAGCGGCGCCGATATACGGCTCGCTTGCAGCATTTTTTTTAGCCAGGCAATCAACTGGTTCATCGACGCTCCCCCATTGCCCGTAAAACCAAAAGTGGGCGGCCCTCATGGATCGCCCACTTTTGCTTCAATCTGCCCCAAGCTGTTGAGGGTAACGGCGTCCGCTTACCTGGCGGCGGCGTAGAGTCTGGCGACCTCGTCCCAGTTCACGACGTTCCACCACGCATCAAGATAGTCCGGGCGACGGTTCTGGTAGAGCAGATAATAGGCATGCTCCCACACATCCACGCCCAGGATCGGTGTGTCGCCCTGCATCAGTGGGCTGTCCTGGTTGGGCAGGCTGTAGGCGTCGAGGCTGCCATCGGACTTAACGACCAGCCATGCCCAGCCACTGCCAAAGCGACCGACGCCAAGCGCTTTGAACTTGGCTTTGAACTCGTCGAAGCTGCCCCACTTGGCGTTGATTGCGTCCGCCAGCACGCCGGTCGGGGCGCCGCCTGCATTGGGCGCCATGATCTTCCAGAAGAGACTGTGGTTGGCATGACCGCCGCCGTTGTTGCGCACTACGGTGCGAATGTTCTCCGGCACACTGTCGATCTTGCGGCAGACATCCTCGATGCTCATGTTTTCCCACTCAGTGCCCGCCACTGCGTTGTTCAGGTTGGTGACATACGCCTGGTGATGTTTGGTGCGATGGATGTTCATCGTGCGTTCGTCGATGTATGGCTCCAGCGCGTTTTCAGCATATGGCAGATCAGGTAATGTAAAAGCCATTAGAGTCCTCCTTGTGTATGTTTGATTTCGATTGTCAGCAAAAATGGCGCTTACGGCTCATCAGTTTTGCACAAGTCGCTTTCGATTTCCGTGCCGAAGTATACAAAGCTGTGCAGCATCGCATTACTCTGCTCCCCTACATTCGCGCCTCGATGCGTACAAAGACGCCCAATCGCTGCAAGATACGCACATCCCAGCCCTCGCTACGCAGCACATCAAGCGTGGGGCGATCAAGGTGGCAGTTATGAGCGATGCGCGACCAATAGGGCGTGATTGCGCCGGCCGCGGCGGCCAGCAGCGGCTCCTGCGGGCGGATGTGCTCCAACATGTGCAACACGCCCGACGGGCGCAGCACGCGCCGAATCTCGCGTAGCGCGCGATGCTGGTCGTCGACCGAGCAGAAGACCAGACTCGACACCACATGATCGATGCTGGCGTCGGCGAAGGGCAGTTCTTCGGCGACTGCGACTTTGACGCTGATTGGGATGGTGCAACGCAGCGCCGTGCAATGCGCGCGCTGTGCGCTGGATTGATTCGGTTCGATGGCAAAGACGGCAACAGCGCAACGATAATGGGGCAGGTTGGCGCCCGAACCGACGCCGATTTCCAGAACGACGCCGTCGATCTCGCTAACTAATCGCTTGCGCCACTTCAGTACATCATTCATGTGATATTCATGTGACTTCGATCAACGTGATCTGCGGCCCGGCGCGGAAACGCAGCGGGATGCCTTCGCCCATGCCGCGCGTGATGTAAACTTGCGTCTCACCGACGCAAAAAAAGCCGGAAACATGGCGACGCGGCAGGTGTTCGGCCTGTGTGTGCGCCACCCCCCATAATGGCACTCGAATCTGGCCGCCGTGTGTGTGACCTGAAAGCACCAGATCGACGCGCGGCAACTGCGCACTGGCAATAATGTCTGGATTGTGGCTTAACAAAATTACCGGCGCCGATTCGGGGATGCCCTGCAACGAGTCGCCAAGTCGTGGACGCCCTTCGATCACGTCGTCGACGCCTGCCAGGTGGATGTCTAACCCAATGTCAGGTCTGTACAGATGCGTCGCGCAGTTGTGCAACATCGTCATGCCCCACCGCTCCAGTGTAGCGTTCAAGCGAGCGGCGTCGTTGCTGCCGGTGCGTCGGCCATCAAGCGGTGTATTGCGCACATACCGGATATAGCGGGGCCAGCGCGTGGCTGCCGCAAGCAAGCGTGCTGCGCGGCCACGCCGTCGGTCGGCAGTGTGTTCCGCAGCTCGAAAGGTGCGCCACATGCGCGGCAGCGCCTCCTCCATGGCGTAATGTGTGTAATCATGATTGCCGAGCACACCGTATGCGCCAACCCGCGGGCGCGGCACCGCGTCGAGCAGGCGCAACACATTCTCTAATCCGTCGTCAAAATGGATAAAATCTCCGGTGTGTATGAGCAGATCGTAGTCTAGACCGGCGGTCAACGTCCGCACCCGTTCGATCTTGGCATGTTCACGGCGGGTGCGCCTACCGCCGTAAAAGTGTGAATCGCTCAGATGCAAAATGCGCAGCCCCTGCGCCGGCAGCCGTCCGGCGGCGCGCGGCAGACGGATCGTTAGCCGTTCCAGTTGAATGTCGAGCGGCTCGATCTCGTGTGCATAGAGCAGGATGCCCGCGCTGGCCATGCCCGCAGCCAACAGTGCGCCGCCCGTCCACCACAGCCATGCAGTGCGTCGAAGCGGGTCGGCGTGTTTCGCTGTTTGGATCTTGCTCTCATCGTATATTGCGCTTGTTTGTTTAATCATGCTTTGCAGGATAGCAGAGCGTGTAGTTAGCGGCAATTCGTGGTGTAGATCGGATGAAGTTTGGGTGGAGTGAGATCTCGTCTATGGGCTATACTATCAAATGTCCTGATTCTGACAGCATTTGGATGGCTGCATCCAACGTCGATTCCTTCACCAGCACGTAATCCGTATCGAACGTTGAAATCGCAAAAATACTGATTTGCGCGCCCGCCAGAGGCTGTGCAAGCATAGCCAGGATGCCGGTCAGACTGAAATCCAGCGGGCCAACAACCATGAGCGCGCGCCAGCCAGGATTCGCCTGGACAGCGTCGGGAACAAGATTCTCTGCACAGACGATTGAAGTCTCGTCGCGCGACCAGGTGATCGAGCAGAATTCGCCGGCTCTTGCCCAGTCGGGCAAAGCGACGCCCCCGGGCAAACGGCAGATGGCAAGGCGTTCCGATAGGATGCGCAGCGTGAGAAATGGCAGCGATATAGTTTCTGACATAATGACACCATCGTATCATACAATGGGGGTGCGGGTATGCGTCTTTCTGAATGGATACACGATGATCTCGATGAAGTGCAGGCAATTCTGGCGCTTGTCTCCGATGAAAGCGCTGAAGCGATGGTAAGAGCAATTCTGGCGGCGCAGCGCGTCTATGTGCTGGGGCTGGGGCGGAGTGGATTGATCTTGCGCATGTTCGCCATGCGCTTGATGCAGATCGGGCTGAACGCGCACGTCGTTGGCGACGCAACAACGCCAGCGATTGGGAAGGGAGACCTGCTGCTGGCGCTCTCTGGCAGCGGTCGCACCGAGACGGTCGTGGCGATGGCGCGCAAGGCAAAGGGGTACGGCGCGCAGGTGCTGGCGATCACTTCCGGCCCTGCAACGCCGCTGGCTGAATTGGCTGACATGACTCTGATCGTGCCGGCCAGGTCTGTCAAGACCGATGTCGCCGCGCCGACGCGCCTGCCGCTTGCCAACGCGCTGGAACAGGCGATGACGCTTGTTCTCGACTGCATCGGCGCCATGCTTGCCGAGCGCCGTGGACAAGATAATGCAGCCATGATGCGCAGACATGCCAATTTGGAGTAGGATCACAGGCAGTGCGCAGGAAATTCGGATAACTTATTCCAACCAGGAATTCGAGTTGTGGCATCTTCTCCATGGTGAATGAGCTGAATCGCCACCTGATCTGACGGTGAGTCTGGCGATCAACTGCTGGTCACCGGCAAGATCAACGCTGACGGATGCGCCGCGTCGTGCAACACTGTCTGCTGTGCGGCGCGCAGTTCGGTCATCAACGTCTGGTTGCCGGGGAAGCCGAGGTTGCGCGCAAAGCGGGGATGTGCGCCGCTGGTGACCAGCAGACGAATGCGTTGCCCGGCCTTGGCCCGATAGGCGGTGGAGGACATCTTGACAGTGATGCGCACGCTGCCGTCGGACTGAAGCTCGCCGCGCCCAGGTTCAAGGCGGAAATTGCCGTCGCAGATGTTGGTAGAGCGCCCGGAACGATCGACAACGCAGAGCCGACCAAAGAAATCCGCCGAGGGTAGACTCGACCGCACGTACAACTCCAGCTTCACCGGCCCGATAAACTCTACATCCTCGCGCAGCGGAATTGAGGAAAAGACGAGCACATCCTTGCGCCGCTCCAGCGGACGGTTGTCGACGACGCCAGCGCCGTTCGCCAGTTTGGGGCCGCCGAGATTAGGCGTCGGGTCGGCCGGATCGTAGGTGTACACATCGGCAGGGGCGTCGGCTGGCGGCGCGTGGACGAAGAGGCGCCCTGTCTTGGCGGCGCCGCTGCCGTGCAGGTGCAGACGCAATGGCTGGCTCGGCGGGGGCCACTGCTCGAATTCGCGCCAACGGTTGGCGCCCATTACGTAAAGCCGCACCGGGTTGGCGTCTGTGTTTGCAGGCGCGCCGCGCAAATGAACGGCATACCAGTGCAGCGCTTCGGTGAATGCAATCGACATATAGCCATATTCCATGTGATGCCAGGGACCAACGACAAGCCGCGGCTGACGGCCTGCCTTCACCTGCGCTGCGTAGTCGTCAAGCAACCCGTCGAGGAAGAGGTCATACCAGCCGCTGACAAACGCAGCCGGCGGTGCCTGTTGCACCGCCGCACGCAGGTCCACCTGGCGCCAGACGGGATGAGTCGAATCCGCGGCGCTCATTTCGCGGTAAAGCAGGTCGGGCTTGCCGATGACCAGCTCGTCGGCGGTCTGCATTGGCAGATGCATAAACGCTTCTTGCAGGAAGCGATCCTGAAGTGCGCCGCTGTTGATGCGTTGCAGTCGCTCCCATGCACCCAACGTCGGATCGTCCATCGTGACAATCTGGAACATCCAGCGCAACAGCAGATCGAGCGGAAAGCCGTTGTCATGATATTCCATCAAATGCGAGTGGGTGATGATTGGAACCAGCGCCTTGAGATGGGGCGAACCGCTGGCTGCGGCGGCCCATTGGGTATAGCCCAGATAGCTGGCGCCCCACATGCCGATAGCGCCGTTGCACCAGGGTTGACAGCTCATCCATTCCAACGTGTCAGCGCCATCGGCTTTTTCGTGTACAAAGGCGACGAACTGTCCTTCCGAATCGAAACGCCCGCGCACATCTTGATTGAGCACATGGTAGCCATGTGTAGCGAAGGCGCGCGCATAGATCTCCGCCAGAGAACGGCCCGGACCGCCACGCCCATACGGTGTGCGGATCAACACTGCCGGTCCGACATCAACGCCCACCGGCGCATAGTGATCGGCGGCCAGTGCAATGCCATCCCGCATCGGTATGCGCACCCCATAGGTCGCCTCCACTTTGAAGCCGCCTTTGGGCAGCCTGACTGTCTGCGTCAGCGCGAATTGCAGCGCCGCCTCACCGATCGGGTTGTCGAGCAGCAGCCGTTCAAGTCGTTGCACAAATGTTGCCATCGCCAGTTGCCTTGTCCTAACACTAGTCGCTAGAAAGCATCCCGGAAGCTTTGGAGCTTTCGGAAAGCTGAGACTTCTTACTGATTGCTAGGTAGAGTTTTTATGTTTTCAGTGTTGCGTGGTGCGTGTTGGAATCCCTCACGCAACACGCAACATTGCGCTCATAAAATACCAACCTAGAAATCAGTAAACACGCGCAAAGTTGTTCACCGACCAGGCGATCAGCAGCAGTGCGCCGTAGTAAGTGCCCATGATCAGCGCGTCACGGTGCGGGATCGGCGCGCGGAACTTGTCGAGCGCCAGGATCGAATCGGAGACCACGAAGAGGATGGCGCCGACCATTGCCAGCAAAGCGGCCAGGTCGCGCATTTCCCACCATAACTCGGTCGCCTGCCAGCCCATCGTCAGCAGCACCAGCGCATAGATGAGCACCGGGAGCCGCAGGTCGGCGACATGCGGCCAAAGCAAGTAGAGCAGCGCAACTCCATAGAAAGCAAACGGCGCCAGCAGATGCCAGTGCATATGAATACTTGCCCGCTCAACATAACCTACTATAAAAAAGAGATGAGCAATCAGAAAGCTGACCAACCCCCACAGAAACCAGTTGTTGGGCAACAGCAAAAAGATGTCGCCAGCCAATGAAAATAGAATGCCAACTGCGATCAAGACGCGATACAGCGAAGATACTGCATCGGGCAAGGCAAACACCACCCCCAGAATCAGCGCCGTCGTCAACGGCTTGAACAGAAAGCGTTGCGTCTGCGCGCCGGCGTAAGTTGTCCAAATATAGATTGCGCCAGAAAGGATGGCGGCTGCGCTTAAAACCCAACTTGCGACCATGTGAAGCAACCCTGTTGACCCAAATCAGCGTTTAGTAAATGAAGGGGATCAGCCGTTTGCTGACCTCCTGGTACGCAGTGTAGAGTGGAAACGCCGCCGCCAACAGTCGTTCTTCGTAGTGCAGTTTGACGAGCAAATTTACCAGCAATACGGTGTAAATCAGCCAACGCAGCGGCGTCGATTCATCGAGCGTCAACGCCAGCGCGCCGAGCAAGATCGACGCGTACATCGGATGGCGAATCCAACGGTAAGGCCCCTGGCGCACCAGCCGGCTGTCGGGGCGCACGTCCGGGAGCACGTTGAGGTGGCGGAGACGCATCGTCACAATTGCCCACAACGCCAGCGCCAGCGCCGCAAGCTCCACCGCTAACAGCACAGGATGGCGTGCAACGATCGGCCCGGTCAACGCCAACGCAAGCAAAGCGCCAAACTGAATGACGACAAGCGTGTAAGATTTGAGCAGGTCTGGCTTTGCGTCCATCGTGCTCGTCCCAACATCCTGTAAGGGCTTCGAGGAAAACAACGATCAATTACTGATTGCTAGACAGAGTTTTTATGTTTTCAATGTTGCGTGCTGCGTGTCGGAATCCCTCACGCAACACGCAACATTGCGCTCATAAAAGGTCAATTTAGAAATCAGTAAACCTTAAATTGCCCCGGCGCCCTTCTGATCCTGCCCGGTCTGCCCGCCCGACTCCGGCCCCTTGCCCTCGTAGATTTTCGGATCGCGGCCATAAACGGTGGTCACGTCGATCAAGCGATCGGCGACGTGGCCGGTTAACTGTTCAGGAACGAAGCGCCACGCCCAGTTGCCGGAAGCCCGCCCCGGCAGATTCATGCGCGCCTCTCCGCCGAGGTTCAGTACATCTTGCAGAGGGACGATGGCGGTGTTCGCCACGCTGGAGAAAGCGCCGTTGATCAACGTCCAGGCGGCGTCATGGCCGTCGGTGCGAAAATAGCGGCGGAAGAAGTCGCGCTCTTTGTCAGTGGCGGTGGTGCGATACCAGCCCCAACTCGTGTCATTGTCGTGCGTGCCGGAATAGACAATGAAGTTGCGGGTAAAATTATGGGGCAAGAATTTGTCGGCAGCGTCGGTGCTGAAGGCAAATTGCAAGATTTTCATGCCTGGCAAACCAAACTGGTCACGCAGCTCAATCACATCTGGCGTAATCTCCCCCAGGTCTTCGGCGATGATCGGCAGTTCCTCGCCCAACTCTGCGCGGATCACGTCGAAAAGATCGGCGCCAGGCCCTTTCACCCACTGGCCGTTGATCGCCGTCGTCTCACTGGCAGGCACTTCCCAATAGCCGGCAAATCCGCGGAAGTGGTCGATGCGTACAATGTCATAGAGGCGCAGCGCAGCGCGAATGCGGCGAATCCACCAGGCGTAGCGATTCTGCTTCATCACATCCCAGCGATAGAGCGGGTTGCCCCACAACTGACCGGTCGCGCTGAAATAATCCGGCGGCACGCCGGCCACTACTGTCGGCTGAAACTGGTCGTCGAGAAAGAACTCTGACGGGTTGCTCCATGCGTCGCTGCTGTCCATCGCTACAAAAATCGGGATGTCGCCGATGATCTGGACGCCTTTGTCATTGGCGTACGCCTTGAGCGCCAACCACTGTCGATAGAAAAGCCACTGGTTGAGTTTGTGGTTGAAAATGGCGTCGGCATACTGGCGGCGTGCAGCGTCGATTGCATCAGCCTGGCGGCTGCGCAGCGGCATCTCCCACTGGTTCCACGCTGCGCCATTGTGGGCGTCCTTAAGCGCCATAAAGAGCGCAAAATCCTCCAGCCAGTCGCTGTTCTCGACGCAGAACTGCTCGAACTCGTTGCGCAGCTCAGACGTGGCTCGTGCGTTGAATTGACCGGCGACGTGGCGCAGGAGAGGCAACTTCCAGGTGTAGATCGTTCCAAAATCGACGCGATCGCGCGGAAAATCTGGCGCGCTGTCGAGCAGATGTTGATCGAGCAGACCAATCTGCACCAACTCTTCCAGGCTGATCAGATAAGGATTGCCCGCAAAGGAACTAAAACTCTGATAGGGGCTGTCGCCGTAACCGGTCGGGCCAAGCGGCAGCACTTGCCAGAGCGTCTGGCGTGTGTGCACCAGAAAATCCACCCAATGATAGGCGTCCTGGTTGAAAGCCCCAATGCCGTAGGCGCCGGGCAGTGAAGTGGGATGCAGCAAAATACCGCTGCGCCGGACATCTTGCATAAAAATCTACTCCTCTATTGCTCGTTGCGAACGCGGTTCGGACGAATGTTGAATCTAGAGCGGCGTGAGTCGGGCCACAGTGACTGCATATACGCCAACAAAGAACAAGATCAGACAAACCACCACCCAGGCAATCTCCGCCAGACGTCGCTCGCGAATCACAAGCGCCTGTGCGCCGACGCCCATCACCGGATGCAGCGCAGTTATTCCTGGCAGACTTGTGGGCTTCTCATATCGCGGCATAATCCCCATCATCACCAACACGCCTCCGATCAGCCCACCTATGTGCCCCCAGTTGTCGATAAAACCGGAACTGAAGCCGATGACCAGATTCAGCGCAAGCACAATCAGCATATTTTGAAGAATAGCCCTGCCTTGCCCCCCAAAGTTATTGCGATATTTCAGGAAGAATACGGTGATGCCACCCAACAGCCCGAAAATTGCACCGGACGCACCCACCGAGACCGGGCTGGAGAGTGCGTAGCTCAGAAGACTGCCGTAAAGTCCGCTGACCAAAAAGATCGTGAGAAAGCGGATGTGCCCAATGTAACCTTCAAGCAACGGCCCCAGAATGTAGAGCGCATAGAGGTTAAAGAGGAGATGCATCACACCGCTGTGCAGGAAAATTGCCGTAAAAAGACGCCAAATCTCCCCTTGCGCGATCAGCGGGTTGACCTTGGCGCCCATAAGGATCAACACATTGATGTTGGTGTTCGTCAGCGAAGTCCAGGAGCCGTAGAGTATCACACCGAGCAGCACCGAGGCGACAAAAACAGCGAGAATAACGCCAAGCAGCACCTGTGTAACAATCGGACGGCTCAATTTGATATAGAATTGCGGCTGCTCGTCCAGGACTGGCGGCGAAGCGCCGGGATAGGAATGAGGTGGTTGGATATTCATAAAATCACCGGCGTCCAATCGACGCGACTTTTTTCGGCGCGAATGATGCTGAGCACCTCGCTCACCGCTTCATCGAGCTGTTCCTCGCGATTGATCACGATGTAGTCAAATTCTGTGAAACGACGCAGCTCGCGCCGCGCCGTAACAATGCGCATCTTGAGTTGATCTGGCTCTTCGGTTTTGCGCAATCTGAGACGTCGCACCAATTCTTCCTCGCTTTCTGCGGTCAGGAAGATGGTGACAGCATTGGGTACAAGCGAACGAATCGTTGCAGCGCCCTGCACGTCGATACGCATGATCACATCCATCCCGCTTGCCAATGCCTCGCGCACATGTTTCTTCGGAATGCCCTTATAGTCACCGTAAACGACAGCGTACTCCAGCAACTCTTCGTTTTCGATCATTTCAGCGAATTCGCCAACGGTGACAAAATGATAATCCACGCCATCGATTTCATTGGGGCGTTTGGGGCGCGTCGTCGCTGTGATGACAAAGTAAAACGGATAGTTTGTGCGCTTCAAACCCTGAATGATCGAATCTTTGCCAACGCCGCTCGGACCGGACAAGACCACCAGAACTGGGCGCGGCGCATTCAGACTATTGTACAGCGCTTCAATTTCGTGGTCGCGCTCCTGAACCGAAATCAAAGCGGCCTCCATTCAGGCAAACCGAAGTGCTTTTTCATCATGCGGTCAACAGGTTTGAGCAGACGGTGAGCATCCGCGTATAATCGTCGCAGTTTCTTCATTCTGGTAGTATACGTGAGGAAGCAAGAGGGTGAAAAGAGGAAGTCATGCCAATCTATGAATATGTCTGCCTGGACTGTCGCAAACGGGTCAGCGTCTTCTTTCGGACATTCTCCGAGGCGAGTGATGCAGCGGCGCGCTGTCCAATCTGCGAAGGCGTACATTTGCGTCGCCTGGTCAGCCGCGTGGCTGTGCTCAAATCAGAAGAAAGTCGGCTAGACGCCATGGCCGATCCATCGTTTTTAGCCGGATTGGAGAATGAGGACCCGCGTGCGCTGGCTGGCTTTATGCGCAAAATGAGCGACGAAATGGGCGAACCACTCGACGCGGAAATGTCGGAAATGGTCGACCGTTTGGAGCGCGGCGAAAGCCCAGAAGAGATCGAAAAGTCGATGCCGGCGCTGGCTGGAGACGACGGCGGCCCTGGCGCCCTTGGCGGTGATGACTTCTAGGACGCGCTTAGATTTTCTCGAAGCGCGCAACATCGAGCACGAAGATCGTGGCGCCGCCCATGTGCTTCTCCACCGGTGTTGGGATGTGCACTTCCCCCGGCTCCATCACCGGCGGCAGCGGCGTCACATATTGGATGCGGCTTGGGCAACTTTCGCGAAATATGCTAAGCACCTCGTCGACCTTTTCGTCATCGACGCCACAGAAAATTGTTGTGTTGCCGACGCGCAGAAAGCCTCCGGTCGTACTTGTCACCGTCGCCGAAAAACCGCGCCGCGCCAGTCGATCCAGCACATTGCGAGTGTCGTCGCTGTTGATAATACCCATCACCAACTTCATCGCTTGCTGTCCCTTTCCAAAATTGATAACGCTTTGCTTTTCCCCTGCTATCAGACATACTCGCATCATAGCAGCATTATGACGACTTGCCTAACAGCTTAAGCACCTGCGTCCGAATCGCAAGATGGATGGCGTCAATCGGCTGTGCTGCATCGAGCACCAGCCAACGCGCCGGCTCTTGCGTCGCCATCGCCAGATACCCCTCGCGTACGCGACGGTGGAACTCGATCTCCAGGTTTTCCATGCGATTCCATTCTGCAGTGGCGCCAGTGCGTTTGCGCGCCAGTCCAGCGACAACGTCGATATCCAGATAGATAGTGAGTGTTGGCGTCAATTGACGCGTTGCATAGGCGCCAATCGCACGCAGCGCATCGAGCGGCTGCCCGCGACCGTAGCCCTGATAGGCAAGTGTGCTGTCGACGTAACGGTCACACAACACGACGCGTCCGGCTGCCAGCGCCGGCAAGATCACCTCGTCGACAAGCTGCGCCCGCGCCGCCTGGAAGAGCAGTGTTTCCGTGCGTGGGCTGATTTCGGTGTGCGTCAGGTCGAGCAGCAAACTGCGGATGCCATCACCGATGCGCGTGCCCCCCGGTTCGCGTGTGGTCGCCACATCGATTCCTTGTTGGCGCAATGCATCGGCAAGGAGCTGGATCTGTGTTGTCTTTCCGCTGCCTTCTGCACCTTCAAACGTGATAAACATGTCCAGGTCTGTCTTGCTACAATGGATAAACACCGATCAACGAGAAACCGAGTTTCTGCAAGGAAACTCGGTTTCTGATCTAATATCTAGCGTCATTCACCTAGCGGCGAAAGATGCGAACTCGCCGATAAGGTTCGCGCCCATAACTGTGGCTGACCAGGTTGGCTGCGCGCGCCAGTTGATGCTGCTGGCTACGGATTGCCGCCGACTGTGGGCTGAGGATCACGTCCGACGCGCCGTTGAGTACGCGCTGGATGCCATCTTGCGTCTCGCGCATTGCCTCCTCGAACGCATCGATCGGATCGACGGTGATGTGGAAGATATCGACGAGCACCTGTTCCATCTGCGCGCCGGTGTTGCTACGCAAGATGTACACCGGAATGCCGCGGCGCTCAGCATCTTGGATCGGCGCCGGCTGTTGCCGATAGTAGTTCTTCAGCGTCATCACGGCGTCGGCGGCGTTGAGATTGTCGACAATCTGGATCGGCACGTTCAGGCTGTTGGCCGCAGCGCGCAGCCGATTCTGTCCGACGCCATAGGGGTAAATGCGCACAGTGTTGCGCTTTACCGGCGTTGGCGTCATCTCTTCGTGTTCGGCGTAGGCGTCGTTAGGATAGGTGTGGCCGTTGGTCTCTTTGATCAGCTGCTCGGTCGATGTCTCGCGCCCGCGCCGGCGACGTGGGCGGCCCGAAAAGTCGCCATGTTCGTCGGCGATGACCTCGCGACGGCTGATCTGGATTTCACCGCGATCATCAACGTAGCGATCCTCCGGCGTCAGCTCGCGCCCACGTAGAATCGCGTCGACCGCCTGCGCCACATCGTGATGAATCACCAGATGTTGACGATCTTTGATTTCAATCAACACATCGAAGGTTGGCGGCGCTCGCCGTTCGAGCACGCTCTTCTGCGTGCCGCGACGCCGCGCTTCTTCGTCAGAGAGCGTCACCGATTCGATGCCGCCGACCAGATCGCTCAGCGTCGGGTTCATGAGCAGGTTTTCAAGGCTGTTGCCGTGCGCCGTGCCGATGAGCTGCACGCCGCGCTCGGCGATGGTGCGCGCAGCAATGGCTTCGAGTTCACGCCCGATCTCGTCAATGATGATCACCTCCGGCATGTGATTCTCTACAGCTTCGATCATCAGCTCGTGTTGCAGTGAAGGGTTGGGCACCTGCATTCGCCGTGAGCGCCCGATCGCTGGATGTGGGATATCGCCGTCGCCGGCGATCTCATTGCTGGTGTCGACAATGACGACGCGTTTGACTTCGCTGCGTAGTCGCGCCGCTTCGCGCAGCAAGGTCGTCTTGCCGACGCCGGGGCGTCCGAGCAGCAAAATGCTGCGTTCGCTGTTGACGATGTCTTTGATGATCTCGATGGCGCCATAGACAGCGCGGCCAACGCGACAGGTGAGGCCGATTATATTGCCCTTGCGGTTTCGGATCGCCGAGATGCGATGGAGCGTACGCTCGATGCCAGCGCGGTTGTCGGCGCCAAAGTCGCCCACGCGTTCGACGACCATGCGCAAGTCTTGCAGCGTCACTTCCTGCTCGTTGAGCACAAGCTCCCCGTCGGTGAAGCGCGCTTCGGGTAGACGGCCCAGGTCCATGATGACCTCGATCAGGGTTCCCTTTCGTTCGGACTGTTCCAGCGCGCTGCGAATGCGATCGGGCAAGACAGCCAGCAACAAATCGAGGTCGTCGGTAATTTGGAGTGTGTTCATATCTGGTTGTTGATGTGCAAAAAATCAAAACACGATTGATTGAGTTGACGTACGGCTTGTTCGTTGATCACACAGATCTTCCTGAATCGACTGGCGTTGATGAGCGAATCGGCGATGTGGTTGTTTTAGGCGGCGCAAATGTTGTTGGCACGATTTCACTCCCCGTTTCAACAACAGTCGCCGAGCTAGAGATGCTTTCACGCACCCATCTGACTACATGTTTGACCATCCTGACCCGGTCACAAAATGGCGCAAACCCCAGTTCATCCAATATCACGCCAATTCCACCCTGAAAATCGCTCGATGCAAAATAGAGCGGCGTGGGCCATTGTCCCTCGGCAACCACCAGCGCAACCTGCGTGAACACCATACGCAGGTCACGGCTGTCTGGTTGCAACGCGTCGCCCCAGATGCGTAGCCAGGAGCCGCGCGGTCCGCGCTGCAGTTGAAACGCACCGGTCAACTCGCCGCTCGACCGGATCACATAGATAACGCCTTGCTCCGGGTGCAGGTTCTCGATGAGCGGTGCAGTTGAGCTGCGCTCTCCATTGGCCCCTTCGGCAATGCGAATGTGCTCCGGCACTGTTCTCAAATAGAGTCGCGCTAGATCCCAGTCGTCAGCCATCGATCGCGGCGAAGCGACCAGCGAAACATGCTGTGCGCCAGGTATAACCGGCGGTTCAAAGCTGCGCCAGATTGTCTGGTGGCAGAAAGACTCGAAACCGACGGCGGCAAAGGTGTTGACCAACAGCGGCTGATCGGGCACATCGGCGTATATCCGCTCAAAACCCAACGCCCCAGCCTCGTGGATTAAATAAGACAACAGTTTGTTCCAGATCGCCGGATGTCCCGACGGCGCATCCAGGCTAGGCGCCAGACATAAGATGTCTGCATCGCGTGCAGCGCCATTGCGCCGCACTTGCAAAAACCCTTCGTGCACCAAACCATGCCCATCTTGACGCAGGACATAGGTCAAAGCCTTTGTCGTTGCCCACGGCAACACCGTGCTCAGAGCAATCGACATACTCGACTGTGGCTGAAGAAAAGTATGCGCGCAGGGCAAATAAGTCGCCTTCCGACCGAGGCGCTGAAGAAGGTAAATATCGCCAAGCTGAAATGGGCGAATCACCGAAACAGAATCTCCGTTGCGGAGAACGATTGAATCAGATCGAAACCTTTGTCCACACTTGTTTCTAGTGTAACGCATCTTGCGTTTGCTGGCAAGTAATCTCACCAACGATTACTTTATGTTAAACATCTGTTAATGGTCGATTGGCATAATTAAAGAGGTGATTGTCGCATCCACTAAAGACCGTCATGAAGGGGAAACAACACCGAAATCTTGGGTTTACGAAATCGCTGAACCATGATAAGATAGACTCGTCCTTTCGGACAGGCTTCACTGTATCAACTTTTGCCCTGTAGTTACTTACAAATCGATAGTTTTGAAAGGAGTTTCACAGTATGCGTTCAAAATCCATATCGTTGCTTTTGGTACTCGTTCTGTTGCTGGCTTCATTCAGCACGGCGCTGGCGCAGGTCGAACCTTTCTGTGGCGATCTCTCCGATGATGACTGTGCGTTGTTGACAGCCGCTACGGAAAATATGATGGACGTCGCTTCGTATCAAGCGTCGGCTGAGTACAGCGCAGTGCTTGCCGGTCTGCCTGGCCTACCGTTGGCGGAAGCTTCTGTTAAGGTCATGGTTGATGGCGCGTTTGCCTACGCTGACAGCGCACTGGAAGCTGCTGCGATTCTCGCTAGCGCGCAGACTCAAGAAGAAGTCGCTGAATTGATGGCTGAGTCGCCGGATGCATTCGTGGACTTCTACAATGGTTGGTCTTTTGATATGGCGATTGCCGTCGACATCAGTGAAGAACTTGCTGCGGCGCTTTCGGCAGACGCAGGCGTTGCAATCCCGGCTTCGTTCACCGTGCCGCTGATTCTGGTGGATGGCATCCTTTATGTGGATGTCACTGATGTTGCACCGTTGATCGATGGCATGCAAGATATGACAGGTTGGATCGGATTTGAGCTTGGGCCTGTAATTGAGGCTGCCGCCGAACAGGGTATGTTCGATGAAGCTGCCGCACAGATGGATCCATCTGCGATGGCTGCTGATATGGATCCGGCAACCGCTGCCGCTTTTGCTGGCCTTCAGGCAATGATGGGTGATCCGAAGACCTTTGAGCCATACACAACAATTTCGCGCAGCGCCGATGACATGATTGGTGGTATGGACGTTGCTGTGTTCGTCTCGAAACTGGATGTGATTGGTCTGATCAGCAGCCCTGAATTTGTTGAATTGATCAAGGGGTTGGCTGCATCTGGCGCGCTGGGTGAAGACGCACCAAGCGCTGCTGACATCGATCAGGCGATGATGATGCTTGGTTTGATGGGGCCCATGCTCTTCCAGGGACTGACCTCTGAGAATGTCATCGCCGTCAGCCTGGATGAGCCAAACTACATCGTTGCACAGGAGAGCCTCTTCTCGTGGGATCTTTCTGGTCTGCTGCAAATGGCAGCTATGAGCGGAGCGATTCCTGCTGATGAAATGCCGTCCGGCGCTTCCTTGATCGAGTTCTCGACCTCTGTAGTGAACTCCAGCTTTAACGAACCACAGGAGATCACAGCGCCAGCCGACGCGCTGATGGTTCCGGCTGAGTCGATGATGCAGCAGTAAGTTGTACAGTGAATTGAAGCTAGCAGTTTGCTTATCCAATGTCCGCGGACATTGGATAAGCAAACTGTACGAGACAGGGACAAAAAGAGCGCCGCTTTACGGAGCGGCGCTCTTTTTGTAATTCAATTATCCCTGTTCTCTTCTACAGGAAGTGCGTCACTCGCGCATTCGATATAAGGCGACCAGCGCGCCGTCCTTCGTGCGCAGTTCGAGCCGGTCGCCTTGAATGTTGAAGGTCTCCGCCATCAGCAGCGCAGCCAAATACTCGCTTTCCTGCTGCATCACATCCTCGGCGCACATTTTGCGCGTGGTCGCCGCTGGCTCAATCGAAATGGCCTCGCCATCGACTGTGAAGCTAGTCATGTAGTTGTTGCAGCCCGCCGAACCAGTCAGCCGACCATCCTCGCCAAAAATCGCCGTGACCTCGGTGTCGAGCAGGATCGAGACCACAGCCTCACGACCGTTGTTGTAGTTGATCGCCACCCATTCGACGCCGGTCAGGCTGGCCGGAACCTGCACGACAAACGTCGCCACAGTCTGACCGTCGGCGTTGAGCAGTGCAAGCTGGTCGCCATCAATCTGGTACGCAGCGGTCGCTGCCAACGCCGCCATGAACTGCTGTTCGACGGTCATTTGTGGTTCCGGGCAAGCCATCATTGTCATGGGTCCCGGCATGATGGTCAGGCTGGCGCCGTCAAGTATGTAGCTGGCGCCGTAGCGGTTGCAACCGCCACTGCCGCCGACCCGTCCTTCCTCAAAGAGCGCAGTCGCTTCGACGCCGGCGGGTGCATCGACCAGCGCACCGCTCCCATCGCTGACCGCAGTCAACTGCCAGGTTGGACCCTCAAGCGTTGCGCTCTCCATTGCACCTTCCTCAGCCAGTTCCTTGCTCACCATTTCGACCAGCGTGTATTTCAGGCTCGACGCGTCAGCCGGCGCATTCGCCACTGGCTCGATGCGTACGCGCAGTTCATAGGTGTAGCCAGGCTCGAAGGTAAAACCCTCAATCTCGCTATAGAAGAACTGATACTCGTTGTTGAGGTTTTCTCTGACCAACATGCACTTCATCGGCGCAACGCCCACGCAGTCGACCAGCTCTGGCCCGACATAGAACGTAGCCTCACGCGCAGCGCTGACAGACGAGCGCGTGTCTTGAACTGGCTGGCAGGCTGCCAACATCATCAGCAGCAAGGCTGCGCTCGCCACCATCATTCCCATTGATTTTCGCATCTCTACACCTCTCTGTGATTGACTCTTGTATCTGGCAATTTGGATCAAGCATGGCAACGCCGGTCGCGCATCTTTCAGGGGGCTTTGAGCTTTCTGGATGATTGTTGTGGCAACCTGGTCGCCAGTTAAGGGACGGCGCTATAATCGCAAATGTTCCAATCGAAATTGCTACCGGCGTCGGCGGCTGCGTTTGTGTGGTCTCCGTTCTGGCTTTTCGCTCTTGCGCGACGGTGAAGGAGACAACGGTTCAGGCGGGGCCACCGGCGCGTGCAACGCCTGTTGGTAGGTGTCGTCGAGCAGCATGGTGATAATCGCAACGCCTTCGTCGCTCTCCATTAGACTGCGCGCTAAGTTCGTGAAGCGCTGGCTGCGCTCAGCCTGGAGTTTATCGCGGTTGCGCAGCCGCGCCTCCAACAGCGCAGTCAGCCGCTCGGCGACGACCGCCTCGACCTCTTGCTCGGTTGGCAGTGAACGTTCGATGATCGGCAGCTTGTAATACTTGACGGCGCGGTCGAGCACGCCTTTGTCGACGCGACTCACTAGCGTAATCGCCACACCCGCTGCGCCTGCACGCCCGGTGCGCCCGGCGCGGTGAATGTAGTTCTCAACATCCTCCGGCGGCTCGTATTGGATGACGTGCGAGAGTTCTGGAATGTCCAACCCGCGCGCGGCGACGTCGGTGGCGACAAGGAAACGCAGCGTCCCCTTGCGCACGCGCTCGAGCACGCGCTCGCGGTCCGCCTGCGAGAGGTCGGCGCTCAGCTCGTCGGCGTCGTAGCCAAAGCGCTGCAGCACGACGGTGACAAAATGCACGTTGACTTTGGTGTTGCAAAAGATGATCGCCGATTCCGGGTTTTCGACTTCGATGATGCGCACCAGGCTGCGCTCACGCCCCATGTCCGGCACAGTGTAGAAAATATGCGCAGTCTCAGCGACATGCACGTGGCCGCTGCTGAGCGTGACAAACTCCGGTTCGTGTAGAAACTGGTGCGCGGTGCGCATCACCTGCGGCGGGAAGGTGGCCGAGAACATGCAGGCATTGATGCGGCGGTCGGGCAGATAACGCTGAATCTCGCGCATGTCAGGATAGAAGCCCATCGACAACATGCGGTCGGCTTCGTCGAAGATCAGCATCTCCAGCCCGTCGAGCGTCAGCGTGCGCTTGAGCAGGTGGTCGAGAATGCGACCGGGCGTGCCAACGACGATATGCGCCCCGCGCTTGAGCGCGTCGATCTGCGGACCATAGCCGACGCCGCCATAAACGGCCACCGTGCGCAGCCCGGCGTCGCCGCAAAGCACCTCGGCTTCGTGCCAGACCTGATGCGCCAGCTCGCGCGTCGGCACCAGGATCAGCGCCTGGCACGTGGCTTTGTCGGGGTCAAGCCGTTCCAGCATCGGCAGCAGAAACGCGCCGGTCTTGCCGCTGCCCGTGCGCGCCTGGATCATCACATCCTGACCGTCGAGCAGGTAGGGGATCGTCCGCACCTGCACGGGCATGAGCTTGTCCCAGCCAGCGCGACGCATGGCGGCGGCGATGTGCGGCGGCAGTTGGTCGACAGTGACATTTGGAACTTCGTCGCCTACGGCGGGCGATGTGGAAGCGTCGGGAGCCGCTGGAGTTGGCGCGACAGTGTCAAAATCTGCCACGCCTTGATCAGTTGTGTTAGGAAATTCTGTGTTGCTCAAACAAACCTCGTTGCGATCTCTGTAAAATTTTTGGTCTCCAGGTCAGCCGGCCATCTTCCCGAAAGCTTCGAGGCTTCCGGAAAGAGTCCACCGGCAACCTGGCGGTCGGTAGGAATATCCGTTGTCAGTACTTTCAGTATCGCACAGGCAAACCGTTTTGGATAACCATAATCAGCAGAGATCGCCGTTTTCCAGAATCCTGTGGTGTACGGACACGCTGTAGCGTGTCCGTACGTTCCCTTAAATTACGGAAATACTATTTCGTCTCCGTCACTTTGCGCAGCCCGCGCGGATGGTCGGGGTCAAAGTCACGCACGGCGGCAAGGTGCATGGCGAACAGTTGGCACGGCACAATTGCCGTCAGCGGCGACAGCCATTCAGGCACACCGGCGGGCAGCGGGATTGCAGCGCGCCCCAATGCCAACGCATCGGCGTCATCGCTGATCATCACGATTTCAGCCTCACGCTGGCGCAGCGTCTGCACGAACTGCATCATCTCCGGCAGCAGCACGCCGGAGGGCGCCACTACAAAGGCAGGGAAGCCATGTTCGATCAGCGCCAGCGGCCCGTGCATGAAGTCGGCGCTCGAATAGGGTTCGGCGATCGTGTAGGTGAGTTCCTTCATCTTCAGCGCAAATTCGAAGGCTGTGGCGTAGCTGTAGCCGCGCCCCAAGACCACGCAGTCGCGCATGTAGCGGTAGCGTTCCGCCAGCGCGCCGATCTGCGGCGACAGTGTCAGCAGCTCCTCCACTTTTTCGGGAATGGCGCTCAACGCCTGGCGCATCTCCTCGTCGCCGGTCAGCTCAGCGCTCAACAGGGCGATGGCAGCCAGCGACGCCGTGTAGGTTTTGGTCGCCGCAATCGACTTCTCCTCGCCGGCGTGCAGCGTAATCACGTGTTCAGCCTGACGCGCCAGGTCGGAGTCGGGGAAGTTGGTGATGGCGGCGGTCATCGCGCCCTGTCGCCGCGCCTCCGCCATCACCGAGACAATGTCGGGGCTTTTGCCACTCTGGCTGATGCCGATCACCAGCGCATTGCCAAAGCGTGGCGGCCGCCGATAGATCGAGTAGAGGCTGGGCGTCGCCAGCGCAACCATAAGCTCGTTCATGGCGCCAAACAGATACTGGGCGTAGCGTCCGGCGTTGTCGCTCGTGCCGCGTGCGGCGATGACGATGTAATCGACGCTGCGCGCCCGGATCGCGCTGGCGAAACGCTTGATGCCCGGTCGCTCGCGCTCGATCAATGCTTTCAACACTGCCGGCTGCTCATGAATTTCTCGATAAAGATGTGACTGTTCTAGCGCCATGTTCCGTCTCCTTTTCTAAATGTAAGGGGGTAGGTAGAGAGATGGTAGGGTGTCAGGGTAGTGGGGGATTCCCCCTCTCCTCGTCTCCAATCTCCAAATCTCCAAATCCCTCACTCGCTTAATCTCTCACGCTCATAACAAACCACCCCCGCCACCATCGTGCGCACGACCTCGATGGTCGGCGTCAGAAAGACCAGGTCCGCCCAGGCGCCGGCGCGCAGACGCCCGCGCGCATGGCCTATGCCGAGCAGGTCGGCGGGCGTGGTCGTGACTGTCGCCAGCGCATCGCGCAGCGTGCAGCCGGTGTAGAGGATCAACCGACGCAGCGCCTCGTCCATTGCCAGCACCGAGCCGGCCAACGTGCCCGACGCCAGCCGGGCGACGTGCAGCCCCGGCTCGTGCGGCGTCACCAGCACTTCCTGGTCGGCGATCTGGTAGCGACCGGGCGCCATGCCCAATGCTGCCATCGCGTCGGTGACGATGTTCAGACGGTGCGGACCCTTCGCCGCCCACGCCAGCGCCACAATCGCCGGATGAACATGCACGCCGTCGGGGATGATGCCCACGGTCACCGACGCTTCGCTCAAGAGCGCGCCGGGCAGCCCCGGTTCGCGGTGTTCCAGCGGTGGCATGGCGTTGAAAAGGTGTGTGCCATAGCGCACGCCGGCGGCGAACCCGACGTGTGCGGCGCGATAATCCGCCATCGAATGCCCGGCGCTGACGACCACACCGCGCGCAGCCAGGTCGGCGATCACGGCGCGCGCGCCATCAAGTTCCGGCGCCAACGTCACCAATCGCACGTGCGTCTCCGGCGACCAATTCGCCACCGCCTGCGCATCCGGTGCGCGCAGATAGGCAGGGTTGTGCGCGCCTTTTTTTTGCGGATTGAGAAACGGGCCCTCGCAGTGCAGACCCAGCGGCGTGCTGCCGCGCCAGCCCGGCGGCGCGCCGCTCTCCAACGTTTCCTGCGCCTGCGCCACCTGCTGCGGCGGCGAGGTGATGATCGTGGGCAGAAAGCTGGTGACGCCCCAGCGCGGCAGATTGGCGGCCACACGCCAGATCGTGTCGGGCGCCCACGTGAAATCATCGCCCAACGCGCCGTTGAGTTGCAGATCAATGAAGCCGGGCGTCACGATCAGCCCGCCGGCGTCGATCACCTCGGCGTCGTCCGGTGCGGCGATCTGCGTGACGTCTCCCACCGCAACGATGCGCCCGCGGTCGATCAGCAGCACGCCGTTGTCGATTTGTGTTGCAGGCGTCAGCAGCGTTGCCCGGCGAATACAGAGCATAACATCACCTGAATGCGTAGCATTTTGTTTTCAGCGCAAAGACACAAGGAGCGCAGAGATTCGCAGAAAAAGCTCTGAACATTCTCCGCAATCCTCTGCGCCTGCGCGCTTTTGCGTCAAAGGTTATGTCGTTGTCAGCAGCTCAGCCGCCAGCGCCGCCGAACCCAGCGCGCCGAAGTTGCGCGTCGGGTCGGCGATGCGCAGAATTTCCGGGCGCAGCACTGCGCGCGCCAGCGCTGATGTCTCCTGTTGGCGCAGCCACTCGGCAATGATCGGTTGTAAATAGCGCTCTCCCGCCCGCGTCACGCCGCCGCCGAGCACTACGGCGTCGACATCATACGCCAGCACGACGCTGCGCAACGATCGCGCTAGCTCCGCTCCGACTTCATCGACGATCTTCTGTGCGGCTACATCGCCCGCCGCCGCCGCATCGTAGACTCCGCGCGCGGTGATCGGCGTCAACGACGGCAGCGCGCCAGTTGCGCCCTTTGCCACCGCCTCTTGCGCCCGTCGCACGACCGCCGTCGCCGAGACCAGCGTCTCCAGACAGCCGCGCGTGCCGCAATTGCAGAGCGGCCCGTTCGGATCGACAATGATATGTCCAAACTCACCCGCCAGCCCGTGCCGTCCACGCAGCAATTTACCCTCCAGGATCACGCCGACGGCTAGGCCGGTGCCGATGCTGACATACGCCAGGTCCTGGTCGCCCGCCGGGTTGTCGAAGCGATAGACGCCCAAGGTCGCCACGCGCACGTCATTGTCGATCACGCAGGGCACGCCAAAGCGTTCGACCAGCCGCTCGACCAGCGGGTAATCGTACCAGTGCAGGTTGACCGCCATGCGCACGATGCCGCGTGCGCGATCTTGCTGGCCCGGAATGCCGAGACCGATTGCCGCCAGTCGCCGCGACCCATCGCCCAACGCCAGCGTCGCTTCGATGGCGGCAGCGATGCCCAACATGGTCGCGTCGGGGCTGCTGAGGTCGGTCGCCACGGTCAGCTCGCCGTAGATGTGGAACGACGCATCGAGCAGCACGGTCGTAACCGTGGTGCCGCCGACATCGACGCCGACCAGCCAATCGGTCGACGGGACGCCGGGTGGGTGCGTTGCGATAGCGGTCATAGACAATTTATCGATCAGTCTGTGATTGGGATAAAGTTTTTCGTATCATACACTGTATCAGGAAAGTGTAAAAACATCGCGAGAGCAGGAAACCTGGTTAATAGGGGACGTGGTGCGTGGTGCGTTACGTAGCACGTAACACGCACCACGCCTGAGTCTGGAGATCGACACGGATCGATATGTGGAGTGCACTTAGTTTTCTGACGACGCTGCCGGTTCCGCGCCACGCCACAGGGCTGGATCGGCGCACGGCGCGCTGGTTTCCGCTGGTTGGGCTGCTGATCGGTGCGCTGCTGGCGGGGCTGGCGCTGCTGCTGGCGCGGCTCTTTCCACCGACGGTGGCGGCGGTGCTTGTCGTGGCGGCGTGGGCGGCGATCACGGGCGGGCTGCACCTGGACGGGCTGGCGGACTGCGGCGATGGGCTGCTGCCGCCGGTCAGCCGTGAGCGCCGGTTGGAGATCATGCGCGATCCCAGGGTCGGCGCGTTCGGCGTGGCTGTGCTGTTGTTGGTGCTGCTGCTCAAGATCACGGCGTTGGCGGCGCTGCCGGCAATGTGGCCCGCGCTGCTGGCGGCGCCGGTCTGGGCGCGCTGGCTGATCCTGGTCGCCATGCAGCGGCCGTCGGCGCGACCCGAGGGGATGGGCGCTGCACAGCAGTTGCGCTTGTCGCCAGCGCAGCTCGCGCTGCTGGCGGCGCCGCCGGTTGCGGCGACGGCGCTTGCCGGCGTCTGGCACTGGCAAGTTTGGTTGGGCGCCGCAGCGGCAATTGCGGCGACGCTGGGCCTGCTGCGCTTTGCCGAACAGCGGCTAGGCGGCGTCACCGGCGATGTCTTCGGCGCCGTGGTCGAGGTCACCGAAACCGTGTTTGTCTGCGTTGCGTGCGTCGGCAACGTGTGAGCGTGTTGCGTGTTGCGTGACGCAACACGCAACACGTTGATTGACTAAAGGAGAGAATCATGGAATCACGCAAGCCAGTGTTGGCGATCACGATGGGCGACGCCGCAGGCATCGGGCCGGAGATTGTCGTCAAGGCGCTGTGCCAGCCGGAGGTGCGGGCGCTCTGTCGCCCGCTTGTGATCGGCGACGTGGAGGCGATGAAGCGCGCGCTGCCGTTTGCGCCGCCGTCGCTGCGACCACGGTTGCAGCCGGTCGCAACAGTTACAGACGCGGACTGGAGCGACGCTGCCACAATCCCTGTCCTGCAGCCGGGCGCGGCGCTGACGGGCGTCGAAGCGGGGCAGCTTTCGGCGGAGGCAGGGCGCGGCGCAGTCGAGTATGTGCTGGCGGCGACCGGGCTGGCGAAGCGCGGCGAAGTCGCCGGCATCGTCACTGCGCCGCTCAACAAAGAGGCGATGCGGCTTGCCGGTTACCACTATCCGGGGCACACCGAGCTGCTGGCAGAACAGTTCGGCGTCAGGCATTACTCGCTGGTGTTGGCGGCGCGCGGGCAGTTCATCTTCCACGTCACCACACACGTCTCACTGCGTGACGCGCTGGACATGATCACCCTGCCACGCGTGCTCAGCCAGATTCGGTTGACGCATTTGCTAGCGGCGGCGTTGGGGCGGGGTCATGAGACCATCGCCGTGGCCGGTCTCAACCCGCACGCTGGCGAGGGCGGCCTCTTTGGCCGCGAAGAGATCGAGACGATTGCCCCGGCGGTGCGTGTGGCGCAGGCGGAAGGCATTCCCGCGGTTGGGCCGCTGCCCGCCGATGTGCTCTTCCCGCGCGCAGCAAAAGGCATCTATGCGTTTGTGATCGCGATGTATCACGACCAGGGGCACGCCGTCTTCAAGACCCTCTACTTCAATGAAGGCGTCAACGTGACTGTCGGGCTGCCGATCATCCGCACCTCGGTCGACCACGGCACCGCCTTCGACATCGCCGGGCAGGGCATCGCCAGCGAAACAAGCCTGGTCGAGGCGATCCGGCTGGCGGCACAGTTGGGGCCGCATTGGGGTGAGATTCACGCACGAGGAACTGCAACATTATAAAATGACCGACGCCTTTGCACACCACGCGACAAGCCAGAGAGAGTTGCCAAAGTAGTGGGCATGACGCTTTGAAGGTCAAAAAACGCTTCACTCAAAACAAGAGTTCGATGCTTGACATCCCCGAAAATTGCACCTAGAATTGACATGAAGCGATTACTTATACGTATCAGCGTCATTAGATGTCGATTTTTCGTGCGGCTATACCGAACTGACTGATTTGTATCGCGCAGACATGAGTAGACTGATTACGCGTCGGCGCGTTAGGCGGCTGATGTAGTCTGAACGGCTGACATCTTGCAGGAGTGCGATCTCATATTTCTGGCAAGATTGAGCTAGAGAAATTTCTCACAGGAGTTGCGAAGATTGGATGATGCAAGCGGTATCTAGAATCGCGTCTGCAGGGCAGCCAACCTCACGCGCCTCCAACACCAAGACTTGTCTGACGCTCGGTTATCTTGGTGGGCCGATGATGGTTGAGCAGCCCTGGCAGGCCGGTTTGCTCGATGCGGCAAGTGAATGTGGCGTCAATCTAATTATTTTCTCTGGCGGTATTCTAGAGAGCCCAAATCCTGTTGAAGCGCAGCGCAGCAGAATTTTCGATCTGGCTGGGAGTGAAACAATCGATGGACTGATAATTGGCAGCGATTTCTTGGGACACTATGCCGGGTCTGAAAAGATCAAACGTTTCTGCGAGCGCTATCGTCCCCTGCCCATCGTCAAATACGAGCCGCTGGTCAAAGGCTTTCCGACGCTCCTCTTCGATTTCTACCAGGGCATGTACGATCTGGTTTCACATCTCATCGAAGCGCATGGTCTGACCCGCATCGCCTACATCACCGGCCCCGAACAATCGCGTTCAATTCGAGACCGCTTTCAGGCCTATCAGGACGCACTGCTTGCTCATACAATTCCTTTCGACGCGAGCCTGGTGGTGGCTGGCTCGATTTCGGAGACATCAGGTGAAGAGGCGGTGCGTATTCTGCTTGACGAACGAGATTTGCAACCCGGCAGCGACATTCAGGCCATCGTTGGTTTCTATGACTTGATCGCCGCCCGCGCACTTCAGGCATTACAGTTGCGGGGCATCATCGTTCCTGACCAAATCGCTGTAGCAGGCTTCGACGACGACGAAATTGCCTTTGCCACGAATCCGCGCCTGACTACAGTTCGTCTGCCATTCTATGAAATCGGCCGATGGGGCGTTGAGACCTTGACGTCGATGCTGGAAGGCAACCCTGCTCCAGATGTGACGACAATATCCGCCTCACTCGTTCTCCGTCACTCGTGCGGTTGTCTGCGCAGACGTTATCGTTCTGCGCAAAGAATACTAAATGACGAGACGCTGAAACCATTTTGCTCGTCATCTGAGTTGATGCAAGACCGACAACGAATTCTGGCGCAGCTTGTGGCTGCGTCAGGCATACAGAACATTCCCAGCTTTCGTCAAAATCTGGAACGGCTGCTTGACCTGTTCATCGTCGAGTGTGGCGCACCACAAGCCGTGGGTGCATCGCCAGTGTTTGCAGACGCGCTGCAAGAAATTCTGGGCGCCATGCGCAGCATCCGCTACAACGTTGAGATGATCGACGCCGTCCTCAGTGTGCTGCTGCAGGAGTTTGCACAAGTTTATCAAGACCATAACAGGCGGCTATGGGTCGAACGGATCTTTCAACAAGCTCACTCAATCGCTGGTGACATCATTGAGCGCTTTTTGATTCGGGAGAAAAGCCAGGCAACCTACCTCGATAGTCTGCTTCACGAACTGAATCAGGAACTTGCGACGACGGTCGCAGTACACGATCTGTTGGATGTGCTGGCGCACTATTTGCCGCGTCTTGGGATTCCGGCGTGTTATCTTTCGCTATACGAGGATGCACCTCATCCCTCTGACATTGCACATTTGATGTTTGCCTATGGTCAACAGGGTCGTAAAACGCTGCCGCATGACGGTCGTCGCTTTGCCGCAAAGGAACTGATCCCCGACGATTTATTTGATCTTGCGCAACCGGCTTCACTTGTCGTACTCCCATTATTTCATCGCGAAGAGCAAATGGGCTTCATCGTCTTTGGGATTGGGCCGACCTATGGCGGTCTCTATGAAGCGCTCCGCGAGCAGATCAGCAGCGCACTGAAGCGTATCCAGCTCCATCGCGACGTCGTTACAGCGCAGCGCCTTGCAGAGGAGGCGAACACGCTCAAATCGCGTTTCCTTTCGACAGTCACGCATGAACTACGCACGCCTTTGAGCACGATCGTCAGTCTGAGCGAGATGTTGCTCAAAGATATAGACGTCGGCGAGTCGCATCAACCGGGCCGTTATCGCCAACACTTGGAATCGATCCATGCTGTTGGGCAACACCTGGACCGTCTGGTGCTCGATGTGCTTGACCTAGGGCGGAGCCAGCTCGGGCAATTGAAGATCGAACTCAAGACACTTGACCTCGGCGCCCTCCTTAGAGAAGTCGCTCTACTGGGCGAACAGATGGCTGGAGAAAGGGCGCTAAAATGGCGTACAAAGATTCCGGAAGCGCTGCCTGCTATTCGTGGTGATCGCACTCGCCTGAGGCAAATCCTGCTCAACTTACTCAACAACGCTATCAAGTTCACGCTCTATGGTGAAGTTGCTCTGCTGGTGACAGTCGGCGATAGAGAGGTTACGATTGCGGTCAGCGACACAGGGCTAGGTATTCCACAAAGCGATCAGAGCACGATCTTCGATGAGTTCCAACAATCTGAACGAACCTCGGCGCGGGGGTATGGCGGTATGGGTCTCGGTCTAGCCATTACGCGCCGTCTGGTAGAGCTGCATGGCGGCCAAATTAACCTCATTTCGTCGGGCGAGGAAGGCTGCGGCGCAACCTTCTATTTCACCCTGCCCATTTCGACAGACGTTGCCGATGATGATGTAGAAACGGAAAAAGCTGAGTCTGACGAACAGATTCTAGTAATCGCTGAGGATTGTGCTGTTGCGGAGAAGTTGATCGGGCGCCTCACCAGCAACGGCTTTTGCGTACGTCAGGTGCAGATTGAAGCGGACAACGATTGGCAGGCGCATGTTCTGGCCGAGCCTTGCCGCGCTATCATCTTGAACTGTGCACCCACAGCAGAATGGGGGATGGCGCTGTTGCGCAGGCTGCGCGGCCATCCCATCAAGCGAAATCTACCTGTCATTTTCTGTGACCTGGAGCTAGAGCAGGATCGAGGCGCCTTTCTAGATTTGGATGTTGCGAGCAAACCCCTGGGGATCGAATCGCTCGTGCAGATGTTGCAACAGCACGGCCTCGACCAGAGCGATCTAGCGGCTCATTCACCGGTCATCCTGGTGGTCGATGACGAAGGTGAGACGCTACGACTGCACACTCATCTATTGCACGACCATCTGCCTCATGTCAAGGTGGTGGAAGCGCGCAACGGACGTGAGGCGCTCGACCTGATGTTGCACAGGCCGCCCGATTTGGTTCTGCTTGATTTGATGATGCCCGAACTCGACGGTTTTGGTGTGTTGGAAGCGATGCAGATGCATGCCACGCTGCGTGCAATTCCGGTGATTATCATGACAGGTCATGTGCTGCCAGAAGAGATCATCCTGCGTCTTGATCGTTGCGTCGCCAGCATACTTAGCAAGGGACTTTTCAGCGTCGACGAGACATTAGCGCAGATCGAGGCAACGTTGGCGCGTGACAAACGACCAGGCAAAGAACCGCAACGCATCGCCCGTCGTACACTGGCCTTTCTCCAAGCGAACTACAGCGAGCCACTCACCCGCGGCGACATTGCCACCCACATCGGTGTCAGCGAACGCTATCTAACGCATTGTTTCCGCAAGGAATTTGGCGTGACGCCAATGGAGTACCTCAACCGCTATCGCGTCAAGATCGCTCGACAGTTGCTCGACACCCAACACAAGAGCATCACCGAAATCGGCCTCGAAGCAGGATTCTCAAACAGCGCACATTTCAGCCGCGTCTTCCATCAGCACACTGGGCAATCACCAAGAGAATATCTCCGTTCAAGGATGTAGCCCTAACCTCCTTCCTTTTGCACAAATATTGCTTCCTTTCCGACAAGACGCACCTATCGACATCATTTATCATTTATAGCGCAAAGGTGAACAATAAACTCTATCCTGCCGGCGCAATCTGCGCCTGCACTATCCCGTGATTCTCGCAAAACTTCAGAAAAATTGCAGACAGGTACTTAACCACCATTTGGAAAAAAGGAGGCGCAACGAAGCCAAACCTCTTGTCGTCCATTTGATCGCACATTGCTTCACTTGATTTCACTTCCAGGAGGAAAGATGAACAAGAAATACCTGTTCTTGCTGCTGTGCGCTGCCTTGATCCTGAGCATGTTGCTTGTTGGCTGTGCGCCAGCGCCGTCTGTCCCGGCGCCAGCGGCTGGCGAGGCTGGCGTCGATGAGAAAATTACGCTCACGATTTGGGATACGGGCACAGAGTATTATCAATGGGTTGAAGATGTCGCTATTCCACTCTTCAAGGAGATGCATCCGAATGTCGAGATCGTGCACACTGGCATCCCCTATGACCAATACTCGCTCAAGATTGACACTGCCGCCATTGCCGGCGATCTGCCCGACCTGATCGCTGACGAGGTGCCAGGCCCAAACTCCCGCTGGTACAAAGCCGGTCTTTTCATCCCTCTCAACGACTACATGGCAGCCGACGACATCGATCGAGCAGACTTCTGCGGGTTGATCGACACTTCGGTCACGATGGAGAACAATGTTTTCATGCTCCCAATGTATGTGAACTTCTGGGGCATGCTCTACAACAAGGCAATGTTCCAGGAAGCGGGTCTACCGATGCTGGACGTCAACAGTGTTATCACCTTCGACGACTGGCTGGACTATGCACGCAAGCTCAATAAGCCAGCGGAAACCTTTGACGCACGTGTGTGGGGCAGCCAAATGATACGCCCAGATTGGAATGCCATGCCTGCTGGGATGAGCGACCCCTACTATCTAGGCGCCGATGGTCGCACCTGCGCTGGCAACGCCGATACGCCAGAGATGATCCACATGTGGGAAGTGATCCGCAACGCCTACAAAGAAGATTTGACGCCGGAGACAGGTCAGGCGCTGATGGGCGACCAGAGTTCGTGGCTCTTCTTTACGGAAGGCAAGACCGCCATCTCCTATGGAGACATGAGCATGGCAAACCAGGCCGCCGCCAAGGGGATCGATGTCGGCATCACAGGCCAGCCCGTGACAGCGGAAGGCGTTGATATGAATGTGCACATTTATGGTATGGGGTATGGTATCACCAAGGCATCCAAACACCCTGACCTAGCTTGGGATTTCATCAAGCTCACCGCAACCCGCATACCGATGGAACTGATCGGCGCCAAGGAATATGGTGAAGCGACCG
This sequence comes from uncultured Caldilinea sp., assembly GCA_937981885.1. Classification (GTDB taxonomy): domain Bacteria; phylum Chloroflexota; class Anaerolineae; order Caldilineales; family Caldilineaceae; genus Caldilinea. The sequence goes on from CALJMI010000002.1 coordinate 36,048, forward strand.
CCGGTATTCCCTGCTATCAACCACTCGTGGAGGAATACATTGAAAAAAGCGACAATCCCTTCCTGGACGACGCGCAGGCGCTGATCGATCGCTACGAAGCGCCTCCTTTCACACCGGACTTCTACGCTGGTTCGACGCCCATTTGGGAAGAGTTCAACGTGCGCGTGCTGGAAAAGGGCGAGAGCGTCGAAGCAGTCATCAGAGACTCGATGAACCTCTGCCAGAAAGCCGTCGACGATATGTGGGAGCAATACGACTCACTACAGTAATTACTGATTGCTAGGCAGAGTTTTTATGTTTTCAGTGTTGCGTGTTGCGTGCTACGTGTCGGAACCCCTCACGCAACACGCAACATTGCGCTCACAAAATGTCAACCTAGAAATCAGTAATGACATATGGCGTGTTTCGTGCTGGAAATCTCTCGTAAGGCAGGCAAATGCAGCACGAAACACGCCATACTTCAACCAGATTCGCAACCGGTAAGGGAAAGACAATGAGGAATATATCAGCCGGTCACAGACGAACAGGAACACTTCGGCGTAAAGAAGCGATTGCCGGCCTGTTATTGATATCGCCCTGGGTGATCGGGTTCGTCTGGTTCCTGCTCATCCCTCTTTTGTTCTCTATCTATGCGTCGTTCACCCGCTGGACGCTTATCAACCCACCGCCGGTCTGGATCGGTTTAGATAACTACCGCAACATGCTTCGCGACAGCGACACCTGGTGGGCGATGGGCGTGACGCTGCGCTACATGGCAATGACGTTGATCCCGTTTTTGGTGCTGGCGTTACTCCTCGCACTGTTGCTCAACCAGAAGGTGCGAGGAATGAATATCTTCCGCACGATCTTCTACGTGCCGTCGATCATCACAGGTGTAGCTGTAGCGATCTTGTGGGCTACATTGCTCAACCCTGAAATCGGTGCGATCAATCAAGTGCTGAGATCGCTAGGCGTCGCGAATCCGCCACGTTGGCTGGCCTCGTCGGACTGGGCATTGCCGGCGGTGGCGCTGATGAGCCTATGGGGCATCGGTGGCAGCACGATCATCTATCTGTCGGGGCTGCAGAATATCCCGGGCGAACTTTACGACGCCGCCACCGTTGACGGGGCCAATCCACTTCAGAAGTTCTTCTCGATCACTTTGCCGATGCTGTCGTCAACGCTATTCTTCCTGTTCATAACTGGCATCATCGGTGCGTTTCAAATCTTTACGCCAGCCTATATTCTGAGCGGCGCCAGTTCAATGGGCAGCAACAGAGCCATCAACTTCTACGTGCTGCACATCTACATGGAAGGTTTCCGCAAAGGGAAACTGGGCTACGCCTCGGCGTTGGCCTGGCTGCTGGTGATCATCGCCGCAGTCATCGTCATTCTCATCTACCGGCGTTCGGAACAATATGTATACTACGAAACCACCGGAGACAATGGCTGAACTAGAGCATCCAATGCTGGCAACGCGCAGCAATCAGATTCCCTTTTGGAAACGCAAATCCTTTCTGCAGGGTGCACACACCGTTCTGGTCTATGCTTTATGCATTGGGCTAGGCGCCCTGGTGTTGATGCCGATGGGTTGGATGTTGACGGCGGCGCTAAAACCGCGCGGCGATCTTGTCTACACTATCCCGCCGGAATGGTTTCCGACACAATACTTCCATGTCGAAAACTTCTGGCTGGTGCTAGTCAATAAGCAATTCCCACTCTTGGGTCCGACGCTGAACACGCTGTATCTCATCACACTAAATATCATTGGGGTGCTGATATCGAATACGTTGGTCGCCTACGGTTTTGCGCACTATCGCTTCCCATATCGAGACCAGTTATTCCAACTGGTCATTCTGACGATGCTGATTCCTGGCGTCGTGCTGATGATTCCCTCATTTCTGCTCTTTCTCCAGATGGGCTGGTACAATACCTACCTACCACTTTGGGTGCCAGCCTTTTTTGGCACACCCTTCTTCATCTTTATCACTCGCCAATATATGCGTTCGATCCCGCCGGAGATGCTAGAAGCAGCTCGCATCGATGGGGCCGGCGTGTTGGGCGCATACTGGCACATCGTGCTGCCGCTTTGTAAGCCGGTGATGGTCGTGATGACTGTCTTCACGTTTCAGGGCGTCTGGAGCGACTTTGCTGGGCCTCTACTCTATGTTTCGAATGAAGCGAAATTCACTTTGCCGATTGCGCTTGCTTATTTCCGCGCCCAATCTGGACATGCTGCTGCCCAGGGCGCTACAAGCAGCTTGCATCTACTCATGGCTGGCACATTTTTGGTGGCAATTCCGCCGCTGTTATTGTACTTCTTTGTACAGAAACAACTGATTGGCGGCATCGCTCGCATTGGCTTGAAAGGATAGCTGCCGCACTTTGCTCACCGCCTGACAGTCACCCATGAAAGCGAACTTTTGAATCCATGCTCACCCTCACTCATCTACGGTGTGAATATGCAACCGACCCGATTGGCATCGACGTGGCTCATCCGCGTCTTTCCTGGATTGTGCAGGCAGACGGTCGGGATCAATGGCAGAGCGCCTATCAGATCCTGGCCGCCACCTCGCGAGAAAGACTGGAGACACAAGCTGATCTTTGGGATAGCGGAAAAATCCTCTCCCACGCCACTATCGTTCCATATAATGGGCGGACGCTCAAGAGCGAAGAAGGTTGCTGGTGGAAAGTGCGCGTGTGGGACGGCGACGATCGTCCTAGCCAATATAGTCAGCCAGCCTATTTCGAGATGGGTCTGCTCTCCCCACAAGATTGGCGCGCCGACTGGATCGGTTTCCCCGGGGCATGGACGGGCCGGGCGCTTTACTTTCGCCGCGATTTCACTGTGACAAAGGCGGTGCATCGCGCTCGCATCTACATGGTTGGCCTGGGATGGTCGGAACTGCGTGTCAACGGCGAGCGCGTCAACGACCGTGTGCTCGATCCACCCAATTCGAACTACGCGAAGCGCGTATTCTACAGTACAGACGCTGTCGAAACCTTTTTACGCGCCGGCGCCAACACCATCGGCGTGATTTGTGGTGCGGGTTGGTATGGCGCCGTGCGCCTTTTGTTGCAGATGCACATCCATTATGAGGATGGCGACATGGTTCGCATCGTAAGCGAAAGCTACTGGCCCGAGCCATGGAAGGTCTTCACCGGACCTGTGCAGGAAAACGGCGTCTATGACGGCGAAATTTACGACGCCAGGTTGGAAATCCCCGGATGGGATTCGCCCGATGCGTTGCCGCCTGCCGGGTTGGTGGCCGCCTGCGCCGACGGTCCGGGCGGCAAACTGGTTGCCGCGGCGCTCGAACCAATTCGGGTGGTCGACTCGCTGTCAGCCCAATTGATCGGCGAACCACAACAAGGCGTCTACGTCTTCGATCTCGGTCAGAATATTGCCGGCTGGGTGCAGTTGCGTGTGAACGGGCAACGAGGGGATCGGGTGTCGCTGCGTTTTGCCGAGACGTTGCATCCTGATGGTTCGATCAATCAACAAAATCTGCGCTTTGCCCGCGCTGAAGATATTTATATTCTCAAGGGGGAGGGTGAGGAAGTCTGGGAACCGCGTTTCACCTACCATGGCTTCCGATATGTCCAGGTCGAAGGTTATCCAGGTCAACCAACTGCCGACAGTATCGTCGGTCGCGTAGTGCGTTCTGGCGTGGAATCTTGCGGTGCTTTCGAGTGCAGCAACCCACTCTTCAATCGCATTCATCAGATGGTGCGCTGGACGGAAATGAGCAATCTGCACAGTGTGCCCACCGACTGTCCACAGCGCGATGAGCGTATGGGCTGGCTTAACGACATGGCGGCGCGCAGTGAAGAAGCGATCTACAATTTTGGGCTGGCGCGCCTGCTATCAAAATGGATGGCTGATATTGCCGACGAACAGGATATTGACACCGGCGCCATCACAGACACTGCGCCTTTCCGCTGGGGACGCCGACCCGCCGACCCGGTGAGCATCTGTTATTTGTTAATTCCATGGCTACTTTACATTCATTATGGCGATACATACACGCTTGCCGACCGCTATGACGGCATGAGACGCTGGGTGGAGTATCTGACCTCGCGTGCCGAGGACGACATCTTGTCCTACAGCTACTACGGGGATTGGGCGCCGCCCGTACACCTAGGCGTCTCCGGCAGCCAGGGCAGCTCCGCCGTTTCCAAAGATACACCCGGCGCACTGATCTCGACCGCCTGTTACGCCTACAGTGCGTGGCTATTGAGCCAGATTGCCGGTGTACTCAACCACAGCGACGATCAAGCCCGCTACGCTGCACTGGCTGAACGAATCCGACGACGCTATCATCAGCGCTTCTGGAACGCAGCCTGCGGCGGCTATGGCAGCAACAATCAGGCGTGCAATGCTATCTCGCTCTACATGAATTTGGCGCCAGAAGAATGCATAGAGAGCGTTGTCGCTCAACTCATCGCCAACGTCGAGCGGCACGACTACCACCTCACCACCGGCAATATCTGCACCAAGTATCTACTTGAGGTGTTGACCGCAGCCGGTCGCGCTGACGTGGCCTATGCTATAGCAGCGCAAGAAAGTTACCCAAGTTGGGGCTATATGCTCGCCAACGGCGCCACCACCCTGTGGGAACGATGGGAGCACGCTACGGGTAGCGGCATGAACTCGCACAACCACCCAATGCTCGGTTCAGTAGGTGCATGGTTTTTTCGCACCGTAGCCGGCATTCAGGCTGACGCCAACGGGCCAGGCTTTGCGCGCTTTGATCTGCATCCGCACATTGATCCGCACGTGGTCGCCGCTCGCGCTACGCTTGCCACCGTCCGCGGAGAGATCGAATGTAATTGGCAAGTGAAGAACCGTGCGTTCGAGCTTGTCGCACGTGTTCCGGTCGGCAGCCTGGCGCGAGTTTTTCTGCCCGGACGGCTTGGTTCTCCACTGTTGGAGTCCTGCGTTGCTGTCTGGGAGGACGAACAGCTTGTCCGCTCAATACAAGGCATTCACTCAATCCACCGTCAAGGCGACACTCTGGTTTGCACCATAGGTTCTGGAACATATCAATTCCAGACGACTCTGCCCGACGAACAGCACGGATGGGGGACTCATTGACATCTTTTTTACCAGATTACATCGAACGCGTCTATGCAGGCGTGCTTGGCAAGATGATCGGCGTCTATTTGGGCCGTCCTTTTGAGGGGTGGGAATATGAACGTATCATGGCCGAATTGGGTGAGATCGACGGCTATGTGCATGAGAAGCGCGGCCTTCCGCTTGTTGTCACTGACGACGACATATCAGGAACCTTCACCTTTGTGCGCGCCCTGGAGGACTACGAGTACACACCAGACCTGACGCCCGCACAAATCGGTCAGACCTGGCTGAACTACCTGGTCGAGGGAAAGACAATTTTGTCGTGGGCAGGGTTGGGCTGTTCGACAGAGCACACAGCCTATCTACGCTTGAAGAAGGGAATCTGGGCGCCAGCCAGCGGCTCAATTGAAATGAACGGGCCAATTGTAGCGCAGCAGATCGGATCGCAGATATTCATCGACAGTTGGGCCATGCTTTTCCCTGGCGATCCCCAACGCGCCGTCGATTTTGCTGCGCGCGCCGCTTCGGTCAGCCACGATGGCGAAGCAATCTACGGTGCACAGTCGCTCGCCGCCATGCAAGCGCAGGCTTTCGTTGAAACAGATCGCTTTCGTCTGCTCGACGCTGCATTGCACTTCACCCCAGCAACCTCCGACATTCACGCCATGATTCGCGATCTGCGCGCCTACCATGCCACCGAGCCAGACTGGCGTAAGGCGCGTGAATTTATTGTACAAGAATATGGCTACAAGAAGTATCCGGGCGGCTGTCACATCATCCCCAACCACGCGTTGATTATCTTGGGATTGTTGTATGGAGATGACGACTTCCAAAAATCGCTCAAGATTGTCAACACCTGCGGCTGGGACACCGACTGCAATTCGGGCAATCTTGGATGTCTACTCGGCATCAAGAACGGACTCGACGGCATCGATCGCTCGCCTGTGGCATGGCGTGAGCCGATCGCTGACCGGCTCTATCTGCCGAGCGCCGATGGCGGCCGCGCCATTACCGACGCCGTGAGTGAGACGTATTATCTTGTCAACACGGCACAGCGCATGGCAGGCGAGACTTCGCTTGCACCCAAAGGGGGCGCCCGTTTCCACTTCGAGCTGCCTGGCAGTGTGCAAGGGTTTGAGATCGAGCACGCACCGCCGGATGCGCAGGTGACGCTGGAAAACCGAGCAGGGCGCAGCCGCAGCGGTCAGCGTAGCTTGTGCATTTCCGCTGTAACCCAGCCAGGCGCTACGGTGCGCGTCGCTACGCCGACTTTCATTCCACCCGACGCCATTACCATGCGGGGATATGGCCTGATGGCCTCCCCGACGCTCTATGCTGGACAACTGGTGGAGGCCAATCTACAAGCCGATAGTGCAAACACGCAACCCGTTGCCGTTCAGCTCTATCTGAACATCTACGGTCCTACAGACCAGCCACAGCGTCTCGAAGGGCCTGCTGTTCATCTTCAGGCTGGTGAGTGGTGCACACTGCGCTGGCGCGTGCCGCCCACCGATCGCCTGCCGATTTTTGCTATTGGCCTGCAGCTTGGCGCCGGCGCCATCAACCTGGATTCACTCACCTGGTCCGGCGAGCCAGAGGTTGAATTTGGCCAGCCTATGAGTACAAAATCGTTGTTGTGGCGAAAAGGGTGGGTCAATGGCGTCGATCACTGGGAGTGGTGGTCAGGTGAGCCTTTCCGTCTGGTCAAGAATGAAGGTCGTGGTCTGGTGATCACCGGGACGCGGACATGGAAAAATTATCACTTCGATGCTGTCCTGCGCATTGCCTATCTGGTGGAGACTGGGGTCGGCGGTATTGCAGTGCGGGTGCAAGGAATGCAACGCTACTATGCGCTGGAGATCGGGCAGAAAACCATCCGCCTTGTCAAAATGCTGGACGGCGCTCGCACACTGGCAGAAGCACCCATTTGTTATGAATTGTGGGAGGAAATCGGATTGCGGCTGGAAGTGAAGGATGCACCCACCAAGGAGCGCCTTGAGAGTCCCCCTGTGCGGTTGCGCGCGTGGGTCAACGCTCAATTGCTGTTCGACGTGCTGGATGTCGACCATACACTCACCAGCGGCGGCGTGGCGCTGCTAGTCGAAGAAGGACACATTCTCGCCGACCACGTTAGCGTGCGTGGAGTGAATTCGCCTCAAAGAGGAGTGGCGCTATGAAACAATCGATCATTGTGAGACCGCAAACCAGCCTGATAGAGGAACGACCGGCGCCTGCTGTCGGACCCGATGATGTGCTGGTGCAAGTCAAAGCATGTGGCGTCTGTGCCTCGGAGTTGCACGGGTGGCAGGGTGACAGCGCGGCTTACCCGCACGAATATGGCCACGAAGTCGCTGGCGTGGTGGTAGAAGTGGGAAGCGCCGTCGCAGAATTCCGGCCGGGCATGGCCGTGACCGGATTGTTTGGCAAAGGCTTTGCCGAGTTCACCCGCGCGCCGCAGAAATATGTAGCACGCATTCCGGACGGTCTCACATTCGAGCAGGCGCTCGGCGAACCGCTGGCGTGCGTGATGAGCGGGGTGCGCCGCGCACGTATCGACCTGGGCGACACCGTTGCGATCATCGGGCTGGGTTTCATGGGATTATCGACCTTGCAGGCAGTGCGGCTGCGTGGCCCGGCGCGTATCATCGCCGTCGACCCGCGACCGGAGGCGCTGGAGTTGGCGCGCCGTTTTGGCGCTGACGAGCTTCTGAAGCCTGACGACGTGCCGGAAGCTCTCAAGTTGACGCAGTGGAGCCAGCTTGGGAAGGGACATGGTGTGGACGTTGCTGTCGAGGCATCCGGCACACAGACCGGACTGACCCTTGCCGGGGAGATGGCGCGCGAGCATGGCTTGCTCTCACTGGTGGGCTGGCAGCAGGGTGGGCTTCGTCTCGTAGACATGGAGTTGTGGAACTGGAAAGCACTAGATGTGCTCAACGCCCATGAGCGACGGCTTGACTATCTGATGGATTGCATGCGTCGTGGCCTGGCGCTTGTCGCCCATGGCAGCCTCGATCTTGGGGCGCTGGTATCGCACCACTTCTCGCTCAATGAGGTGGACGACGCCTTTCGCGCTCTCCGAGACAAACCAGAAGGCTTTGTCAAAGCAGTGATTACTTTGTCATAGAGACGCGATCTGTTTTTCCCAAAGACCCCAACGGGTGTATTCAAGTCGTAGGTCATCGCCTCCGGCGTGACATGGCGCCCGTCACGCCGGAGGCGATGACCTACGAAACAAGCCCGTCACGCCGGAGGCGATGACCTACAAAACAAGTCGTGCTCCAAATGTGAAGTACACCCACCCCAACTTTGCTGCTTGACATTCCCGACGATTGCGCCTAGAATTAGCAGAAAACATTCACTTATACGTATCAACACTGCCAGATATCGATCTTTACATAGGACTATACTGATTGGGGTGTATCGAACAGGCATGAGCGGGTTGATTGCACGCCGGCGCGTGACGCAGGCTGATGTTGCCCGATTGGCTGGCGTTTCACAGGCAATGGTCTCGTACGTGCTCAATGAGAGCAAGTCTGTCAGCGTGCCCGATGAAACCAGGCGGCGCATTCTGGATGCTATGGAGGAACTGGGGTATGCACCCAACCGTGCTGCGCGCAGCTTACGCACCAGCCGAACGTTCACGATCGGTTGCATCATACCCGACATTGCCAATCCGTTTTATCCCGCCTTTGTGCGCGGAATTCAGGATGTGGTCGATCATAACAACTATGACCTCGTCCTATACAACACTGATGGACTGGCAACACGTGAAAGAAAAGCAATTCGATCTCTGCTGCACGGACGGGTCGATGGCGTGATTGGGGTTTTTTTTCACAGCAATGCGCATGATCTGACGGCTCTGCTGGAGCATGAGGTTGCGGTCGTCCGTCTAGAAGCAACTGCCAAACGAACTGGTGAGCTGCCGCTCGACAACATTTATGTGGACAATATCTCGGCTGCACGTCACGCTGTGAGCTATCTGGTGCAGCGCGGCTATATGCGGATTGCGATGTTGACCAACGAACCCGGCCCAGGACAACCGCGCGTGGTCGGCTATCGGATGGCGCTTGCCGAAGCCGGGCGCAACGCTCCGGATGCGTACGTACAAATCGGTGCGTTTACCGTGGAAGGCGGCGCTGAAAGCATGCAGCGTCTGCTCAAGTTGACGCCACGGCCCGACGCCGTCTTTGCCGCCAATGATTTGATGGCGATTGGTGCGATGATGGCGTGCAAGGCGCATGGACTTCGTGTGCCGCAAGATATCGCCGTGATGGGATTCGATGATATTCCGACCGATCAGATCGTCAGCCCATCGCTAACAACAGTCAGCCAGTTTCAGCAAAATCTTGGCCGGAAATCCGCAGAATTGTTGTTTGAACGTATCGAAGGGAAAACGCCTCCGACAGGACGCAATATTGAGATGCCCTTCGAGATCGTCGTTCGTGAATCCGCTTAAATCCTACAATCAGGAGTTAGCGTTTCTCTATTTAGTTTGCCGTACAATGTTCAATGTTAACAAGGAGCGAGATGTATGAATTCATGGAGAGAACGGCTCGTGCGAGCCATGAGCCTAATATTGACGGTGTTTTTGGTGGTTGGTTGTGCAGCCCCGGCAGTGCAGCCAGGATCGCCAACTGCAGGCGACGCTGCTAAACCAAAAGTTATCTGGTGGACGGAAGAGGTTGAACCTGAGTTGCAGGAGGCATTTCAGAAGCAATTCGTTGAAACATTTAACGAAGCCAATCCTGACATTCAACTCGAAGTTATTTTTCAGCAGAACTTGAATGATCTGCTGCGCACGGCGATCCAGGCGGGTGAAGGCCCTGACATTGTGCAGACGCCCGGCCCCGGTTTTCTGCTGGAATATCAGAAAGCTGGTCTGGTGTTGGCGCTGAACGACTTTGCAGCGCAATATGGCTGGGAAGACGATATTCTGCCGTGGGCGTATGCATCTGGAACTCTGGATGGGAATTTGTATGGGTTGCCGCTCACCTTTGAGTCGATGATACTGCTCTACAACACGCAAGTTTTCGCCGACCGAGGGTTGACGCCGCCGACGAACCGCGCCGAGTTCGAGGCAACCGCCAAAGCATTGCAGGATGCCGGTTTAATCGCAATTTCCTATGGCAATGTCGGATGGCAGCCGACGAACGAACATCTGATCGGCATCTATCTGAACGCCTTTGCGGGATCGGATGCAGTGTACGAAGCGCTAATAGGGGCGCGCAGTTGGGAAGACGAAGTCTTTGTTGGCGCCATCGATATGCTCAAAGAAGATATCACAACGAATGGCTTCTATGCTGGCAGCCTGGAAGATTACTACTCGTTCGACTGGCAAACCTTCTTCAGCACCTTGGCGAGCGGCAAAGCTGGCATGATGACCATCGGCACATGGGGTTTCCGCGGTGCAACCGAGTATTTTGCCGACAATCCTGATGGATGGGATTGGGCGATGTTGCCGGCGTTTGGGGAAGGCGTACAGCAGGGATTCGATCTTGCTGTAGGCAGCACCGTCTCGATTAATGCTGCTTCCAAAAATCCTGAAGCGGCGGCCAGAGTGCTTGATTTCATCTTCAACGATACGAAACGCGCAGCCAGCATCGCTCAAATCTTCAGCTTTGGTGAATTCGTTGTTCCTGTTGAATTTAGCGCAAGCGACTTTCCAAGCGAGGTCGATCCACGCATAGCGCGTTTCCTCACCGAATTCGCAGATATCACAGGTGAGGGCCGTTACGGTTACACAACATGGACATTCTGGCCCGCCGAAGCAGAGACGCAGTTGTGGAAGGATATCGAACTGGTCTGGTCAGGCGAAATGACAACCGCCGAGTATCTTGCCAGGCATCAGGCTTTATGGGACAAAGCGCGCGCCGACAACGCAGTCCCACCCATCCCTGAACGTTAGTCGATCTTGCTGTTCTTGAGAGGCTGCCGTCAATTGGCGACCGCCTCTCAAGAAGCCAAAGGAGAATTGTGCATGGCCGTCACACCTGCGACAGCAGTGCGTCCTGCGTCGCACACCCAAAAACGCAATGTAGTGCGTCGGTGGAAACCCTGGCTTTTTCTTGCGCCGCTTCTTCTGCTAAATCTGATTGTGATCATCACACCTTCGCTGCTGAGCGTGCGGTATGCATTTACGGATTGGACTGGGATCGGCGCTGCAAGATTTGTTGGGTTCGCCAATTTTCAAGAGATGCTTGGCGACTCGGTCTTTTATCGAACGCTCTGGAACAATGTGCGTTGGACGCTGATCTTTCTCACCGTACCGGTTTTGATGGGGCTCCTAGGCGCATATCTCCTATCGACGATCCGGCGCGGCCAAATGCTCTTTCGCACGCTGTACTTTATCCCCTACGTAATTTCCAGCGTTGTAAACGCCTATATATGGAAGCTGATCCTGAATCCAGTCTTTGGCATTGGCCCGTGGCTGGCCGAACGCGGCATTCCCTGGCTGAATATTCGTTTTTTTGGCCGGTCAGACACGTCGCTGTATGCGGTGGCGTTTGTCGATAACTGGCACTTTTGGGGCTTTTTGGTAGTGCTGTATCTGGCCGCCATGCATGCTGTTGACGCCGAACTCTACGAAGCTGCCAGAATCGAGGGCGCCAATCGCTGGCATGAGTTCTGGCACGTCACGATCCCAGGCATACGCCCGACGCTGGTCTTCACGCTGTTGATGATCATGATCTGGTCATTTCTGACCTTCGACTATATCTATTTGTTGACCAGCGGCGGCCCAGCGCATTCGTCTGAGGTATTGGCAACGTTGACCTACTCGACCGCGTTTTACTCACTGCGCGTTGGCTATGCAACGGCCATCGCTTTGACGATGACCTTTTTTTCTGCTCTGTTTGTCAGCATGTTCGTCATCCTGCGGCGACTTGGCTGGGAGGTCTGATATGTTTCGCAAACGACGCACTGCTTCAGTGATCCCGAACTACGTAATTTTGACCTTGCTTGCTGTCTTCTCGGTCATACCGGTTGTGCTGCTCTTTCTGAATTCCTTCAAAACGACGAACGAGATCCAGGAAAATCCTTTCGGCCTCCCCGAAGTTGCACGCTTTGGGAATTATTGGGACGCCTGGGTGAAAGGCGGCTTCACGACGACGCTGGCAAACACTTTGTTCCTGACGAGTGGCACGATCCTGATGGTCGTCTTGATCGGAGGGTTAGCCGCCTTTGCGCTGGCGCGCTTTCGCTTCACCGGCGCCAATGCGCTGAGTTTTTATCTGCTCGTCGGCACGAGTATGCCTGCACTGCTCTTTATGGTGCCGCTTTATTTCATGTGGGCGCGCTTGGGGCTTGTAAACAGTCTGCCGGGGCTTGTCATCATCTATGCAGCGCTCTATTCTCCATTTGCTACATATCTGCTGCGGTCTTTTCTTGTCTCGATCCCGATGGACTTTGAGGAAGCTGCGCGCATCGACGGCGCGAACGATATCCAGGTGTTGACACGTGTCATTTTGCCTTTGGCATGGCCTGGCTTTCTGACAGTCGTTCTAGTTGTTGGGCTGGGCGTCTGGAACGAATTTCTGTTTGCAGTGACTTTCTTGCAGCAACCAGATTTGAAGCCGATTTCTACAAGCTTGCTGGCATTCCAGACGCGTTTTCAACGCGACTGGGGTCTTACCAGCGCAGCTTCGATGATCATGATCATTCCCATCATCATTTTGTTCTTGTCGTTGCAGCGTCAGTTTATTGAGGGGTTGGCGCGCGGCGGACTAAAAGGTTAATCAATTTCTTGGAAGGCTACCATTATGTCATTACCACCTGACTACACCGAACGCGTCTACGCTGGCGTCCTCGGCAAGATCATCGGCGTCTATCTGGGTCGCCCTTTCGAGGGCTGGACGTATGAGCGCATCATGCAGGAACTGGGCGAAATCTGGTACTATGTGCATGAGCAGCGCGGTGTGCCGCTGATCGTCACCGACGACGACATCTCAGGGACATTCACCTTCCTCCGCGCGCTGCCCGATTACAACAACCGCCGCGATTTGACGCCGGCGCAGATTGGGCAGACGTGGCTCAACTACATCATCGAACAGCGCACGATCCTGTGGTGGGGTGGATTGGGCAACTCCACTGAGCATACGGCGTATTTGCGCCTCAAGAACGGCATTCCGGCGCCGCAGAGCGGGTCGATAGCGCTCAACGGCAGGGTTGTCGCCGAGCAGATCGGTTCACAGATTTTCATCGACGGTTGGGCGATGGTCGCGCCGGGCGACCCAGAGCTTGCCGTCGATCTGGCGCGGCGCGCCGCCAGCGTCAGCCATGACGGCGAAGCGATCTACGGCGCGCAGATCGTGGCCGCAATCGAAGCGCAAGCTTTTGTCGAACGCGACCTTAACAAGCTGCTCGACACAGCGGTGCGCTTGATCCCCAACAACTCTCTGATCTACCGCATGATCGACCAGATTCGCGGATGGCACGCCGCCGAACCGGACTGGCGCAAGACGCGTGAGTTGATCGCGGCGAACTACGGCTACGACAAATACGGCGGCAACTGCCACATGGTTCCGAACCACGCGCTGATCATCCACGCGCTCCTTCACGGCGACGACAACTTCCAAAAGTCGCTGATGATCGTCAACACCTGCGGCTGGGACACCGACTGCAATTCCGGCAACGTCGGCTGCATCCTGGGCATCAAGAACGGACTGGCAGGCATCGACGCAGGCCCTGATTGGCGCAGTCCAGTTGCCGACCGCATGTATCTCTCCACCGCTGACGGCGGTCGCGCCGTCACCGATGCACTGACTGAGAGCTATCATATCATTAACATCGGACGGGCGTTGGCAGGCGAGCCGCCGCTGGCGCCCAAGCATGGAGCGCGCTTTCACTTCAGCCTGCCTGGCGCGGTGCAGGGCTTCACAACGGAGTCCACAGCGGAGACGCCAGGAACGGCGACGGTGACGCAGGTTGCGAGTCATCGTCGCAGCGGCAACGGCGCACTGGCAATTCGCTATGTTGGCGTTGCGCCTGGTCGCCCGGCGCGCGTCTCGACGCCAACCTTCATCCCCTCGCGTGCGATAGCGGACTACTTCATCAAACGCGGCTATGCGCTCTACGCCTCGCCGACGCTCTACAGCGGGCAGACAGTGCGCGCTGTACTCTGGGCGGACGACGCCAACCCACAGCCGGTGCAGTGCAGCCTCTATGTCGCCGTCTATCAACACGACGACTCGCTCGCCCTCATGCGTAGCCCGCAGCAGATGCTGACGCCAGGTCAAACCGCCGACTTGGCGTGGACGATTCCTTCGACAGGAGGCCAACCGATTGCAGCGATCGGCGTCGAGATCACGCACGCCAGCCGCGCCGACGGCGTCGTCTACCTGGACTACCTCACCTGGGCTGGGGCGCCCGACATCGTGCTCGCCAATCCGGGCGGCAGCAGCGTGATGTGGCGGCGGGCATGGGTCAACGGCGTGGATCAATATGACCATTGGTGGCCTGAAGCGTACCGGCTGGTGCAGAACCGCGGACGCGGCCTTCTCTCGCAGGGTGCGCGCGAATGGACAGATTATATCGCCAGCGCTGCGATTACGTTGCACCTGGCAAAGGCGGCCGGGTTAGCCGTGCGCGTGCAGGGAATGCAGCGATACTATGCGCTGTTGCTCTGTGACGACAACAGGGCGCGGCTGGTCAAGGCGCTCGACGGCGATACAGTGCTCGCCGAACGCGCGTTTCCGTGGACATTCGGCGCCACACACACTTTCGCCTTGACCGTGCGCGGGCAGCGCATCGAGGCGTCGATCGACGGCGAAACGCTCTTTGCGGTGAAGGATGTCGACCGTCCACTCGATGGCGGCGCGGTGGCGTTGGTTGTCGAGGAGGGACGGATCATGTGCGAGGCGGTGGTGGTGAAACCCTAGGGTTGATTGGTGAAGAGGTAAATTAGCAGCAACATTCCCCATAAAATCGGTTTTGGATGGCCGCCAGCTCGACAAAAGAAACAGTCCAACCTCTGTTGAGGTTGGACTGTTCAATCAATTGAGCTTATTCTCCAGAAAGTTCTGAATCTTTCTAGAAGGTCGCAGATTCACAGACAGGCGCCGAAGTGCACGCCTGCCGTTCAGCCTCTTGCAACTTACCTCTCCTACTGATTTCTAGGTTGACATTTTATGAGCGCAATGTTGCGTATTGCGTGAGGGATTCCGACACGCACTACGTAGCACGCAACACGCAACACGCAACACTGAAAACATAAAAACTCTGCCTAGCAATCAGTAACTCAAATAATCTCCAACTCGCGCAGTTTGCTTTCCGGCACGACGCCGTTGACCCACCCACGCTCGGCGTAGTACTCTTCTAGCATCAGGTCGAGCTCGCAGACATGGCCCTCGGAGCCGGGCATAGTGCTGGCTTCGTGCGTGAAGCGCTTGGGCAGGTAATCCGACCCTTCGCCAAAACCAGCCAGGTTATTGTAATAGCGTTCCAGGTTGTAGATGCGCTCGCCGCATTTCAACAGTTCATCAGTCGAGTAGTTGAGACCGGTGACAGCGTTGAACTGTTCGGTGTATTCCTGCATACCCTCGGCGAACGCAGAGAATTTGCACAGATCGAGCGAGTCGGAGACGGCGTGCACATCCTGGAAGACCTTGGTCAGCGCGCCTTTGCCTTTCCACGCCAGCGGATCGACTTTGAGCGAGCCGAAGGGCATGACGCCCAACTCCGCCGCCGGCGTGTAGGCGCGCAGATGGCAGGCGCCGCGATTGCTGGTGGCGTAGGCGATGCCCATCCCCTTGAGGCCACGCGGATCATAAGCAGGAATCGCCTGTCCTTTAACAGTCATGGCGATCTCCGGATGACCGAAAGCCGCGGCGCCGCGTGCAGTGCCGCCCGCCAGCTTGTCTCCCACCCCTTCACGCATGGCGATCTTGGTGATTACTTCTGTCATTGCCAGCGTATCGCCCCACGCCAGCTTGCCATCGCCGTTGGTGTAGCCCTTCTCGCTGGCTTCCATGTACATCGCCAGGACATTGCCCAATTCGATCGGATCCATGCCATAGTCGTTGCACTGGTTGATCATAAATGCCACAGCGCGTACATCGCTGTTGCCGCAGTTGGAGCCAAGCGACCACGCCGGCTCGTACTCGACGCTTTCCATTTTGACCTTGAACGGTCCTTCAGTGACTTCAACCTCTTTCTTACATGCAACCGGACAGGCATGACAGGTCGGGTTGTTGATCAAGATATGCTCGACAACATACTCGCCGGAAATCTTCTCGGCGTTGTCTTTGCCGAAGGCGGTCTTCTGAGAGTTGTAGGCGGGCAGCGCGCCGATGCTCTCGGTGATGTTCATCAGCACGTTGGTGCCATAGACGCTGAGACCGCCCTTGCGCGGGGAGGTGATGTTCTCCTCAGCCATGATCGCGGCCAGCGCCTTCTTGCGTGCTTCTCTGTCGGCGTCCTTGTCGGCTGGTTCGGGGCGATTCTTTTTGTCACCTTTGATGATGATCGCCTTGAGATGTTTGCTGCCTGCGACTGCGCCCGTGCCGTTGCGCCCGGCAGCGCGATCATCGACGTTCAGCCAACAAGCAAAGCGCACTAGATTCTCGCCCGCTTGCCCAATAGCCATGCCATCGCAATCCTCGCCATGGCGTTCGCGTAGAATGCGCAGCGTCTCGTGAATGCCCTTTCCCCACACATCCGACGCGTCATGCAGTGTGACTTTCCCATCCTCGACGTAGGCGTAGACCGGTTTCTCCGCCTTGCCCTTGAAGACTAACCCGTCAAAGCCAGCCCACTTGAGCTTTGCTGCGGTCCAGCCGCCCATGTGTGCGTCGGCGACGGTGCCGGTCAGCGGCGACTTGGTCACGACGGCGAGACGACCGCTCATGTTGACGTTGGTGCCAGTGAGCGGCCCGTTCATCACGCACAGAATGTTCTCCGGCGACAGCGGCTCGACATCCGGGCCATTGTCGAAGACATATTTGACGCCAAGCCCACGCGCGCCAATGTATTTGCGCGCATCCGTCTCGTCGATGCCCTTGTACTCGATATTGCCGGATGAGAGATCGATCCAGGCAATGCGGTTGACGAAACCACCGATCATATCATTCTCCTTTTGGTTTAACGTGGACAAAACAAACTGACTGACTGACAAGTTGTGAACACAGGGATTTGCGCTATGCGTCCAATGCGCTAATGTGCGCCATTGGCGTTCAAGTTGACGCATGGAGCAGACGCCGCGACCGCTGCCGGGCAGACGCCACCGATAAGCAAATCAAACAATAGAATGTGGCTTACTTACGTGAAATTTTACCGATGCTTTGCAGAGATGTCAAGCACGCTTTATATGCAAAGTTTGTGCAATGTCCAGTTATTGCGTCGACGCCACGATTTTGATCTCCGCCACCTCGCCACCAGTCATTTGCACCAGTTCGGCTGGCGTCAGGCGAAAGACTGCATTCGGGTGACCGGCCGCCGCCCAGATTTCGGCATAGGAGAGCAAATCGGCGTCGATCAAAGTGCGCAGCGGCCGGATGTGGCCGATGGGTGGGACGCCACCGATCACGAAGCCGCTTTGTGCGCGCACAAACTCGGCGTCGGCGCGCGCAATCTTCTCGCCAAGAAGAGCGCTCACCTTCTTCTCGTCGACGCGGTTGCCGCCCGACGCGATCACGAGGATCGCCTGACCGCTTTGTTTGCCAGTAAAGACCAACGACTTGGCGATCTGCTCGACCGCACAGCCGACTGCAGCCGCCGCCTCCGCTGAGGTGCGCGTCGAATCCGCCAACTCAACGACCTGATTCGAGAAGCCGGCGGCGTACAGTGCATCTTGAACCCGTTGTGCAGAAGGTTTCAGTAGGTGCGCCATCGACAAGCCTACAATTCTCTCCACATAGCAACCAACAGCGCGGCGCGTCCGGGAATCTCATCCACCAGGATATGCTCATGGTCGGCGTGTGCGCCAGCGCCGGGGACGCCGAGACCGTCGAGCGTAGGAACGCCGAGTGCACCGGTGAAGTTGCCGTCGCTGCCGCCGCCGGTGCCCCCTTCACTTAACTCCATGCTCAGTGTGCGCCCGATCGAGCACACGCGTTCGTACAATGCACAGGTGGCGCTGCGTTCGAGCGGCGGTCGATTCCAGCCGCCGCTGACAGAGACCTGCGCGCCGGGCAACACCGGTTGCAGCGTCGCCATCGCCTGTGCAATGCGTTCCGCCTCGGCTTGCGTCCATGACCGCACATCGACCTGCGCTTTTGCTTGCGCCGGCACGACATTGGGCGCGCTGCCGCCTTCGATCACGCCGACGCTCAACGTCGTTCCAGCCTCGCGATCAGCCAGTGCGTGAATCGCAAGCACCTGGTGCGCCATCTCCTCGATGGCATTGACGCCCTTGCAGGGGTCGACCCCGGCGTGAGCAGCGCGGCCGATAGTTTCGACGATGAATGTGCCCGTGCCCTTGCGTGTGGTCTTGAGCGCGCCGCCGGGCAGCGGCGATTCCATCACCAGCACATAGTCGGCTTTGCGCGCCTCTTCCTCGATCAGAGCACGCGAGGAGCCGCTGCCGATCTCCTCGTCGGAGGTCATCAGCACGATCACCGGCCGCGGCAATACGATGTCGAGATCGCGCACGGCATGCATGGCGTATTCGACCAGCGCCAGGCTACTCTGCATGTCGAAGATGCCAGGGCCGTAGGCTTTGCCTGCTTCGACGCGGAAGGGATGCGTTGCCAGCGAGCCGACGGGCCAGACGGTGTCGTAGTGGCAGAGCACCAATGCCGGCTTTGCTGTGTCGTCGCCATGCACGAAGCGAGCGCGCACATGGTTGCCGCGCACTGGCTGCTCGATAATCTCGACGACGGCGCCGGCTGCGGCCAGGCGATCGCTCAACAAACTGGCAAACGCGTCGAGGCGCGGCTTGTCGTGGCTCGGCGTTTCATACATGACAAGCTGGCTGATGGTTGCCAGGATTTCATTGCAGCGCTGCCGAAAATGGGTGAGGAGTCGATCGTCTCGGATTGTTGTCATGGCAAAATCGTTTCTGGCGCCCTTTGTGAAGCCCACTTTTGTCGAAATTTATTTGCGTCAACTGTGCAAATGGCTCATAAACGCCTAATGCAGATTTCATTCTTTTGTCACAAAGGCTGTGTATCCTGCAAGCAATCATACAGTACATGACGCTGAACACCATATACAGTACCAGCTACAATGCGTTTCATGCAGCGATTCAGAGCCATCGACGTCATACTATATAGGTCACAGGCGCCTGACAGCGGTTCACTATCGCAAGAGAAAATGGAGAGTAGGCAAAATGGTCAAAATCTCACCATCTGAAATCACACCGGAGCACGTATTCTTGAATCGTCGGCGCTTCATGGCAGCGGCTGGTGCAACGGCTGGTGCATTGGCGCTGGCGGGTTGTTCGACCACTCCCTTGAGCGGACGTACGACCGATCTGGTGGAGAGCGATTCATCGGCGGTCGCAGTCAAACGACCGCAAAATTTGCCGCCGGCGCTGGCGCATGCAGAGCCGACAGCCAACGTCAACCAGGACGAGCTGGGTGATCCGCTCAACAAGTTTGAGGAGATCACCAACTACAATAACTTCTACGAATTTTCCACCAACAAAGAATCCGTCGCCAGGGAAGCCACTGGCTTCACCTCCTATCCCTGGCAGGTGGAGATCACCGGGCTGGTCAACAACCCGATGGTGCTCGACATCGACGACATTTATAATCGCTACACGCAGGAAGAGCGCATCTATCGTCTGCGCTGCGTTGAAGCGTGGTCGATGGTGATTCCGTGGGTCGGCTTTCCGATTTCGGCGATTCTGAAGGACGCCGATCCAAAGTCAGAGGCGCGATACGTGCGCTTTGTCACCGTTTATCGCCCTGAAGAGATGCGCGGCCAGCGATCTGGCATTCTGGATTGGCCCTATCAGGAAGGATTGCGTATGGACGAGGCGATGCATCCGTTGGCGATTCTGGCGACCGGCATGTATGGCAAGCCGCTCACCAATCAACAAGGCGCGCCGATCCGGCTGGTCGTGCCCTGGAAGTACGGATTCAAGAGCATCAAGTCCGTCGTTACGCTGGAGGTAACCGACGCGATCCCCGACACCACCTGGAGCGCGGCTGCACCGCATGAGTACGGCTTCTACGCCAACGTCAATCCCAATGTGAATCATCCGCGGTGGTCGCAAGCCTCCGAGCGACGCATCGGTGAAAACGGACGACGGCCGACGCTGATGTTCAACGGCTACGAAGAAGAAGTCGCCTATCTCTACGCAGGTATGGATCTGACGCGAAGTTATTAGGCGCGTGGACCTGTAAAGCGATTGGAGATTTGAGAGATTGGAATCAAGCGGGTTGTTCGTGGAGGATGGGGAAGGCGAATGAGTGGACGACAGAGGCGTGTGGGTGAATCTGCATCGGCGGCGACTCATGTGCGCGAAAAGTGGTTTTGGTGGACGGTGACGCTGGCGGCGCTGGCGCCGATGGGCTGGCTGGCGTGGCGTGCGCTCACCGACAGCCTGGGCGTCGATCCGGTCAACACCATCAACAATGTTTCTGGCCGCGCCGCCATGATCACACTCTTTCTTAGCCTGGCATGTACGCCGTTGAACACGATTTTCGGCTTCCGTAGGGCGTTGACTGTGCGCAGATCGCTCGGATTGATAGCCTTTGCCTACGCCTCGTTGCATCTGCTTAATTTTGTCGGGTTGGACTATGGCTTTGACTGGAATCTGATCACGCAGGACGCCGTGCTCGACAAGCCATATATTCTGGCTGGAGGTCTGGCGCTGCTATTGCTTGCGTTGCTGGCAATCACCTCGACGCGCGGGTGGATGCGACGATTAGGGCGCAACTGGAAACGGCTGCATCAGCTGGTCTATGTAGCGGGCGTGCTGGTGGTGTTACATTTTTTGTGGCAGGCAAAAGCCGCTGAACGATGGGAGCCGCTGATGTATGGCGGCGTGTTGGCGGCGTTGCTATTGGTGCGAGTTCCGACGGTTCGCAGCTGGTTGGTGCGACAACGCGCTGCTCGATCTGCACGCGTCCCAAGTCCGCGTGCAGTGCAGGCTGATTGAGCATCGGGCGCTGTCTTGTATTGCACATATTGCACACAAACTGTCAGCGCCCGACGCGCATTCGATTGACTAGTTGTTGTTCTGCTGCTGACGATTCAACGCCGACACCTTCTCATTGAGATGGCTGATCTTGCGGCTCAACTCTTCGATGTCGCTCTTGTTGGGCACATTCAGCCGCGTCAGGATCGTCTCGACGCTTTCTTCGAGCGTGTTCGATGCTTTGCGTGACAGATTTTCGTGCGCCCTGACAGCTTCTGCTTCACTGCGTTCACGTTGGGCGCGCAGTTCGTTCAACATTTTCTGCAAATCAGCCTCTGCCACCTCGCCACGCTCCACCAACTTTGCCAGAACTTCGTTCGCTTCGTCCACGCTCAACGCAATAGCGCCCAGACTCGACAAGAGCACTTTGCGCACCAAAATATAAAGATTTGCACTTTGCACAATCAACTCATTGCGGGCATCGATCACGACGTCCTTAGCCTGTTCTCCGATACCCTTTTTCTCTTCTTTCGCCATACTCTTTCTCAACCTTCGGCTTTGGCGGGTGTTATAAGCCGCACAACAATCGACGGATTACAAAATACCGATATGCGCACAGCCTGCACATAGTTGACGCAGGCTGCACGCTGGGGAAATGCATCACCATTCTATGTTGTGATGATTCTGGCGTGATTCTCGCTGGATGTTCAGCGCCTTTGCGGTCGAGGCAAAGCCAGGCATGATCAGACATCGGGCGGCCCATGCCTGACGCCCAAACTGTTTACGGCTGCACTGTGACCAGTGGGCGTAGACGGTTGACTGTGGATGGGCCGATGCCGGGTACGCGCTCCAGGTCGTCGACAGTGGCGTAGGGACGGTTGGCGATGATGCCCTGCGCCTTGCTGGCGCCGATTCCAGGCAACGATTCCAGTTCTGCCTGTGTGGCTGTGTTGAGGTTGATCAGGCCGCCGATCGGGATCGCTACGCCGGCGGAACGCGTCTCTGGTGTTGGCGTGGGCAACAATCCCGAAAGCCCAGCGACCGGGGCGGCGCCCACAGCGCCAGCGATCGGCACATGCACCTGTGCGCCATCGAAGACGCGCTCAGCCTGATTGATCAGCGCGGCGTCGGCGTCGCTGCGCAGACCGCTGGCTGCGGCGATGGCATCGACCACACGCGCACCGGGCGACAATGTGAAGGTTCCTGGCGCAACGACTGCGCCGCTGACATAGACCACGATCGGGCTGGGCGTCGGCGTACTTGTGGCGGTGGCGGTTGGCGCAGCGGTCGGGGGCGGCGCCAATTGGATCGGGGGCGGCTCGGGCTGACGCAAGACAAAGAAACCGAGGCCAGAGAGCGTGAATGCAGTAAACAGGCCGAGCAAATAGGGAAGAAAGACGGCGCGTATCGGCGACGATTCCGACAGGGTAACCGGTCGTACAGAGTCGGTGGCTGTGATGGGTGAAGCGTGGCTAGAGGATGGGGACGAAACGGACATAACGCCTTCCTTGAATGTTTGCAGGGTGTTATGTCCGTATTTTTGTGATTTCTGCAACCGTCGTCAACGGCTATTTGTCGGAGTTATTGTCTGTCGCCATCCGCCATACGCGGCAGCGAGCGTCCCCCATCCATCACCAACGTCTGACCAGTCATCATGTCGAAGACAGGGGTGCAAAGCAAAGCCACCATATTGGCTACTTCGGCACGCGTCACCAGCCGGCGCATGGGCGTTGCTGCCACGGCGCGCGCGACGAAATCCGGCGCCATGTTTTCATTATCGGCGATCAGATCGGGGGCCAGGGCGAAGACTGGCGCCTGCGGCGCCAGCTCGAGCGCCAATGCCTCGGTCAAGTGGATCACGCCATCTTTAGCCAATCCATAGACGCTGTGGCTGCGGTGGCGATAGTCGGTGGCGGCGATGTTGATGATGCGTCCCGCGCCGCGCGTGCGCATTCGCCGCCCGACGCACTGTGATAACAGAAATGTAGCGCGCACATTGCCATTCATCACCAGATCAAAATTTTCCACGCTCAAATCGAGGAAAGGCGTATCCACATAGGGGCCGACATTGTTGACCAGAATATCGATAGGCCCCAGTTGTTCCGACACGATTGTCGCCAGTGGCTCAATCGTTGCTGCGTCGAGCAGATCGGCTTGCACGGGCAGTGTGTTGGCGCCGTTTGCTGCAAGCTCCGCACACAGCGCAGTCGCCGCGCGCTCGGAGCGATTGTAATGCACCGCCACCGTTGCGCCGGCCGCTGCCAGCGCACGCGCGATCGTTGCGCCCAGTCCTTGAGACGCCCCGGTGACCAGACAGACTTTGTCGTGCAGCGCTGGTGAAACCAGCGACGCCCAGTCGTTCATGTGTGCATCCTCCTTACCCGGCAAAACGACAAAGTTCAAACAAATGCGGTATTCTTTGGAGTCAAATCTGTTTCTTCGGTAAATTCTTCACCAAAGAGTTCGCTCAGCGGCAGCTCAAAGCCGTCGAGCACGCCTTCGCCGCGCAGGATGTCGCCTTCGCCCAGTTCGGTCAGCTGCGTCGGCGCCCGAAAAACGAGCACCTTGTGTTGACTCGGTTCGACGATCCAGACGCGGTCGACGCCTGCGTCGAAATACTCGGTGATCTTCTTGCGGATGCTATCCCACCGATCGGAAGGGGAAACAATCTCGACGACCAGTTCAGGCGCAATTTCCAGGAAACCCGGCGCAAGGATGGGCAGGCGCTGTCGTGAAATGAATGCAATATCCATGCCGCGCACAGTATCCGGGTTGCGACGAGTGAACAATCCGGATTCAGCGCCAAGCACCCAGCCTAACCGGCGTTCAGCGTTGAAGTTGCCCAGACGACGCGCCAACTCCATCACCAACCACCCATGTAGATTCTGCGTCGGACTCATCGGTACGACCTCCCCTTCAACCAATTCGCTTGGCCCGATGTCGCCCATCTCCAGCAACTCTGCGCCGGTGACCAGCGCGGATCTTTCCAGAATTACGCTCATGATGACGTCCTCCTTCCAGAGTTCAGAAGACTCGTTGGTGTGGATAGTATAGCGTCGCGGACCTGTATCCTAAAGATCGATTGAAAGGCTGCAAGGTCATCCCTTGTGCAAGGTGTACTTTACGCCTGGAGCAAAGTGCCTGCCCTCAACCTGAACTACACCCCTTTGTGCGCCCGTTCCTCTGTCGGAATGTGCAGCTCAAAGATGTCGTGGATTGCGCGCAACGCCGACGTTGCGTCAGCGTCGATCACGACCAGACTGATGTTGGCTTCGCTCGATCCCTGAGCGATGGCGATGACGTTGATGCCCACCTGTGCAACCGCCGTGAAAACACGCGCCGCCAGCCCCGGCGTGCCGCGCATACCGCTGCCGACGACAGCGACGATGTTGATGTGCGACATGCCGTGGATGCTGTCGATGTAGTGCAACTCCAACTCACGGCGGAACTCGTCGTTCAGCGCGGCGATGACTGCGCTCGCCGACGCTTCTGGCACGACAAAACAGATGCTTTGTTCGCTGCTGCTTTGGCTGATCATGAGCACGTTGGCGCCGGTGCGCGCCACTGCGCCAAAGGTGCGCGCAGCGATACCAGGCACACCCATCATGCCGCGGCCTGAGATCGTAATCAAATTCATGTTGCGGATCGCCGTGATTGCCTTGACCGTGCCTCTCGCCTCAGCTTGCGACTTTTCGACGATCAGCGTGCCAGGATGCGTCGGCTCGAAGGTGTTGAGCACGCGCACAGGGATTTTCTTCTCGATGGCGGGCGTGACCGTCTTTGGGTGCAGCACTTTGGCGCCGTAATAGGCAAGTTCGGCGACTTCTTCGTAGCTCAACTGTTTGAGGCTACGTGCGTTGGGCACGATGCGCGGGTCGGCGGTCATGACGCCGTTGACGTCCGTCCAAATCTGAATCTCGTCGGCGTGCAGCGCAGCGCCGATGATCGCCGCCGAGTAATCGGAGCCGCCGCGTCCGAGCGTGGTCGGCACCCCGTCCACTGTAGCGCCGATGAAGCCAGTGACCACAGGCACGATTCCGCTTTGCAGCAGCGGAAGCAGCCGGCCGCGACACTTTTCCTCGGTCAGATGGTCGATGGGCGCAGCGCCGCCAAAGACATTGTCGGTGACAATCAGTTCCGTTGCATCGATGGCTTCGGCGCGCAGACCAGCGGCGCGCAGCACGGTCGCCAGCAACGGCGCGGCCATGCGTTCGCCCAGCCCGCTGACCACATCCAGTCCGCGCGTCGTCAACTCGCCAAGTACAGCGATGCTGCTGCACAGGCGGTCGAACTCTGCCAGTCGCTGCTCAAAGATGCGGGTCAGCGCGGCGCGCTCGCTGCCATCTTCGACTAGCCGTCCGGCGACGAGCTGATGTTTGAGCAGAAGGCTGTCCTGCTGCGCTTGGTGGAAACTTTCGTCGCCTTGCGCTGCACGCTGCGCCGCTTCGATCAACATGTTGGTCACGCCCGACATTGCGCTGGTGACGACAATCACGCCAGGACGGTCGCCTGTCGCCTCGCGTGTCACCGCCGCTTTCACAATCTCCACAACCTGGGCAAATGCATCGGCGTTGCCCACCGACGTGCCGCCAAATTTCATTACGATCATATTCTTTCCTGGCCTTTCTCTTCAGTCTTTTGCTCAAACATAAAAATCCCTCTTGCCATCAAGACAAGAGGGACGCATCAGACAAACCTGGGTTGTCGCCTCTCATCTTCCAGAATCGCTCTGCCGGAGTTGGCACCTCCATCTTGCAGCGCCGTCGCCACAAGACAAGGTTGCCGAGGTTTCACAGGGCCGGTCCCTCCACCTCTCTGGATAAGAGTACACGCTATGCAATTGATTGAAACTATAGCAGGAGAGTGAGGAGGTGTCAAAAAAGATGAAGAATGGGCATGCTTCCTGCTGCATATTGGCCTGACACATCAAGCCACGCATCACAAATCATCTTATCGCACCAGGATACGCTCGCGTGTGCGCAGCCGAGATCAACCATGACGTCGTCATGTTGCTGCGCAAGATCACGCCGGAGACCTTGTGCAGCGTGATGCAAAGGGGATGGCGCAGGACATGACCGATTTGTTGCACCCTAACACATTTTGATTATGCGGGGCGCATACTAGCCCTGGCTCTGATTGAGCGGCGTTTCCCGGCGGCTTTGCTCGTAGATCACGGGCTATGTTATGATGCTCGTTACGTTTGTCACCTGATGGTGGGGGAGTATGAATCCACGCACGCTGCGTGTACTCGAATATCCAAAGATTCTTGAACGGCTGGCTCAGTACTGCGCCTTTAGCGGTGGCGCTGAGCTGGCTGCATCGCTTTTGCCTAGCGACGATCTGCTCACGGTGCAAGAGTGGCTGGCGCAGACCTACGAGGCGTATCAACTGCTAGGCCAAAAAGACGACATCAGCTTTGGCGGCGTCAGCGACCTGCGCCCGCTGCTTGACCGCGCCGAACGTCGCTCCGTGCTGCTGCCGCCCGACCTGCTCGAGGTGAAGTTCACCTTGCAACGGGCGCGCCAATTGCGCAATCTGCTGACGCGGCTGGAGCATTCCTTCCCACATCTGGCGGAGATGGCGGCGAACATCGAACCATGCGACCACGTCGTCGAGCAGATCAGTCGCTGCATCAGCGACCGCGGCGATGTGCTCGATAGCGCCAGCCCAGAACTTGGACGCATCCGCAGCGAACTCCGTGTTGCACAGGAGCGGTTGCTGAGCACGCTCGATCGCATCATACACAGCAATGACATCAAGCCTTACCTGCAAGAGGCGCTGGTCACACAGCGGCAGGGGCGCTACGTCATTCCAGTGCGCGCCGAGTACAAAGGCAACATCGACGGCATCATCCACGATCAGTCCGCCAGCGGCGCCACGCTTTTTATTGAACCGCTCAAAGTTGTGCAGCAGAACAATGCACTGCGCGAGCTGGAGCTACAGGAAGAAAAGGAAGTCAGGCGCATCTTGCTCGAACTGAGCACGGCGGTGGCGGAGGAGGCGGTCTATCTACGTCGCAACACGCAGGTTCTGGCGGAACTGGATTTCACCTTTGCCAAAGCCAAGTACGCCTACACGCTCGACGCCACGCTGCCGGAGATGATCACCTTTCAGCCGCGCAAGAGCGCACACAAGCGCAGCAAAGAAGAGGATGAACTCGCCGCCCATCCCGGTTCAGTGATCGACCTGCACCGCGCCCGCCACCCGCTGCTCGATCAAAAAACTGTCGTGCCGATCGATGTCTATCTCGACGACGATACCTACATCATCGTCATCACCGGCCCCAACACCGGCGGCAAGACCGTCACGCTCAAGACCGTCGGGCTGCTGACGTTGATGGCGCAGTCGGGCATGATGCTGCCGGTCGATGTGGGCAGCAAGCTCTCGGTCTTCGAGGGCGTCTACGCCGACATCGGCGACGAGCAGAGCATCGAGCAGAGCCTGAGCACCTTCTCCAGCCACATGACCAACATCATCTCTATCCTGGAGGAAGCTGACCCACACTGCCTGGTGCTGCTCGACGAGCTGGGCGCCGGCACCGACCCGGAGGAAGGCTCGGCGTTAGCCATGGCGCTGCTGGAAAATCTGCGCGATCGCGGCATCACCACCTTTGCCACGACGCACTATAGCGACCTCAAGCTCTACGCCCACAACACGCCAGGCGTGCGCAACGCCTCAGTCGAGTTTGACATCGAGACGCTCAGCCCAACCTATGAGCTGAGCATTGGGCTGCCTGGGCGTTCCAATGCGCTGACGATCGCACGGCGGCTGGGTCTCAATCCGGTGATCGTAGAGGAAGCCGAATCGATCGTGCGCCCGGACACGCTGCAAGCCGACAAACTGCTCGACGACATCCGCCGCGCCAAACAAGAGGCATTCGAGGCGGCGGAACGCGCCAAAGCGCGCGAACGACAGGGACAGTTGCTAGAAGCCGATCTACGCTATCAACTTGCCCAGATCGAGCAAGCGCGGCGCGCAGTCATCGCCGAAACGCGCGCATTGATGCAGGCTGAATTGGAAGAAGCGCGTAAGGAGGTCGAGCAACTGCGACGTCAGGCGCGCAGCGGTTTCAGCAGCGCCAACGCCGCCGGACACGAAGAGTTCCTGGCGCGCGCCGAGAAGGAGCTGGCGCGACGGAAGCAGGCGACCGAAGAAATCAACCAGCGCGTCATCGTGCCCGGTCGCGCCGAAGAGCGGCTGACCGGCCCTATCGAGGTGGGCGACATCGTGTGGGTTGCCAGCCTGCAAGCAAGCGGCGAGGTGCTGGCAGTGTACGACGCCATCGACGAGGCTGACGTGCAGCTTGGCAACTTTCGTCTTAAACTGCCGATAAAACGGTTGGAGCTTCGGCAGAAAGCCGTCAAGGAAACCACAACGCCATCGGTTAGAATACAAAACAGTGGGCCGGCGCCCAACCCCGGCATCGAACTCGACCTGCGCGGTGAACGCGTCGAGGAAGGAATCGACCGACTGGAGCGCTACCTGAACGACGCTTACCGCGCTCGGCTGCCGTTTGTGCGCATTATTCACGGCCACGGCACCGGCGCCATGAAATCCGCTGTGCGCGATACGCTTAAACGCCATCCACTCGTTGGGACGATGCGCTCCGGCGACGCTGGCGAAGGCGGCGACGGAGTGACGATGGTGAAGCTGGTCAATTCATAGAATCTCCAATCTCCAATCTCCAATCTCCATTGGAGATTGGAGATTGGCTGAGCAAGGAATTTTCGATGGTTATGACACATTCAATTGACAAGATTCGCTGTAGTGTGGGTGTGACAGCTTATAACGAAGAAGCAAACATCGGGGCGCTGCTGGCTGCATTGCTCGATCAACATCTTCATCAGGTGGAGATCGCTGAAATCATCGTAGTCGCCAGCGCGTGCACAGATCGCACGGTGGAGATTGTCAAAGAGTTCATGGCGATCGACAATCGCATCGAGTTGATCGAACAGCCCAAACGCGAAGGCAAAACCAGTGCGATCAATCTGTTCCTCAAGACGGCGAGTTGCGACATTTGCGTGCTTGAAAGCGGCGATACATTGCCACACGAATACGCGGTCGAGCACATGGTGCGCATGTTCCGCGACCCGGAGGTCGGCATGGTCGGCGCACAAAAGATGGCAGTGGACACGCCCGACCATATCGTCGGCCTGCTCAGCCACCTGCGCCTGCGCATGGAACATGAGCTTTGTCTCGAAATCCCGCGGCTGGGCGAGATGATCGCCTTCCGCAAGGTCTTTGAGCAGATTCCGCCCGATGTGGCGATGGACGAGGCCTTTGTCGAAGCGATTGTCGTGCGCCAGGGAATGCAGGTGCGGTATGCGCCCGATGCAATCGTCTATAACACCGGCCCAACAACTGTCAGAGACTTTATACGCCAGCGTCGGCGCAACCATGCGGGTCACCTCTACCTGAAACACAAATATGGCTACAAAGTCAGCAGCATGCAGAATAGCCGCGTGGCGCGCATTGCACTCAAGGAATTATGGGGTATCATTCGTCTGGTATGGGTGCTTTTCTTGCTGGCGATAATCGAAGGCGTCAGTCGTCTTCTCGGCTGGTATGACTTTGCGATCAAGCGCGACCGTCACGTCGTTTGGAATATGGCGTGGACGCAGAAGCAAAATGTCCGGGATGTGCGGCTCAACCGCGAAAACGGCGCCGCTCAAGAAGCGTTCTCGATCAAGACGCAGCTAAAACGATAAGAAGCAGTGCGTGTTACGTGGTTCGAGATGTCACGAACCACGTAACACGCACCACGTAACACGCACCATCTATGCCCAAGTCTCGACTGATCGATCTGCTCAAACTCTTCATCGCCATTGGCTTGCTGGTCTGGTTGGTGCTACGGCTGCCAGACCCGACGGCGCTGTGGTGGCAAATTGTTCATGCCAACAAATGGCTGCTGCTGTTCGGGGCGCTCTGTTACGCCAGCGCAGTCGCCATCAGCGGGTTGAAGTGGGGTGTGTTGCTGCGCGCAGCCGGCATCGACCTACCGCGCAGCCGGCTGCTCTCCTATCAATGGATCGCCGAGTTTTTCAACAACTTTCTACCTGCACAGGTGGGCGGCGATGTGATGCGCGGCTATGCTGTCGCCGTTGACACGCGACGCAAAGCCGATGCTGCCGCCAGCGTCTTGATCGACCGTTTTATCGGGCTGATGATCTTCATGCTCTTTGCCGCAGTTGCGTCGAACGCTGTGTTGTTATGGGGAAAGCCAGACGGTCAACCATTTTCGACCGAAGGCGCCATCTTTATGCGCTTTGCCGCGATCGGCAGTTCACTGGCAACCTTTGCGCTGTTCATCGTCGTCATGACGCTGTTAAGTCGCCGTCTCAAACATTGGATGGAGCGGTTGCTTGGCATGCTGCCCTTCAGCGCAAAGACGTTGCCGCTTTGGAATAAGCTGGCGGCGGCGTTTGGCGTCTATCGTGAGCACCCAGGCGCGCTACTGCTCACCGCGCTGGGCAGCACAGCGATCGTTATTATTACCAGTCTCAACATCTGGCTAATTGCACGCTCCATCCAGCCGGGCAGCATTTCGTTGATTGAAGTGTTGGTCATCAACCCGCTTGTCGTCTTTGCCACGATCATAGTCCCCCTTTCGCCAGGCGGACTCGGCGTGCGGCAGGTTTCGTTTGCTGGTTTGTTCCTGTTCATGGGCGCGGGATATGAGTTGGGCACCGCAGTGGGTCTGCTGCAACAATTTATCGGCTATATCGTCAGTGTGCCTGGCGGCGTCCTCTGGGCGCGCAGCAATCGCTCGCACACGAAAAACACTGCCGCACCGAAAATTTCTGTCAAACCGCATTGATTGAAAGTTTCCACCGTAAATTCTTTCACTTTTGCGGTTGGCGTTCTAAAGTGTGAAACGATTGATCGTGCTGCGTGTTGCGTCAAGAGACACAAACCACACAGCACGCAACACGCAGCACTTCACATAGAAACCAACAACATGAACAAACTGATCTCTATCGAGGAGGCGCGCGCGCTTTACGTTGCCGGCGACGCCGCACACGACTTCGATCATGTGCAGCGAGTCACACTGCTTGCCGATCAGATCGCCGCCGCCGAACAGGCTGATCGCACGGTCGTGCATCTGGCGGCGTTGCTGCACGATCTGCCCACCCCAGCAGATGAAACGGGCGACCATCGCATGGCGCATCATCTGCGCGCGGCCGAACGCGCGCGCCAGCTTCTACTGGAGCGCGGCGCGGCGGAGATGTTGGTCGCGCAGGTTGTACACTGCATCGAAGCACACCGCTATCGCAACCGCACAACAGAGCCGCAGACATTGGAAGCGCGCTGCCTTTACGACGCCGACAAGCTTGATAGCATCGGCGCTATCGGTGTGGCGCGCGTGTTTGCCTATGCTGGGGCGCATGGCAGCCGGCTGTGGTGCAAGCCAGCCGTCGCCATCGAGGAGGCAGAAAACGATCATTCGACCGCCGACTACACGCCTGTGCATGAATATGTCTTCAAATTGCGCGAGCTGCTGACAACGCTGCACACATCGACCGCGCGCGTCATCGGCGAACGTCGCCATGCCGTGATGACAGCCTTTTTTGCACACCTGGATGCAGAGATGATGGGCGAAATCGATGAGTCGTCGATTTTGTGCGAAAGCTCGATTGACGCCAGATGCAGTGGCTCCGAATGTATGTTGCGCCGGTTGCATTTGTCGGCGACGTGCGCGTCATGATGCATCAAGAGACCTCCGCCGACGAAACCGGTCGCACCTGGTCGCAAATAGAGACGGCGCAGGATAGCGATGAAAACTCGACGCAGCTGCTTGACACTGCGCAGTGGCTGCATGTTGTCTTGGATGCGATCAAGGCAGGGTTGTGGCGATGGGAAATTCAGAGCGGTGAAGTCTTCTGGTCGCCGGAAAGCTACCGGCTGTTTGGCCTCCAGCCCGGGCAGACCCGCCCCTCTTACGCACTCTGGCGGCAGGTGATTCATCCCGACGATCGCGATGCGGTCGATGCTGCCGTATGGCATGCGGTGGACGAACGCACCGATCTGCTCGATCTTGAATTTCGCGTCGTGTTGCCCAGCGGCGAGGTGCGGTGGGTGAAGGATCGCGGCAAGCTGGTGCTCGATCAATCGGGGAACCCGGTGCGGATGATCGGCATTCAGATCGACATCACGGAACAGAAGCAGATTGCGGCTTCACTTGAGCACGAACGGATTCTGCTGCGTACAGTGATCGATGCGCTGCCCCTGGCGCTGTATGTGAAGGACGCTGAAGCGCGCAAGGTGTTGACTAACGTTGCTGACCTTGTGTTCCTGGATGAGCCAGACCCAGGCAAGGTGCTGGGCAAAACCGATTATGAGCTGTTTCCTGATGAGTCTGGTCAGTCCTGCTATCGCGAGGATTTGGAAGTTCTGCGCACCGGAAAACCGGTGATCCAGCGTGAAACCGAGTTCACCAGCAAGAGCGGGACGCGACGCCAGATTCTACTCTCCAAGACGCCGCTGCGCAATCGAGACCAAGAGATCATCGGTCTGGTTGGGATCACAGAGGACATCACTGAGTTGAAACGTCTCGAAGCGCAGCTCTGGGAAAGCCGACGGTTGGAGGCGATCGGCGCACTCACTGCCAACATCGGCCACGACTTCAACAATCTGCTGACGCCGATTATCGGATTGAGCGAAGTGCTCTACGCCGATGCCGCGCCGGACAGTCATCAGCGCCAATATCTGAGCAAGATTCTTACGGCTGCATACAAAGCGAAAGATCTGCTCAACCAAATGCGCGTCTTCAGCCGTTTGCACAAAGCCGAAGTTCAGAGCGTCAATTTGCTGGCGACAGTGGCGGAAGCGTGCGATATTCAGAGCGCGTTGCTGCCGCCAACCATCAAATTGAACTTGACTTTTGCAGTGTCGTCCGCCACGATAGAAGCGGACCCAACGCAGCTATATCAGATGATCATGAACCTGCTGATCAACGCACATCAGGCGATCGAGGATAAACCAGGCGAAATCTCCGTCATTGTCAACCCGCTGGCGGCTGCGGAGGATGAGCCGCCCCATGGGGTGACGCTCAAAGTTATCGACACTGGGAAGGGTATGGACGAGGCGACGCGCGAGCGAATCTTCGAGCCATTTTTCACAACCAAACGCGACAGCGGCGGCGGACTGGGGCTGGCGATTGTGCATGGCGTCGTACAGAATCTGGGCGGATCGATCAGCGTGGAAAGCCAGTTGGAGCAAGGCAGCGTCTTCACAGTCCATCTGCCGAATGTCAAAGTTACGCTTTGACGCCGCATCACTCCAAATATATTGATTTCTAGGTTGACATTTTATGAGCGTAATGTTGCGTGGTGCGTGAAAGATTCCGACACGCAACACGCAACACGCAGCACGCAGCACGCAGCACGCAACACGCAACACTGAAAACATCAAAACTCTGCCTGGCAATCAGTAAATCAAGAATGTGGTAAGATCACGGGGCGCAAACAATGCGCGTTGTGGTGATGATCCCCCCTGACGTGACAGAAAAATAGGAAAGAGTTGCATGAGACGATCGGTCATCATTCCTAGAAACAATCTTTTGTGGCGAATCGGAGCGGTGATCGCTGCGCTGTTGTTGAGCGTCGTCCCATTGCTGGCGCAAGATGCACCGCAGAATTTGACCGAGGAGCCGATTGGCGAGACATGGCCCGGCGAATACATCGTGGCGTTCGATCCAGAATCGGGCGAAGTGACGGCGGCGCAGACCCGCCTGGCGCATGCCGGCGATCTGGTCGATCAGGTGACGGCTTGTGGGTCGAACCTGACGCTGCAAGTCTGGCGGCTGCGCGCCCCAAGCACAACGACGGATATATACTCGCTGGCTGATGCGCCGGGTGTTCTCTCGGTGGAGCCGAACTGGATCGTACGCGCTGCCTCCACCATCCCGCCACCGCCCTCCGCCTCTCCGGAAGAACCGTATGTGTTCAACGACACCTACTATGCTTCACGCCAGTGGCCGCTCCAGCGCAGCAGCTTTGCGCGCGCCTGGCAGCTTGTCCAGGAACATGGCTTGACCACGCAGATAGTGCGCGTCGCCGTGATCGACAGCGGCGTCGATTTCAACCATCCCGACCTGGCTGGGCGACTTCTATTTGGTATCAATTACATTACGCCAGGCGTCATGCCGAACGACGATTTCGGTCACGGCACGCACGTCACCGGCATCATTGCGGCTATCGCCAATAATGGCCGAGGCATCGCTGGCGGCGCGCCGAATGTCGAGATCGACCCGCTGAAAATGCTCGGCAGCACCGGCGGCGGCTCGATCACCAACCTGATTCGGGCAATCTGCGACGCCGCCGATCGCGGCGCCGATGTGATCAATATGAGTCTGGAGATACCCACCGGCGCGATTTCACCCTCCACAGCCGACTCGATTCAGTCAGCAGTCGATTATGCCCACGGCAAGGGAAGCCTGGTGGTGGCCGCGGCTGGCAATAGCAACGGTGGGCCAGTCTACTATCCAGCCCGGCTTAACCGCGTCGTCGCCGTCGCTGCATTGACGCCGGAAAACACGCGCGCCAGTTACAGCGCCATTGGCACACAGATCGACATTGCGGCTGGCGGCGGCAGCTTTACGACCAGCGTGCTCAGCACCTGGCCCGCCAGCGTTCCCGGCAAGTGCATTGGAGCAGGACGCGTGCTTCTGATGGAGAATGGCGTCTACTACTGCACTGAGCCGGGAACCAGCATGTCGGCGCCGCTCGTCAGCGCAGCGGCGGCGCTGCTTATGGGCATCCGCCCGTCGCTCACAAACGCTGCGGTCGAGACGCTTTTGGAAGAGACCGCCCGCGATGTCGGTTTGTCGCAGATCGAAGCCGGCGCCGGTTTACTCGACATGGAGGCGGCTGTGCGGCGCCTGCTGCCGGCCAGCGCAACCGCAACGCCGGCCGCAATCGAGGCGACGTTGTCATATGGTGCGGCGCCCTTCACGCGCACCGTGATCGTTGAGAATCCGTCGACGACGCCGGTGACAGTCACGGCGACCTTCACGCCGACCGATTGGCTACGTGTGGTCAACCTGGCGGGAAACAACGCCGTCATGCGCATCGAGCACGGCGCGCCGCTCTACCTGACGTTTGCCGTCTCACCCACCAACCTGATGACCGGCGCCTATGGCAGCGAGGTCAACCTTGACCTGCGCTTTGCCGATGGCAGCAGCAGCGCCATGAGTGTGCCCATCATCATAGGCATCAACGGTTGGATCACCAACTATCGCTATCTGCCGCTGGTGGCCGGCGGCAGCGGTGTCGCACTGCCGACGCCGCCGCCCTTCACCTGGGAGACGCCGGTGGTGACGCCGACGGTGTTGTCGATTGCCAGCAACAGTTATGTGACGGTGACGCTGCCCTTCAATTTTCCATTTTCGGGGCCGGACATTACCAGCACACTCCACTATGATCGCATCCACGTCTATGAAGATGGCGTTGTAGCGTTAGTCGACAGCACGTCTACGCCGATCACAACGACCGCGCAGAATCGGTGTCTGCCGGTGCTTGGTTCCCCACAGCAGGCGCTATTCGGCTGGTGGGCCGATCTTGACCCGGCGCGCTCCGGCGGCGTGATCAACACATTCCAGCCCGCGCCCAATCGCTTTGTCGTACAATACGAGAACGTAGCATCGGCGGTGGGCGTCACGCCCGCATATACGGCGACTTTCCAGGTTGTGCTGCACAGCAATGGCGCGGTTGGTTTCAATTACCTCGATGTTCCCGACGCCGTTGCGCATACACCTGGCGATCTGACGCCCAAAGTCACCGTCGGCGTGCAGGCCCGCAACGGTCTCTTCCACAATCAGGTGACTTGCATCACGCCAATGCAGGGGTTTGGCAGGCCGCCATCGAGTCAGTCATCAATCTTGATCGCACAGAAGGATGCTTTTTGATGCAAAGTTCCGAACTTCATCGCAAACAGGCAGAGGGGCAAGGCAGCGTGCCCATCGCCGTGGTGACGGTCAGCGACACGCGCACGCCGGACACCGACGTCAGCGGCAAGCTGATTCGCGCGTTGGCGGAAGCAGCGGGCCACACCATCGTCAATTATCGCATCGTCAAGGACGAGCCGGGCGAAGTGCTGGAGGCGCTGGAAGAGTTCGCTGGCGGGGCAGCGCGGCTGATCATCTTCAACGGCGGCACCGGCATCGGTCGTCGCGACCGCACTTTCGATGTAATCAGCCGCTGCATCGAGAAACCGCTGCCTGGCTTTGGCGAGCTATTCCGGATGTTAAGCTACGAGCAGGTCGGTGCAGCAGCGATGTTGAGTCGCGCCACGGCTGGCGTCTACCGCGACAAAATTATCTTCAGCACGCCCGGCTCGCCAAACGCCGTGCAGCTTGCGATGGAAAAACTGATTCTACCGGAGATTCAGCACCTGGCGTGGGAGTTAGTGCGGTAGCCTTGCCGCCGCACTTTTCTCTATTTTCCGTTACGAACGTTTGCGCCTTTCGGGCGTCAATGTTTTCTATGCTGACGAACTTTCTAGACAATCCAGGCAAGCAGCGTCAGGAAGACGGCGAGCAAGGTCGGAATTGCAGCGACGAGCACCAGCGGTAGAACCATGCTCAATAAAGTGCGTGCAGCGTCAAGTCCTGTCGCCAGCCGCACAGCATGGTAGTGCACAATCATCGACCACACCCAGGCTAAAATGACCGCCACCGGGCCGAGGAACGGAATCGGCGCAAGGCCAGTCAACAACATCGGCGCAGCGGTGAAG
Source organism: uncultured Caldilinea sp. (assembly GCA_937981885.1). Taxonomy (GTDB): domain Bacteria; phylum Chloroflexota; class Anaerolineae; order Caldilineales; family Caldilineaceae; genus Caldilinea. Next base: position 72,863 of record CALJMI010000002.1, read on the forward strand.
CTTGTGGCAGCAAAAAACATCTGCAAGTTGTTGTGTGCGCCCATCATACGCGCCAGTGCAGCGACGACAGCGCCGTAGACAATCCAGTTCGACAACCAGCTCAGCGGCGTGTTCAACCACAGCCCCAGACTGGAGAGCAGCGCCGCCAGAAAGCCAGGCATCCGCGGTTCCAGTCCTGCCATCAGGCTGGCGTTCGCCGACACATAGCGGACGGTTGCGTTCGACGGGTCGCCGGCGGCGAACTCCGCCAACGAGGCTGCAGCGGCCGCAATCGGGACGGCGGCGCCAACGCGCAGGCTAAGCCAGAGGTTTGCCAGAAAGGGCAACAGCCCTGCAAGCAATCCCAGCACGACGATCATGCCCAATCCCTGACGCATTGAAACTGTGATGTAGCCGCGCTCATAAGGATCGAGGGCATCGACAAGGTTCAACCGCGCAGCATTCCAAATCTGGTTGAGGTCGGGCAGCCAGTTGCGACGCTGCGTCCACTCCTCGCGCGAAGTCTGTCCCGGCAAAACGACATGGGAATGAGAATTCATCGAAACCCTCCCGCCGAATAGCCAAGTGCAAAAGCTGTGATGGCAAGCAAGATGAGCGCCAACGCCGCGACGTAGACGATCGCCGTCGTCAACGCAGCGCCGCGCCATTCCATTTCCTGCGCCACGTGCACGGCTCGATAACCGATCAATCCGGACCACACCATGATCGGCATGACGCCAACGCCAGCAAACGGCACGATGCTGACAAAGAGCAAAATAAGCGGCGCCGCAGTGAGCGCTGTTGCGCCAAAGGTGGCGTTGAGTGAACCGCCGCCGCCAAACGTGCGCGCCACACCAAACGAGACGACGCTAAAAAACACCCACCACACGAACGCAATCCCGGGAATTGCCAGGATCGGCAGCAGATGACTCCAGCCACCTGCGTACCCTGTCGCCACAGTGGCGATTGTCCACACATCGCTGATCACACGTTCGACATCGGCGGGAGGGAGCGACGTTGCCGCCGCCACCTGACGCCAGCCCTGCACCAGGGTAGTGTACGCGAGGTTCGGATCGGGCAGCGTCAGCGCTGTTAAGAATCCGCCGATAGCATACGCAATCCCAGCCAGCACGCTTACCGACATCACCAGTACGAAGCCTTCCATCCACGGGTTGTCGTCATCGACCATTGCTTCGAACGGATCGTTGTCGAGCATGAGCGCCTTGGCAACAAACTCCGGGTACGATTTTGGTTGTAGCATACGCTTGATTCCGGTCTTTTGTTCCAGGTTATAAACCCTGTCAGTTTTCAATCATCAGGCGCCATCATAGCATAGCCTTGGCCAGCGGACAACGAAAGATTTTCCTACTGATTGCTAGGCAGAGTTTTTATGTTTTCAGTGTTGCGTGTTGCGTGCTGCGTGTCGGAATCCCCTACGCAACACGCAACACGTAACATTGCGCTCATAAAATGTCAACCTAGAAATCAGAATGCCATGTCACGCCGGAGGCGATGACCTACGTGGCGCGCCTTGTTCCTAACGGAATGCATTCACCAGCTTTGCTCAATGTTCAAAGCTGCGCCATAATTGAAGCGCAGCCTGAACCAGCCCAGCAGCGTGATCTGATGCCCGGCGAGAATGAAGCGAAGCCCGTTCGTCCGTAAAAAAACTGTTCCGACGACTATGACCGAGAGGTAGGAATCCTGTATGCCAGCCATTCATATCCACACCACTCTGCCCGGCCCCAAGAGCCAGGCAATTCTCGATCGTCGCGACGCAGCGGTCTCCAAGGCGTCCTTTCGCTCGACGCCGGTGGTGGCTGCCAGCGCCAGCGGCGCCACCGTGACCGATGTCGACGGCAACACCTTTCTCGATTTCACGGCCGGCATCGGCACGCTCAATGTCGGCCATGCGCCTGTTGAGGTGGTCGAGGCGATCCGGACGCAGGCAGGCGATCTGATCCACCTCTGCGCCATCGTCGGCAGCTATGAGCCGTACATTGCGCTGGCGGAGAAGCTCAACCAACTGGCTCCCATTTCTGGCGCAAAAAAGACCTTTCTCTCCAATTCAGGCGCCGAGGCTGTCGAAACTGCGATTAAAATGGCGCGCGCCTACACTGGTCGTCCGGCGATTATCACTTACGAGGGCGCTTATCATGGGCGCACGCTGCTGACGCTCTCGCTGACAAGCAAATACGCGCTCTTCAAGAAAGGATTTGGCCCCTTTGCGCCGGAAATCTACCGCGTGCCTTATCCTTACAGCTATCGTTGCCCGCACTGTCGCAACGAAGGAGCGTGCAACCTGACCTGCTTCGAAGATTTGGAACGGGCGCTGATCACACAGATCGACCCAGCGGCGGTGGCGGCGCTGATCATCGAACCGGTGCAGGGGGAAGGCGGCTTCATCCCGGCGTCATATGAGTATCTGCGCAAGGTGCGTGCGCTGTGTGACAAACATGGCATCGTGCTAATCGCTGACGAGGTGCAGGCTGGCTTCTGTCGCACCGGTCGCTGGTTCTCGATCGAACACAGCGGCGTCGAGCCAGACCTGATTGTGATGGCGAAATCGCTGGCGGCGGGGATGCCGCTGGCGGCGGTGACGGGTCGCGCCGAGATCGTCGACGCACCCCATTTAGGCGGGTTGGGCTCAACTTTTGGCGGCAACCCGGTGGCATGTGCGGCGGCGCTCAAGTCCATCGAAATCATGGAACGTGACAATCTCAACCAGCGCGCCGAGCAGATCGGTGAGATCACGATGGCGCACTTCCGTCGCTGGCAGGAAACCTATCCGATCATTGGCGATGTGCGCGGGCTGGGCGCCATGACTGCCATCGAGTTCATCCAGGGACGCAACGACCGCACGCCCAACACCGACGCGCCGCTCAAGGTCGTCGCCGAGGCGTACAAACGCGGCCTACTGTTGATCCGCGCCGGTCTCTATTCCAACGGCGTGCGCACGCTCGTGCCGCTGGTCATCACCGACGAGCAACTGGAGGAAGGGCTTGGCGTGTTGGAAACGGCTATTGGGACAGTGGCGGGATAACTGAAGTCTGAATTGTGGATTGTGAAAGATTTATCTGGCGGCGGTTCTTATGTCGCCGCTGCCGTAGCTTTGATGGACGCTGTGCACCATGTCAAATTTTGTGATCACCACGCTCAAGCCGGAGCACTTCGAGCAGCTAGAACAGTTGCAACGGATTGTCTATCCAACGCTCGGCGCGCAGGAGTTGATGCGCGTCGAGCATTTCGCCAGCCAGTATCGAATCTTTCCTGAAGGACAGATTGTCGTGCTCGACGGAGCGCGCGTCATCGGTCAGGGATCGGGCTTCTTTCTCGATTTCGATTTCGAGCACCCTGCGCACACCTTTGCAGGCATCTGCGACAACTTCTACTTTCGCACGCACGACCCAAACGGCGCCTACTACTATGGCGCCGACATCAGCGTCCATCCTGATTATCGCGGGCGTGGAATCGGCAAGATGATCTACCAGGCGCGCAAGGAGTTGCTGCGCCGTTACAACCGTCGCGGCATCGTCGCTGGCGGGCTGATTCCCGGCTATGTTCGGTTCAAGGGCAGGATGAGCGTCCAGGAATATGTTGAGCGCGTCGTGGCAGGCGAGCTGACCGATCCGACGCTGACCTTTCAGTTGAAACAAGGCTTTGTCGTACGCGGCCTGATCGAAAACTATATCGAGGACAGCGCCTCCGACAACTGGGCAACTCTGATCGTCTGGGAAAACCCCGATTATCGCGAGTCCAACTGAAAAAGCGATCCCCTCGACGCCATCGTTGGTCAGAGACACTCATCGAGACGAAATCTCAATTTTACAATCACGAACGCAAACTTATACTTTCTCTCGCTATACGCCTTTCCGGACAACTACATAAAGAGCAAAGGAGAAAGAGACGATGTGCGTTCCTGCTTGTACAAAGAAAATAGCATCTGATCTAGGACGACGTAACTTTTTGCGCAGCGCAGCAGGATTAGCGGCGGCGACGGCGCTGGCTGGCTGTGCGCCGATCACTGCACGTTCGGGCGTTCCCCAAGCAGTGGCAAGTACAGTCAACACAACCCACAGCTTCAGCCGAATCTTCGATCTCACCCACACCCTGGCGCCCAGCTTTCCCACTTTTGGCGGCGATCCGCAGCTTGAGCTCGAGACATTGGTAACGCTTGCCAACGACGGCTACAACATGCTGCGCTGGCTACTTGTCGAGCACACCGGCACACACATGGATGCCCCCTATCACTTCTCCGACGGCCTCAGCGCCGACCAGATTGCGGTCGAAGATTTGATGGGGCCGCTGGCGGTGGTGGACATCCGCGCTAAGGCGGAGGAAAATCCAGATGCGCAACTGACGCCCGACGATCTGACTGCCTGGGAGAACGAACACGGCCCGATCCCCGACGGTGCGATCGTGGCAATGAACAGTGGGTGGGATGCACACGTGGCGACGGACAAATTCCGCAACGTCGACGACAGCGGCGTGATGCACTTTCCCGGTTTTCACATCGAGGCAATCGAAATGTTGCTGCAAGAGCGCAACGTCAAAGGCATTTTTGTGGACACACTCAGCCTCGATTTTGGGCCATCGCCGGACTTTGCCGTGCACTATCGCTGGCTGCCGGCGAACAAATGGGGCATCGAGAATGTGGCAAATCTGGGTGCGCTGCCGCCAAGCGGGGCAATCGCAATTGTCGGCGGGCCGACGATTGCCGGCGCCACCGGCGGTCCATCGCGCATCTTTGCACTGGTGTGAGTGAGTCTATTTCACATTGACGCCAAACTCATAGACGAGTTGTCCACCGTACCAGCCGGTCGCCAGGATCAACACAGCGCCGATCAATGCCGTCAGTGCAACCCACCAGCGGGCGCTGGCGTCGTCGAGCAGGTCGTGTGTGTCGATCCCGGCGCGTTGGCGCGCTTTCTGCGCCCGTGCGCTGCGATAGAGCCAGCCACGGTAGAGCAGAAATCCGTAGGTGGCCAGCATCGCCAGGCTGGCGCCAATGTGAAAGTTGAGCACAGCGCGATAGGGTGCGTCGGGCGGCAGATTAGCTTGCGCCAGCAACCCCGTCAACACAGCGACGCCCCCACCGACCCAGCCCAACATAAACAACAGCCAGATTGTTGGCTTGAGGTCAAAAGGCGCCTTCCTCCAGAGATGGAACAAAAGAAGTGCGCTCCCCAGCAATAAAAATGCAATCGGGAAATGCACGGTTGCCGGGTGTAGATGTTGCAAGAAATTCATGAGGCTATCGCTAACGCTGTCGCGGGCTGAGGTGCGCCTGCCCGTCGGCGTGATAGCTCGAGCGCACGAGTGGGCCGCACTCCATCCACTTGAAGCCGCGTGCTTCGCCCTCTTCCTTAAGGTGGGCGAACTCTTCCGGCGTGTAGTAGCGCATGATCGGCAGGTGGAAGCGGCTTGGCTGGAGATATTGGCCGACGGTCATGATGTCGACATCATGGGCGCGCAGGTCATCCATCACCTGTAGAATTTCGTCCCATGTTTCGCCCAACCCGACCATGATGCCAGATTTGGTGAGCGCCTCCCCATCCATACGCTTGGCGCGCTGAAGCAGCTCCATGCTGCGTATATATTTGGCTTGCGGGCGTACGGTGCGATAGAGACGCGGCACGGTTTCGGTGTTGTGGTTGAGAATCTCCGGTTTGGCGTCCATCACGACCTGGAGCGCAGCCCAGTCGCCCTTGAAGTCGGGAATCAGCACCTCGACCGTACAGCCGGGCACGAGTTCATGAATCCAATGCAGGCTCTCGGCGAAGACCCAGGCGCCGCCATCGGGCTGTTCGTCGCGGTTGACGCTGGTGAGCACAGCATGGGTCAACCCCATCTGCTTGATCGACTCAGCGACGCGGCGCGGTTCGTCGGGATCGAGCGCGCCGGGGCGGCCGGTCTTGATCTTGCAAAAACCGCACGAACGTGTGCAGGTGTCGCCCATCAACAAAAAGGTCGCTGTGCCGCGCCCCCAGCATTCGCCGATGTTGGGACACATCGCCTCTTCGCAGACGGTGTGCAGGCGCTGGCCGCGAAAGAGCGCGGTCAACTCGCGATACTTCGGGCTGTCGGCGGCGCGCACGCGCAGCCATTCAGGGCGGCGGCCGCGCGTCAGGTTGTTGAGCGGCGGTGCTGGCTCCAGCGTGATCGTGCCAAATTCGTTGGTTGTGGTGGTCATGTGTACACCTGATATGTAGATGATTATTGTTCGCCAGACAGTTCAGCAGAATCGATTGCGGTTTGATAGGACGAGCTTTGCTTGTGCAAGGTTGCCCGTGCCACCATCTGTCGCCGCATGGTGGTGGGCGGTGCACCCCTTGCTGAAGTCGGTGATGGCGACGGGCGCCCAACAACACGCGCCAGTTCGGTTGCGATAAATTGATTCAGGCTCACTTCTTCTCTAGCGGCTGCCGCAACCAGATCGCGGTGCAGCGACTTGGGGACGCGCACAACAAATTTACCGCTGAATTCTTCCAGCGGTTTCGGTTCTGGAATCGCCCGACCATCTTCTAGCGCCAATTCAATCCAACCTGTCATGGCATCCTGAATCATGGCGACTGCGTCTGCGGCGCAGTCGCCTTCTGTCATACAACCGGGTAGTTCCACCACGCGCGCAAACCAGGTGGCGGCGTCCTCGCGGATCAACTCGATGGTGTAAGGCAAAGACATGTAGTGATCTACATCGTATGTTTTCATACTTCGTCTTCGGCAGCCTGCTCAATCAAAACCAACGCTCGTTTCACATAAATTTCCCCAACATAGGGACGTTTATACGGAACGGACAATGTCAGCGCTCCATGCGTGTAATAGTAATGCGGTGATCCTCTACATGGCTGACGGCGAACAAATCTATATCCACGCAATATCTTGTCGAGATCGTCAAAGGAAACAGCTTTGGAATTGTTACGAATCTTCTCCAGCAACTTCTCTGACTTTGACATTGCCCCATATACATAATACTAAATACGGTACTACCAGTCAATACTGAGTAGCCGCCGTTGGGGACAGTCGGACCCGTGATGCTCACCGGTCTTGTTCGCTCACCAAAATCACCGCCGTCGCCATTCCTACATAGAGCCAGAAAAGCACCGTCATATGTGGGTAGGTCATGTTGAACCAATAGTGGTCGAAGACGCCGCTGACCAGGGCGCCGAGGATGGCGCCGGTGTAGCCGAGGAGCAGGCCCTCCAGGCGCGCGTTCAATCCGCGTCGCCATGCTCGCAGCGCCATGACAAAAAAGCCGATCATCACTGCCACAAACATTGCCAGCCCGACAAGTCCCATGTTTTCGGCGATGATCAGGTAGAGCATACTGACGCCGAGATAGATATCCATGTCGGGCGTGCCGGTGAAGCCGACGCCAAAGAGCGGGTAACGTTCAATCAAGACGAGCGCATCTTTGTATTCGCCAAAACGCATCTGCGTCGCCAGGTCCTGACCGGCAAACCCCTCGAGCAGTCGCGCCACATATTCCTGCGTCGCCGGCAGCAGCAGGAGCAGCAACACACCGACAATCCCTAGCGGGATCAGTCGGCGATACTTGAGCACGGCAAGCAGCGCCATCGAAGAAGCCAGCCCGAGCAGCGCTGAGCGGCTATAGGTGAGATAGAGCGCCAGCACCGCCGTCGCCCACATAGCAAAGGTGAACCAGCGCGGAAAAATCGGCTGGCTGGAAACAAGCTGCGGCAGCATCAACGCTGCGACGACGATCATCATACCGCCGAGCACATTCGGATCGACCGACGTGCCGATGGCGCGCATCACACCGTTTGGGTCGTCCTCGATGAAACGCAGTGCGCCGAAGCCGCCCGGATAGTCGAAACGCGCCATGCGGTCGAGGATGCCGACGGTTACCTCCTGCGGCAACACGTAGAAGAGCACGGCGATCGCCGCTGCGCCCCAGCCGGCCAGCATCACCCAGTGCGTCACCCAGATCGCCTCGCTTTCACTGCGCACAGTGTTGATGACAACGAAGAAGAGTGCAATGCCGATCAAGATTTCCAAAAAGCGGCGCAACAGAAAGGTGTTGGCTGGGCTGTGCGTCAACCCCAACGCAAAACTGAAAAGCGCCAGCAGCATGAAGAGTAGCACCGGCAGGCTGAGCGGCGACGCGATGAACTCCTCCTGTTGGCCGATGACCAGCTTGAAAAGCCATACAAAAAAGAGGGCGCCTAACGCCAGGTCGAGAAAGGTCGGCTTAAAGCCTATTGAGAAGGGCAAGCTGGCGAAAGGTATTAAGAAAACAACGCCGCACAGCGCCACAAAACCCCAATGTGTATCGTTCAGGATCAGCACACCGCCGATGATCGCCGCTGCGGCAACCAGCGCCAGCAACGGCCCCGTTACACCGATAAAGAGCGCAATCGCCGCTGCACCGACAGCCAGCAATCCGGCCAGCGTCAGCCTGCGCACGAGTGGGCTGGGTGAAAAGATAGCTTCCTGAAAAGAGCGGTAAGTAGTCTGGAACAACAGCTTCCTCGGCTTGAACAAACAACGAACGACTGTCACAGTGCGACCATTGTAGACCAAAGTCGACCAGCGACCAATCGGCGAAAAGCGATTAGAGAGGTCTAGAGGCAACGAAGAATCCGGTCTCTTTGTCGCGAGGTGTTGGCGCGAGTGTTCAAGCGACGAGCCGAATCTCACTACGACAAATATGTTACTAGCCGATAAAAGACGACTGTGCTCTCGTTTTTACACACGTTTCACCGCCCTTATAATGGGATGCACGCGAGGCGTCCCCTCTCGCCCGAGATCGACTATTGCCAAACTGAGGAGAATTTGCATGTTCTTGAAGAAACAATTCTTGGTTCTGCTGGCGCTGCTCGTCGTCGCTGGCTTGATGTTGTTGGCGTGTGGTGCGCCGGCGACTCCCGCCGCGCCATCTGCACAGGGCGAGGATACTGCATCTGGCGCGGGTGGCGTGCTGACCATCGGTCTCGGCTCCGAACCGGAGACGCTCGACCCTGGCGACGCCGTCTATGTGCAGGAGCAGTTTATCCTGATCAACCTCTTTGACTCGCTGCTGTCCATGTCTCCGGACGGAGAGCTTCATCCAGGGCTGGCAAGCGCGTGGCAAGCCAACGACGACTACTCGGAGTTCACCTTCACCCTGCGCCAGGATGTCACCTTTCACGACGGAGCGCCCCTGACGGCGGCGGCAGTCAAAGCCACCTTCGACCACATCGTCAGCGACGCCGTACTGGAATCAGGCGGGAAAACGCTGCTAGTCGATCATCAGTACGTCGAGACTGAGGTGGTGGATGACTACACGGCAGTTGTGAAGTTTGCTGCGCCCTATCCCACCTTTCTGCGCGACGCCGCCCGCCAATGGTTGAGCATCTCCTCGCCTACCGCGCTGGAAACCTACGGCAGGGATTATGGTCGCAATCCGGTCGGCACGGGACCGTTCCGCTTCGTGCGCTGGGACGCGCAGTCGCAGGTCGTGTTGGAGCGCAACCCGGACTACAACTGGGCCCCGGAGTTTGCCGCACACCAGGGGCCGGCGCAGCTCGACCAGGTGATCTTCCGTTTCCTGCCCGAGGCAGCCACTCGCCTGACCGCCTTCCAAACCGGCGAGATTCTTATCGCCAGCGAACCGCCAGCTCTCGATGCCATTGCGCTATCCGAAGCAGGTGAAGGCGTGCTGGCGACCTTTGCACAGCCCGGCATCCCCGCGATCATGATGATCAATACAGAGAAAGCGCCGACCGACGATCTCAACGTGCGCAAGGCGATGATTCTGTCGCTCAACCATCAGGAGTTCGTGCAGACGGTCTTCCAGCAGTTGGGCATCCCATCCTACAGCGTGCTTTCGCCGACGACCTGGTCGTTCGACGAGGAAGCCGCCAGCCTCTACCGCTACAATCCCGAAGAAGCCGCTCGGCTGCTGGCAGAGTCTGGTTGGACGGACAGCGACGGCGACGGCATCTTTGACAAGGAGGGGCAGAAGTTGACCATCGACTACATCACCTCGCCGATCTGGGAAGAAGCCTTCAACGAACTGTTGGCCGGCTATCTAACTAGAGCCGGCTTTGATGTCCAGATGCGCGCCATGGACGACGCCGGCATCGCCGCTGAAGGCGCGGCTGGCAACTACAACATGCTCTATATTTATTGGACACGCGCCGACCCGTCGCCGTTGCGCATCCTCTTCCACTCGGAAAATATCGATGGCGGCGCGGCCTACACGCGCTTCCGCGACGCCGAGCTGGATCGCGTCCTGGCCGACGGCGACACACAGATTGACGAGGATGTGCGTGAGCAAGATTACATCACTGCGCAGCGCATCATCATGGAAAATGCGTTGGTGCTCCCGCTCTTCACCGTCAACACGACCTATCTGAACGCGCCGTCGGTGCAGAACTTCACCTTCGACGTGGAAGGCTATCCGTACATCTACGACATCACGCTGAATCGCTGACAGCACAAACCCCGGATTCAATCTGAGTCCGGGGGATCATCGTTGCTTGATTTGTGGTTGGCGATCCGTTAGCGAGCCGCTTGTCGCCAATCGTGCGGCAGCAACTCACGCAGGGGCAGCGCCATGCCATCCGCCACCAGCACTAAAGCGTCGAGATTCTCGTCGTGTAGCTGGCTGATGAACTCACGGCAGCGCCCGCACGGCGGTAAGATGCGTCCATCCCAATTGACCGCAACCATCTTCAGCACACGGTTTTCGCCCGCAGTGATCATTGCCGCGGCCGCGGCGTGTTCGGCGCAGAAGCCCATTGAACAGGCGGTGTCGATGCAGACGCCCGTGTAGATCGAACCGCTTTCGCTCAGCAGCGCTGCACCGACGCCGCCTGCCTCCGCTTCGGCGGTAAGCCGGCGCGGGTTGAGCACAGCTCGGGCGCAGACGTACAACTCATCAAAGCTCATAGAGATGTTTCCGGGATTTTGCGGAACCGTCGTTGCTCGTTGCATCGTAAACTCCTGATCATTCTGTGCCTGACATCTTTATCTTCAGCCCGATCCCACTGGACTCATATGTGAGCATCTTTTTGATCAACTCCACCACATACGCGCCTGCCTCCAGCGGATTCATGCCGCCCTGGTAGGTGATCATGCAGACGACATCACGATCGGCGTCGGTTTTGCCGGGTCCAGGTTTGTAGCCCATGTAGGCACTCAATGCGTCGGCAACACCGAGGCCAGGGCGTTCGCCAAGCAGAATCACGACCACATCGGCGCCGATGATGGCGTTCACATCGTTGATGACGCCAACGCGTGCGAACTGAATAAAAAAGGGCGTCCCAACGCTGACGCCGGCATTTTTCAACCCTTGTTCGATGATCGGATAGATTTCCGGTGCATTGCTGTTGACGGCGGCGGCGCTCAAACCGTCGCCGACAACTATCTGCACCTGGGGATGTCTGATGCAGCGCGCTGCAATCGTCGCTTTTGCCTCATCGCAGAGCCTGCGGCCGAGGTCGGGACGCAGCAGATACTCACCACGATCAGCGACCTGCGTCTTCACCGTGAAGAGACCCAACCTCGCCTTCACTTCTTCGGTCACTTCACTGTAAATAGCATCCTGCGCGACGGCGTGATCGGAGTGGAAGAGAAGCAGTGAACGCGTGCGCGGACGTGGGCCAGCGCGCCCAACGCCGATACGTGCAGTCGTTGCGGCGCAGAGGTTGCGCAGACCCTCCAGATCATGAGGATTCTTCACCCCGATCGCACGTCGCTCCTCAGGCAGCGTCGGGTCGGGCAGGTCAATGATCACTTCGCCATCCGCTCGATCCATCGTTCACCCCCTCCCTGCTGAAATCATCGCTGTAAAAAGAAAGAGGCGTCGCCTGCCCTGTCGGTCAAACGCCCATCCCTCATCAAGCCGATTTCCTCCATCCACGCCTCAAATTCGGGCAGCGGGCGCAACCCCAGCAGCTGGCGCAGAGTTGCGGTGTCATGATAGCTGGTGCACTGGTAGCTCAACATCGCGTCGTCGCCCATCGGCACACCCATGAAGTAATCGCAGCCTGCAGCAGCCAGGAGCACCGCCAAATTCTCGATATCGTTCTGTGTGGCGCGCGCATGGTTGGTGTAGCAGGCGTCGCAGCCCATGGGGACGCCGGTCAGCTTGCCCATGAAGTGATCTTCTAGCCCGGCGCGCGTGATCTGCGTCGCATCGTAGAGATATTCCGGCCCGATAAAGCCGACGACAGTGTTGACCTGGAAAGGACGATAGCGCTTTGCCAACCCATAAATGCGCGCCTCCATCGTCAATTGATCGGCGTCGTAATGCGCATCCGCCGACAGCGCCGTACCCTGACCCGTCTCAAAATACATGAAGTTGGGACCCTCCGCAACGGAGTGCTTCTGCGCCAGGGCGTACGCTTCGTCCAACATGTCGACTGTGACGCCAAACGCCTCGTTTGCTTTCTGCGAACCAGCCAGACTCTGGAACATCAATCCCATTGGCGCGCCGCGTTTAAGCGCCTCCATCTGAGTGGTGACATGCGCCAGCACACAATTTTGCGTGGGAATCCGCCAGCGCTGAATGACTTCATAGGTCATGTCCAGGAGCCGCATGACGTTATCCACCGAATCATCCATCGGGTTGATGCCGATGACGCTATCGCCGGAGCCAAAGGAAAGCCCCTCGTAGAGCGCAGCGCGGATGCCATCAACTGAATCGGTGGGATGGTTGGGTTGGTTGCGCGAAGCCAGAGTTCCTTGAAGACCAATGGTGTTATTGGCGTGCGCAGTGAAGCGTATCTTGCTGGCGCCGTATATCAAATCCAGATTCGACATCAACTTCGTCACTGCGGCGACCATCTCTGCGGTGAGGCCGTCGCTCACACGCCGGATCATCGCCGTGGTGGTGCTATCCGCCAATATCCACTCGCGCAATTCGCCAACCGTCCATCCTTTGATCTCATCATAGACTGTCTCGTCGACAGCGTCCTGGATGACGCGCGTCACTTCATCCTGCTCGTAGGGAACGACCGGATTCTGGCGCAAAACCGCCAGCGGCGTTTCGGCCAGAACATGGCGCGCCGCCATACGCTCGGCTGCAGTAGTTGCAGCAATGCCAGCCTGTCGGTCGCCGGACTTCTCCTCGTTTGCTTTGGCCAGCAACTCCTTGATCGTGCGAAATTCGTACATTTTTCCATAAAGCCTGGTTCGCAGGAGCATCCAAGTTCCTCCTCTTGACAGGTGACAACTGCCAAAATCTAAGCCCAAACAATCCATATCGAGGCAGCAACCCTGCCAGAAAGACATCGCCCAAACGCCGCGCAGGTTTCTCAATGATAAAACACAAGCGTCTTTACTGCGACCGGCGTCGCGCGTCCGCCCGGCAACGGCGCACCAATGTCAATCAGATCCCCCTCATCCACGGCGATCTGATCGAGCACGATCAAGGGCAGCGTCGGCTGTAATCCACTGATGCTCTGCCCCAGCGCCAATGCATAGTCGCGCTCTAACACCAGAATCACCGGCGCCGGCTGCGCACGGTCGCTGCGCGCGTCCACATATTGCACGACTCCTTCGGCGACCGCTCTCAAACTGGTGTGATTCAGCCTCGCTGGCAAATCCAGCGCCAGCGCCAGCATTGCCTGATCATCCTCAGCATCCCATCGGCGGACAGTGCTCAGCAACGCGTCCGCCAAACAATTGGGGCGAGTCAACTCCTCGACCGTCAGCCGAGGACGCACGACCAGCAGATTGCGCAAAGGCAGCCGATTCGCGCCCAACCAGATCGTGCTGCCGCTCAATGTGATGGTCTGGCTGGAAGCGCCCATCACTGTCGCACGCTGCGTCTCCGCAGGGCGCTGGATGTGGCGCTTGCGAATTCGCGGCTGAAAACGCAGACATTGCGCAAAGAGCGGCCCCAGATCGTCGTGCACCAACGCATCCGCCAAATAGTGAATCTCGATGGGATCGTAGAAGTATGCGCCGACTCCGCCAGAAAAGAAGACGACCGACGATTGCATAGCGCCCTGAAGCGGAGATGTTAACTGAAGGCGTTGTCCTAATTCGCTAACCTCGCCAGCTATCAGGTCAGCGACAAGATCAGCCATGCAGGTGCAGAGATGTTCCGCTGTCGTCAGGTCAATGCGTTCTCCCTCGCGCAGCGGCAAGTCAAGCGCCTCGACAATAATTCGTCCAGGCGGAGTGATATGCCGCACAATGCCAGAAATTCTGTCGATCACCAACAGCCGCCCACCGACCGCCGATGCAGCGGAAGAGAGCATTGCGCCACCGCGGAAGATTGCGGCGTTCGCCGTGCCGCCGCCGATGTCAACAGTGGTGGCTTGAACGTAGTGGCTGGCTGAATATGCAGCCACGCCGGCGCCGCGCCCGGCAATGTGCGCTTCCACGTTCGGACCTGCAACAGTCACAACAAAATCACCGGCCAGATGCGCAAGCGCCGTGAGGATGGCGTTTGCATTGCTGGTGCGTGCGATCTCTCCAGTGACAATAACGGCGCCAGTTTCGATCTGTGCTGGCGATAACCCGGCGCGCTGATATTCTTTGCGCACGATGGCCGTCAGCGCTGCAATATCCACCTCTTGTGAGGCAAGCAGCGGGGTCAAGACAATAGGGCTTTGGTGGAGGAGCTCCTTGGCGTTGACTTGAAGCCGGGGCGCATGACCCGGACGCGCTGACTCCTGAACGAGGAGGCTGGAAAAGGCGAGCTGGGTCGTCGTCGTGCCAACGTCGATTCCAACGCTAAGCAGTTTGCGCCCTGTCGATGGCATAGTGTAACGTTCCCTGGCTTCCATTTGCGTCATTTGCGTGCCCGCGTGTAATGTTCTGTACGGCCCGGCTGGTCGCTTGATGGAAATCTCGCACCGCTTGTAGCAATCAGGTGCAACAGCTGAATAGGTTCCTTCGAAAATTTCCAAATGATTCTGACGCAGCTCCCACACCTGCGTCGCCAAATGATCGATCAGATAGCGGTCGTGTGAAACGAGCAGGATCGTGCCCTCGAACTGCTCGAGCACCTGCTGCAGGACCTCCTACGCCGGGATGTCAAGACGGTGTTGTTGGGATTAAGCCGCTTGTGCACCTGTGAAAAGTAGCCGATCTTGAGGCTGGCGCCAAACTTGATCTGTCCTTCCTGCGGAGCGATCTCACCCATCATGAGCGTGCGCAGAAAGGTGGTCTTGCCGCGTTCTGTTCGACTGCCCCCCCTTTCTGCGTAAAGCGGCCGGAAATGTCCTCTGCTTCTTCCTCTGGCTCTTTATGATGCCCGCTTTCGGCGGCCAACTAATTGCTCTTCAGATCATTGAGCAGGAAATGGCAATCGACCTACGGGCGCAGGGCGCCGAAAGCACATCTACTGTTTTCTAGGTTGACATTTTATGAGCGCAGTGTTGCGTATTACGTGTTGCGTGAGGGGTTCCGACACGTAGCACGCAACACGCAACACTGAAAACATGAAAACTCTGCCTAGCAATCAGTA
>CALJMI010000003.1 GCA_937981885.1 uncultured Caldilinea sp.
GACGGCGGCAGACAGCGACGCTGGCGGCATGCAGGTCTTCAGCCCTGCGCCGGTGGATGGCAACGGCCGCGTGGCTACGAGCAGAGGCAACCCCACGGGCTTTGGGCTGAACCAGGGCTTCCCGCTGGACGGCGTCGAGGGTCAGAACACCGCTCCTTTCCTGGCTGCACCGGATGCCTTTGGCAACGAGCTGGATTTCGCCATCGGCTGGACAGGCTCCGACGACGTGGCAGAAGGTATTGTTAGCCGCGCCGAAGGGCTGAACGCCGAGCTGCTGCGCACCAAGTTTCGCAGCCGTTTCGACAACACAGATGTCTATCGCTTGATGTACGCTACCCTCTTCGGCGAGCTGCTGCCGCCTTCCTATGGCCAGCAAGCGCCGACGCGCGAGTAACCGCTGCCTTTCATCTTCACGCTAAACTGTGCGCCAGCCGAGAGCTGGCGCACAGTTTTTTGTTTTCCTCTGTTGAAAAACTAGGTTCAACACAAATCGACAAAGATGTCCGGCAAGATCGGTGTGCGCCTTGCAAGCGGGCTCGCATTTACCTCTGTATGTTGAGATCGGCACGCCAACTTCAGAATTTTTTAATTTTTTCTTTGGCGGTTTTTCATGCTCGCTTGCTAATCTGCGAAGTGAAAAACTCGAAACCTTTTCTGGAAAATACGAGCGCTTTTTACAGCGCCCGTGGAAGCGCCTTATCGAAAGGGGGAGACAATGCAGGCAGCGTATTGGAGAGAGTATTGGTTGCGCAGATATTATGCTCAGGATTCTCGGTCTGCGCGTGTTCCCCTGAAGTTCTCCCGACGAAAAGCCGTGCGCGTACATGCACGAGCCGGCCATGCAAGGGCGTTGTATCTGTTGGAGACGCTCGGCTACGAAAGCCTGGACATCGACCTGACCTGCGGCAATCCAGTGGAGGAAACAATCCTGCAAGAGGGTGAGCTCATTGTGCTTGACGTCGCATATTTGACAGAAGCCATGCAGCAATATCTTGTTGAATGGATACGCCTGTACACCTTTGCTCCTCTCATTGTCATCGGAAAGCGTAGTTATCGGAGGGATGTTTCGTCTGTATTGGCGAGAGGCGCAGATGCCATCGTCTGGCTCGACGATCCGTTGGAAGTGAATGTCGCGCATTGCCGAGCTGTTTTGCGCCGCGCAGGCATCGCCTAGAGGGTAATCGCATCCCATCGTCTACGTCCATCATGGGCGTTTTTCACCGCCCTGATGGTATGCAAGATTAATCCTTTTATCTGGAAAGGAAGGTTACGAAAATGTTCAAATGGTCAACAGCTTTGTTGGCGCCCACTCTTTTAGCCGTCGGGTTATGGGGGGAACCTTTGTCCGCAGTTGCATCGCCCGAAATACGGTCCAGGGTCCCTCACGCACCCTGTCATGCAGCCGCTATGGAAGGGCAGGTCGTTGCTTTCACTTATAATTCCAGGGGCCATTTCCACGGCTTTTGGTTGGATGCCGATGTTCATGTTCGCTTTCCCCCTCATGAGCGTTGGCGGGTGAGCGAGGCGGTTTCGGTGGGTTCGTATGTTGAGGTGGAGGGATGTTGGCACGTTGGACCGGAGGGCAACACTCAACTTAAAGCAGAGACAATCGCTGCACTAGATTCCGGGCAGTTGCTCACAATTCACAAACCCGGTCCGCGCAGTGTGCGCCATCCTCGCCCCATGCCAGGATACGAGCGTCCTGCACCGCCGTCTGGACAGGACCATTTTGCGCCTCCTGCACCGAGACATGGACGTCCTGCGCCGCCTCCGCCGAGGTACGAGCGCCCTGCACCCCAGCCGTAAATTTGGTCAGTGATCTTTTACCTTGCACCTCAAGGCCGACGACTTCTACAGCGCACGGTGGAAGTCGTCGGATCTTTTTCGGGTTGCGCTAGAGCGTAGGTTAAATGGAAAGGAGGCGTGTGGTACAATCAGGAGAACCGGAGATTCAAGGAGCTTGCACGCCATGACGCTTGAAGAAAAGAGCCCCTCCTCTGCTCGCATTCTCATCATCGAAGACGAGCAAACCATTATTGAGTTTCTTCGCGTCGGGCTAGCTTACGAAGGATTCCAGGTGGAGGTTGCGTACGACGGATGGAGTGGATTGCGTCTGTTCAATGCGCAGGAGTTTGACCTGTTGATTCTCGATTTAATGCTTCCCGACCTCGATGGGTTGGAAATCTGCCGGCGATTGCGCGCCGCCAACGCCGATCTTGCCATCATTCTGCTGACCGCTAAGCGCGAGCTTCCCGACCGGATTGCCGGCTTGAACTTGGGTGCAGACGACTATGTGACCAAGCCCTTTAGTTTCGAAGAGTTGCTGGCGCGCATTCGCTCCGTCTTGCGTCGTCGCGGGCGGCCCCAGGAGCAGACCGTCGTAGCGGCTGCTGGCATTGTTCTAAACAGCGCCACCTATGAAGTGCATAAGGATGGAAAAGCGGTTGACCTGACGCCTAAAGAATTTGCCCTCCTCGAACTTTTCATGCGCCACCCTCGCCGTGTCTTCACGCGCGAAACGCTTCTCAACCGCATCTGGGGGTTCGATTTTGCCGGCGACACCAATGTCGTCGACGTTCATATCCATCATCTCCGTGAAAAGATCGGCGATCGAGCCAAAAGCTTGATTCGAACAAACTACGGCCTGGGGTACAGTTTTCGACCCGATGAAGATGATCCGCTGGCGTGAAAGTTCGCTGCGCACCCGCCTCACCGTGCTCTACATAGCACTTTTGACCTTGTTGCTGATAGGCCTGGGGATGGTCTTCTATGTCGATGTGCGTACGTTTCTTATTCATACCACTGCGGTTCGGCTGCGCGCTCAGGCCAAGCCCATCATCGAGCACTGGATTGCCGAATTTCAACTTGACGCTTCAGGTGCGCAGTTGTTGCAGACCGTTGCAGAAAACCTGGCCCGTGACTTGACATCGCGTGATACAACTGCATTGATTCTGGATCGTCACGGTAGATTGCTGGCAAACGGACGCCGTTTGCCTGAAGAACCTGCGCCTGCGCCGCTCGATCTGGCGAGAGCGGCGCTTGCTCTGGCGGGGGAAAATGAAGTCACATATGAGGTCATGGTGAATGACCAGCACACACTGGTGCTGTTCATTCCGTTGCGTCGCCAACCCGGCCATCCTGAAGTTTTCGGCGTCGTGCAGTTGAACACGCCCTTGACGCTCATCGATCAGATCTTGTGGCGGGAACAGAAATTGATCATCACAGGGAGCCTTGTGACCATTTTACTGGGAATGGTGGGCAGCTTCTGGCTCACCTCCTCTGCGCTTCGCCCTTTGCGCCGCATGATCGACGCGTGTAGACGCATTGCCGATGGCGATTTCAGCGAGCGCGTGAACCTGCCTTATCACCAACACGCTGACACCAAAGACGAAGTGGCGCAGTTGGCTAGCGCCTTCAACGATATGATCACCCGGATCGAGAACACCTTTGCAGCCCAACAACGCTTCATTGCCGACGCCGCCCATGAGTTGCGCACCCCTTTGACAGCTATCAAAGGTTCTCTGGAAGTGCTGTTGCGCGGCTCGCAGGACAATCCCGCCGATGCAAAACGTTTGATCCGCGCCATGTACGGCGAAGCAGAGCGGCTGGGTCGCCTAGCCGAACAACTGCTCGACCTGACGCGGCTTCAGAACGGGATTATCTTGCATCGCGCCCCTTTGGAGCTGGAGCGATGGCTCAAGGAGGAATTCCTGCCTCAGGCGCAGTTGTTGACCGGAGACCGGCGGCTTGAACTACGCCTGGGCGAACCGGCGACGGTCTATGCCGATTCCGATGCATTGAAACAGGTTCTTTTCAACCTGCTCGACAATGCGGTGCAGCACACGACGCTGGGTGGAGCGATTCAAATCGGCTGGGAAACAGCGCACTCGTTGGTGAAGATCTGGGTAGCGGATGACGGAGAAGGTATTGCCGCGGAGGATATGCCGCATATCTTCGCTCCGTTCTATCGCGGGGATCGCTCTCGCTCCCGCCAGCGTGGGGGCGCCGGTCTGGGGTTGACCATTATACAGAGCGTTGTCCATGCACATGGTGGGCAGGTCCATGTCGTAAGCGCCCCCGGAAAAGGAACGCAAGTGGCCTTCACGCTGGAATGCATTCACGCCTCTTTACAGAAATCTGAGAAAACGCTGACCGGAGGATCTTCATGAAGAGCTACCGCAAAGAGTTGTGGTTCCATGTCCCCACTCGCCGTGCCTTTATCAACATCACGCCGCAGGTCGAAGAATGTCTGCGCGAAAGTGGCATCCAGGAAGGATTGGTGCTGGTCAATGCCATGCACATCACTGCTTCAGTCTTCATCAACGACGACGAGTCGGGGCTGCATCACGATTTTGAGCAATGGCTGGAGGGGCTGGCGCCGCACGAGCCGATCAGCCGTTATCGCCACAATCGCACCGGCGAGGACAACGCCGACGCTCATCTGAAACGTCAAATCATGGGGCGGGAGGTGGTTGTGGCTGTGACGAAAGGTCGACTGGACTTCGGGCCCTGGGAACAGATTTTCTACGGCGAATTCGATGGCCGTAGGGCAAAGCGCGTGTTGGTGAAAATCATCGGCGAGTGAGGAGCAGCAACGCAAAGATTCCGATGCCAAGGCCGGCGGCGATCCCGACCAACCCTCGTGCACGGCCGATGTCCTCTGGCTTTGGAGCGGGCAGCCCTGTCCCCAACACGTAATGGCTTGTTTTTTTCCAGTTCAACGCCCGGCGCCCCGCCGCCAGCAACCCGCGTAGGGAAAAGGTCATCTTCAGCAGGACCGCTTCGAGCAGCGCAGTGACCGGCGATTTGGCAGCAATCCCAATCCATCTATGGACGCGCCGACGGGGCCCTCGACACCGTGTGGATCATTCACGCGCTGGCCGAGCATTTGATAGCCCTGCAGATGCAGACAACGGTCGTTCGCTGCGCAACGTCCGCAATGGTGCGATCGAGCGATGGTGGATGCATCGGCTGGTGGTTGGGGCATGAAAAAGCCATGCCGGGACGCAAGATGCGCGCATCGGTGCGGGCGAAGAAGAAGGCAATGCGGATGCCGTTTGGGTCAGTCGATAGGCGTGAATGCCGTCGATGCGGTTAATCAAGCCGTGCGCCGACCCTTCAAGAAACACACCACTGGAATCTTTTGCGTCTTGATGAAATCGTCCATTGTCTTCACAAATGCGTGCGTCATCGGCGCCATCAACGCCGACGACGCAAATGTTGCACCGTGATGCTGCCGGAAAAATGCAACCACGCCCCGCTCATGTTACAGTTGTGGAACGTACACATCCAGATACATCCGGTCGATACTTCGAAACGTGATGTATAATCGATCCTCAACGCCTTCCTGTGACACAGGGGGAGGCGACTCTTCACACGACATAACAATAAAAGAGATTGATATGCAAAGCATCGAAACTAACAAGCAGCTGTCACCAGAACAACGTGAAAAACTCCTCAGAGTATTGCAAGCCCGTTTTGAGAAAAACATAAGTCGCCATCAAGGTCTTGAATGGGATGACGTGCTGACAAGGCTGGAGGCAAATCCTGAGAAGCTGTGGTCGCTCTATGAAATGGAAAGAACCGGCGGAGAACCGGATGTGGTCGGATATGACAAACAAACAGGCAAATACATCTTCTATGATTGTGCTGCGGAAAGCCCGGTCGGACGCAGAAATGTTTGCTATGACCGTGAAGGACAACTGTCAAGAAAAGAACACAGACCAGAAAACAACGCTATGGATATGGCGGCGGCCATGGGCATCGAGCTATTGACGGAAGAACAATATCGCGAGCTGCAGAGACTTGGAAATTTCGATACGAAAACATCAAGCTGGTTGAAAACACCAGCGGAGATCAGAAAGCTCGGCGGCGCCCTCTTTGCGGATCGCCGCTACAACCATGTCTTTGTCTATCACAACGGTGCGCAATCTTACTACGGCGCCAGAGGGTTCCGTGGCGAACTCAAAATTTAATTTGGATTCGCAATTTTATTCCAAATCGCCAAAGAGGCGCACTGCTTGTGTCGGTTTTCATGGGGAGAGCTGCCTTTTACCGAGCTACAGTTGTATAATCCTCGTCATGTCTAGGAGCATAGCGCACAACTGCACTCGTTCTCAGGAGAGCAGACGGGCATTTCTCCAAGGCGGGTGTCTCGGGCTGAGTAAAAACATCCGCAGAAGCAGGTTGGCAGGTGGGGCATTTCCGAGGAGGCTACATGGCAACCGTTATCGAATCAGTGTAAACATGATAACGGCAAAGGAGGCTTGATTATGGCATACACGCTGCAGGTGGGCGCAATTCGCTGCCATATTTTGAGCGATGGGCTGCACTACGTCGATGGTGGTGGTTTTTTTGGTCTGATTCCCCGTGTGATGTGGGAACAGGTCATCGAGCCGACGCCGACAAATCTGGTTCCCTGTGACTCTCGCGCGCTGTTGATCGAATCCGACGCCGGATTGATTTTGGTCGATGTGGGCAACGGTGACAAGCTGCCTGCCAGAGTGCGTGAGCGCATGGGGTTAGGCGAACGTAACCTGCGGCTGGTCGGCGAGATCGCCCGCGTTGGCTACAAACCCGAAGACATCAGCATCGTGCTCTTCACCCATTTTCACGGCGACCACATCGGCGGCGCCACGCGTTGGACGGAAGATGCAAGCGAACGGGCTGCGATTCCCACCTTTCCGCGCGCCCGCTACATCGGCAACCGCATTGAGCTGGCGGACGCCAGCTTTCCCAACGAACGCACCGCCGCAACCTACATCGCCGACAACTTTCGCCCGCTGCTGGATCGCAACATGCTGGAGATTATGGATGGTCCACAGCGGCTGGCAGCAGGAGTGCGCACCGACATCGCACCAGGGCACACGCACTCAATCCAGGTGGTGTGGGTCGAGAGCCAGGGCGAAAGTCTGCTCTTCCTCGGCGATGCAGCAAGTTGGGCGGTGCACCTGCAGCGATTGGCGTGGGTGCCCTCGTTTGACATCTTGCCGATGCAGAGCATCGAAACCAAGCGTCGGCTGCGCCACGAGGCGCTGGAAAAGAACGCGCTGCTCGTCTTCCAACACGATCCACAGGTCGTCACAGGTCGGCTGCAACCCGGTAAACGCGGCCCCGAAGTAGAGCCGATTCTAACCGAGCCGGCGCATTTCGACGCCAGCCTGTAGATTTGGACAGAACGAGCAAAATGGAACAAAACGACTGGGATCAAGCAATGTATGAACCGATCCGCTGTGAATGGGCAGGCGGCGATCCACTCTATGTGACCTATCACGACGACGAATGGGGCGTTCCTGTGCACGACGACCGCAGGCTCTTTGAGATGCTTTGTCTGGAAGGTGCACAGGCTGGGCTGGCGTGGATCACGATCCTGCGCAAGCGCGAGAATTACCGGATGGCCTTCGACAACTTTGACCCAGTCAAAGTGGCTGGCTATGACGAGGCAAAGGTTGCGGCGCTGCTCACCGATCCGGGCATTGTGCGCAACCGGCTCAAAGTGAACGCCTTTATTCGCAACGCGCGTGCCTTCCTTGCTGTGCAGGCGGAGTTCGGTTCATTCAACGCCTACATCTGGCAGTTCATCAACGGCGCGCCGATAGTCAACCATTGGCGCAGCCTGCGCGAGCTTCCGGCGCAGACACCCCAAGCTCAGGCAATGAGCAAAGACCTCAAACGTCGCGGTTTCACGTTCGTGGGACCGACGATCTGCTACGCTTTCATGCAGGCGTGCGGCCTGGTCAACGACCACATCATTGACTGTTTTCGACACCCCGATCACAAAAAATAAGTAACAGACATTGATGATGATGTCCACACCAGCAAAACAGAAACCGAATCTCTCGCCAATTCGCACATTTCTGCCTGAAGTTCTTGTTCTTCTGCTTGCCGCCCTCACCCGCTTCTGGCGGCTCGACTATCACTCCTTCTGGTTCGATGAAGCTGTGAGCCTGCAGTGGGCGCGTTCGGATGCGTCCTATATCTGGCAAAGCACCTTCCCACTGGTCAAAGACAAGCATCCACCCGCCTATTACCTGCTCCTGCACAGTTGGAGCAACCTGCTAGAGTCAGTGGGATTGGCTCGCAACGATGCAGCCCTGCGCTCGCTTGGCGCGCTGTTGGGCGTGCTGACTGTGCTCGGCGTGCTGCTGCTGGCGCGACGTCTTAGCGGACGATCAACCGCGCTGCTGGCCGGCGTCCTGGTAGCGCTTAGCCCGGCGCTGGTCTGGTACAGTCAGGAACTGCGCATGTTTCAGCCTGCCACGACCGGCGTCGTCTGGGGTGCGTATTTTCTGCTGCGCGCCTGGCAAGGTCAACGGCGGCTGGCAAGGCTCGGTTGGTGGCTCGCCATGATCGCTGCCTTCACCTTTGCACTCTACAGCTACCTTTTTAGCGCCTTTGTGCTGCCGGCTGCCGGGCTGACGTTGCTGGCGCTGTGGATGATTGCGAGAGTAGAGCGCAGAGATTGGAGATTGGGAGAAGAAAAGAAGGCGAGAGGCGGGACATCCGACGATAGCCCATCGCCGTCCACAACAATCTCCAATCTCCAATCTCCCAATCGCTCAATCTCCCGGTCCCCCTTGCGCGAAGGCGTTGTTGCCTTTGCAATTACCGGCCTGCTCTTCCTGCCGCTGGCGCGCAATGCATGGCTGGTCAATGACAGCGAAGGCGCGCCGGGACAGGCTTTCATGAATTTCACCGACAATATGCAGCGTCAGTTGCAGGTATTCACGATCTGGCGCTCACCGTGGTCTGCAGAGTTGAACGCTGCCATGTTCATTTTCTTTGGCTTGCTGGCGCTGATCGGCATCGTATTACCGTGGTCGCGTCGAGGGCGTGGCGTCACACGCTATGAGATCGACCGGATGTGGCTGCTGTTGTGGATCGGCGCGCCGCTGCTGATCGGCAATCTGTTGCTGGCGGTGAGCGACACCGTCTTCGCCGAGGATCGCTACTTTCTCTTTCTGGCGCCTTTTGTGCTGTGGGCAGCGGCGCGCGGCGTTGTGGCGGTTGAGGAACGCTGGCGGCCAGCGGCGTGGGCGACAGGCGCGGCTGCTACGCTGCTATTGGCGGCCGCACTGCCCGTGCTCTGGTCGCCGGCGATGCTGCGCGAGGACTGGCGCGCAGCGGCGCAGTACATCGCCGCCTATCAGCAACACAGCCCGCATCTGCCTGGCGCTGTCTTTGTCCACGCCGAATACACCAATCCTGCGCTGCGTTGGTATTTGCATCAGCTTGTCGACGAGAAAAATGCACCGGTCTTTTATCCCTACACCGGAACACTCTCGCCCGACGATGCTGAAAGCGTGGTTGCACCCCCCGTACGCGGGCTAGAGGAACTGGGCGTCGAAACGCTGTGGCTGGTGCAGAGCCATCTCAACGGCGTCGACGACAGCCGCGTCGTACAGACATGGCTCAACCAGCACTACCCCGTCATCACCGAGCAATATCCGGCCGGCATTCAACTGATCGGCTACGCGCTGCGTCATCGTTACGACGCGCTGCCCGAACTCGTTCCGAATACAGCCACACCCAACGCCGAACTCGCGCCCAACCTGCGCCTGGTCGCCTGCGAAGTGTTGACGTCGGAACTCACGGCAACCGACGAACGCATGCATCCACCCAGCGGCTGGGTGCACGTGCGGCTGTGGTGGCGGGCGACGGGCGCCGTCGGGCAGGCGTATATGCCCGGCGTGCAGATGGTCGGACCCGAAGGCGTCTGGGGCGACCGCCTTTACCGTGACGGCGAGATCCTGCGCCGCGATCCACCGACGCAGTGGTCTCCCGGTGTGATCGTGCGCGACGCCGTCGATGTCAATCTCAACCCGCTGACGCCGCCCGGCGACTATCCGATCATGGTCGGGCTGCGAGACGAGGCCGGAAATGACGTCGGCGGCAAGGTCGAGTGCGGACATGTGCGTATTGTGAGGTGACATGATGACAGACACAGTAAAACCCATTCGGCTAGCGCGGCGCACGATCTATGAGAATCCGTGGGTCTCACTCTACGTTGATCGTGTGCGCTTCCCCGGCGGGCGGTTGATCGAAGCGCATCATGTGCTGCATTTCGACAAAGAGGCGGTGGCTGCTATCGTCGAAAACGAACACGGCGACGTGCTGCTCGTCGAGGCGTTCCGCTACGTCGTCGATGCAATTCAGTGGGAGATTCCCGCCGGCGGCATCGACTCCGGTGAATCGATCCTGGATGCGGCGGCCAGAGAAGTGCGCGAGGAAAGCGGCTACACCACCACTGCGCATCGGCTCGTAAGCACCTTCGAGCCGATCACCGGCATCGGCGACAAGGTGCACCACCTGGTTCACTGCCGCGCAGTCGGCGAAGCGGCGTTCTTCGACGAGAACGAGGTGCACGCGGTGCGCTGGTTCAGCCGCAGTGAGATCGAGGAGATGCTCCGCGCTGGGAAGATGCGCGATGGCTATACTTTGACCGGCTTACTCTGGTGGCTGTGGACGACGCAATGATGGTCACTCATCCACGTTGCGGGCGCCGATCTGTTTCTCAAGCTCTGTAATGCGCTCACCCTGCGTGACGATCAGCTCCGCCAGAAAGCCGACCAGGATCAGCAACACACTGATCACCGCCAGCACGCTGGCGGCGATGAAGATCGGGCGCTGCTGCGTTTCGGCAAAAACGTAGAGCAGCACGAGATAGAGCAACACCGCTGCGCTGATCACCAGCCCTACCAGCCCCAACCCGCCAAAGAAACGCATCGGCGCTTCGCTGAAGGTAAGCAGAAATTTGAGCACTAAGACGTCGAGAAAGCTTTTGGGGATGCGCTCCCAGCCAAATTTGCTGCTGCCGGCGGGGCGCGGCTGGTAAAAAGTTGGCGTTTCGCCGACGCGGAAACCATTGTGAACGGCGATCATCAGCAAAAAGCGGTGCCAGTCGCTGCGCAGCGGTGGGAAACTCTCCACCACCTCGCGGCGCATCGCCTTGATCCAGTTGCCGTCATGAACGTGGACATTCGCCACCCAATCCATCACCGTGTTGTAAACCTTGCTGGCAAGCACCTTGTTGTCGCGGCGCTCCTGCCGCCAACCGGTCGCAACGTCGAGATCGTCCGCCTCCAGCTTGCGCACCAGCGTCGGTATATCGAGCAACGGGTCGGATTCCATATCCGCCGGAATCAGGATCACGATGTCGCCGCGGCTGGCGCTGAACATACGCTGCAAGGCTGCAGTCATGCCGCGGCTGCGACGGTGTGTGAAGACGCGCAACGCTGGAAAGCGCACCTGCAGATCGCTGAGCACAGCGCCGGTGCGGTCTGTACTGCCGTCGTTGACGACCAGCACCTCGCCGCTGCGTTCCAGCTCCGCAAACGCCTGAAACGACCGCTCGACGACCGCCGCAATTGTCGCCTCCTCGTTGCGCGCCGGTACGACGACCGAGATTGCAACCGCGCCGTCAGCGGGGTTCTGTGATGTATCAACCCGCAATGATTCCTGATTGCCTTGCATAATCATGCATCGAAAAACGAGCGAATCGTAGCAACGACGTACTCCTGCTGTGCGTCGGTCATCTCCGGGAAGATCGGCAGGCTGAGACATGTCTCCGCCACTTCCTCGGTGATCGGCAGGTCACCGCGCGTATAACCAAGATCGGCGTAGGCGGGCTGCAAGTGCAGCGGCGTGGGGTAGTGGATGCCCGCACCGACGCCGTGGCGATTAAGATGTTCCAGCAACGCATCGCGCCTCGGCGTGCGGATGACGTAGAGATGCCAGACAGCCTCCGCCGCTGGATGCACATAGGGCAGCACAATCTCGCCTTCCAGGTCAGCCAGCAGTTCATCGTAGCGCGCTGCAATGTGCTGCCGCTCCGCAGTCCATTTTGCCAGATAACGCAACTTTACCAACAGAATTGCTGCTTGCAATGTGTCGATGCGTTCGCCGTAGCCTTTGATGTCGTGCAGATATTTGGAGTGGCGGCCATGGTTGCGCAGCAGACCGACCAGCTCGGCGATGCGGGCGTCGTTGGTTGTGACTGCGCCGGCGTCGCCATAAGCGCCCAGGTTCTTGCCAGGATAGAAGCTGAAGCAGGCGGCATGGCTGATGGCGCCTACACGTCTGCCATTCCAGGTTGCGCCGTGCGCCTGCGCCGCATCTTCGATCACGATCAAGTTATGACGCTCGGCAATCGCCATAATGCGATCCATGTTGGCGGGCTGGCCGTAGATATGGATGGGAATAATGGCGCGCGTGGCGGGTGTGATGGCGGCGGCGATCGCGTCAGGGTCGATGTTGTAGGTGTGTGGATCGATCTCCACGAAAACCGGGCGGGCGCCGACTGCGCTGATAGCTTCGGCAGTGGCAATAAAGGTGTGCGCCGACGTGATCACTTCGTCGCTGGCGCCGATATTACAGGCGCGCAGCGTCAGCTCCAACGCAGCCGTGCCGCTGGCGACGCCGATCGCGTAGGCGCAGGCGCAGTATTCTGCGAAGCGCTTCTCAAACTCGCGCACGTCCGGCCCCATGATAAAAGCCGTACGCGCAATGACAGATTGAATGGCGGCGTCAATCTCCGTGCGGATTGATTCATATTGCACGGCGAGATCAACCAAAGGAACAGATTGGGTCATAACAGACATTTGCTCGTCTCAAAAAAAGACTGAGCGAGTACGCTCAGCCAGTAAAATCGTTTCACCTCATGCTTTGATTGTACTGTACAACGCGTGTGGGCGGCAAAGATGGCGCAGCCGAGACAGGCGTCACGTGCTCTGTCCCGTCTACGTGTCTTATTGATTTCTAGATTGTAACGTCATATCGTTCACAATCTTCCCGGAAGCTCCGGAGCTTCCGGGAAGATGAGCCGCCAACCTAGAGGTCAGTAAAAAGATGGGAACGGCGTCGATTACGCCAGATTGGGTTGCTGTTGACGCGCCTGCGCCAGTTCATAATCGCGGCGCGCGCTGGTAAGCTGTCGGTTGAGGTGCTCCAACTCTGAAAGCACCTGCGCACGCCGTCCATTGGCGACGGTCAAGGCGTTCTGACGCAGACGGTCATATTCGCGTTCGATGCGTTCGACTTCGACGCGATAATAGGCGGGTTCGCGTGTGTAGCCGATCTGCAGCATCTCCTCGATGCTCTCCTCCGCCATCAAGGTTTCATTCATGCGTTCAAGCCGATCGCGCTGTTCCAGCAGCCAACGGCGCAGAAACTCGTTGCCGATCGCCAGTTGGTCGAACATACGGCGAATGTGTCCCAGTTTTTCCATGCCCCACAGGAATGTGCGAATTCGCTGCGGATTTTCGTCAGCGAGGTCGGCGAGGAGTTCCTGCTCGGTCGTGAGTGTGCGCTGTCCTACGGCGAGCAGAATGCGCCGTTCGATCCGGGTTAACTGCTGAAAATCGATGAGGAAAAAACCGCCAAGCAGATGATCTGGCTCCAGGTCCTGCTCGGTAGGGGGGCGCAGATAGCCCTGCCCGCTGGCGTCTTCCTCGTAAAGACGTTGGCAAAGAAATTGAGTCAGATACGGATGGCGGTGCGTGTGGAGTAGTATCTCCTCGATTACTTCTGCCTCGACGCGCACCGGGTGGTCAGACTGTCGTTGTTCGATCAGCGCAACCGCAGAGTCGGCGTCGAGGCTCCAGAGGTTCGCCATGTTGAAACCAAACAGGAAAGGACTGGTGGGCCAGTCGGCGGTCAGCTCATTGAGACGCACCAGGAGCTTGGTCGAAGCCATCATTGTTTTCAGCGCAGGGTCTTGAAGAGTGCGTCGCAGTCGGGCAAGCCAGGCTGCTTCGCGCTGTGCAATGTTGATCAACGCCTCCGCCTCGTCGATCAGCAGCAACAACTGCTTGCCGGACGTCGCCAATGCTCTCGACAATCGGCGTAGAATTGCCAGCGCATCCATTCCTTCCAGTTCAGCGATATTCAGACCTGTCACCGCCAGACGCTGTTCAGAATCCTCAATCGCCAGGAACAGCTCCGAAGAGAGATCGCCGCTGCTCTCGCACCCTTGCATATCCCAGAAAAGCGGCGTCAACGGCCCGCCAGCGCGGTCAGCCAATAGCTCCATTTGGCGGAGCAGCGAAGTCTTGCCGATGCGACGCGCGCCGACAATCCATGTAGCGGTGTCTGGGGTGTTCAGCAGGTGGGAAAACAGGCGATGACGGCCATAATGGCTCCGATCATTCACCCATCTACCGACAACATAAGGAATACGCATGGCGCTCAATGCTCACAATTCTCAATAACGGCTTCAGCCAACCGGTGTTGCATTAGGAGCTGTTGCTATCAATCCAGACGGCTCTGGCTCCAGCGCAGTGGCGGCATTCACACCCAGTTGAGTGTTCTCCAGGATAATCTGGTGCGCCCTCAACGCGTCTCGTTGCGTAATGCGCCGGCGTCTGTAGCGCAACATCTCGTTGACCGCCTCCAGCCCATATTGCTGTAAACGGTAGGGGCGTCCATCGCTTTGTTGAAGAATGAAATCTAGCGCCTCTGGTTCGTAAAGGTAGTAGCCGCGCACCGGTTCTACCAGAAGCTGGATTGATTCCTGGCGGGTGAAGGGCTGCATTGCGATCTCGTTGAACATGTTGAACCACGGGCTTTCGATCCGCTCCCAATCTTTGCTGATCTCGATGCCTGCCACCACCGCCCCAAGCGACACAGCAAATTCACGCATAAAGATGCGGCGAAGCTGCTGCTGGATCAGGTGATTGAAGCGACTGACAGTGTCCATTTCATCCATCAACAAGATCAGTCGAAGCTGTTTGCCTGACCGGTGTTCGGCGCCGTAGGCTTCCAATACTGTGATGATCTGGCGTAAGTCGCGGCTGAACTCGCGGTCGCTGTAGAGATTTGCCGGCGTTGCGTGATAGTGCAGCCCATCCAAAGTAGCCAGATATTGTGTATCCAAACCATCCAACGCATAAACGTGATGTGCAATTTCCTCCATTAAGAGATGGAAGAAAGTGGTTTCGGTTGTGCCTTCCAGATCGATATAGAGCGCAACAAACCAATAGTCACGATCATTGATCTGACGCAGCGTATTGGCGAGTTGGTATAACAGCGTCGTCTTCCCGATGCGACGTTCGCCGTGAATCATGATACTGTTGTTGTGCAATGTGGAAACGATCCGTTGCAACAGCTCATGCCTACCAAAAAACATGTCTTCACGCCTCACCGGCTCGCCACTAATGTATGGATTAAAGCCTCGCGCCACAGCCTCTCCAACGCGACGACGGTGCTGCAGAATCTCAAAGCTCACGAACCCAAAACCCACCACCGCCAACGTTCCAAACAAGACAAGCAGTTGAAAGACTCGACTCTCCACTTTTCCCAAAATTGGCACAGCAACGTAGGCAGGCGCAGGTGTAATGGCGAAATCGATCGATTGAACCGACGAATAATTGAGAGCCTGGTCGCGCACCATATATTCCAAAGTGTATTGACCTGGCGTCGTAAAAGTAAAGAGAAACGTCTTTGTCGGCAGCAACTGCCAACTCTGCACTTCATTGTCATGCAACAGACGCGAAAAAATCTGCAACTTGGCTGCGTTCGTCTGCAAATCACCGTAAGTGAAGGCAACCTCAATTGGAGTATTTGTGTGTGCGCTCCAATGCTGGCTCTGCTCCTGCCAGTCCGCTCCTCTGACTTCAGCGACGCGCACCCATGGTTTGCCCTGTTCAGGGGTGTAATATGCGAGGCCGCGATCACCGCCAAACCAATAGCCGCCGTTGGCATCGCGGACAATTGCTCGTACAGCGCCGAGTTGCAAACCATCCTGCGAGTCAAATCGAGCAACGCCGTATGAGTCGATACGCGTAAGCCCCGTCTCTCCACCAATCCAGATCGAGTCTGTTGCAGGATCGAAGAGAAGCGCATAGATGCGTTGCTCGCCGATCTTTCGGCTTTTTTCGAGGCTTGTCCACGTTGAATTCTGATAGCGATAGACGCCGCCGCTGCGAAAGGCAACCAGCATCGAGCCAGGTGGTTCTGATTCAGGAGCGAAGGCAGCAACGGGTGTATCAGAAGGCATTGGGTCTCCGGGCTGAGCGATTCTCTGCCATCTCTGGTCAGTGGTGTAACGCCAGATTGCACCATTGCCTCCAGCCACCCATAATTGACCAAGCGAGTCGAATTCCAACGCCGTGATCAATTGCCCCCTGGTGAGCCCCTCAGTATAGATTGATTGGTTCGCAAACTGATATCGCAGCAGACCGCCTGCTGTCCCAAGCCATAACCCAAGCGCATCGGCGCGCACAACACCGACCGTCGTGAGCGCCTCGCTGCGCAACGCCGGTGGCCGGCGCCATTTCTGCGATTCATAAAATGCAATGCCGCGATTGGTGGCAGCCCAAATTCGCCCTAGCTCGTCTTGTTGCAGCGCATACACCGTTCCCCCAGGCAACCCAACACCATCCGGCAGATAAACAGTTGACTGACGATATCGGTCGCTGCGCACCTGTACACCTTCGCCAGCAGTCGCCACCCATAGGTTGCCGAGTCGGTCGAACATCAAATCATTGACGGGCAGCGCGTCAACAATATCGCCAACATCCAGAAACGCCCAGGGTTGATACCGATAGACGCCGACAGAAGTGGCAAACCAAACAGAGCCATCTTGATCAGTGACAACGTCGCGCACATTGTCCGCTGTCAAACCACCTTGTATGGCGCTGCCCCAACTGCGCATGCTGGCAATTTCCTTGCCTGCTAACCGAAATTGCGCTGCCCCTGCTCCATTGGATGTCACCCAGATACTGTCCTTTTCGGCAACCTCAATCGCCGTGATCGATGCAACATCATTGCCGAAAGGAAAGGGATACGACACAGCTTCTCGACGATCAGCGTAATATTCGAAGATTGTGGTAGGGGTTGCAGCCCAAATATCGTTGACAGACTGAAGCCAGATAGCCGTGAAGGGACCGTTCAACAATGCGCCTGATTCTTGATGTTTTGGTCGATGCTCCTCAATTGTGGCCATATCTTCTGACATCATCCACAATGCGTTCTGAGCGCCAACCCATACAAAACCGTCAAGAACCTTGATCGTATATATCGAGGCGTCACCGATCTCGCGCACCGGCTGCAGTGCGCCGTCATCCAGTCGCAGCAAGCCTGAATCGGTTCCAATCCACAGCGCATTCCCACTGCTTGCCAGGGAGTTGATTTTTGCATCGATGGAGCTAACTACGAGCCAGCCTATATCCTCCTGCCAGCGCGCCACAATGCCGGTTTCGCCCCCTGCCCAAAGACCATCTTTTTGCCTGTCAAGCGCAAGCGCCGTCACCTTGCCAAAAGGAACCTGTTCAAACCCATCAGTGGTTTGAGAAAGTATTGTTGTATAAGATTGCCAGAGACCATTGTAACGACTAACGCCGTTTGCAGTGGCTACCCAAACTGCTTCATCGTGTGCAACAATCGCAAAGACATCATTTGACGTCAGCCCATCCGGCTGACGATAGATAACCCAGTGACGATCGGAAACGGATTGCGCCGAGGTAGTTGAGGAAAAGATTAGAAGCAGTACAACGGCAGCGAACCAGGCGCGCAGCACGCCCACATGAGGAACATCATGTAACTTGACCAACGATTGGCAGCAAAGGTGCAGCGATGAGCGTTGCATAACTTAGCTGCTGACCCACCCGATGACCAACGCCAAACCCTCCGCACAGAGCATGGGTTGTGGGACGAACCAACAGACTACTTTGTGTTCGTATAACTTGGCGCCGCTCTTAGGGCTTCAAAGCCCTCGTCGTGGCATTCAGCAACCTTATCAACTCCTGTTGAACTAAACTATCAAAATCAATACAGTCTATTGCTGACATTGACATAGTATATCTAATCTTCAGGTTATTGTCAATAGGATATTCAGATTTTCGTAAGCTGAAATGGGTGTAATTGCCTCTTTTTAGTCATCTAGCAGATGACATTGACCATATGTTGATGTAAGGTGATAAGTTTCGCTCAGTTGATCGACGTAGAATCGGCAGAAGAATACGACAAATAAAGTAGGGTGTTAATGCATTCTGTTGGTCGAAATGCCTAGTTTTACATGCTATACTGATCTTTGAGTTCAAAGTTGAAGCGTTTTAAATAACACTGTTGCGTGCTGCGTATTTGGGCAAGCGTTATACCATGCAGCACCTGGCGCGCAACATAACTTACACAGACGCTTCACTTGAAAATCAATACGGTCAATGGCATGACATAAGAAGACACAAGGAGGGTCGATAAATTCCTGAGGCGCCTTGCGCCTTTGCTGTTATTCAACGTGCTTTTGTGAGGAGTTCAACTCAGGAGATTGACAAATGAACACCCAGGAGTTTCACACACTTGCTCGACCGCCAAGCAGTTGGCGGCTCAGTCGTCGGTCAATGTTGCAATTATTCAATTATCTATTTGTTCTGTTTTTGACCGCCGTCATTGTTCTCGATCCATCTCTGTTGCATAGGCCAGGCGTCGAACTCACGACAGACGATGCGCAGGGATCAATTGCGCAAGCTGCATGTTACGGCGTCTACCACATCGTTCGCCCTGGTCAGACGATCTATTCGATAGCTGCGGCTTATGGCACGACGGCGTATCGCATCGCTACGTGCAACCGCTACGGCTACACGGTGTATGTAGGGCAATCGCTGCTGATCCCAACCTATCGGCCGTATCGAGGCGGATGACGTAGATTTCGCAGTGGCGAGGCAGTAATGCGATCGTGTGAGCAGACTGTCTGGCATAGCATGGACAAGGGATAAGGTGGGGTCTAACGTCACTCCAGCTATCTACTTGTCGGTGCAGCCAGGCAGTCTGTCGCGTGAGTGGACCCTCGCCCCAAAGTTCAACGCTCACAATGAGATTTTTTCGCCATCGTTGCGCAGGCTGCGTTCGCCGGCCGCCAACACCTTCAACACGCGCAAGCCGTTCTCACCGTCGGTCAGAGGCGTATTTCCTGTTCTGACACATTCAACAAAATGGGCGCACTCAATTTGGAGCGGCTCGCGCATGTCCAGCCGGGGAATGAGGATGTCGCCGCTATGTAATTTGTATTGGAAGTCGCCATAGGTGACATCGCCTTTGCGAAAAGCTCCCTTGTCGTAAACGCGCACTTTGCCCTCGGCGCTGACATCGTCGTACACCACCATTTTCTGACTGCCAACGACAGTCATTTCGCGTGTTTTGCTTGGATCAAGCCAACTGGCGTGGACATGACACAGGACATTGTCTGGGAAAAACATGGTCAGAAACACCACGTCTTCCACAACGCCGTTCAGACAACTTGCACCCTGGCAGCGTACCGCCTCCGGCATTTGTCCGAGCAGATGCAACGCAATCGAGATGTCGTGCGGTGCAATGCTCCAAAGGGCGTTGACATCGCTCTGCAGCCGTCCGAGATTAACGCGCCGGCTATAGAGATAGAACAGCTCACCAAGATCGCCGCCGTCGATCATTTGTTTGATGTAGGCGACTGCGGGATTGTACTCAAACACATGCCCAACCATAAGCGTCAACCCCGACTGGCGGGCATGGGCAACCAGTTGTTCGCCCTCGTTGACATCCATCGTAAGCGGTTTCTCCACAAACAGATGTTTTCCAGCGTCCAGCGCCATCTGCGCCAGCATATAATGGGTGCGCGCAGGCGTTGCGATGACGACGGCGTCCAACGTTGGATCAGTGAGGATGTCGTCGAGTCGTTCCGCGGTCTTGCAGCCGTATAGCCGTTGCGCTCTGGCGCGCGCATCTGCATTTTGATCCACGACGTATATCAACTCCGCTCCTTGAAGTTGGTGAAAATTGCGCGCCAAATTTGGCCCCCAATAGCCATAACCGACGACTGCGATCCGAATGGGCGCTATCTCTTTTTGTTGCATGGCGATACTCCTTTATCTATTCCGCCGATCGCTGCACATGACAGGCGTAATGCAAAAGCATTGCCGAAATATTACTGATTTCTAGGTTGACATTTTATGAGCGCAGTGTTGCGTATTACGTGTTGCGTGAGGGGTTCCGACACGTAACACGCAACACTGAAAACATGAAAACTCTGCCTAGCAATCAGTAACGTGCGCAGGGTGCAATCGATATTGCCCTTAGCCCACCAAAGACTTTCTCGCCGTCGATAGGCGCGCCAACGGCAACGGTCGCCGGGCGGATCAACGCTGTTGCCTCAATAGCTTCGCCAGGTTGTGCGCCGGTTGCACCGATGAATGCATGACTCCAACGAAAATGGTCGCGCAGGTTTACAGCGACGCCGAGGTTGTGCAGCGCATCGACTGCCGCCTGGCTTAACTGCAGACTGGCTTCATCGTTGACTGCGCCCGCGATGATTGCACCGGGAGGCCAGCGATCGATCCAGGCTGCCAACGCGTCCGACGCATTGCTGTCGCCCGAGGTGTCAAAAGCTGCACTGTCGAGCACACGACCCTGACTATCCAGTACGGCGAGATTGTAACCGCGCTCGTTGCGCGCAACATCGCGACCATCAATCACGATCCTGGCAAAGTCGCCAACTTCTTCGCCGGCGCTGCGCACTACGATCCAGGTGGCGCCCGGAAGCGTGACGCCGGTTGCACCTACGGGCCAGCCGCGCCTATCGGGTGCTATTATCACCTCTCCTCCAGGCAGCGAATCGCCTTCAAAACGCAACTCAATACGGTCGACCGGTTGGTCAGCGACGCCAACCGGAAGCAGCGCCGTCAAACGATCGGGGGCAACCGATTGCAGAACAAGCGGCTGACCGTTGACGCGAACCCCCACTGTGTGTGCTGGACCAACCCAATCAAGATGAATCTGCGCACAGCTTGTTGGCAGATCGAGAAGCAACACCGGCTTGCGCCGTGTGGCGTAGCGGACGCCGTCGGCAGTAGGTAGCGGCGCCCAGCCTTCACCAAGATAGAGCGATGCATCTTCGTCGCTCAGTGAGATCGTACGCGGCGTCGAGGTGGACGCAACGCTCCCTTCATTGGCGAGCGTATAGCGCACAATCGACGCTGGCGCCCCCATCCAGTCGTCGCCCTGCCAGCGGTCGACTTCAACCAACGGCAACACATCTCGCACAAAACGTTGCAACTGCGGCGTAGCTTTATCCTCGTGAAGAAGCACGGACCGAATGCCGAGATCACGCAAAATCTGCGCAGCACGCGGACGATAGGCTGCCACCATGCTGGCGTAGTTGGCGTCAATGTATGCACCGATGTGCTGCCGGTCGGCGTTCATCAGCGCGATCAGTTCACCAAGAAGGGGCGCCTCGGTGAAATACTGGAACTTGGCGACAGGATTGCGGCTGGTGTTGCCGCCTAACCGGCGCTTGCCATGGTCGGTCTGCCACCACTGCTGCATCATGATCAACACGTCGGAGCGTCCCATTACGCGTGCACCGTTGCGCCAACCAGTTGGCAACTCCAGGATCGCAAAGTCGTTCGGCTCCTGCGCCAGCCGTTGATAGATGGGCGGAATGCGCAAGTCATTGAGCGGCAACGGCGTCGATATGTGTTCAAAGATCACAAGGGCGGCAATCGTTGTTGCAAATACAAACAGGCCTGCCGTGTATTGCAAACGCGCGCCGGACATTGCACTGCGCCGCCTGCTGCCTGTACTGATCCTGGAAAACAGCCATATCAGGCCAAAGCCGCTCAAGATTGCGGCGCTCACCATGAGCATGACGCTGTAGCGGCTTGGGTAACGGTTGCCGCTGAAGAATGGCAACTGACTGATCAGGGCAAAGGGCGCCGGCGTTCCTGTGTCCACACCGCCCCAGCGTATGGTTGGGCCAAGCGTCAGCAAGAAGAAAACCAATAACAAAACACCCCATAACCAGGCAAGAGGGCGCGTGTTGCGGCAGCTCGCCAGAGACCACAAGCCAAGACCGCTCAACAGCATCACAGAATAGCCAAGAAAAATATGTTGTCCTTTGTCATTTGGGAAAGGCAGCGTCGCTGCAAAGTCGCCCCACAGTGGATGCAGGATCGTGGGGAACAAGTAACCCATCAGGTCGGCGCTGAAGATGTCTGCAAAGCCGCCGCCGCTGGCAAAAAAATCGCCCTCAGAGAGCATGTCGGGCGCCATTGCCCAGAGAAGTGGCATCATGCTCATTACAATGAATATTCCAAAGGCCAGATAAGGCAACAGCAAAGCAAGCCATGCAGCCGGTGAACGCCGTCGGTCAAACACGATTTGCCAAAGGAACAAAATCGCAAAAAACACTAGCAGAAATGAGGCGTAAGTCAACTCGGCATAGAGTTGGAAGCCAAAGAACAAAGCGGCAAACGCCGCGCTGCGGATGCGGCTCCATCGTTCCAGACTATCAAGTTCCCCTGATAGGCAAGGGCGCGCCATTCGCAGCAAATAGAGCATGACAAAAGGAATCCATTGGCTGCTGGCAATGTTGAATTGACCGAGGCTGGCGTAGAAAAGCTTCGAGGAGGCAAAAGCATAGATTACGCCAGCAATCAGTGCGCTCAGCTTCCATAGCGTGCGACTAATGGGAAGATGCGACACATTCGTCGCCCAC
Source organism: uncultured Caldilinea sp. (assembly GCA_937981885.1). Taxonomy (GTDB): domain Bacteria; phylum Chloroflexota; class Anaerolineae; order Caldilineales; family Caldilineaceae; genus Caldilinea. The sequence goes on from CALJMI010000003.1 coordinate 22,463, forward strand.
CAACGCTGATCGAGCACGAGCAGATATGCACCAAATCCACTCAATACAAACGACGCAAGCAGGAGCAGGTTGTTGGCGACGATCAGCGACAGACCGAACTGCAACGGGATACTAAGCAATCCATTTAGCGGCGTCAGCGTATAAAACGCCAGGTTAATCTGGATCGGATGAAACATCCAATCGACGTGAAAGATATCAAAGTTGGCTTGCGTCACCAGCCGTTCCTTGATCCACCAGAGATTCCACGCTAGAGCCGGGTCATCGATGCCGTCGCCTGTGGTGTGGGTGGTGAAATGGATAGTTAGAGGCCAGGTGAGCAGAAGCGCCAGCAGGCTGTAGAGCCCCAAGACGACCAGCCACTGCACCGCTCCTGCCTGTCGCCGAATTGTATGAAGCATTGGCGGTTATGGAGTGACAGGCGGCGTTGCGTTCGCTGCGTTGTCTTCAGACGCATTGGACGCTCCCGCCGGATTCGGGATGGCCTGGAGCTGCTGGAGCAGAAAGCCGTAGCGCATCTTGCTCACCACAGCAAGTTGAGGATTGTCTGCTTCAGCCAGCGTGGCGGCGCGATCAAAGGCATCGAGCGCTGCATTCACATCGCCGCGTGCCTCGGCGATATTTCCAAGCAGAAAATAAACTTGCGGTTCATCAGGATCAAGCGCCAGCGCTGTCTTAGCGGCTTCGTCAGCGCCAGCCAGGTCGCTCGCGCGAAAACGATCGGTGCCAAGCAAGATATAAAATTGAAGCCGACGGTCGCCAAAAAAAGTTAATGCCTGTTCTCGATAGCGCGCCGCCGTCGTCTCGTCGCCCAAGCGCTCTGCTATCACAGCCGCCCACGTCAACAGCTCTGCGCTTTCGCCCAGGGAATTAAGCGCATTTTCCGCCTCATCAAGCGCCAGCGCCCACTCCTGTGCATCGACGTGGCGCTCAATGGCGTTCAACGAGCTGACCAGTGCAATCGTCTCCGGATCGGGCGCAAACCAAGTCTGATAGGCAAAGACGCCGGCAACGCTCAGCACAATAACGACCACCAGCGTCTGCAGAAGCCGCTTCAGTTGAGTGCGACGCTGCGCAGCAACCAGCTCGTCAAGGCGCCACCACATTCCTTCACCGGTTGCATATTGGGTGCGCAGGGTCGCAAAGCCGCCGCTCGCCGCCGCAAGACGGACGAGGCGACGACTGCGCCGTTGAAGCTGACGCTGCAGATCGAGCCAGCGCACCAGTTCAGAACGCAGCGCTTGATCGGCGTCAGAGTTTCGCTCAGCGTGGTCGGCTTCTATTTGCGCAAATAGTGCGTCGATGCGATCCAGACGCTGCAAATAATCGCCGAGGGAAGCGCTGTCAAGCGTCGGCAGTTGGCGCTCCGCCTTGTCCAGGAGATCGCGCAGTTCGGCGCTTGGCGTGTTGATACGGGTTTCGACAGCGTGAGCCATAGATCAGTCGTCGTACTCCTCAGCCTCATCGTCAAGCGTCGTGGGAACGCGACCGGAGGCCTCCTCCTCCTCGCGCTGGATTTCCCGAAACACGCGGTTTAGCCCCGACTTGATCTGGCTCTCGATTTTAGCCTTACGTTCTGGCGGCACAGGGAACCATTCCAGCATCTCGCCGACCAACCCGCTTTTGGTTTCATTCTTGTTTTTGCCAGCGCGGTAATAGTCGCGCACGCGACCGCGCATAAACTCGATATACTCGCCAACCCGGTAGGTCGATTCAGGCCCGACAACAGGCCCATGGCCGGGCACAAGAAAATCGGCGCCGATATTTCGGATCAGCTCCAACGCGCGCAGCCATTCCTGTGTGTTGCCCTGCGCCATATAAGGATGCTGATCGACCCAAACAATATCTCCCACAAAACAGACCCTTTCTTCCGGCAGCCAGACGATGCTGGTTGCTGGCGTATGGCCGCCGACAAAAATCAACTCAACTCGACGTCCACCGTATAACAAGGTCGCACGCTGTGTAAAGGTAAGGTGCGGCGGTATGATAATGATGTTGTTGAGTTGCGCCTGAATCTCTGGCTCGCGTTTGAAGCTATTGCGCACGCGATCCTTAAAGTTTTCGGTGTACCCCGACATCTCTTTGTGCGCGCGTTCGTGGGCAAGCACACGCACAGGCATAAAGTATTGATTGCCCAGCGCATGGCCGCGGTGATGGTCAGTATTGATCAAATAAAGAAATGGAGAATCGGGATATTGGTCAGCGATCTGAGCGCGCCAATCGATCGCCTGCGCTGGAATAAGCGGCGCATCGACGAGAATGATGCCTTCTTCGGTGTAAATAAATCCTGGCGTGCAGCCGCGATAGTGTGTGTTGATAAAGACGCCCGGCGCCAGTTCCTCACGCTGTCCCAGCCCGGTGACGCCAATGCGGACTGCGCTTCGTCTTCTTGCCATAAGCCGTTCCCTGATTTTGCAACGCTAAACAAGTCATTCTGCAGCGTTACAGTGTAACCGAGAAATGAATTTGCGTCAAACGCAAAATTTTATGTCTACCAATGTGCACGTTAATCCAACCATAACAGTTGTACGGTACTCTCTCACAGGTGAAATTGAAGTTGGAGACGCTCGTCGCAGGTCATCGTCTCTGGCATGATATGGCGCCCCGTCACGCTGGAGGCGATGACCTGCTTTTTACATTACTGACCTCTAGGTTGGCGGCTCATCTTCCCGGAAGCTCCGGAGCTTCCGGGAAGATTGTGAACGATATGACGTGACAATCTAGAAATCAATAAGTAAACCCTTCTTTCAGTCTGCCAGACGCGTGGATGCGACCTGGTCAGGACAAATGACATGTGCTTTAGTGTTAATAAGACACCACTTTGTACAAGGCGGTTGTGGTATACTACAGAGAAAAAATTACCCGACGGCGAAGGGACGAGATAGAAAGGAAGCAAATAAATCGATGAAACGCATTGGCGTTTTGACGAGCGGCGGCGACGCGCAGGGCATGAATGCTGCTCTGCGCGCAGTTGTGCGCGCTGGGTTGGATCGCGGCGCCGAAGTCTATGCAATTTACGAAGGATATCAAGGGCTGGTCGATGGCGGCGATCTGATTCGCCCAATTACATGGAATGGGGTCGGCGGCATCTTGCAGATGGGAGGCACGATCATCGGCACAGCGCGCAGCGCCGAATTCCGAACGCGTGAGGGACGTGTACGCGCTGTCAACAACTTAATCAAGAATGGCATCGATGGCTTGATCGTGATCGGCGGCGACGGCAGTCTGACAGGCGCCAACACGTTGCGCACCGAGTGGCTGAATATCATGCAAGAGCTGCTCGACACTGGACAAATTACGCGCAATGAGTTCGAAAAATATCCATATCTGGCGATTGCAGGCATGGTCGGATCGATCGACAACGATATGTGGGGCACCGACATTACAATCGGCGCAGACAGCGCGCTGCATCGCATCACCTACGCCGTCGATTGCATCAGCAGCACGGCGGCCAGCCATCAGCGCGCCTTCGTAGTGGAGGTGATGGGGCGCAATTCCGGCTATCTGGCGTTGATGAGCGCACTGGCGACCGGCGCAGACTGGGCGCTGATCCCTGAAAGCCCGCCCGATGTCGACCGCTGGGAAGACAAGATGTGCGAGGTGCTCAAAGCCGGGCGCGCAGCAGGACGGCGTGACAGCATTGTGATCGTCGCCGAGGGCGCCATCGACCGCAACGGCAAGCCGATCTCAGCGGAATATGTCCGGCAGGTGCTCGAAGATCAACTCCATGAGGATGTGCGCACGACGATCCTGGGGCATGTGCAACGCGGCGGCGCGCCGAGCGCCTACGACCGCACGATGAGTACGCTGGTTGGCGTAGCGGCGGTGGATGAAATCTTCAGCGCCAACGCCGACTCGACGCCACAGTTGATCGGGATGAAAGGCAACCGCGTCACGCGGCTCCCGCTCATGGAGTGCGTCGAAAAGACTCGCGCCATCAACGTTGCAATCAAGGAATGCAATTTCACCGAAGCAATGGAGCTGCGCGGCAGCAGTTTCAAGGAATCCTTCCACATTTTGCGCACACTGGTACGCGCACTGCCTCACGACCCCAAACCGGGCCAACGCCGTCTGACCCTGGCAGTGTTGACAGCCAGCGCGCCCGCACCAGGCATGAACACTGCTCTGCGCGCCGCAGTGCGGCTCGGTCTTGATCGTGGGCATCACATTCTGGGCGTCAACAACAGCTTTCTTGGCCTGATCAACGACGACATGCACCAGTTCAAATGGATGGACGTCGATCACTGGGCGTCGATGGGCGGTTCAGAGTTGGGCACCAATCGACATGTGCCGAGCGGCAAGGATTTCTACGCCATCGCGCGCACCATCGAAGAACGACAGATCGACGGGCTGCTGGTCATCGGCGGTTGGGCTGGCTACAACGCCGCCATGAGCTTGTTGAAAGAGCGCGAGAATTTCCCTTCTTTCCAAATCCCAATCATCTGCCTGCCCGCCTCAATCAACAACAACCTGCCGGGCAGTGAACTGAGCGTCGGCGCAGACACTGCCTTGAACAACATCGTCGACGCCGTTAACAAGATCAAACAGTCGGCGGTGGCGTCGCGCCGTTGCTTTGTCGTTGAAGTGATGGGCAAATACTGTGGTTATCTGGCGCTGATGAGCATGTTGGCGACTGGCGCCGAGCGTGCATACTTGCATGAAGAAGGCGTCACGCTCAAAGACCTTTACCATGACGTGCGCCTGCTCAACACAGGATTCGAGCATGGCAAACGCCTGGGCGTCATGATCCGCAACGAGCGCGCACATCCGCTCTACACCACGCAGTTCATGTCTAACCTCTTCGAGGCGGAGGGCGGCGATCTCTACGAAGTGCGCATGTCCGTGCTCGGTCATCTCCAGCAGGGAGGAGACCCAACGCCATTTGATCGCATCCTTGCCACCCGCTATGCGTATCGCTGCATCAAATTTCTAGAAGAGGAGGCGTTGGCAGGGCGCAATACGGTCGCCTGCCTTGGCGTGCAGGGCAGCAAATATCACGTGACGCCGCTGGAAGAGGTTATCCGCCGCTACGACGCCAAACACGAACGCCCGAAAGAGCAATGGTGGATGGACCTGCGCCCAATTGCACAGATGCTTGCTCAGCCCGGCCCGCAATATTACCAACAAGACCATCAAGACGTATGGTGATTGGGGGTGCGATTGCAGTGCGTCTCTGGCAAGGCGTCTCTGGCAATTCGGCGCTCACATTCTATATTGAACCCGGCATCGGTCTTGCACCGAAATTTTTGTTACTTATTCTTATTTTTACATTCATTCTGCAAACGGCTAAGGAGTAACTGGAATGAACGGTTTGTCTTCGTCTCCCGAAATCGCCACACATAGTGACGAGAACCCGCTACACATTGCCCAGCGTCAGATCGATCGCGCTTGCGAACTATTGGAGTTGCCAGTCGCAGCCCGCAAATTACTTCGACAACCACTGCGAGAATTCCACTTTTTGTTGTCTGTACAGATGGATGATGGTTCACTTGAGGTTTTCCCTGCGTTTCGCATCCAGTGGAATGATGCGCGCGGCCCAGGCAAAGGCGGCATTCGCTTCCATCCGCAAGAAACTGTCGACACCGTGCGCGCGCTGGCGGCGTGGATGACGCTGAAGACTGCTGTGTTGGATTTGCCGTTGGGCGGCGCCAAAGGCGGCGTGATCTGCGACCCCAAGCACCTTTCAACGCCGGAACTGGAGCGATTGAGCCGCGCCTACATTCGCGCAATGTCTCAAGCTATCGGCCCAGATATTGACATTCCAGCGCCCGATGTATACACCACGCCGCAGGTGATGGCATGGATGATGGATGAATACGAATCGATCTTTTCGCGGCGACAACCCGGCGTCATTACCGGCAAGCCGCTATGCGTTGGCGGCAGCATTGGACGCGACGACGCCACTGCGCGCGGCGGCATATACACCGTGCGCGAGGCAGCGACCGCGCTAAAGCTTGACCTGAAAGGGAAGACAGCGGCAATCCAGGGTTACGGCAATGCTGGCAGCCACGCCCACCGGTTGGCGGTGGAGTTGCTGGGCATGAAGGTTGTCGCCGTCAACGACAGCCAGGGCGGCATCTACGCAGACAGCGGACTTGACTACCACAAAGTGCTGGAACACAAACGGCGCACCGGAAGCGTGGTCGGCTACCCCGAAAGCGAACCGATCAGCACACCCGATCTGCTCGCGCTCAACGTGGAAGTCCTCTTTCCATCTGCGCTAGAAAATGTCATCACGGAACGCAATGCCGAATGCATTGAAGCCAAGATCGTTGCCGAGCTGGCGAATGGCCCCACAACGCCCGAAGCCGACGAGATTTTGCACCGTCGCGGCAAATATGTGATACCGGACATTCTTTGCAACGCTGGCGGCGTCACGGTCAGTTACTTCGAGCAGGTGCAGAACGCATCGAACTTCTACTGGGACGAAGCCACCATCCATCGGCGATTGGATGATCGCATGACGACCGCGTTTGCGGCCGTGCACGACGCAGCCAACCGCCACGGCGTCCACAATCGTCTGGCAGCTCACCTGTTAGCAGCCAAACGCGTCTATGAAGCGATGAAGGCGCGCGGCTGGGCATAAATCATGCCTGGCCCTCGCAAACCCTGTCAGAAAATCTCCGGTGAGCGGGTAGGCGTCTCCATGCAAATGATGGTATACTAATCAATTGATTTCGGTGGCAATAAATTCATTGTTGCAACGCCTTTCGATTCATATTCAGGCAATGATCGTTGCAAAGATGCAACGGAGCGCCAGCATCGAAAAATCGATGAGGATTGGGTGTTCCAACAGTGAGCGCCTTTTATTCAAACGATTTGATTCAAAAAGGAGTAACCCATGAAGATTGGCATCTTGACCGGCGGCGGCGACGTGCCTGGTCTCAATCCGTGCATCAAGGCAGCGGTGGATCGAGCTGTTGACGAAGGCCACGAAGTAATTGGCATCCGGCGGGGATGGGCAGGTCTGCTTTATCTCAACCCAGATGACCCGGAGACCTATGATGTGTGTTTTATGAAATTAGACAAGAACAAAGTGCGCACAATTGACCGCACGGGCGGCACTTTCCTACACACCAGCCGCACGAACCCGGCGAAAGTCAAACCCAAAGATGCACCCGCCTTCTTGCGCGACCCGGAAAAGCCAGAATCCGCTGACAAATCCACGCTCGATTTCACACCGCACGTATTGCGCAACCTGGAATTTCTTGGCATCGACCGGCTGATCCCAATTGGCGGTGACGATACGCTCAGCTTTGGCGAGCGACTGCACAGCGAAGGCTTCCCAGTCGTCGCCATCCCCAAAACGATGGACAACGATGTCTATGGCACCGACTACTGCATCGGCTTTGGCACGGCAGTGACGCGCAGCGTGCAGTTCATCCACCAACTGCGCACCAGCACCGGCTCGCACGAACGCATCGCTGTCATCGAACTGTTTGGCCGCAACAGCGGCGAGACCAGCCTGATCAGCTCCTATCTGGCCAGCGTTGATCGCGCCATCATCTCGGAAGTGCCCTTCGACGTTGAGAAGCTGGCGAAACTGGTCATGCAGGACAAGCGTGCAAACCCCAGTAACTACGCCATGGTGACGATCAGCGAAGGCGCGCACTTCCTCGGCGGGCAGGTCGTCGAATATGGCGAGGCGGACGCCTACGGTCACCGGAAGTTGGGCGGCATTGGTCAGCTCACTGGCGAGGCGCTCAAGAAGTTGACGGGCGAAGACATCATCTATCAGCAGGTCTCCTATCTGATGCGTTCGGGCGCGCCGGACGCGCTCGACCTGATGGTGGGCGTGAACTATGCCAACCTGGCGGTGTCGCTGATCACCAGCGGCGTCAGCGGGCGCATGGTTGCGCTGCGCGACGGCACCTACACCCACATCCCGATGAGCACCGTCACCAGTGGCATCAAGCGCGTCGACGTGAGCGAACTCTACGATGTGAACGAATACCGCCCCAAAGTGCGTCACGTGCTCGGCAAGCCGATGTTCCTATACTAAAACTATCATCCACAGATTACGCAGAAAGAACAGCAATTTTATCTGCGTAATCTGCGTAATCTGCGGATCAAATACTCGTAGGTTTCGATTGAAAAAGGAAGGCAAAAAATGATTTACGAAAGCACATATGAACTGCGCCAGGACTTGAAAGATGCGGTCGTGGTCAAGGGCGATCGTGTCGAGGTCGTCGATCTTGCCAAATTGCAGGCGCACGGCATCGACATTCTGGCGCGTTCCGCCACCTTTGGCACGGACGCAGTCAAGGCATACGCGCGCTGGATGATCTGGGAGATCGGTCAGGCGTTGGGCGCGCGCCCCGCCAGCATCCACGAGTTCTACATTGCGCGCAGTCGCAACGAATGGCAAGACCGCACGGTGCCGGCGATGAACATCCGCTTCACCGCGTATGATACGTGCCGCGCCGCCCTGCGCGCCGCCAAAAAGACCAACGCGGGCGCCATTATCTTCGAGATCGCGCGCAGCGAGATGAGCTACTGTGAGCTGCCGCCCGCCGAGTACAGCGCCATGGTCATCGCCGCCGCAATCAAAGAAGGTTACTTCCATCCGCTCTTTATTCAGGGTGACCATTTCCAGGTCAAAGCCGCCAAGTACAAAACCGACCCCGAAGGCGCCATCAAGGAAGTCAAAGACCTGATCAAAGAAGCGATCCCGGCTGGCTTCTGGAACATTGACATCGACACCAGCACGCTGGTCACGCTCGAACCGCCGACGTTGGAGGAGCAGCAATATCACAATTACACGCGTTCGGCGGAAATCACCAAGTTCATCCGCGATCTGGAGCCGGCTGGCGTCACGATCAGCCTGGGCGGTGAGATCGGCGAGGTCGGTGAGAAGAACTCCACGCCGGAGGAGCTGGACGCCTACATCCTCGGCTACGAAAAAGCGCTCAAGCAACTCGGCGACTATGCCGGGCTGAGCAAGATCAGCGTGCAGACCGGCACCAGCCACGGCGGCATCGTCCTGCCCGACGGCAGCATCGCCAAGGTGGCAGTCGATTTTGATACGCTGGCGGTGCTCGGTCAGCGTGCACGCGAGCATGGCGCAGGCGGCGCAGTGCAGCACGGCGCCAGCACCCTGCCCGAGGACTACTTCAACAAGTTCCCAGAGGTGCAGACGCTGGAGATTCACCTGGCGACCGGCTTCATGAACCTCTTCCTCGATCACCCGGCGTTCCCGGCGAAGCTGACCGAGAAGCTGCACAAGTTCCTCGACGTGGCCGCGGCTGATGAGCGCAAGCCCAACATGACCGACGCGCAGTTTTACTACAAGTCGCGCAAGAAGGCGATGGGTCCGTTCAAGCCAGAGCTGTGGGCGATTTCGGGTGACACCAAAGAGACGCTCTACCAGGCGCTCGAAGACCAGTTCACCTTCTTCTATAGGAAGCTGAATGTCGTCGACACACGCGATCTGATCGACCGCCTCGTGACAGTGGTCGAGTATCACCAGCCCAAGCCAGCCAGCGCGCGCGTTGCTGGCGATGATCTCGGATTGGCGGACTGAGACGGGAATTGTGCGGGACAACTCACCGCAACAAAGTTCAAGTATTCAAAAACTGATGCCGGGGTGTCCACCCCGGCATCAGTTTTACTGACGTATTGGAGTTACCACCTGCAAACCTGGCACGCGCGTGAACTCGTCAACGTTGAATGTCACTACTTTGTAGCCAGATGCCAATGCTGATGCTGCAATCAGCAGATCGTAAGGGACGATCATCTCACCGCGTGTCTGCAATCCTGCCCAAATGCGAGCGTGGTGGTGGGCAGCTTCTAGATCGATTGGAATGATCGGAAATAACGCCAAGACAAAATTGACAAATTGACGCCTCCGCTCTGCCTGTTCGACCGTCTTGGCGCGATAGATTCCGTGCAACAACTCACTTGCTGTGACGACACTGATCGCCAACGATTCGTCCTCGTTGCCAGCCAGCACACTTTGCAAACGGATACGCCCTCGTTCGGCAGCGATCAATACGCTGCTGTCGATCAGAAGTCCCACGCCGTATCCTCCGGCATCGTCAAGGCGGCTCGTGTTTCGAACAGGTCTTCTTCCCATTGTGCTGCATCATCTGGGTCCAGCCGTGGCCTGTTTTCCCACTGGTTGAGCAAGTCTTTGACTGAGAGAGTCTTGTTGGCTCCTGTCAACTGGGCAACAACGACGCCTCCACGCGTCAACAAGTAAGTCTGTCCCTGGTAGTAGACGCGATTGATCACATCAGAAAAGTTACGAGATGCTTCTGTTACGGAAATCACCTGATTCACAGCTTGCCTCCTCAACGATAACTACTACTAGTTTGCATGATAATCAGATTTTCAGATACGTCAAGGCAACCGTTGAGCAAATATGCAATCCATGTGGAGCACGATCCAAGCGTAAAAAGTTTGCGTTTGCACAAACGAAACGATTGCGGTATATTTTTCTTGCAACACACAACAAGTCCGTAGATGACTGACAGCATTGGGGTGCTTGTTGGCAGTTCGCACAATCTTTTTCACCGGTTATCAATTTCAACCAACTCATAACTTTGTATGTTCCCTGTTGTTCACCAGGGAAAGGGAGGTCAAGCGCCAGGAGTTCTGCACGTCGCCTGTTTGTGTCGCCTGTTTGTACTGTCGTTTTATTCCGTTGTTCCCCAGAAAATCAATTGAGGAGGTTACTTCACAATGCACAAGGGAAAGCGAATTTTTATCATCCTCAGTCTGTTGCTGGTCGCCACGATGGTGCTGGCAGCCTGTGGGCAGCCTGCGCCAACCCCAACGCCAGCGCCAGTCCAACCTGCTGCGCCGGCAGAGGCGCCCGCTGCACCGGCGGAGGCTGCGCCAGCCGAGCCAGCGCCGACCGAGCCGCCCGCCGAAGAACCTGCGCCGGCTGCTGAAGGCTCCGAACGCTCACGCACCTTGATCATGGACATCGACGGTGGGCGTCTGCAAGACCCCGAAGGCGTCTGGAACCCCTACGTCCCCGGCAATCGCCGCGACCAGGGCTTCCATCAGGTCTGTCTGGAGCCATTGCAGATTCTTAATTACCAGACCGGTGAATTCGAGCCGTGGTTAGCTGAAAGCTTCACCGCCAATGAAACACTCGATGTCTGGACGCTGAAGCTGCGCGATGGGATCACCTGGCAGGATGGTGAACCACTCAATGCCGATGACGTTGTCTTCACCCTGAACATGTTGCTGAGTACACCGGAGCTTGGCGGTTCAGCGGAGCAGAATCAGTGGGTGGAAAGCGTTGAAAAGATCGATGATCTGACCGTCCAGTTCAATTTGAAGGCGCCGAACCCTCGCTATGCGCTGGACTACTGGTCGGTAAAAATCTGGGGTGGTTCCAACATTGCACCGGAACACATCTGGAAGGATGTCGATCCGCTTACCTTCAAGAATTTTGACCTGGCGGCAGGGCTGCCGATGTGCTCTGGACCTTATAAGCTCGCCAGCACCAGCCCGACCGAAGTTGTCTGGAAGCGTGATGACAACTGGTGGGGCGCCAGGACAGGCGTCTTCAAGCTGCCGGAGCCGGAGACAATCATCTGGACATGGGCAGGCCCGCCGGAAACCCGCGCTGCGCTGATGGCGAACGGTCAGCTCGACAGCCTGATGGACATTACACTCGGCGCGTTGCAGGCATTGCAGGCGCAGAACCCCAACGTCATCACCTGGTTCGAGGAACCGCCCTTTGCCTGGGTGCCGGATCCCTGCTCGCGCACACTGGAATTCAACAACGCAATGGCGCCGTGGGATGATCCAGAAATGCGTTGGGCAATCAACTACGCCATCGACCGTGACAAGATCGTTCAGATTGCCTACGAGAACACCACGCTGAAGAGCCGCCACTTCTTCCCGGCTTACCCGCCGCTGGATGACCTGGTCGACGCTGCCATCGAAGCTGGCGCCTGGGATCTTGATCAGTTGTGGACGCATGACCCTGCTAAAGCCGCCGAGATCATCGAGTCCAAAGGCTACACCAAGAATGCCAGCGGCTATTATGAGAAGGACGGCAAGGAGCTGACGCTGGATATCACCACGCACGAAGCCTTCATCGAAAAGCAGCGCATTGCGCAGGTGATCGTCGAGGACCTCCAGGCGTTGGGCATCAATGCCTCTACGCGCAACGAAGCAGGCAGCACCTGGGATGAGAACTGGCGCAACGGCAACTTTGAGGCGCGCATGGGCTGGCAGACTTGTGGTTCAGTCAACGAACCGTGGGCGTCGTTGAACACTTTCGACGTCCAGTGGCTCAAGCCGATCGGCGAGCGTGCTGACTTCGATGCGTGGCGCTGGAGCGGCCCGGCAGCCGAAGAGTTTAGCGCGCTGGTGAAAGAGATCGGCAGTCTTCCGCTTGGCGACCCCAAAGTCGAAGAACTGTTCATTCAGGCGATGGACCTCTGGTTTGACGAGTTGCCTGTCATTCCAGTCACGCAGGCGAAGAAGATTATCCCGTTCGACACCACCTACTGGACTGGCTGGCCCACCTTTGAGAATCAGTACATCCACCCGCCGACATGGTGGCAGCACTTCCACGTGATTCTGCAAAACCTGACGGCGACCGGCGCTCAGTAACGTTCACCTACCTTCCAGGAGGCTGGCAGCTTCCTGGAAGGTTCCCTGCTTGATTCGATGCATAGACCAACATAGGAAACGACATGGGCGGGCTTACCTGGAACTATTTCCTAAAGCGGCTTGGGATGTGGCTCCTAACTATCTGGTTGGGCACCACGATCATTTTCATGATCCCACGCCTCGCTCCGGGCGATCCGGTGGCTGGCATGATCAGCCGCATGATGGCGCAATCCGGTTATGTAGAAAACGCTGCTCAACTCATCAATGCCTGGCGCGCCCGCTTCGGGCTGGATGATCCGCTTCCTCTTCAGTACATTCGCTACATTGGAAACTCACTCCGCTTCGATCTGGGCTACTCGCTTGCCAATTTCCCCAGTCGCGTCGAAGACATGGTCGTTCAGGCGTTGCCATGGACGATCGGTCTGCTGCTGGTGGCGACGCTGCTTTCGTTTGTGATCGGCAACACGATCGGCGCGTTGATGGCATGGGAGCGCACGCCCGGCTGGATTCGCAACCTGTTGCCGGTGTCGCTGACCTTCACGTCGATTCCCTTTTTTATGTTAGGAATTTTGCTGATCTACGTCTTCGCCTTTTGGCTCAGATGGCTGCCCGCCTCCGGCTCGGTCGGGCGTGGGCTGGTGGCAGGCCTGAATTGGCCCTACATCTCCAGCATCATCTATCACGCGATTCTGCCCGCAACTGCAATCGTGATCGCCTCAATGGGCTTCTGGGCGTTGGGGATGCGCGGCATGATGATTACGACCGCTGGTGAGGATTATATGATCCTGGCGCAGGCAAAAGGACTCAAACCGAGCCGGATATTCTGGCTTTATGGCGTGCGCAACTCGATTCTGCCGCAGGTCACGGCGTTGACGCTCAGTTTAGGCGGCATCGTCGGCGGCGCCGTGCTGGTCGAGTACATTTTCGCTTATCCAGGCGTAGGTTATCTGCTCTACATCGGCATCGTGACGTCAGATTATACGTTAATCCAGGGCATCGTCTTTATGCTCGTCTTTACAACGGCCACGCTGGTGCTGATCCTGGACCTACTTTACCCATTGATCGATCCCCGAATCACCTACGAACGAGGCTGACCCATGACGACATCCACGCAAAGCGTTCCAGGCGGCGGTAAGCCGCAGGCGCGCAGGACATCCAGGTTCAACCGGTGGGATTCGCCGTGGCTCAACCCCAAATTTTTGATCGGCCTGGCGATGGTGCTCTTCATCATGTTGCTCGGGCCGATTGGACGCATCTTTTGGGACGAAACGCTCTCCTATCCGGCCTCGTCGCCGCTCAATTTGCCACCGCCATGGGCGCCCGGCTATGACGCTGAATCTGCCCGGCCCGTGGTGCAGCAGATCGAGACCCTGCGCACACGCGCCACAGCTACACCTGTCGCTGCGCCCGCCGACGCTGCAAGTGCAGAAGAAGCGCCCGCCGCACGAACCACGCCCGCGCGTTCGATCACGGGCGGCAATCCTTTCGCCGCACAGACGCCAGCCGCCGACCAACCTGCTGTTGGCGCCACGCCAACCCGCCGTTCCGTGACAGGCGGCAACCCGTTTGCAGCGGCGACGGCAACGGCCGCTCCAGATTCAGCGGGCGCAGTTGCCACGCCCGCTGCCAGTGGGCAACAGCCAGCGCGCCAGGCAGTCGGCGCTGCAGCCTATGCGCGCTTTGGCGTCCCTTCGTGGGATCACCCGCTCGGCACCGAAAGCAGCGGTCGCGATATGCTGGCCGTGCTGCTCGTCGGCGCGCCGCGTTCGCTGCGCATCGGCTTGATTGCAGCGAGCATCGGCATGTTGATCGGCGTCGTGCTCGGCTTTACGGCCGGTTATATGGGCGGCTGGGTGGATGCGATCATTCGCACGCTTTCCGACGCCATCATCGTTATTCCGGTGTTGGCAGTGCTGATCGTGATCGGCGCGTATGTGCGCGTGCTGCAGGTCGAGAACATGGCGCTGTTGCTGGCGGCGTTTTTGTGGCCCGGCCCAACGCGCCTGATCCGCGCCCAGGTGTTGAGCATGCGCGAGCGCGGCTATGTGCAGATGGCGCGCATCTCCGGCGCCAGCTCATTCTCAATCATGTTCGGAGAGATGATGCCCAACATGCTGCCCTACATTGCCGCCAGCTTCACCGGCAATGTCTCCGCCGCGATTCTTGCCGCCACCAGCCTAGAAGTGCTTGGTCTCGGCCCCACGCGCATCCCGACGTTGGGCATGACGATCTACTACGCCATCCAGTCCGCAGCGGTGCTGCGCGGCATGTGGTGGTGGTGGGGCATTCCGATCGCGGCGCTCGTCGTCGTCTTCTCCGGACTGTTCTTGATCACGGTCGGCCTCGACGAAATCGCTAATCCACGTCTGCGCGGACGGAAGGTGACTGCATGACCGTACAATTGGAACGCAAGAAGGCCGCAGCGGCCGGCGCCAATGGCCGCGAGATCACGCTCGAAGTCAAAAATCTCAAAGTCTATTACGGCACGCCGACCGGCAACGTACGCGCCGTGGATGACGTAAGCTTTCATGTCTACAAAGGCGAAATTCTCGGACTCGTCGGCGAGTCGGGCTGCGGCAAGACGACGACGGCGATGGCGATCCTGCGCATGGTGCAGCCGCCAGGACGCATCGTTGGCGGGCAGGTGCTGCTCGATGGCATCGACCTGGTTGAGCTGAACGAGTCGGCGCTGCGCGATGTGCGTTGGAACACGCTGGCGCTGATCCCGCAAGGCGCCATGAACTCGCTCAACCCGGTGATGCGCATCCACACACAGATCGCCGAAGCGATCCAGACACACGAAGGTCGCCAGCCAAAAGACAAGCTCAAAAAACGCATCCTCGATCTGTTGAGCATGGTTGGTCTGCCCAGTCGCATCTACGACATGTACCCGCACGAACTGAGCGGCGGCATGAAGCAGCGCGTCTGTATCGCTATGGCCATCGCCCTGCACCCGTCGCTGATCATCGCCGACGAGCCGACCAGCGCGCTCGACGTGGTGGTGCAGCGCGTGGTCGGGCAGACGTTGCTCGATGTCAAGGAGCGCATGGACGTGTCGATGATCCTGATCGGCCACGACATGGGCTTACAGGCGCAGTTGGTCGACCGCATCGCCGTGATGTACGCCGGTCACATGGTCGAGGTGGCGCCGGTCGCAGCGATCTTCTCGGAGCCGCTGCATCCCTACACACAGCTTCTGATCGAATCGATCCCGTCGATCAAGGAGCGCAAGCCGCTCAAGCTGACCGAAGGACTCACCCACGACCTGCGCAACCCGCCGCCCGGCTGTATCTTCCAGGAGCGCTGCCCAAAGGTGATGGAT
>CALJMI010000004.1 GCA_937981885.1 uncultured Caldilinea sp.
GCCCAGGTTGAGGTGGGCGCGCACGTTGCGCTCATAGGGGTCAAGCTCGACAATGCGCACTTTGACGCGCACGGCGTCCGCCACCAGTTGCAGCAGATTGACCGGACCCTCCTCCTCCAACTGCGTGAAGAGCCGCGGCGCGCCGATGACGCCGTGTTTGACCACCTCCGCCAGCCCGGCGCGGAACTCATCGGAGGGCAGCGTTGCAAGCGTCGCCATGTCCATCAACACTGCGACCGGCTGCTTGAACGCGCCGACCAGGTTCTTGCCCTGCGGCAGATCGACGCCAGTTTTGCCGCCGACCGAGGCATCCACCATCGCCAGCAGCGACGTGGGAACCTGCACAAAGGGCACACCGCGCAGATAGGTCGCTGCGGCAAAGCCGGCCATGTCGCCAATCACGCCGCCGCCGACTGCAATCACGGCGCTCTGGCGGTCAAGACCCACGGCCACAAACTGAGCGTACAAGTTCTGTACACTCTCCAACGTCTTGTGCTGCTCACCTTCCGGCGCCAGACAGATCACCGGCTCGAAGCCTGCCGCCGCCAGGTTGTCGCGCAGCGTTTCGGCGTGAGGCTGAATCATCTCATTCGTCACGAGGGCAGCCACGCCTGGACGCAGACCACGGTTGACCAGCAGGCGTCCGGCTTCAGTCAGCAGCCCGTTGCCGAGCAGCAAATCGTAGTCACCCGTCGGCGAGTAGACCGGGATGCGGCTCAAGCCGGCGGCTTCCTGGTTGGCGAGCGCGGCGTCGAGCACCTGGTCGGCGACCTCCTCGGCGCTCAGCGAAGTTGTATCGACCTGATAGGCGATAGCGCCGTAAGCGAGCCGCCGCTGCTGCAAGAGCAAATGCACGCGGCGGCGACGTTCGGCTTCTTCGCCGGGCAGCAGCGGGCGGTCGGTTGCGGCTGCCAGTCGCTCCAGAATCACCTCTTCGGCGGCGTGCAGGCAGACAACCGTGCCGGTGCGTTCCAGCGCCTCACGGCTTGCAGTGTTGATCAGCGCGCCGCCGCCGGTGCTGATCACCAGATTCTGCTCCTGCGCCAGCTCCTGGCAAAGTCGCGCCTCGGCAATGCGAAACGTCTCCTCGCCCTCGTCAGCGAAAATAGCCGAGATCGGTTTGCCAAAGCGTTCGACCAGCACGGCGTCCATGTCGACAAAGCGTCGGTTCAGCCGTTCGCTGAGGATGCGCCCGACCGTGCTCTTGCCGACGCCCATGAAGCCGGTGAGCACAATATTCTGATTGGAGATCAACGATTGCGTCATGCGCGCAAATCCTTCTGTGTGAGTCGCTCCACGACTGCGCCCACCAGCGCGTTGACCGGCTGCGTAGCGTCGAGCACAAGATGATGTTCGGCGGCGATTGGATATTGCCAGCAGCCGTCATACTGGCGCAGCATCTCCTGCATCGCCGCCCAACCGCTGATTTTGTGCGATGAGTAGCCGGGCGTGCGCGCATCGAGTCGGCGCCGCCATTCAGCTTCGTCAAGAATTGTCTCCACAACGAGCAATCTTGCACGATGAGTTGCGGCGATCCGCACTGCGGTTGCGTAGCCGACCGGATAAGAGAGCGGCGACACGGCGAGCACGCTCAGCCCCAACGCCAGTTGCGTCTCAGCGATCTGCCACATCACGGCGTAAGCCAGCTCGTTGGCCTGCGGCAGACCGAGCACATGATCCTTGACGTCATCCTTGTCGATCAACGGGATGCGCAGCCGCTGCGCCACACCGCGCGCCACGGCGCTCTTGCCGGTTGCCGGATGTCCTTTCGTGGCGATCAGGGTGAGCGGAATAGCGGCGGAATTGTGGGGACGGCGTGTACGGGACATGGCAGCGAGGATCAGGCGAAAAGCTGGAATTGGTCGGGCGAGACGTGCGCGGCGGCGTGCATCAACACGGCGTTCATCAGCTCGATTGCCAGCCGCGACTCCAGTGTGACGCCAGCGCGCACGCCGACGCACGGGTCATGGCGCCCTTTTTGCAGGCGAAACTCGATCTCGCTGAGATCTTTGCGCACGCTCTGCTGTGGCTTGACAATGGTCGAGGTGGGCTTGAAGCCGACGCGAAAGACAAGCGGCATGCCGGTTGTGACGCCGCCGAGCAGCCCGCCGTGGCTGTTGCGCTGATAGCCGCTGCTACGGATCGGGTCATTGTTCTCGCTGCCGCGGCGTTCGACCACGGCGAAGCCGGCGCCAACCTCGACGCCCTGCACCGCGTTGAGACCGCCCAGCGCGCCCATGATGCGCACCTTGAGGCTTTGGTAGAGCGGGTCGCCTGCCAGCGCCGGTGGGTTGACGGCGACGACTTCGACCGCCGCGCCGATCGAGTCGCCGTCGATGCGCGTGCGTTTGATCAGCTCGCCGGCAGCGCGGGCGAAATCAGCGTCGAACGAGTGAATCTCGGCAGACTCCAGCCCCGCTTCGATCTCAGTCAACTGCCCAGCCGAAACCGGCGCGCCCGACAGAGCGAGTTGTTCGACATGCGCAGCCAGACTACGTTCCGCGCGCAGCTCGCCGACCTGACAGATCGAAGAAAGGATAACCGTGCCAAAGCGCTCCGCCAGAAAGAGTCGCGCAATCGAGCCACCGATCACGTCGCTGATCGTCGAGCGATAGCTAGAGCGTCCGCCGCCGCGTGGATCGACAAAGCCCTGGCTCTTTTTGTATTTGACCAAATCGGTGTGGCCTGGACGCACCTCGCCGGTCGGCCCGATGAACTGGGCGTAGTCGGCTGACTTTTTGGCGGTGGAGAGCACGATGGCGGCAATCGGCTCGCCGGTGGTGTAACCCTCGGCATAGCCAGCGGAGACCGAACGTTCCTCGCCTTGCTCGACGGTGATGGCTGGTCCTGCCGTGAGCGCAGCGTGGTCGTCTTGATAGAGACCCGACAGCAAGACAACCGTGTCGTCCTCGCGGCGCGGCGTGCCGTGGCGGTTGCTGCCCGGACGCCGGCGGTCGAGGAAGCGCTGAATATCAGCGGCGCGCACAAACAGACCAGGCGGGCAGCCAAAGACAATCGTGGTGATCGCCGGCCCGTGCGATTCCCCAGCGCCGGCCACGGCGAAGAGCGGGCCTCCAAGAATTTCCATAGGACACGATTATAGCATAGTGTTGCGTGTTGCGTGTTGCGTGGTGCGTGGTGCGTGGTGCGCGTCAACATGCTGACGACGCATTACGAAACACGCACCACGCAACACGTTACTCACCTCAACGCGCCATGATCGGCATGTATGCCTGCGGCTGGATCACGTCGTCGAGGTCAACGATCGCTGAGGCGCCGCGTCCGCTGTTTGGCTCGAAGGGCTGGCTTTGGCCCATGCTGTTGGTCGCCAACACGTAGAACTCATAGACGCCGTTGCCCATGCCCATCGATGCGAAGGGGAACTCAGCGCTGGCGGGCGGCGGCGAACCGGTCAGGAAGCGCCAGGTTGTCCAGCCGGTGGAGCCGCCGTTGAAGTTGGTGTAACGGTAGCGCACCTCATACTGGATGATCTGCGTGCCGGGTGCGGTCTGTGAACTCCAGCTAAGGAAGAATCGATCTTTGACCGGCGAGAAGGGTTTGATGATCGGCGGCGTGACGGGATTCATCGTCGCAATCGGGAAGCCGAAGATGGTCGTCGTCGCCTGCGCAGTTGGGCTCCACGGCTGCACGTTGCCGACGCGATCGACCGCCTGCACGCGGAAGCCGAAGACGTCGCCCTGCTGCCCGGTAATCTGATAGGAGGTAGCGTTTGTCCGCGTCAACAGATCGACCCACTGGCCGCCGTTTTTGCTCATCTGCAGGTTGTAATAGTCGATGCCGGAGAGGTTGTCGGTGCCCGACCAGGTGATCGAGAAGGTGGGCGTGGCGGTGTAAGGTGGCAGCGGGTTGACCGACGCCACCGGCGGCTCGGAGTCGATCCGCGTGGAGACCGTTGCGCTCCACGCGCCGAGATTGCCAGCATGATCCTGCGCTTGAACCTGAATCTCAACGAGCGAGTTATTTGACGCCCACCCTTTGAAATGTTGCGAGGTCGCAGTGCTCTGGTTTTTCCAGCTCACCCACTCACCGCCGTTGATGCGATATCGCACGTTGTACCAGGCGACGCCACTTGCCCGGCATCCTGGTTGATCCAGGTCAAAGGCTGACCACTCCACTCTGAATTCGCTCGGCTCAAAGCTTGGCAATGCGTTCATCGTGGCGATCGGCGGTTGAGTGTCGCAGCTACCCTGCTCGTATTCAACCAGTAGATAAGGCGCCAGTTGCGGAATCGCCCGCGAGCTCAACTGTCTCCATCGTCCACGCGAGGGCGTCTCGTCGCCAGTGATGAGCAGCCCGTTGTTGGGCTGACCACTTTGCCAGGCATTGACCGCTTCGGTGGCGCCGCCGCTGATCCAACCGATCACCGGCGGCAGCGTTCCGAGCGGCAACGACTGCCCGCCAAGATAGCTGGCGTTGTTCCAGGTGACGCTGCTGGCGCTCCAGGATTGCTGCATAAACTGTGCTCGAAAATCCATCCCCTGTCCATCGCCCGGCGGGTTGATGTAGGATTGATAGGCGTAGAAGGTTGCACTCTTGATTCTGGCATTGGCAGGCAACGCACCAAGATCAAACTGGATCAGAATGCGCATGGCATTATAGACACGCTGATCCCAACCCAGATCGATTGTACTGCCGCCAGCAAAATTTGTATTTAGTTGACCAGAAGCAATAAATGTTTTTTAATTTACCGGCAACTGCACGCGCACAAGAATCGAGTCGCCGTTGACCTCGTAGTCGAGGAGAGCAAATTTTGTGCGGTCGGGCATCAGCGCCAGCTCTTCGATGGGTATGCAGAGGGGAAGCATCGCGTCTTCTGGAACCAGCGCCAGCGTCAGGCGAGGAGCGGTTTTCAGTTCCGCAATCAACGCGGTCAGTGGGGCATTGAATACACTACAATGGCGCCAATGACTATGCAGTTGCCTGATCAACTCACCGGCAGCACCTCCGCCGACGTCACGCGCAACAACTCCGCCACCGTCAATTGCAACATCGTGCGGTCATCACCACCGCCGCCAAAGATTACTCCGTCGAAGCGCAGCGCGGCGGTCTCGATGCTTGCGTCCACGACGACCGGCAGCGGCGTGGCGTGTCCAAAAGGTGGGACGCCACCGGCTGGATAGCCAAGCGTCGCCAGCACAACCTCCGCTGGGGCGAGCGTAACGCGCTTCTTGCTGACGCCGAAGCGCTTCGCCAGAGCGCCTTTGTCGACGCGACGTTCGCCGTGGCTGATCACAACCACCGGCATCGTTGCCTCCTGATCGGGCCGCTCGACGAGAAACAACAGCGTCTTGATGATCTGTTCCGGCTTGACGCCAAGCGCCAGCGCCGCAGCCGGCACCGTCGGTGTGTGGCCGATGTCGGGGAGCAGCCTGGCTTGAATCTGGTTCTCGTCGAGAAAACGCTGCAAGTCCGCTGGCGTGCGCAGGGAATTCATGCGATCAATGCTCCTTCTCTATCGTTGAATGGGTGCTGATGTCTGCAGTGTGCGCCATCGCAGCAGCCACACCGAACGCGTTGCATCTGTGATGCGCGTTGCATGTGATTGCGCCAGCCCACACACCCACAATACGCGCCCATCTTTCGCATCGAGGAGCACAGGCCAGCCGCGCCGCAGGCGGGGCTCGATGCGGGCGTCGGTGAAGAGGTTGCCGAGCGACTTGCGCCGACCAGCCATGCCGAGCGGGTCGATCTTTTGTGCAGCCTGTGGCGGCGCCAACACGGCCGCCGTCACAGCGTCGGCGTCGATATACGCAGTCCAGCGATCTGGATTCTCCCGCCACTCTTCCGCCAGTTGTGAGCGATCGAACACGGCGCACTCCAACCGCCAGCCGCCAAGCATCACGGCGCCGCTCCTGGGCACAGCGATCGCCCCGCTCTGTCGGCTGGCGTCATCGAACCACGGCGTAGATGGCGGCAGCGGCAACGAGTGCTGACGGTGCAGCGCCAGCGCCAATCCTTCATCGGGCAGTGCGATAATGCTCCATGCCACCCCTCCTGCCAGCGGATGCGGCCCCGAGCGTTGCGTTGCCTCTACCGTGGACAAAGCCAGCGCAGCAAGCTGCTGCGAGCCGATGGCGCGCATATCGGCGTCAAGCATCGTCAACGCCAGGTGCAACACACCTCGCACTTCGCTCACCGACATCCGCTGAAGCCGCGCCAGGTGCAGCACGATGCGCTCTCGGTCCTGCGTTACAATGCTTTCACGCAGCGCACGCACGTCATACGCCGCCAGCCGGTTGCCCTCCTCAGCCAGCAGATTGGCGGTGCGCGTCAGCGTTGCGACGATCTGCGGGTTGATGCGCGCCAACAGCGGCAACACCTGATGGCGCACCAAATTGCGCGGATGCGATTCATCCCGGTTGCTCTCGTCCTCGCGCCACGCCAGCCCGTGGCGACGGGCATACGCAACGATCTCGTTGCGCCGGGCAGCCAGCAGCGGGCGCACCACACGCACAGGGCGCGATGCCTGCGCCGGATCGTCGATAGTTGAAATGGGCCGCATTGCGCCTAGCCCGCGCAATCCACTGCCCTGCGCCAGCCGCAATAGCACCGTCTCCGCCTGATCGTCGGCATGATGCGCAACAGCCAACACGGGAACCATTGTCCCAGGCGTAACGTTCAATGCGGTTGCGCACAAGAAGCGATAGCGTGCACGTCGCGCCGCAGCTTCAAGTCCATCAGGGGCGGCGCGCAATGCGGCGGCGTCGAGCCGGGTCGTGTGAAAAGGCAGTGACATCTGCTCAGCCAGGTCGCGTACGAATACAGCGTCTGCGGTGGAGGTGGGGCGTAACGCATGATCGACATGGGCGACATGCAATTCAAATTGCCAAATTTCCATCATCCGTGCAAGAAGATGTAAAAGCGCAACGCTATCGACGCCGCCGCTCACAGCCACGACGACTGGCTGACGCTGCGCCGAAGGCGGCACAAACAGGTTATGGCGTTGTTGAGCCTGGACGAGCAACTCGACCAGCGAATCCTCTGCGGAGGACGATTGTCTGAATGCCATTGTCACGACGCCATTATACGACGACGACAGGCGAATTGATATAACTTTGTAAGGGCTTTTTTGGCGCTTGTATTGCTGTGATATACTCAAGTGTACTTTTCGTTATGATAACGAGCGTGATGAGGTGGATGTGTTGAGTTGTGGCTACATCGAGTCAACTGAGGGGAACTGTCAAGCGTGAATAACCCGATCGATTGGCTGTTAGGTCTCTTCTCTCTCGATATTGGGATTGACCTGGGTACAGCAAACACGCTTGTCCACGTCAAAAATCGAGGTATTGTGATTAATGAGCCTTCGGTAGTGGCGATCGATATTTCGTCGCGACGACGTAATCGCGTCAAGGCGGTCGGCAGCGAGGCGAAGGAAATGGTCGGGCGCACGCCAGCGCACATCGTCGCCATTCGCCCGTTGCAAGATGGTGTGATTTCGGATTTCGACGTGACCGAGCAGATGATCCACCACTTTATCGGCAAGGTGCACGGCGGCAGCTTTGGCGCAGCACGCCCGCGCGTGGTGATCGGCATTCCATCGGGCGTCACCGAGGTCGAGAAGCGTGCGGTGCGCGACGCTGCAATCAGCGCCGGCGCGCGCGAGGCGGGTCTGGTAGAGGAACCGATGGCGGCTGCGATCGGCGCCGGCCTACCTGTGACCGAGTCGGTTGGCTCGATGATCGTCGATATCGGCGGTGGCACGACCGAAGTGGCGGTGATTTCCCTGGGCGGCATTGTGGTCTCGCGTTCGATCCGCGTAGCGGGCGACGAGATGAACGAGGACATTATCAACTACGCCCGACAGAAATACAACCTGCTGATCGGCGAGCGCATGGCTGAACGCGCCAAAATCGAGATCGGCTCAGCCTATCCGCTCGAACGCGAACGTACGATGATCCTGCGCGGGCGCAACCTGATCACCGGTCTGCCTGAAGCGGTCGAAGTCAGCTCGGTGGAGATTCGTGAGGCGCTCTCCGGCTCGGTGCAGGTAATCGTCGATGCAGTCAAAGCCACGCTGGATGAAACGCCGCCGGAATTGGTGGCGGACTTGATGGAATATGGCATTGTGCTGGCGGGCGGCGGCGCGCTGCTACAAGGACTGGCGCAGCGTTTGCAAGATGAGACGCGCATGCACGTCTATGTTGCCGACAATCCGTTGACGGCTGTCGCAATGGGCACCGGTATGATTTTGGAGAAACCTGAATTTTATCGAGAGACATTGACGAGCATGCAGCGCAAAGCGACGATTCGGTAACGTTGTTCATGGACTCATTCGGTTCTTATGCGTAGCACTGAACGACGACCTCGTAGTTTCAGCGATCTGGGTGTTCGCGTCGGGCTGCTGACGCTGGCCGCCCTGCTCTTGATGGCGCTGCAAATATCCGGCAACCTGCAGCCGGCGCAAAATCTGATCACTCAATTGACTGCGCCCGCCCAACTGAGCGCCACCGGCATTACGGCAAGCATCAACCGCCTTGTGACGTCGGTGATGCG
Source organism: uncultured Caldilinea sp. (assembly GCA_937981885.1). Taxonomy (GTDB): domain Bacteria; phylum Chloroflexota; class Anaerolineae; order Caldilineales; family Caldilineaceae; genus Caldilinea. The sequence continues at coordinate 8,515 of CALJMI010000004.1, forward strand.
TATCCGTACAATCGAGCAGGAGTATGCGGCGTTAGAGACGCGCGCGCGCCAGCTTGAGGCCGAAATCGAAACGCTGCGCGAGGTGGAGAAAGAGAATGAGCAATTGCGAGCGCTGCTCGATTTTGCGCAGTTGCGCCCGCGCCTCGAATTGCGCGGCGCCCAAATTGTTGCGCGCGTCATCGGCGAGGAGAGCACCAACTTCATTGACACGATCCTGATCGATCTCGGCGCGGTGCACGGCATTCGCACCGGCATGCCGGTCGTAACTGACCAGGGCCTGGTTGGTCGCATCAGCGACGTAACCGAGAACAACGCCAAAGTGCTGCTGCTCACCGATCCGAGCAGTTCTGCCAGCGCGCTGATGGCTGACAGCCGGCTCAACGGCATTGTGCGCGGCGGCGCCCGCGGCCGCCTGATCATGGACTTCATCCCGCAAGGACCAACGTTCGAGGTCGGAGAGGCGGTGCTGAGTTCGGGTTTGGGCGGTAAATTCCCAAAGGGATTGGCGATCGGGACAATCGAGTCGATCGAGTCGCAGCCAAACGCCGTCTTCCAGACCGCCAATATTCGCCCCGCTGTAGACTTTGGCAGCCTAGAGCTGGTCATGGTCATCACCAACTTCGAGCCGAGCGAAGTGCTGCCGGAGTTCCTGCTCCAACAGCCAGCGCAGGCGACCACGCCCGCCGCAGAAAACAATGGTGCGCAGGAGACGACGCCATGAACCGAGGCGCGCTCTATTATTTGATGGGGCCGCTGCTGCTGTTCCTGGCCCTGTTGCAATCGACGACGGTGGCGCGCTTCAAGGTGGCGGGAGTGAAACCAGACCTGGTGCTGTTGATGGTGGTGATCGGGGCACTCGTCTATGGTGCACGTCCCGGCGTGCTATGGGCTTTCATCGCTGGCATTGGCCTCGATCTCTTTAGCGGCGGGCCTTTTGGCGCGTCGAGTCTGGCGTTGATGGCGAGCGCGCTTGTCGCCAGCCTGGGGCATCGTCCCTTTTCGCGCTACAACATCCTGGTTCCGCTCTCTGCGGCAGCGTTGGGCACGCTGATCTACGCGGCTGTATATCTTGCGACGCTGGGGGTGTTGGAAGTGATGGGAGCGTCCACCCTGCGGCTGCCGATCGCCGAGACCGTTCGCGAGATCGTGTTGCCCGTCACAGTGTATAATACGGCGCTAATGTTTCTGGCTCTGCCTTTTCTAAATCGCCTTCCCGAGAGCCAGGATTTGTAGCACGCTCTTTTCACCATCTGTGTGGAAAGAGGCAGTCGAGAGAGTATGTTCGAGGAACGCACCGGACGCGACACAGCAACATTAACAATGGTAGTCTTTCGCCTGGGGATTGTGATCGTCTTTGTGATCATGGTCGCCAGGATGTTTGAGTTGCAGGTCGTTCAGAACGAGCGCTACGAGACGCTTGCCAATCGCAATCGGCTGCTGCGCATGGAGACGCCCGCGCCGCGCGGCATCATCTATGACCGCAACGGCACCATTCTAGTGCGCAATCGCCCCAGCTTTGAGGTGGCGCTTGTGCCCGAAGACCTGCCATTCGACGATCTCGACACGGAAAATATCGACGAAGAGGCGGTGGAGATCGAGAAGGTGCTGCGCATCTTGCGCGCCGACAGCGATCCGGATGTGGCGCTGCGTATGGCGGCGATCCTCTTCAACAAGCTGGGGTACGATGACTTTATCCGTACAGTGCAGCGCGTCAATGTGCCCATTTCCTTTTTGAGCGAACCGGCCTTCGTCACACCGGTGATGGAAGATGGACGCCTGACAATGGCTGAACCGCGCAAAGTCTACCTGCCCGATCTTGATCAGCCATTGCCGCTGGAAGGTCTGGTTGCGCTCGTCAAGCGCACCGTCGCCATTCAAAGCATGGGCAGCGCTTCCGACCCGGTGCCAATTCTCGACGGGGTCGACCGCACGCGTGCGTTTGAGATTTCCGAAGACAGTTTTCGCATTCCAGCCGTACGCGTGACGCAGGTTCCGGTGCGAGAATACATTTACGGCGACCTGTTGAGTCACGTGCTCGGCTTCATGGGGCCGATTCCGGCGTTTGCTGCGGAGAATTACCGCGCCGCTGGCTACACCAACCCGAATGAAAAGGTGGGCTTGAATGGCCTCGAATACACCTATCAGCGCGAGCTGCGCGGCGAACCGGGCGTGCGCTATTCCGAGCGCAATATCCTCGGCGTGGACGTGCGCACCGTTGGACCTGTCATCGAGCCAGTTCCTGGGCTAAACCTGCACCTCAACATCGACCGCCGTCTACAAACGGTGATGCGCGACGCGCTGCAAGAAATGATGGATGAAGTCGATGCGCCGTGGGGCGTCACCGTGGCGATGAACCCACAAAACGGCGCTGTGCTGGGCATGGTCAGCCTGCCTTCCTACGACAACAATATCTTCGCCGAACGTATCGGCGAAGACTATTTGAAGCTCGAACAGGACGAGCGCCGTCCGCTGATTAACTACGCCATCGGCGGTCTCTATCCTCCCGGCTCGGTCTTCAAGATGGTCACATCAGCGGCTGGGTTGGCGGAGGGCGTCATCACGCCGCAGACGATTGTGGTCGACTCTGGGCCAATCTATCTGCCCAATCGCTATTTCCCCGACGATCTCTCGCAAGCGCAGGAATTTGTGAGTTGGAACCACAAATATGGCATCGTTCACGGGCGCATGAATGTTGTCAGTGCGTTGGCGCTCTCGAACGACATTTTCTTTTATTATCTCGGCGGTGGATACCTCGATCAGTTCCAGGGACTGGGGCATCAGCTCTTGAGCAAATGGACAGAGCTTTTCGGATTCGGCGAGACGACGGGGATCGACCTGCCCGGCGAAGTGACCTCTCTGGTGCCGACCGATCAGTGGAAACGCCAACTCTTTGCTGAACCCTGGACAACGGGCGACAGCTATAATATGTCCATCGGGCAGGGCTACGTGCTATCGACGCCAATGCAGGTGTTGGTCGAGACAGCCGCAATCGCCAATGGCGGCACGCTTTACGTACCCAAAGTCGTGCATCACATGACTGATGCCAACGGCGGCGTTCAGAAGGACTTTGAACCAGAGATCAAACGCGAGCTGCCGATCTCAAAAGAAGATATGGAATTCATCCGTCGCGGCATGTGGGAGGTGATCAATTCTGACTATGGCACAGGACGGGTGGCGCGCGTGCCGGGCGTCGAAGTGGCCGGCAAGACTGGCACCGCCGAGTTCTGTGAATATATTCCAGAAGAGCGCGATTGTCGTCGCGACGAAAAAGGCTTCCTACCGTTCCATGCCTGGTTCAGCGCCTTCGCCCCTTACGACAATCCGGAGATCGCCATCGTCACCTTTATCTATGATGGCGGCGAAGGTTCAGCGGTGGCGGCGCCGGTGACGCAGAAAATTTTGGAGGCGTATTTCACCGAAATATCGCCGAGACCACAGAGCACGGCGGCGCAGCCGTAAAGGAGAGCGCATGAGCGAACCGGTCAAGATCAAAGAACCCACCGACACAGTCAATGTCGCCGACGCAGCCTATATCAACGGCGCCGCCGAGCTTCACACGCGTGTCGCCGATCTGCTCGATGATGTGACAGTCGTCGCGCCCTCTGAAAAGCTAACAGCTGCCAGTCTCTCGCAAGAAACTCTTCACGCTGCGCCGGACGATTCACCGACGGCGTCAACCAGCGCTTTTGTTGCGCCCCAGCCGTCCGCGCCTGCCCTGACTCCGTCAGATCAGCCAGATACGATGGATCACGCAGCGCGCACTGTGTTGCCAGGCGAACCATTGGTCTGGTCTAGTCGGCGCGGCGCCGGGGCGTCTCTGACGGATCTACCGCCTTTTTTGCAGCAACCATCAGCGTCCGAACGTGAACCTACAACGACCGAGAAGGGCGCGCACACACCGGCTTCGGAAACGATTTGGCCGCAACCAATCGCACAAAGTCCAACACTGCCAACAGCGCTTGTTCAGACGGAATCAACCGGTGAAACCCTCGATGATCGCAGCACGGTGGTCGCTAACCAGCTTCTCAACATTCGCGGCCGCAGCGACGGAGTTGCGATTGAGATCGGCAGAGGCGCCTGGAGTGAGGTGATTAGCGCGCTGAAAGAACGGCTCGATCAGTCCGCCAGTTTCTTCCGCAACAGCAGTGTGGCGCTCGATGTTGGCTCACGCCCAGTAATCGAGGATGAACTTCAACAATTCGCCGATGTGCTCTCGAAGCATGAGATGAAGCTCGGCGTCGTGCGCACTTCCTCCGAACGCACTTTTCAGGCTGCGCTGGCGGTTGGCATGACTGTCACCCTCGAGTCGTCGGAGGGCGCCACCGTAGCAGCGGCAACAACGGCGACAAGCAACGTTGCTGGGAGAGGAACCGAAGACGGCGGCTACTTCGTTTATAAAGGCTATCTGCGCTCTGGACACCGGCTGCGTCGCAGCGAGAGCATCCTGGTGATCGGCGACATCAATCCAGGAGCTGAGGTTAGCAGCGACGGCGATGTCCTGGTCTGGGGCAGGTTGCGCGGCATTGTCCATGCCGGTGCGGCGGGCAACCGACGTGCGTTGGTGGCGGCGCTCGATCTGGAGCCGACGCAGATGCGCATTGCCGATGTGACGACCATCGGGCCAGACCCCAAACCCGGGCAGCCTGGTCGCTTTTTCTGGCGGCGTTCGCAGCACAAGCGTCCAGAGATCGCCCGCCTTGTCCAGCAAGAGATCGTGATCGAGGAGTGGGATGCAGCGCGGCCAGGTGGATTTGTCTCGTTGCGCCGCGGGGCAGGGTGAACAACGCATGACAGGCACAGTAATCACGGTCACTTCCGGCAAGGGGGGTGTAGGCAAGACAACGACGACGGCGAATCTGTGCGCCGCGCTGACGCAATTGGGCCAACGCGTTGTCGCGGTTGACGCCGATGTAGGTTTGCGCAACCTCGATCTGGTGATGGGGCTGGAAAACCGTATCGTCTTCGACTCGATCGATGTGGCAGAGGGGCGCTGCACGCTGCAGCAAGCGCTGGTGCGCGACCCGCGCGCCGAGTTTCTCTACATGCTGCCAGCTGCGCAAACGCGCGACAAAACCGAAATCACGCCGGAGCAGATGTGCGCAATCTGTAAGCAGTTGGTGAATATCGCCGACTATGTGCTGATCGACTCCCCGGCTGGCATCGAACACGGCTTCACCACGGCGATTGCGCCGGCTGACCGCGTGCTGATCGTCACGACTTCAGATGTAAGCGCGCTGCGCGACGCCGATAAGGTCATCTATCTGCTCGAGCGAGACTGGCATCGCCAGCCTGGGCTGGTGATCAACCGTTTCAATCAGCGGCTGGTGAGCAGTGGTGAGATGCGCGGCATCGACGACGTGCTCGACATTCTTGCCATTGATTTGATGGGCGTCGTGCCTGAAGATGAGCGGCTGATGCTCTCAACCGACCGTGGCACGCCAGCCGCTTTCGACCGGCGCATGTATGTACGTCGCGCCTATGAAAACATCGCCCGTCGCGTCATGGGCAACAACGTGCCGTTGACCGATTATTATCGGCCCGGCTTTCTTGGGTGGCTCGCAAGGTTATTTGGAAGATAAATGTTTGCACGAATCAACTGGCGAAACTTCGATTGGCTGCTGTTGGTGGTCGTGCTGATCCTCTCCGGCATCGGCGTCGCAGTCATCTACAGCGCCACGCGCAACTCGCCTGACCTGGTCGACTATTGGCAGCGACAGGTCAACTTTATCGCCTTTGGCCTGATCGCGCTCTTTGTGGCCGCCATGCTCGACTATCGGCAGCTATCCATCGTTGCTGTGCCTTCGTTCCTACTTTTTCTTGCTGCGCTGGTGGTTGTCTATCTGTTCGGCGAAGCGCAGGGTGGCTCCAAAAGCTGGATCAGCATCGGCGGCACGCTTGTCCAACCGACTGAAGCAGGCAAGTTTCTGATCATCATCTTTCTTGCCTGGTATCTGAGCTGGTTCCGCGACAGCATGCACAAGCTGCCCTATCTGTTGATAGCGTTGGTGTTCTTGCTGGCGCCGCTGGCGCTTGTTTATATCCAGCCCGACTTTGGCATGACGATCACCTATGCATTTATGGGCGGCGTGCTAATTCTAGCGGCTGGCGTGCGCTATCGCCATCTGGCGCTGTTGGGGGCAGGCGCGCTGGCGGCAATTCCAATCTTTGCTTCGACGTTGCAGGGCTACATGCTGGCGCGTATCTGCATTTTCCTCCCAACCGACGAGGAAGGCCATGTCATTGCGCCGATCCTGAGTGTACTGCGCACGGCGTTCGACCGTTTGCCCAGCGAGTGCATCCAGCCTGAAGCCAACACCGCCGCCTCCTATAATGTCGAGCAGGCGCTGATTGCCGTTGGCAACGGCGGACTGACAGGCATGGGATGGACGCAGGGAACACAAAATCAATTGCTTTTTTTGCGCGTTCGTCACACAGATTTTATTTTCAGCGTAATTGCCGAGGAGTTCGGCATGATCGGCGCAGCGTTGATTCTGCTGCTCCTGTTGTTCGTCGTCTGGCGTATCTTGCGCATTGCCGAAAGTGCGCCCGATCAATTTGGCAAGCTGCTGACGACCGGCATTGCGGCGCTGATCTTCTTCCAGATCGTGATCAACGTCGGCATGAATCTTAAGATCATGCCCGTGACTGGGTTAACGCTGCCTTTCATCAGTTACGGTGGCAGCTCGTTGATGTCTATGTTATTTGCAATTGGACTGGCAGAAAGCGTGGCTATGCGTCATCGCAAGATCGAGTTCTTCTGACATCGCGCGAACTCCGAAGCCTGGATGTGCGGTGGTGGATCGGCTGCGACCGAACACAACAATCCTGGTTTCGGGCGCTCAGGTTGAACCTGATCCGGCCACACGACTTTCGGCATTTTTGACAGCCGCTACTCGAGGAAGAGTGGCGCACGCCTGACAATTTTATCCGAAAGTTCGATGAGGCGTTTTCATGGGCGTTGCCTGTGGAAACGCATTCTTTTTGCCCAAAATCTGGCGCAGCAATGCAATCATGTTCAGGTTGTTTTGTTGATCGCCGCCAATCATAAAAGGAGTATCGCTATGATAATGCAGATTTGCCGTGTATTGCTTGTCGTTGCATTGGCAATTGCCCCGATGCCGGCGCTGGCTGTTGGAGGCGCAGTGCAGACAAGCCAACAAGATAGCGCCGATAGCGGCGAGGAGCCTGCCAGTATCTCCCCCGCTGGCGCTTTACCAGCGGGGGAGAAACAACCGCAGGAGATTGTCCAGGTTATCGAGACGGTTTACATTACAGATCACATTACAGAGACAGTCGTATTAACCGAAATCCTACCTATTACCGAGACGGTGGTTGTCACTGAAGTAGTAACGGTTGAGCAAATTGCCTCAATTACTGAGACGGTGGTTGTGACCGAAGTAGTGACGGTCGAGCAGATTGTCCCCGTCACCGAGACGGTGGTTGTGACCGAAGTAGTGACGGTCGAGCAGCTTGTCCCCGTCACCGAGACGGTGGTTGTGACCGAAGTAGTGACGGTCGAGCAGATTGTCCCTGTCACCGAGACGGTGGTTGTGACCGAAGTAGTGACGGTCGAGCAGATTGTCCCTGTCACCGAGACGGTGGTTGTGACCGAAGTAGTGACGATCGAGCAGATTGTCCCTGTCACCGAGACGGTGGTTGTGACTGAAGTAGTGACGGCCGAGCAGGTTGTCCCTGTCGCTGAGACAGTAGCAGGTGTAGAGGCTGCGGCCAGCTCCACAAAGGTGCAGACGGTTGAGCCAACCACGAACCAGACGCCTGAGAGTGAGTCACAAGCAGAAGCGGCTGTAACTGCACCGCCAATATCAGAAGCGAGTCCTACGCCGTCAAGCACAGCGATGACTGCCAGCCAGAAAACCAACGCAGAGCCTCCTTTGACGCATTGGGGCCAGCTCACGCCTACCTACAGCGAGCCAACCCCCCTGCCGGTGACCGGGCTTGCCATGTACTATGCGCCGCGTGTGATGGATAGCGTCGCTTCCTATCGTGAACGCGTCAACAATATCGAGGAGTGCGAGGAGTGCATCGGGCGCGTTGCGCTGTTGCGCGCCGGCGATATTGGCCGTCATGTGTGGATTCAGGTGGGCGACGGCGCAGTGGAAGGCCCCTTCCAGGTGCTCGATGTCGCCGGTCGCCACCATATTCCAGACTTGCTGCGCCGCAATTGGGTGGTGGATGTGGATTACGAGACAGCGATGCGTTGGGGGATGCGCGGACCGATCGAGGTCACCGTCTATGCCGAGCCTCCAGACAGAATCGCCAAACTTCCGACGCAATCAAACGAAGGCAAAGCGCCGTGATCAACGCGGCCGCTCGAGCGCCTTCTCCAGATCGACCGTCAGCTTCTCACACAGGAGCATAAACTGCGGCTTCCAACGGTCATGCAACGTCAATGGATCGATCCAGCGTGCATGAAGCGTTGCGTCGCTCATCTCGGCGAGCGTAAACGTGGGTTCATCAAAAAACTTCAGGCGGTTGTCGCGCGGGGCGTATCTGCCAAATTGCGCCTCGATCACAATGATCGGCGGGATGCGGTGTGCGCTCTCCATCGACCAGCGCATGAACTCAGTGATGAACAGACGCAGCGGGTGATAGCGACGATGCACGTTGGGCCGCGCCGAAACGAGTTGCTGCCAGAAATCGCCATTGGCAAAGGTGGCGGCGCTTGCGGTCAGCGAAAGACCGTAGAGGCCAGCCAGGATCGCTGCGCTGACATCGAGCATAGCGCGCCCGGCGCCGAGATAGCCGACCCAAAACGAGCGCGTGAGAAACGCAGCCTTCTCCTCCGCCGCTGGATCGACGGTGTGACGTTTGCGCACATCCTCGATCAAAAAGGCGTACATTTCGATGTCAGCCATCCGTGCGCAAAGGCTTTCCGCCATCACCACGCACGGATGGCCGAATGCTTCCTCATAGCTGGCGAAGTGCTGGTCGAAGATCTCGTCTAGCCGAACGAAACAGCTAGGCACTGGCTGATCCGAGAGATGGTAGGCAGTGCGTTCGTAGAAGCGCGTTCGCATTCATTCACCTGGTTTCGTTTGGTTGCGACCAACGCCCAGCCAATAGGCATAAAGTAGAGCGCCTGTCGCAACGCCCACAAACAGCTTGAGTGGCCACGGCGCTGCCGACGGGCTGAGAAAGCCTTCAATCACACCCGCGATCACCAAAAATGGCGTCGAGCCGAGGATGAGCTTGACGCTTGTGCGCGTGCGGTGTAGCAGCGTATCACGACGGCTGTACAACCCTGGACGTATCAACCCATCGCCGACGTAAAGGCCACAGCCACCAGCCAGGAAGATTACGCTCAGTTCGACCACGCCGTGTGCAATGACAAACTCCGCCAGACCGCCGGCCAGGTCATGGGCAAGCAGCAAACCAAAGATGGCGCCAAGATGCAGCCCGTTGTTGATCAGCACCCACAACGTCAGCAAACCTGCCGTCATGCCGCCGGCAAAGGTCAGAAACATAACCTGGATATTGTTGGTCATGATTAGCCCGGCAGCGGCTGAACGCACGCCGGGTGCAATGTCAGTCCATAGTCTGCCCTGCTCGACCTCTTCCACCAGATCGGCGATGCCCGGCCCCTCGATCACATAAATCCAATCCGGGTTTACAGCGACTGACCAAAACGCCGCAAGAGCTGGCGTCAAAAACAGGACAAATGCCGCAAGTGTATACGGGAGAAGCGTGCGGTATAATTGCGGAAACTCGATGCGATAGAAGCGCACGAGCTGACGCCACCGCAGCGGTTCACTGCGGTAGATCAATGCATGGGCGCGTCCGACAAGCTGGTTGAGATAGAGCGTTACCTGTTGATTGGGAAAATCACGTTGCGCCAGCGCCAGGTCCGAGGCGATTGTGCGATAGAGCAATCCCAGCTCGTCCAGCTCCTGCGCCGAGAGATTGCCCGGATCGGAGCGCGCCCGTTGGAGCAACGTCTCCATGCGTTGCCAGCTTGGTCGTCTTTGTTGAAAGAAAAACTCCAGATTCATTGCTAGGATATGACCTGTGGAGAATTGGACTGAAACGCCGCCAGGCAGCACCAAAGCGAACGCTGTTGACGAGTATACCATTGCTACGCCTGAAGCTGTAACCTTCGGCTATGCAGTGGCAGGGATCGGCAGCCGACTTATCGGCGCGTTGGTCGATACGCTCTTGATCGGCGCGTTGCTGTTCCTGCTCAATCTGCTCGTGGCGATTGCTATCAATGCAGCAGTGGGGAATCGGGAATTCAGCAGCAGTCTGAGCGACGATCCTGGTTGGCTGGCGGGTCTAGTGCTGGCAATCTACGCGCTGCTTAACTTTGCCATCTTTTGGGGCTATTATCTGATCTTTGAGTTGGGCTGGCATGGGCAGACGCCGGGCAAGCGGTTGGCAGGCACACGCGTTGTCAAGCTCGACGGCGGCAGCCCTGGCTTTCTCGAAGTCGCTATTCGCAATCTGGTGCGGCTGGTTGATTTTCTGCCTTTTGGCTATGCGCTTGGTTTTGTCACGATGTTTTTCAACCGCAACGCCCGCCGGCTTGGCGACTTTGCCGCCGGCACACTGGTCATCCGACAGACAGAGGGAATGAGACTCGATGGGCTGATGCAGACAACGTCAACAACAACGCCTCTGAAAGCATCGCCGTCGTCTGTCGCAAACCGGCTGCCGGAGATTCCGAACCTGCGCCGCCTGACCGGTGACGATTATCAACTGATCTGCACAGTGCTCGACCGCCAAATGCGCGGCCATGCCGACCCGACAGTGACGTTGCGACTGGCGCGCGCGATAGCAACCAAGCTCGATGCACCGCTGCCTGGTCCCAACTGGCGCGAGGCGCAGCGGTTTCTCTATTCAGTTGCCGAGGCGTACCGATTGGCTGCACGCCAACCATAAAGCAACGATCGTTTCCCATCCAAATCAGGAAGTAACTATGGATTCTCTCCCTCCCGTCGAGTATTCTCCGATGATCCGCGATTTGCCAGCCGATCTACGTCCGCGCGAACGGATGGTGTACGCCGGGCCAGCCGCGCTCAGCACTGCCGAGCTGCTCGCTATCATTTTGCGCATGGGTGGTCGCGGCGAGAACGTGATCCGCATGTCCGAAAGGCTGCTCGCCAGATTTGGCGGGCTGGCGGGGTTGGCGCAAGCCAGCCACGACGAACTGTGTCTGGAGCATGGCATTGGCGAAGCGAAGGCGACGCAGATCAAGGCGGCGCTAGAGCTGGGCAAGCGCCTGCTCGCCGCCGCCCCCCACGAACGTCCGCAGGTGCGCAGCCCCGCTGATGTCGCCAACCTGTTGATGCTGGAAATGGGTTTGCTGGAGCAGGAGCATCTACGCACGGTGTTGCTCGACACCAAAAACGTGGTGCAGCGCGTGGTCAATGTCTATGCGGGCAACCTCAACACCGCAGTCGTGCGCGTGGGCGAAGTCTTTCGCGAGGCGATCCGCTCCAACTGTGCGTCGATCATCGTTGTCCACAACCACCCCAGCGGCGACCCGACGCCCAGCCCCGAAGACGTGCGCGTCACCGAGCAGCTTGTCAACGCCGGTCGTCTGCTCGACATTGAGGTGCTCGATCACCTCGTCATCGGACGCAATCGTTATGTCAGCTTAAAGGAACGCGGGTTAGGTTTTCGCTGACAACGACCTACTCTTCTTTGGGGACCTGATAGGTCGCCTGTTCGACTAGCCGCTCGGTCAACGCACGGACGGCGGCGTTGGAGAGCTTGACCTCTTTGGCGCGCGCCCGCACATAATCCTTGATCTGATCGCTGCGCAACACCGGCACAGTCGGGTTGTTCAGTTCGAGCCGAATTTCCTGGTTGAGAAAGACCGCTGCACCGTCAACCGGCACCGAGGCAAGCGGGTTGGCGCTGTCGGCGTCATCCTGCGTCTGTCCAAGCACCTGGCGAATCTTTTGTTTCTGATCCTCCAAATCGTGGGAAGGATTGCCGACGCCTTCGCGCGAGAACATCGTAAAGATGCGCCCAAAGCTGAACGGCTCGCGCCATTTTTCGCCGTCGACGATCACCCGCCCTTTGTCGGAGCGCACCGCAAAGACGGTGACGCCATTGGGTCCAGCCAGCACATAGCCGACGGGCAGGCTCATGGCAAAATAGGCATACTTATCATCAAACCCCTTCATATTGCGCTCCAGCACTTCGTCCGGGCGCTCAAAGAAACGGCTGCCAGGCCAGCGCCGCCGTGCATATCGATTGATGTAATAGCTGCCGATGCTGGCAAGCATGAAGCCGATCGCCAGCGCCGTGAAACTGATCCACGACCAGTAGAGCTGAAGAAAGCCGGTGAATCCCAGCTGGATCGGCTGATCTGGCGGCAGCCACGTCGGTACAAAACTTGCCAGCAAGCCGACAAACAGGACAGCCAGCCCTGCCAGGCTGAAGCGGCGGCCCAACGACTCTTTCTTCTTGATTTGGGTCAGATTCCGATAGACTTTCATGGTTTGGTCATTTCATTGTTTTGGGTCGTTAAAAAGAATCTATTATCCTGTCGGGGAAGAATCCACTGCCGCCGGAGCCGGATCGCTGTGAATAGCGGCGATGCCACGCTGAATTTTGGCAAGGATATCCTGCTCCACCGACTGCTTGGCGACGCGGATAGCGTGGCGCACGGCAAAGGCGTTGCTACGTCCATGCGCCACGATCACCACGCTCGATAGACCGAGCAGCACTGCGCCGCCGTAATGGCTATCGTCCATTCGTTCGCGCACACGGCGCAACGAATTGCGCGCCAACAGCGCGCCAAGCATCGCCCATGGGCTTTTCTTGATCTCCTCGGTAATCACCTGTGACATCAGACGCGCCGTCGTCTCTGCTGTCTTCACAAAGATGTTGCCCGTAAAACCGTCGGTCACCACCACATCCGCAAGACCGGTCGGAATCTCTTTGCTCTCAATATTGCCCTCGAAGTTGATGCTCGGCGTCTGCTCCAGCAACTTGAAGCTGTCGATGACAAGCTGGTTGCCCTTGCCGGCTTCTTCGCCGTTGCTCAGGATGCGCACGGTTGGACGCTCGACGCCGATCACCTCACGCGCGTAGATCGATCCCATGATCGCAAACTGCTGGATGTGTTCGGGGCGCACGTCGGCATTGGCGCCGATGTCTAGAATCATGCACACGCCCCTTAGCGTCGGAAACGGGCCGATCAACGCCGGACGCAAAATGCCTTTGATGCGCCCGATGTGCAGAATACCCGCCGCCAGTGCGCCGCCAGTGTTGCCAGCCGAGACAAATGCATCCGCTACGTTGCGTTTCACCAGCTTGCAGCCGACCACCATCGAGCTGTCGGGCTTGGCGCGCACCGCCGCCGCTGGCTTTTCGTCCATCTCGATTACTTGGGACGCCGGCACAACTGGCAAATTGAGACCTTTGGCGTCATGCTTTTTCAACTCGGCTTCGATTACATCGGGGATGCCGACCAGCGAGACGGTGACGCCGTAGATTCGCGCCGCTTCCACTGCGCCAGCGACAATCGCCTCCGGCGCGTGGTCTCCCCCCATGGCATCAAGTGCGATATTCATACACAGGATTCCACCTTGTGGTTTATCAGATTCCCAGATCATTTGGACAGCCAGCCAGCGCAACCACGCCTGGGCCGGCCAATGCAGCGATCGCCGGTCCGATGTCGCTGAAGACTGCTTCGTCGATTGTCAAGACAGTGCGCGCCTGCGCCAACAGGGTTTCGGCGTCAGCCAACGCATTGGAATGGAGCACGCCGATGTTCAGCGGTCGAGCGCCATAATGCCTGTGCATCCGGTCGATCACTTCCTGCATCGATTTCTTGCGCCCGCGCACACGTGCGATTACCGTCGCTGCGCCGTCTTTGAGTTCCAGAATTGGTTTGATCTGAAGCAACTCACCGACGCCGGCCTGCAGGTTACTGACCCGCCCGCTGCGCGCAACATATTTTAGCGTTTCCAGCGCAGCAAAGCCAATGACTTCCTTGCGCAATCGCTCCAATTGCGCAAGGAGCGTTGCGCGTTCGACGCCGCGCTCAAGCATACGCGCCGCCATGATCGCCTGCCAACCGCTGGTGATGCTGATGCCGTCCGAATCCCACAAAATAAAGCGCTCCTCGCCAAATTCCTGCGCTGCCATTTGCGCCGAGCGGAAGGTGCCAGAGAGCTTACTCGTCACCGTCACCAGCAAGATGGTCTGCGCGCCCTCGTCGAACGCCTGGCGATAGGCTTCGGCAAAGTAGCTCGGCGGCGGCTGGCTGGTCGTCGGCGAGACGCCGCTCTGTTCGAGTTTGATATAAAAGTCGCGTTCGGAAAGCTCGTGTTTGTTGCGAAACGACTCCTGACCGAAGATCACCAACGCAGGCACTTCGATCATGCGGTAACGCGTCAACAGCTCATCGGGGATGTTGCTGCTCGTATCGACGACAATGCGTGTGTTTTCCGCAGTCAAGATGTCCGTCGTCATGTCCCCACCTCCTTCTTTATCAAGATATGTGCTACGCGCCACTCCGGAGCTGCGCCTGGATCAACGGCAGCGTGGGCAGTAGATCGGACGCCACGACGCCTGCCAGGCCGATGGTCTGTGCACAATGTAAGCCGGCCTTGCCATGCAGCCACGCGCCGACGCACGCCGCCTCAAATGCCCCCATTCCCTGCGCCAGTAGCCCGCCGATGACGCCAGCAAGCACATCGCCTGACCCGGCCGTCGCCAGCGCCGGCGTCGCCACCGGCAACACCGCCAGCCAACCAGAGGGTTCGGCAATGACGGTGTACGGCCCCTTCAGCAGAACGGTGCAGCGCCACTCTGCGGCTTTCCGACGCGCCAGCGTCCAGCGGTCAGCCATCACCTGTCCGATGGAAAGATCGCACAGTCGCGCCATCTCCGCCGGATGCGGCGTCAGCACGCAACTGGGCGGTAGGCGCTGCGGCCACTCGTCAAGTGTAGCCAGACAATTCAGCCCGTCGGCGTCGATCACTGTGGCTGGCAGATTCTGTGCCAGCACGCCGCCAACGAATGCCTGCGTCGCCGGCGTATTGCCAAGCCCGCAACCGAGCACCAACGCCTGGTAACCCGTCAGGGCTTTGCCAAGCCTGGGGGCTGCATCGCCAGCGATCACGGCGCCGTTTTTTCCATGCGCTTCAGGCAGCAACACATAGGTTGGCTCTGGCAATTTGGCCGCCACCAGCGACCACACCGGGCGGATTGCTGCAACCGTGACCAGACCGGCGCCGGCGCGTCCTGCGGCTGCGCTCGACAGATACGCCGCGCCCGGGTACACTTCGCTGCCCACTGCCAGCATCACCTTGCCGAACGATCCTTTGTGACTATTTGCCGCTCGCGCTGGCAGCCACTTCTGAACTGTCGTCTCGTCGAGCGCAAATGTGCGCACTTCCGCCGCCAACGCAGGGTCGATGCCGATGTCAGCGACGAGCAGCTCGCCCGTCGCGCCAGCAGCAGGAAAGAGGTAATGCCCCGCCTTGGCGTAGGCAAAAGTCACAGTTAGATCGGGCGTAAGGACGTGCGGATCGAGCGCGCCGGTGTCACAGTTCATGCCGCTGGCGCAATCGACTGCGACCACGGCAAACGGTGTGCGCCGGGCGGCGTTCACCACGTCGAGCAGGTCGGCAAGCTGCCCCTGGATCGGACGGTTGGCGCCAGTGCCAAGCAGTGCATCGACGACAATGCTGCCGTCCAACCATTCGCGCAGCGTGACGAAATCCGGATCGTCGTCAGCGTGGAACGTTGCCACACCGCGCGCCGTCAGCGCAGCAAAATGCCCTTCGTAGTCATGAGCCGGGTCAGTGGCGCGTTTCCATAAGTAGACGCGCACCGCAGCCCCTGCCTCATGTAGATAACGGGCGCAGACCAGCCCGTCGCCGCCATTGTTGCCCGGCCCTGCCAGCACCAGACACGAGACGCGTCCATACCGGGCCAGGATCGCTTCAGCCACGGCGCGACCAGCAATCTCCATCATGGCAGCGTAGGAGTGCCCGCTGGCGTCGGCGCTGCGTTCAAGCGCCTGCATCTCGCCAACGGTGACAATGCGAGCGGTTGGCGCAAACACACCTGCCAGTGAGGTCTCCAAGGCGGCGCGCATTAAGTCCCCGACATCTGCGGCGGTTGCGGCGCCATATCCATCTCTTGCAAGAGACCAACAAGCGCGTAATTGTGGCTCAAAATGACAAGACCTGGCAACAGCAAAAGCACCGGCACCACCAACGCCACACTGATCGCCACCAGCAAGAGTTGAAACAGCAACATCAAGAAAGTGTACAGCGGATGGCGCACGACCAACAAGAAACTGTTGCGCAGCACCAACTTCAGATTTGGTTCGACCTGTTGCCAGAACAGGGGGTAAAAATACTGCGCCGCCAGCACCGAAAGCACGAGCAGCCACAACGTAATAAAGCCCGGCACGACCAGCCAGCCGCCGTTGGTGAGATAGAAATTGATACTACTCACCATGATCGGAGGCGCAACAATCACGAGCAGCCAAAGCAACACCCCGCGCCCGACGTGTTGCTTTGCACCTTCCCAGAAAAAACCAAAATCGACCCGCTTGTAATTGGCAATACGGTTGGCGACATGATTGATGCCCACCCACGTCATCGGCGCAGTGACAATCAGCAGCGATCCGATCCAGAAGACCACGCTGAGGCCGACGATCAGGAAAAATTCTTCGTAGGCGCCTTTGATCGTGCGCCCCATGATAGTAAAGGCTTTCATGGGCGTGAATTATATCATATTCAACTTGTTCTCAAGGGCTGCTTAATTCTACAGTAAAAAGCGACCTATAGGACAACGCCCTCTAGCATTGCCAGAGCAGCGCCGGTCAAATCGCCGCCCTGATGGACGCCGCGCACGATGCCCTCTCCATCGATCAAAGTGATCAGCGGAGCGTCGCCGATCTTGCGGGCATTGTAGCGTTTGGAGACCTTGCCGTCCCAATCGAGCAGAATGATCACATAGTCGGCCACATCGAGGCCGGGCGGCATGGCGTCGGCGGCTTTGGCATAGACGCCCCTCATCACCTGTTCGGCGAGCGGACGCAGAAAGACCGGCACTGCACTCATATTGACGATGCTCGGCACGAGCAATCGCGCAGCTTCGGGATAACGGGTGCGCACTGCCTCCTGCAGCGCCTGCACCGCATCCACCGTGTTCTGGTCATGAAAAATCAGCAGTAGCGGCGTTCCCCGGCATATATCGAGGCTGATCACACGGTTTGAGCCAAGCGCAGCAAGCGAAAACTCAGGCGCCGGTGCGCCGACGGTAAGTGCTGATGTTGACATGGTGATCACCTGCAGCCGAGATTTGATATTCGGAAAGCGACCCGCTCATCCACCCTGAGACAAGAAATGCTCTCTAGATCGGCTCATAGCCGATCCGACACGGCCGGGTCGAGCGGCAGTTTCACCGGCGCGCCTCCCGTTCGGCTCGACAGACGGATCGCCAGCGTGAGCTCCTGATCGAGGCGCGCCTGCTGCGCGCCATAGGTTGGCTCACCGTCGCTGCGCACGGCGTTGACCAGGCTGAGCAGGCAGCCGGCGACGCCGATCTCGTCGTCGTGCCACTGGACGCCATGGCCTTGCACTTTGGGGCGGAAGGGATTTTCCCACGTGACGATCGGCTGCTGCGGATCGCCGGTGTGCGCGACCATCGCCGTAAGCGCGCCGCCGTCGTTGCGCTCCCAGCGACGCTCCAACGTGATGAAATGTGGCGCTTCACCGCCCGGTGCAATCAGGCTCAACCACTCCTGCACTTCCAGGTTGACGCCAACCGTGACGCCCATGCCGCGCTCCGCCAGGAAGCGGCTGCTGCGCCACCAGCGCACAGCCGAATCGTAACCGACGCTCGTCCAGTGATAATGCCCAAGCTGACCACCCTCGAACTCGACGAGGCCATGCTCCTGCGTTTCGGTGCGTTCACCGCGCGTGCCTGCAAGCCGCGACCAGTGCGCAGCCAGCGGATAGCTGCGCACTGCGCCCGTCACCTGAAGCGGGCGCGCGTCGAAGCCGAGATAACTGCGCATCACGCTGACGCCGTGATAACCATGCCCGGCAAAGTCGTTGTAGGAGGTGTGGACGCGACCAAACAGCCCCGACGCGATCAGCGCCAGCTTGATCTGTTCGAGTGGGCGGCGATGAAACTGCTCGGCGACCTCGACCTTGCGTCCGTGTGCGGTTGCGGCGGCGATGATGGCGTCGGCCTCGCTCAGCTTGTGGGCAATCGGCGTTTCGAGCAGGACATGCAGCCCCGCCTCGACTGCCATCAGCCCGACTTCGCCGTTGGCGTTGTACGCCACCGACACGATGCCGATGTCAGGCGCCTGTTCGCGCACCAGCCGGTCGAGGTCGGTGTACCACGGCGCGCCGATCTGTTCGCCCAACCGCCGCGCAGACTCCTCACGTCGCCCCCACACCGCCGCCAACTCCACATCCTCCGCCAGCGCACGCACGATCGGCGCGTACAGATACGATGACCGCCGCGCCGTCCCAATGATGGCGACGCGCAATTTTTGACCGGGCTGCATCCTCACCTCACTTGTATCTTCTCAATGAACCGGGCGAGTCTACTACTGAACAAACACGAGCTAATAATGAAGATTAACAAACTAATCCGGCAATTGGGATAGTGGCCTTCAGCGCGGAGCAGCGGCCACCTTACGTAGGTCATCGCCTCCGGCATGACATCGCACCCTATCGGAAGCGTCCGGCTGGAAGCCGAACCTACGATTACCAAATCTATTTATCAAATTCCACATTATCGTGTCCGTACGCACCCCAAAGAGAGTGAAAAGACGCCCTCACTCTCCCAAAATCAAGGTTCCCCACTCGGTTGGGTTGTCATGCGTCGTACGTGCGGGCGAAGCGGAAATTACGGTTTGCTGCGCCGGCGCGTCGCTGTCGTTGTCGTTGACGCTGATATTGAAGCCAAAGCGCAGCCCAGGGTAAAGCTCCGCCGCGCTCAGGTCGAAGTAGAGCCAGGGAATCAACACTTCCATCGAATACTGTCCGGGCGTCGATGTGACTGCACCCGGCGGGTCAAAGCGCGCCTCACCCGCAAAGGGCAGCCAGCGATAGCCGCGCACGTACTGAAATGAATTATCCGGCGACAGCCCGAGCTGGGTGTCGTCGTCGTTGGCGCGGGTATCGAAGAAGTCGTCGACGAGACGGCGGTCGAACTGAATCTCAACGCCGTCGCCCTGCCAAAGGGTGCTTCCGTCCGGCCCAGCGCGCAGCACGTCGTCGTTGACCGCCACCGCCAGATACAGCCCCTCCGCCGCCCACATCACCTGAAACGCCGCCGAGAGATCGCTGGGGCCGCTCCACTGATCGCGCCCTTGCACGACCGCGCTGATCGGCTGCCACTGCCCCAGCCAGTCGTTAAAGCGTCCGTCGAGCGCCGTGGGCTGGCCCCGCCGCGCCGTGAACACACCATTTTGCAGCGGGCGCATCGAGGCGTCGGCTACAGCGGTGGCGGTCGGCGATGGTGCAATCGTCGTAGGAGGCGTGACGACGGGCGGCGCCCAGACGCTCTCGGTTCCACGCCAACGACCGCTGTTTTCAAGCGAATAGAGGAAAGGCCGCCAGTCCGGGTCGAAAACAGAGTTGTACAGATTCTCCGGTGTGCAGCTTGCCACAGCGGCGCCGGTGACGGCGAAGCCCTGCTCAAATGGCTGGATGGCGGCGCAGAAGCCCTTTTCCGGCATCGTCGCCCAACCCAACCGCGTGAAAACATCGTTGCGCACGCCCCACACATACCCAAAGCCACGTTCGGGGTGGAAGAGCCCCGGCGGTGGGTCGCCGCGCCGCGAAATCTCACGGCCGTCCCATGTCTCGTTGGAAGGGGTCCAGCTTCCATCACTGTAAAGGATATAGGTCAGGTTGGCGTCACTGCGCCACAGCATGGCGCCACGTTCGAAGCGTTCGTAGGCGGCCCACACAATGCTCGTCGGCGCAATCGGGCAACCCAGCGCGCCTGGATCGAAGATCGCCGAGAACTGCGGGTCGAGCGGCACAGTGCAGACACGCGTTGACGGTGGTGAAGTTGGCGTTGGCGAAGTTGGCGGTGGCGCCGGTGTATTGGTTGGCGTCGCCGGCAGCGGGGATGGTGTGACGCCTGGCGCTTGTGTGACATCTTGATCTGTCGCTGTTTCTGTCGCTGCAATCGGTGTGTCTGGTAAGGGCGTCTGCCCTGGCTGCGACGTGACCGCCACGACCGGCGCAGCGGTTGCAGCGCCAGGACCCAGGCGGTCGGATAGAGTCGCCCAGCCCACGCCAACGGCAAAAGCAAAGATGAAAAGAATCGCCGCCGCCGCCACCCACAACCAGAGCCGGCTGCGTGCAGGCGGCGGTGTGTCAGGCGTTTGATCAGGAATGATTTCAAAGTCTTCTGGATTTGCCACGATATATGCCCTTTTATCGGCCCAAAAACGATGTAATTGCCTCTTCGAGCAACGTCCACAACGCTACAATCTGTTCCGTAAAGACGATGAGCATCGCAGTAATAGCCACAATGAGGACGAAAAGCGCGCCGATCAGCGCGGTTCGTTGTCGTCGATACGGCGGCGACGGTTCATCGATCGGCCAACTGACCGCTCCCGGCGCATAGAGCCGCAACCTGCGCTCGCCATCCATGCGTACGGCACGCACCTCCACTGTGCGCCCAATCCAGTCGCTGCTGAAGGGACTGTCGCTGATGCGCACCAGCGTCTGCACGTCAATCTCACTCAGAGCAAGTGGTTTTGCCAAACCGGTGATATAGACAAGCGGCGTCAACGCCTCGACGCCCTGTGTGTTGATGCTGTGAATCTGACCGACATAACCTTCGCTAGGCAGATCGTCCGGTTGCAGGCGATAGCGCCCGATGACCGACGCTGCGCGACCGGCGATTTCATCCAATGATGGCGTGTGCAAGTTCTCTTCAGTAAGTCGCTTTGCCTGAGCCACTTTATTTGCCATAATTACCGTTGCAGCACGCTGTCGATCACGGCGCGGTTGATGGCGCCGGGCCGCACCTCCATGATTGTACCATCGGCGTCGAGGAAGATGCTGGTGGGTAGACCACGCACATTGTAGCGGTCGCTGATGGCGCCCTCTGGATCGATGACGACCGGCGCGTCCATGCGAAATTGTTCGGCAAATCGGCTAACTTTGTCTGGCGTTTCGGCGACATTGACTACCAGCAACGCCAGATCAGGATAGTCGCGCGCCGCCTGCAGCAGTTCCGGCATTTCGGCTCGGCAGGGCGGGCACCAGGTCGCCCAAAAGTTGATCAGCACCTGCTGTCCCTTGAGGTCAGCCAGGGTGGTGTAGCGACCGTCGGGCAGGAGCAGGGTGAAGTTCGGCGGCGTGTCGCCTTTACGCAGCATCTGCGGCGCGCCGCTATCGTTCAGCAGCCCTTGCGGGTAACCGCCGCCGATGCCGGTGGGAAAGTTGCTGATCGAAACCAGTTGTGCGCCGCTGGGCAGGTTTGGATTGCTCTGCACGCCGCATCCGGCCACCAGGGTCAGCAGCAGCACCATCGCAAAAATGCGCCTCATCGTGTTCAGTCCCTCAGCCAACCTTTCGCCGATCATTTCGCCACATTATACCGCATCAGTTGAAAATAGGGGCGAGTTGTGGAGTTGCGAGGGGCGAAATGCCCGGGCTACAATGGCTGGATGAACTGCCATTGCCTGACTGCAAGGAGGTCTCTATGAGTGATATTGCCGCCAACGGTGCTGCGCCGAACATACACTTCGCTGCCGCGCTACAAGACTTTCTGCGGCGCTGCCCGGCATATCAAACTACGTCCCATGTCGACGCCCTGCGCGCAGAGGACTATGCGCGGCTCGATCGGCTTGGGCATGTCTACCTGGACTATACGGGCGGCGGACTCTACGCAGCGTCGCAGGTGAGCGCTCACCAGGAGATGCTGCTCAACAACGTCTTTGGCAACCCGCATTCGCAGAACCCGACGTCGCTGGCGATGACGCATCTGGTTGAGGAAACGCGTGACGCCGTGCTGCGCTTCTTCAACGCGTCGCCGGCAGAGTACACGGTGATCTTCACACCCAACGCCAGCGGCGCGCTCAAGCTGGTCGGCGAGTCCTACCCATTCGAAGCAGACGGTCGCTACGCTCTGCTCTACGACAACCACAATTCCGTCAACGGCATCCGCGAGTTTGCACGGGCGCGCGGCGCCATTGTGGATTATGTACCGGTCAGCCTGCCAGAGCTGCGCGCGCCGACGGCACGGGTGCTGGCAGCGCTCGAGCAGGCGGATCGACGCCGCCACAACCTGTTTGCCTTTCCGGCGCAGTCGAACTTCAGCGGCGTGCAGCATCCGCTTGACTGGATCGACGCCGCGCACGCGCGCGGTTGGGATGTGTTGCTCGACTGCGCCGCCTTTACGCCGACCAACCGCCTCGACCTCAGCCACGTCCACCCTGATTTTGTACCGCTTTCCTTCTACAAAATCTTCGGTTATCCGACCGGCGTCGGTGCGCTGATTGCCCGCTACGACGCGCTGGCGAAGCTGCACCGTCCCTGGTTTGCGGGGGGTACTATCACTATCACCTCAGTGCAGGGCGATGGCTGGCACGCGCTGATCCCCGGCGCGGCTGGCTTCGAGGATGGCACGGTCAACTATCTAGCCCTGCCAGCGGTGGAAATAGGACTACACCACATCGAGCGAATCGGCATCGACGCCATCCACACGCGCGTGATAGCGTTGACCAGCTGGCTGCTGGAAACGATGACCGCACTTCACCACAGCAACGGCGCGCGGCTGGTGCATATCTACGGACCAGAGAACACCGACGCACGCGGCGGCACGATTGCCTTCACGCTGGTAGACCCGACGGGCGAACCCTTCGATTTTCGCCGCGTCGAAGCAGCCGCAGGCGCACGCAAGATCTCGCTGCGCACTGGCTGTTTCTGCAACCCTGGCGACGGCGAGATCGCCCATCACCTGAGCCGTGAGGAGATGGCTTGTTATTTCACGGGAAAGGCGCCTTCTTCCTTCTACGAATTCTAC
The DNA here is from genome assembly GCA_937981885.1 of uncultured Caldilinea sp. Lineage (GTDB taxonomy): Bacteria > Chloroflexota > Anaerolineae > Caldilineales > Caldilineaceae > Caldilinea. The sequence continues at coordinate 31,522 of CALJMI010000004.1, forward strand.
GATCTGCTGCACACTGCCACCGGCAAGACGCCAAGCACGATTCGCGTTTCGCTAGGATTGGCATCCAATTTTGCCGATGCCTATACGTTTGTGCAGTTTTTGACGGAGTTCGTCGACCGGCGCGCAGACGAGCTGCCGTGGGCGCCGGAGCCGACGCTTGCCGCCATTCGCCAACGCGATGCGGCGTAGTACGTGGATGGGTGACTCGTCACGCATCACGAAACACGCAACACGCAACCATCATTACTACGCCAGGTCGCTGCGCACCTGCTTCATCCAGACCGCGTCTTGAACAGTGAAGATTTCTCCGTTGCGCCCGCGGCTCCACGGCCCGACAAGCCAGTAGATCAGTTCGGCGATTTCGGCGGGTGGGCGAAGTTGGCCGCGTTCGTGCAGGTTGTGGAAGTACGTTGTATCGAGCCGCGTGCCAGTTGTATCGATGCTGCGAATATCCTCTTGCATGGCGGTGTCCACCTCGCCAGGGTAGAGAATATTGGCGCTTACCCCTGTTCCATTTAGCTCTAGGGCCAGCACGCGCATCAACATGTCCAGCCCGGCTTTCGCCGCACAATAGGCGCTGGCGCCTGCGATCGGCGTCGCTGCTGCGCCGCTGCTGATCGCCAAAATGCGCCCGTAGCCCTGGTCGACCATCACCGGCAGGACATTGCGCGACAATGAGAACGGCGCAATCAGGTTGACGGCGATGTTGTACTCCCACTCGTTCGGGTCGGCTTCCGCCACTTCCTCAAGCGGCCAGACGACGCCGGCATTGTTGACCAGAATATCGACGCGGTTGAACTGCTCCAGCGCGGTCTCGACGATCTCCTCGACGATCTCCGGATCGCTAATGTCGCCAGGGACGGCTAACGCCTGTGCACCCTGTCCACGCAGCTGCGCCGCCACTGTCTCAACTTCTTCCTCCGTGCGCGCCGCCAGCACGAGCTTCGCCCCACCAGCCGCCAGCCGTGCAGCGGCGGCCGCACCGATGCCACGCCCTGCGCCGGTGATGATTGCCACCTGTCCTTGCAGCTTCTTCTTTGCCATGCAAATCAGTGTAGCAGATTCAGAGATGCGCTGTCTACTTCCAACAACAATAGGGCTATTTTATGTCTGGGCAAAGCAGGTCATCGCCTCCGGCGTGACGAGATGAACATTATGCCGGAGGCGATGACCTGCGCTTTGTCAAAGACTGACGCGACGCAGCCGCAGACTGTTGCTCACTACAAAAACGCTGCTGAAAGCCATCGCCGCCGCTGCAATCATCGGGTTGAGCTGATAGTGTGGGCCGAAGATGGGCACAAGCACCCCAGCCGCCACTGGGATTGCCGCCACGTTGTAGGCGAACGCCCAGAAAAGGTTCTGTTTGATCGTGCGCAGCGTGCGTCGGCTGAGCTTGATCGCTTGCGGGACGCTGCGCAAGTCGCCGCGCATTAGCGTCACGTCGGCGGCTTCGACGGCGACATCTGAGCCGACGCCGATCGCCATGCCCACGTCGGATTGCGCCAGCGCCGGCGCGTCGTTGACGCCATCGCCCACCATTGCCACAACCCGACCACGCTGCTGCTCTGCCTTGACCGCGTCGGCTTTGGCGCCAGGCAGCACTTCCGCCTTCACTTCCTGCGCCGGGTTCAACCCTACTTGCCGTGCAATCGCCTGCGCCGTGCGCCAGTTGTCGCCGGTCAGCATAATGACACGTAGACGTTGACTGTGCATTTGGCGAATCGCCTCGGCGCTCGTCTCTTTGACAGTGTCAGCCACAGCCAGCAGCCCTAACAAAGAACCATCGACGGCTACAGCCATCACAGTCTTGCCCTCGTCTTGCAGGCGATCGATCTCCACCTGCATCGACGCAGTCTCAACGCCGCGTTCGTACATCAACGCTGGGCTGCCGAGCAGCACTTCATGCCCGTCGACCGTTGCTTCGACGCCGCGTCCGGTGATCGAGTTGAAGCGCTCCGGCTCGCTCAACGCCACACCCTGCGCCTTCGCATAGGCCACAATCGCTTCAGCCAGCGGATGCTCACTGACGCGTTCGGCGGAGGCAGCAAAGAAAAGGAGAGATGGGGAGATTGGAGACTGGAGATTGGAGATTTGATATGCAACATTTTGCATGACGGCCTCTTCCAATCTCCCATTCTCCCATTCCCCCAATCGCTCAATCTCCAATCTCCAGTCTCCAGCCTCTACAACATCCGTTACGGCCGGTTCGCCTTTGGTGATTGTGCCGGTCTTGTCAAGGATGACCGTGTTGATGGCGCCGGCTTTCTGCAACGCCTCGGCATTTTTGATCAAGATGCCGTTCTGCGCGCCGACTCCAGTTCCCGCCATGATCGCAGTCGGCGTAGCAAGCCCCAACGCACACGGACAAGAAATCAACAACACCGTCGCCATGAAGATCAACGCCGTGCCAAGCGGACTTTCGTGATGATAATAGACGGCGGCGCCCCAGAAATACCAGTACAACCCCACCACCAACGCCAATACGATGACAGCCGGCACAAAGACCGACGACACCTTGTCCGCCAGATCCTGGATCGGCGCACGGCTGGCTTGCGCATCCTGCACCAGTTTGACGATCTGCGCCAGGGCAGTCTGCTTGCCGACCGCCGTCGCTCGAAAACGAAAGCTGCCCGTTTTGTTGATCGAACCGCCGATGACCGTATCTCCTTCCGCTTTATCTACGGGCAGGCTTTCACCGGTCAACATCGACTCATCCACTGCGCTCTGACCGGCGATCACCACGCCGTCAACTGGAATCTTCTCGCCTGGTCGCACGACGACGATGTCGCCAACCAGCACGTCCTCGACCGGAACCTCGATCTCTTCAGCGTTGGCGCCACTGCCGCGCACGATGCGCGCCGTCTTGGCGCGCAGACCGAGCAACTTGCGGATCGCCTCACCGGTTTGGCCTTTGCCGCGCGCCTCCAGATATTTGCCGACCGTGATCAGCGTGAGAATCATCGCCGCCGACTCAAAGTAGACGTGATAGTGCATCGGGTCGAGACCGAGGATCAGGATTGCCAGGCTGTAGACATAGGCGACGGTCGAACCCATCGCCACCAGCGTATCCATGTTGGCGGTGCGGTTCTGCAGCGCTTTCCACGCGCTGACGTAGTAATCCTTGCCCAGGTAGACCTGCACGACAGTGGTCAACGCCGCCACAATCCACAGCCGCCCCGGAAAGTCGAGCGACAGACCCACCATCTCCGCCATGCTCAGGATCATGATAATCGTGCTGAGTACAGCGCCGACGATTACCTTGCGCTTCTTATCGGCGATCTCGGCGTTGCGTGCAGCCTGCTCGGCGTCGATCTGCTCCTGCTCGCCACCCTCAACTTCGATAACCCTGTATCCGGCGTCGCGCACTGCGCGCTTGATGTCGCTGAGTTCAACCATCGACGGCAGGTAGACGACATGCGTTCTTTCACTTGCATAACTCGTGTTGACGTCGAGCACGCCGTCCAGCCGTTTGAGCGTGCGCGTGATGGTGTTGGCGCAGTTGTTGCAAGTCATGCCCGCCACCGGCAGGTCAGCCTCGGCCAACGCCGCGCCATAGCCGATGCTTTTGATCGTCTCGATCATTTGCTCAGGCGTCACGCGCTTGGGGTCGTAGGTGATTACGGCGCGCTCGCTGGCGTAGGAGACGCTGGCTTCATCCACGCCCGGCATACGCTTCAAACTGCGCCCCACCGTGTTGGCGCAGTTTGCGCAATGCATCCCGACAATCGGAATGATCAACTCTTTGCTCTGTGCGCTCTTCGTCGGCGCCGCAATCGTGGATGTTGCCATCGTTGCATTCCTCAAACCACAAAAAGAGAGTAGAGAGTAGAGAGTAGAGAGTAGAGAGTAGAGAGTAGAGAGTAGAGATTGGAGATTGGAGATTGAGCGATCTGCTCTTTAATCTCCAATCTTCAATCTCCAATCTCTACTCTCCAAATCCTTTAAGTCCCCGCTCTATACAGCCGGATAGCCGATCTCTTCCAACAGGCTCTCGACTTCTGCCAGAACCTCCTCGCCTGCTACTTCAACCGTCACCTCTTTGGACTCAAGTTCAGCTTTGACGCGCTGCAATCCATCGATGGCTTTCAACTCGCGCTCGATGGTGGCGGTGCAGTGGCCGCAAGAAATGTTAGGGATTTGATAGGTCTTTGTGGTCATGAGTCTGCTCCATTCAGTCAAAATGAGTTCTTATAACTTCCCGGTTGCCTTGAATATATCCATGATCTCGGCGACGACGCGCGTCTTTTCAGCTTCATCGTCGCTGCGGATCGCCGTCGTGACGCACGTATTGAGATGATTCTCCAACGTCAACGCGCTCACCCGCTCCAACGCCTGCTGCACGGCTTTGACTTGCTTGAGGATATCCATGCAATACGCGTCTTCCTCGACCATGCGCTCGATGCCACGCACATGTCCCTCAATGCTCTTCAAGCGATTGACCAACATCTGTTTCTTTTCTGGGTCAAACATCGGCTTTCACTCTCATCCTACATCCCTCCCCCTACGGGAGGGGACGCCGCATACTATAATATAGACAGCAGAGAGTGTCAAGTCTAAACGTGAAAGAGAGAATGTACTTCACATCTTGGGCAAAGCAAGTCATTGCCTCTGGCGTGATGTGCAGCCATATAACGCCGAAGACAATGATTTGCTATTGAAAGATATGAATCTGAGGACGGTCTCACCGATGTCTTCTCCCAATCGGATAAAGCCTCACGGATAAGCTTTGCAAAATCTGGACAATTGTTCTCATGTCAGCAAATTTTGCACCAAACACGATGCTTAACGCCTACCACGCGCCTGACCATGCGCCGTTTGAGTGGCGCAACGGGCCGCACGCAGCGCTGTTGATTCACGGGTTTCCCGGCACGCCCGCCGAGATGCGCAGCGTAGGTGAGGTCTTTGCCAGCGAAGGGTGGAGCGTGCGTGGACTGTTGCTACCCGGCTTCGGCGCCGAGTTTACCGAGATCGGGCGCAAGCGCTACGCTGACTGGCAAACCGCCGTCGATGCGGCCGTGAAAGAGCTGAGCCGCAAGCATTCGGTCGTGCTGCTTGCGGGCAACTCGTTCGGCGGCGCGTTGGCGCTGGCGACCGCTGCAGCGCAGCCAGTCGATGGCGTAATTCTTTTTGCACCCTTCTGGCGGCTCGATTCCTGGCTGGATCGCGTCTATCCGTTGGCGGAACGTGTATTGCCGCGCATCCGTCCCTTTGCCCGCGCCAACTTTAGCGATCCTGGTTTTCGCACAGAACTGACGCACTTTCTGAGCGAAGTCGATCTCGACGACCCGGCGGTGCGCAGGCAAATTCGCGGGTTGGAGCTTCCAACTCGCGTGTTCGGACAGGTGCGCCGAGTCGGGCAGATCGGCTATGTAGCAGCCGGGCAGGTGAGCGCGCCAACGTTGATCTTCCAAGGGCGCAACGACCCGCTGGTAAGGCCGCACGTGACGCAACGGCTGGCGCAGCGCTTGCCCAACCTGGCTGGCTATATCGAAGTCGAAGGAGAGCACGATCTTGTGCGCGGCCAGACTTCTGGCTGGCCGGTCATCGACAAGACGCTCCGAACCTTTGCGGAACAGGTCGCGCACAAAATAGGAAAAACCTCTGCGTAATCTGCGGAGCGATGGAGCGAACCTTCTCTGACCCGCAGATTGGTCAGATTTCGCAGAACTTCGTCAAAGGCATCTAAAGTGATGTCCGATAGAGAAACCGAATTTCCTAGCCATCAATTGAGCCGGAGTTGCGCCGATTGGAAACTCGGTTTCTCAAAGTAGCATTATTACTGTAGAAAGGATTATGATGGCGCCGGCGTCTCAGAATACGATTCAGCGGTTGACGGCGAATTTTCAGTTGAGAACGCTGATGCAACCGGTCTGGCTGTTGGTTGGCGGCTGGCTGTTGACAATGATCTCGATTCCGATCATCCGTTGGGTAGTGGGCGACAGCGTGCTGCACAACGGCGTGATTGCAGGCGTGCTGTTGCAAGCTGCCGCAGTGCTATTCATCTGTTATCAGGCGTGGGGCGGGCGCACGGTGCTGCGCATTGCCGCACTGGTGATTCCGCTATCGTGGCTGATCGAGCGCATCGGCAGTACAACTGGCCTCCCGTTTGGCGCATATCACTACACCGAAACGCTTTCCCCACTGATCGTGGGCGTGCCAGCGGTGATTCCGCTGGCGTGGCTGATGATGCTGCCGCCGGCCTGGGCGATTGCCTACGCCATCACCGGCGCAGTGCGCGGCTGGCGCTTTGTAATGGTCAGCGGGCTGGCGTTCACCGCCTGGGATCTGTTTCTCGACCCGCAGATGGTGGGTTGGGGATACTGGGTGTGGGAAAACCCGGGCCTCTACTTCGGCATTCCACTCATTAATTTCGCAGGCTGGCTGCTCTCAGCGATGGCGCTGACGTGGGTTGCGCGTCCGCCAGTTCCGCCGTTGTCGCCGCTGCTCATCGTCTACACTGCAGTTTGGTTTCTGCAAAGCGTTGGCCTATCCTTGTTCTGGCAGATGCCTGGCCCAGCGCTCTTTGGCTTTGTAGGCATGGGTGGCTTTCTTGCTGCTGCACTGTTACAGTTGCGCAGGCGCCGAGAATGAGACATAGAGCCTGACAATGTTTGAGATGCTCCTGTGGACGGCAATCGGCTTTGCGGCTGGTTCGCTGCCTTTTTCGGTGTGGGTCGGGCAAATTGCGCTGAAGAAGGACATCACCACCTACGGCGATGCTAACCCTGGCGCAACCAATGTGCTGCGCGCAGGCGGGCGCGGCGCAGCGGCTTTGGCGCTCCTGCTCGACACACTCAAAGCCGCCATCCCGGTGGGCGTCGCCTATTCGATCGTGGGCATCGATGACTGGCGGCTCACACCTGTGGCGATAGCGCCGGTGTTCGGTCATGCGTTTTCACCGTTTCTTCATTTCCGCGGCGGCAAAGCGATCGCCGCCACACTCGGCATGTGGGTTGCACTCACCCTTTGGACCCTTCCGACGATCGGCGGTTTCAGCTTGCTAGTCTTCACGCTGCTCGTAGGCGCCAATGGGTGGGCAGTCATGTTCGCCAATCTGGTCATCCTCGCTTATCTGCTGTTTGCGCCAACCGCATTTGACTTTCTTAACTGGCAGCCAGCAACATCGATCTTGCTGGCAATTTGGGCGGTCAACATGCTTTTGCTGATTCAGCGTCACCGCGCTGATCTCTCACACCCACCCAGGCTGCGCCGACGCGCGCAACGGGCAACCCCATGATTCTTCTGCCGCTTGCAGTCACAGCTGCGCTTGCCATTTTGCTCGCAATTGCGACGACCAACTACCGGCGCTTTCCACGCTTATATGCTGTGGAAGCGCCAGGCAACGCCAAAACAAATGCTGCACCCCCGCTTGTTTCTGTGCTGATTCCGGCGCGCAACGAAGCAGCCATTATCGGCGCAACGCTGCGCGACCTGCTGGCGCAGGATGTCCCCAATCTGGAAGTGCTTGTACTCGACGACCGCTCGGAAGATGGCACTGCCGAGATCGTGTGTGAGACAGCGCGCCGCTTCCCGCAGGTCAGACTTCTGTGCGGCAAGGAGCTGCCGCCGGGTTGGACGGGCAAGAACTGGGCATGTGCGCAACTGGCGGAAGCGGCACAGGGCGACATCCTGCTCTTCACCGACGCCGACGTTCGCTGGCGACCGGGCGCGCTGCACAGTGTGCTGGCAGCCATGGATAAACTCGACGCCGACCTGCTCACCGTCTGGCCCACCCAGGTGACCGAAAGCTGGATCGAGCGACTGACCGTGCCGATGATGGCGATGGCGGTGATGGGCTATCTGCCCGTGTGGCTGGCGCACGATTTCTATCATCCGCTTGCCGCCGCCGCCAACGGACAATGCATGGCGTTTCAACGCCCTGCCTACGTCGCAATCGGCGGGCATGCGGCTGTGCGCAGCGCCATTGTCGAGGATGTACGGCTGGCGCAGAACATCAAGGCGGCAGGTCTCAAGCTGCGCATGGTCGACGGCGCCGGGCTGGTTGCCTGTCACATGTACAACGGCGCACGCGCCGCCATCGACGGCTATACAAAAAACATCCTGGCCGGACACCAGAACCGCATCAGCCTGCTGGCGCTTTCGGCGCTCTTTCACTGGTTGCTCTTTCTGGCGCCGTGGCTGTGGCTGTTTTTTGGGCAAACGTGGCCCCTGCCGGGCTGGCCCATATGGCCGTTGTTGCTGATGGCGACAGGTGTGACGGTGCGTGCGCTCACGGCGCACGCCACACGCCAGCGCGTCGGCGACGCCTTGCTGCTGCCGGTGTCGGTGTTGATCTTCACCTGGATCGCAACGCGTGCGGTGTGGTGGCGGCTGCGCTACGGCGGCGTGATCTGGAAAGGACGGCTGATCCGTGAGGCATGACGAAGGCAAAGTCGATGTCGTGGTCATCGGCGGCGGCGTCGGCGGGCTGAGCGCAGCGATCCGGCTGGCGGCGGCGGGGAAACGCGTCGCTGTGCTAGAGCAAAACGCCGCAGTCGGCGGCAAGATGAGCCAGATCGAGCAGGACGACTTCCGCTGGGACACGGGTCCATCGGTGATCACGATGCGCGGCGTCTTCGAGGAACTCTTCGCCGCCGCCGATCGCTGCGTGGACGACTATCTGACGCTGTTGCCAGTTGAACCGCTGACGCGTTACTTCTACCCTGACGGCACGCGTATCGACGCCACGCGCGACCTGACGCACATGGTGGAGCAAATCGCCGCGCTCGACAAACGGGATGTCGAAGGCTATTTCGGCTTTCTTGAATATGCGGCGCGGCTGCACCGCATTACAGGCCCTGTCTTTGTCTACAACCACCCGCCAACGCTGCGCACCTTCCTCGGCGTGCCCGTGAGCGATATGGTGCGCGTCGATCCATGGTTGACAATGGATCAGGCGATCCGCCGCCGAGTTCATTCGCCGCAGATACGCCAGTTGCTGGCGCGGTTCGCCACCTATGTCGGCGCCAGCCCCTACCAGGCGCCCGCCACGCTGAGCGTGATCGCCCACGTCGAGCTGACCGGCGGCGTCTGGTATCCGCGCGGCGGCGTCTATCAGATCGCAGCGGCAATGGCAAAGCTGGCAGGCGAGCTGGGCGTCGAGATACACACGCAGACGCCGGTCGCCGCCATTACGGTCGAGCAGGGCGCGGCCACCGGCGCTGTCACGGTGGATGGTCGTCGGTTCATCGCCAACGCCGTCATCGCCAACGTCGATGTGACAACCGTCTATGAACATCTGCTGCCGCAAGACATTGCGCCACGACGTCTTGCCAGCTTGAAGCGCCGCGAAACCTCCTGCTCCGGCTATGTGCTGCTGCTCGGCGTCGAGGGAAGGCACGAACAGCTTGCGCACCACAACATCTTCTTCAACCGCAACTATCGCAGCGAGTTCGACGACATCTTCCGCCGCGGCGCCCCGCCTCACGACCCGACCGTCTACGTCGCCATCACCAGCAAGAGCGATCCTTCGCATGCGCCGCCGGGCTGCGAAAACTGGTTCGTGCTCGTCAACGCTCCGCCGCTTGGAGCCGCTTTCGACTGGACGCAGCAGGAAGCCGCCTATCGCACGCTGGTGTTGGAGACGCTGGCGCGCTATGGCCTGGACATCCGCACGCGCATTCGCAGTGAACACCGGCTCACACCCGCCGACATCAGCCGTCTGACCGGCGCCTGGCGCGGCGCGCTCTACGGCATCTCCTCCAACCAGGCGATCAACGCCTTCCGTCGCCCGCACAACCGCTGTCCCGACGTGCGCGGTCTCTATTTTGCGGGCGGAACAACACATCCGGGCGGCGGCGTGCCTATGGTAACATTATCGGGCAAAGTCGCCGCCGAGCTGGTGTTGGCGGACACGAGATGAGCAGAATCCCAAACGGTGGTCAAATGGAATGCGGATGCTGCGGATTGGCGCGGATTTCTGTTTGGTGCACGGCAAAAACGGCACGATAGGAGAAACTATGCAAGACGCAACCACAACCTCGCCGCCCTCCAAAATCAATCAACCGTCGCCCAGGCGTCGCCGCTGGTGGCTGTGGGCGCTGATCGGGCTGCTGGCGATTGCGCTGGTCGGTGTGACCAGCTTCGTTATCTGGGCGAGCACGCCAGCGCAGCCGATGGCGCAGGCGCTGGCATCACTTGCAGGAAATGACAAGGTCGCCGTCGTCGAAGGCAGATGGCTTGTCTTCGAACCGCTGGCCGAGCCAAAATCGACCGGTTTCATCTTCTATCCGGGCGGACGCGTCGATGCGCGCGCTTATGCACCGCAGGCGCTCGCCATTGCCGAAAAGGGCTATCCGGTGGTGATCGTGCCAATGCCGCTCAACCTGGCAGTCTTTGGCATCAATCGCGCTGAGGAAGTGGTGGCGGCGTTCCCGGAGATCGAACAGTGGGTCATCGGCGGGCATTCGCTAGGTGGGGCAATGGCCGCCAACTATATCAGGAATCACCCCAGCGCTATAGATGGTCTTGTGCTGTGGGCGTCGTTCCCAGCGGAAAACGACTCGCTGGCTGATCAGACTGCGCTGACAGCATACTCGATCTACGGCACGCTCGACGGGCTTGCCACACCAGAGAAAGTGCGCGCAGCCGAGCCGCTGCTGCCGCCAGCAACGCGCTTTATCCCTATCGAAGGCGGCAACCATGCGCAATTCGGCTGGTACGGCGACCAATCGGGCGACAACCCGGCGACGATCAGCCGCGCCGAACAGCAGAAGCTAACTGTGGACGCCACCGTCGAGGCGCTGACGGTGGTGGATGAGGGGTTACGGTAGGTTCGACGCAAACATTGTATTTTTCTGTCCCAACCCCGCTCTGTGGTGAGTGAGGTGCAGCAATACGAAGCAGCGCCCCGACAAAAACGCACGAACAGAGAAAAAGGGAGCTTCAATATGTCGAAATTACCAACCATCCTACTTGCCACAGTCGCAGCGATTGGCTTGCTTTGGGTATCGGTGAGTGTTGCCCGTGCTGCCGACGCAACCTGCAACGGCACACTCGGCGCACTGCGCTTTGAGAACCTGGAGGTGCCCGCAGGTGCGACCTGCACGCTCAACGGCACACGCGTCGATGGCAATATCAAGATCTACAACAACGCTACGCTGCTGGCGAACAACGTCACGGTCGGCGGCAACATCCAGGCAGACGGCGCGGCCAACGTCGTGGTCGGCGGCAACTCAACCGTCGGCGGCAGTGTCCAGATCAAGCAGGGCGGCGGCGCTTCAGTCAATCAGACGCGTGTGAACGGCGACATTCAGTTGGAGTCGAACCAGGCGGCGCTGGCAGTCGCCTTCAATCGCGTCGGCGGCAACGTCCAGGTCTTCCAGAACACGGGCGGCGCAACGATCAACGACAACGTCATCGACGGCAACCTCCAGTGCAAGCAAAACACCCCGGCGCCCACCGGTGCACGCAACCAGGCCGCCAGCTTCGAGGATCAGTGCGCTGGCTTCGCCGGTTCGCCCGTAACGCCGACGCCGAGCGCCACACCCACTCCTACGCCGACGCCCACTACGGTTCCAGGCGGCAACGGCGTCTGCAACGGCATTATCGGTGCACAGCGCTTTGAGAACCTCGACGTGCCCGTCAATGCAAGCTGCACACTGAACGGTACAATCGTCGACGGCAACATCAAGGTTTTCAACAATGCTACGCTGTTGGCAGTGGACGTGACCGTCGGCGGCAACATCCAGGCAGAAGGCGCGACCGCAGTGACAGTCAACAACAACTCAACCCTCGGCGGCAGCATCCAGATCAAACAGGGTGGCAGCGCGACCGTCGATCAAGTGCGCGTGACCGGCGACATTCAGTTGGAGTCGAACCGCAGCGCACTGATCGCGACATTCAACCACGTCGGCGGCAACATCCAGGTCTTCTCGAACAGCGCGCTAGCGACGATCACCGACAATGTGATCGACGGCAACTTGCAGTGCAAGCAGAACACCCCCCCACCGGTCGGTGGACGCAACCAGGCCGCCAGCTATGAGGATCAGTGCGCCGGATTCGACGGTGCGCTAACGACGCCGCCGCTTCCGACGCCTGGCGCAAACGGCGTCGAATGCCGCACCACCATCGGCGCACAACAAGTTGCAAATTTGATTGTACCAAGCAATGCCAGTTGTATCTTACAGGGTACGCAGGTCGTCGGCGATGTAACCGTCGGCGCTGGCGCCACGCTACAGGCAAGCTCGCTGGTGGTCGGCGGCGACATCGTAGCGCAGGGCGCAGCTGTGGTCACAGTCAACAATAACTCGACGGTGGGCGGTAAAATTCTGCTGCGAGAAGGCGGCAGCGCCACTGTCGATCTCGTGCAGGTCAGCAGCGATCTGCAGATCGAGTCCTACCAAAATGCGCTGAGTGTGACGCGCAACCGCGTCGGCGGCAGCGTACGCGCCATAGATAACCGCGCCGGGTTGGTCGTGCGCAACAACTCGGTCGATGGCGTGTTGCAGTGCAGCGGCAACCTGCTTGTTCCCATCAGCGACGCCAACCAGGCTGCCGATCTGGAAGATCAGTGCGCCGCGCTCAATCTGAAGCTATACCTGCCCGCTGTTACGCGCTAGGATTTGTCCCTCTTGTAAGTCGCATGTTCGCACAAAGGCATGCGTACGAAACGACCAGAAAAACGATGACACAAACTTCCAGGAAGCTGCGCAGCTTCCTGGAAGTTTGTATTTCCTGTGCTATAATCCATGTCTGATCGGTGAGGGAATGCGAGCAAGGTGGTGAACGATGACAATCCGATTAGACACAGCATGAGACGCACACATTCCCGCTTGTCGCCTTTTCCAGCGTCCTCACGCTGCCTTGCACCGCTGATTGCCATCCTGTTCCTGACAGGCTGCCAGCCCTCGCCCGAAGCCAATGTTGCCGGTTATCTCTTGTCAAGCTGGTTGGGAACACAGCCACCTGCGATCAGCAGCGCCCCTCCCGGCGCGCTCACCGGACGCATTCTCGATCAGCAGGGACAGCCGATTGCAGGCGCAACCGTGATCATCGCCCAACCCGACGGCGTTCCACACCGTGCGCTCACAGACAACGACGGCGTCTACCGAATCGACCATGTTCCGCCCGGACAATATGTGATTGCTGCCGTTGCGTCGGGCTTTGCAGAGAACTCGCTGCGCGGCCTGCTCGACATCCCAAAGTTGGTGACGATCCGGTCGGGGGAGACTACGACTGCACCTGCGCTGTCGCTTACACCCTACGTCCCGACGCCGCTGCCCGATGACCTGGCGAACGCAATTCGTCTGCGCCAGACAGCAATCTACACGGTGACCGCCAATTTCCCCGACAATGCCGCCGCCGATGTCACGGCTTATGCCTTTGACTTCGACGGCGCCACGGTCGATACGCTGCGCGTCTATCTGCCGATGGGTCACGATCCCGCCACCAAGCTGCCGCTGCTCTTCATGGTCTATCCTTCGCCGGTCGATGACTGGCAGGATGTGAGTGTGGCGTTTGCGACCGAACAGTTCGCCATAGTCGCAATCTCGCCGGTCGCAGCGCGCGGCGCCGACGCCGAGGCGCACGCCCAAGATGCGCGCGTAGCACTGGCGCTGGCGCGTTCGGGCGCATTGGGGCCGGCCATCGGCGACAACCGACCGCTGGCGATGGGCGGCAGTTTCAGCAGCGCCATTCTCTCGCGGCTGTTGCGTTCAGCAGGCGACGAGTTGACCGGTTGGGTGACGGTAGGCGGACTTGCCAATGCCTTCACCGCCGCGCACGACTTTTATATGGGACGCATCACCATTCCTCCCCCCTTCGAGCTGCTGGTGCCGGCGCTGGGACCACCCAACATCTATCCGCTCCCGTTCTTGATGTATTCACCTGTCTACATCGCCAGCGAGCTCCCCCCCACTATGATTATCCACACCGCCGCCGACGAGATTTTACGCATCGAACAGGCGTATGAGCTTGCGGATGCAGTGCGCGCTGCGAACATACCAGTCGAGACTTACTATTACGAGGATGTCAGTCACTACCTCGGCATCGGAGAGAAGCTGACGGACGCTGGACGCGAAATGTTCTATAGGATCGTTGATTTTGTCAGACGATATGGAGAAGAACCATGAAACAGGTTGCCGTCCAATCCCCATCCGCCTACAATGCCTTAGTTCAGCACGCCGCTGTTTGGGGGCCGTTTCCCGCCGACGTGCTGATGCTTGCCGACGCTGATCGCGTCGATTTTTTGCAGCGTATGACCACCAACGATATCAATCGCCTGCGTCCCGGCGAGAGCTGCGTCACCGTGTTGACCAGCCCAACCGCAAAAATCGTTCACGTCTTTACAGTCATGGCGGATACAGACATTCTCTGGCTGCTGCCCGCGCCAGGCGAGGGAGCGGCGCTCGAACGTCATCTGCGTGGTCAGATTTTCTTTATGGACAAGGTGCGCGTCTCCAGGCCAGATACGCCGTTCAGCCGGCTGCGCGTGGTCGGCCCTCATTCAGCACAGGTGATCGAAACAGCGGGCATTCCATCGTTGCCGGCTTTGGACGGCAGCTGGCTGCGTATTGGCGAAAATCTCGTCCTGCGCCAGGATGTCTATGATTTGCCCGGCTACGAACTGCTTGTCCCATTCGCCAGCGTCGAGGAATGGCGCTCCAGGCTCGATGCTGGCGCGCTCGATGAGGCAACCTACACTGCGCGACGCATCGAGCTAGGACGTCCTGCACCCAGCGCCGAACTTACCGGCGAATACAACCCGTTGGAAGCGGGTCTGGCATGGGCGTGCGCCGACAACAAAGGCTGCTACACCGGACAAGAGATCATCGCCCGCCAGATCACCTACGACAAGGTCACGCGCACACTGGTTGGCTTGCGCTCTGCAACGCAGCTTGCCGCCGGCGCCGTCGTCGAAGCAGAAGGACGCGAGATCGGACGCGTGACAAGCGTCGCTTTCAGTCCGGCGTTGCAGGCGCCGGTGGCGCTCGCCATCCTCAAGCGCCCCTACAACGCTACGGGAACCGCAGTTGTCGTTAACGGAGTCGAGGCAACGGTGACGACCCTACCCTTTGTCGGCTAAGAAAACATTGCGGCAAGGGCGCGTCCTCGCAGTCGCCTATGCGGGCAGGAACAAAGCCGTGTCCCCTACCACGGATGATTAGAAAAATACGCTGACACAAAAAGGATGGCCGCTGAGGCCATCCTTTTTAGAAGTTTCATTCTACTAACATCGCTTTACTCTGCGCCCACCATTGCCCGATGGCAGGTGCGTCGTTGTGCGACGATCTGGTTAGCTGTCGGTCAGCGCACTGTTGCCCGACAGCGCGCTGACCGCCTTCTTTGCCTACAATCTGGCGTAGCGCACATAGATCACGGCAACGCCACCCTCCTGGAAATACTCGACGCGGATCGTGTGCCATCCGGCGCCCAACGTAATGTCGCCAAAGACGCTCAACGCTGGTCCCACACGCCATGCATCAACCACAAGCTGATCGTCGACAAAGATGCGCACGCCGTCATCGGTCGTGGCGAAGAAACGATAGGTTCCAGCCGTCAACCAGGTGGTCTGATGCCACTTCACGCTGAAGTTGGTTCCCGGCATGCCGCCGCCTGGCCCCCATGTGCCCCAATCGAACGCAATGGCGTTATCCTGCCGCACAAACGCTGGCGGGGGCGAGAAGCTTTGATTGGGATAATACTCACCCATCCACACACCATGCACCGGTGGTGGCGGCGGCGGTGGTGGTGGCGGTGGTGGCGGTGGTGGCGGCGGCGGCGGTGGCGGCGGTGGTGGCGGCGGTGGTGGCGGTGGTGGCGGCGGCGGCGGTGGATACCATCCACCAGGGATGCAGAGCCGCGTGCCAGCGACGATGTGATTCCAGTTCCATATTCCATTACACTGTGCAATTGCCTGCATACTGACGCCATACCAGCGCGCAATGCTGCTCAGCGTCTCACCGTGGCGAACATAATGCCAGGTTCGACATGCACAGCCAGGCCCAGGTTGTGGGCCTCCTCCAGGAATGCATAACCGCTGCCCTGCATAGATGCGGTTAGGATTCCAGATATTGTTAGCCTGCATGATGGCCTGAACGGTGGTGCCATAGCGTGCAGCAATGCCGGAGAGGGTCTCTCCATGACGCACGATATGGTAGCAGGTGCAACCCCACCCTGACTGCACTGTGGACTGTGCCGCCGATTCAGGAGGCGCTGCCAACGCCGCACCTGGTAGCAACACGCCAAGCAGAGTCAGCACCATCACAAAGGCCAGCACGGCGCGCCAGACGCGGCGCAACGATGCTGGGAAGAACTTCATAGCGACAACTCCTTTCCTTGACTACAAAACGAGATACTCTGTTGTTCGGACAGATTTATGTTCCAACGTAACCAGCGCTGCACTTCACGGAAGGGCCAATTCACAGATGTTGCGCCGGATGACCGTCGAACTCTCCCCAGTCAGGCAAAGCGCCTGTTCAAAACTCAAAGCTGTCGCTGCGCTGCGGCGTCGCTACGTCGGCGAAGCCAGCTTCCTGTAACAGTGGCGCCAACGTATCAATTGCTTGCGGCTCGCCATGCACCAGAAACAGCCGCTGCACACGACCACGATCAAACGTATCCGCCCACGCTAACAGCTCACTCTGATCGGCGTGGGCGCTATACCCTTCAATTGATTCGACGTTCGCCCGCACGGTGTATGTTTCACCGAAAATTCGCACCTCTTTTGCACCATCCTGCAATCTACGCCCTAACGTGTGTTCAGCCTGAAAGCTGACGATCAAGACGCTGTTGCGTGCGTCCTCGACATTGTTCTTAAGATGATGTAAAATTCGTCCATTCTCCGCCATGCCGTTGGCGCTGATGATGATCGCTGGCGTGCTGAGATTGTTGAGCTGCTTGCTGCGACGCGTTTCGCGCACATATTCAATCTGCGGATAGTCGAAAGGGCTGCGCCGGTTGCCTTCCATCAAAAACTGTTGAACTTCCTCGTTCCACGCCTCCGGGTGCATGCGGAAGACATCAGTGGCGTTGACGGCCAGCGGGCTATCGACAAAGACGCGTATGTCCGGAATGTCGCCGCGCGCATCGAGTTGATTGAGCGCGTAGACGATCTCTTGCGTACGACCAACGGCAAAGGCGGGAATGATCAACTTGCCGCGGCGCCGTGCGGTTCTGTTGATTACATCGCGCAGTCGTTTGCGCGCATCGTCGTAGCTCTCGTGCAGACGATCGCCGTAGGTGCTTTCCATGATGACGATGTCGGCGTAGTCGAGGCATTCCGGCGATCGCAGGATCGGGCTGGAAGGACGGCCAATGTCGCCGCTGAAGAGCAGCCGCCACCGCTTACCCGTGCTCGATTCGCGAATGTCCAGTTGCACAAAGGCGGCGCCCAAAATATGGCCCGCCGGCGTAAAGGTGACTTCAACGCCGTCAGCCACCAATATCGGACGATGAAAGCCAATGCCGATGAAGTATGTCAAGGAGAGACGTGCATCTTCTTGTGTGTAGAGCGGATCCACTGGCGCTTCGCCGCGCTTCTGTCGCTGTTTGTTGAGATAGGCGACATCCTGCTCGTGGATGTGCCCGCTATCCATCAACATGTAGGTGCACAGGTTGCGCGTCGCCGACGTGCACCAGATATTGCCGCTGAACCCTTGTTTACAGAGATTGGGAAGATTGCCGCTGTGATCGATATGCGCGTGACTCAGCACCACGGCGTCAACCGTCGCCGGGTCGAAGGGGAAATGCAGATTGCGTTCGTAGGTGTCGGCGCGACGCCCTTGGAAGAGGCCACAGTCAAGCAGCACGCGCTTGCCATTGACCTCGATCATATGCATCGAACCGGTCACTTCTCTTGCCGCACCAAAAAAAGTGAGCCGCATCAACAACGGTGTTCCTTTCCGGCAGCAGTAATTGTCACGAAAGATGCTGCTGTCGTCGTAAAGTGGCAAGAATGTTTGCCACGAGCGTTGTTATTCCTTCTGCATATTGTAATGCATTTTGAAATAAGTTCAACCCCCAAAATTTCATTTTTGCTATTTTTCTGCTGATTTTTGTAAAAAATGCGTCTTTTTATGTAGGGAAAAGCGATGAAGACACCGATTGCAGCCCGTTTTTCCAGCGTTTCACTTATTATCGCGGTGCTCTACAGCCTTCTTCTCATGTGGCCGGGGTTGCGTCTGGTCGGGGTTTCATTCCCGCGGCAGGCGTGGATTGCTGAGAATCCGTTGCTATGGAGCCTGGGTTTGTGGCTGTGGCTGACTGTGATCTTCTGTTGGATGTGGGTAATGGTATCGCTGATGTGGGCGTACCTGCCCGCCTATCGCATTTCGTCGATGCTGCAATCGGGACTGCTGCTCATTAGCGCAACGCTGGCGATTGGCGGCGTGGTGGTCTGGATGGCGGCGCTACCCACGATTCTGCCGATGCGTTCAGTCAACGAGCTGCTGCCGCTAGTAGACAGCCTCGCGCTGGGGTTGCTCGGCGCTGGCGCATTGATGGGCGGCGTCGTAATGTGTTGGGTTGCTGCCGACCTGATTCAGCAAAGCCCGCTGCATCGCGGTTGGCTATTGCTGCTAGGCGCTGCGGGTGTGTTGGCAGTTCCATCGCCGTTTCTGCTGCCGTTTCCCTGGCATCTGCTGGCGGCGGCGATCTGCTGGCTGGTGTGGGCGCTGCACCTGGCATGGATGCGCCGCCTGCCAAGCGCGTATCCTGAACTCTACTGAGCGGGTTATGCCGTCATCGTCGATGTCAAGCGCGTGTGCTGCATCAGATAGTTTTGCACGCCGCCCGCTTCCAGCGCGCTGCTGCCCACCGAAGGCTGGCGCTGGCGATAGCGTCCGTCGGGCTGCAGTTCCCAGGCATGACGCTGGTCGTCCAGCGATTTCTGCAGGATCATGTGCAGATATTCCTGTAAGCGCGGGTCTTCGATCAGCACAGCGGCCTCGACGCGTGCGCTGAGGTTGCGGCGCATCCAGTCGGCGCTGCCGATATAGTAGAGCGGTGCGCCGTTGTTGGCGAAATAGAAGATGCGCGAGTGCTCCAGATAACGGCCGATGATGCTGACCACGCGAATGTTCTCGCTGATGCCGGGTAATCCGGGGCGCAGCCGACAGTTGCCGCGCACGATCAAGTCTACAGAGACGCCCGCCTGGCTCGCTTCATAGAGCTTGCGCACAATGGTCGAATCTTCCAGCCCATTCATTTTGGCGATGATACGTCCGTTGCGACCCGCCAGCGCGTGCTGAAGCTCCTGGTCGATCAGCTCCAGAAAGCGTTGGCGCATGTTCACCGGCGCGACAAGCAGTTTGCGATAGTTGACCTGGTAGCTGTAGCCGGTGAGATAGTTAAAGAGGTCCATCAGGTCGGCGGCGATTTCGGCGTTGCAACTGAACAGCCCCAAATCTGTATACGTGGAAGAAGTCTTGGCGTTGTAGTTGCCGGTGCCGATGTGATAGTAGGCGCGCAACCCATCCTCCTCCTGGCGGATCGCCAGCGACATCTTGCAATGCGTCTTAAGACCGACCAGCCCGTAGGCGACATGGCAGCCCGCCTCCTCTAGCTTGCGCGCCCACTCGACGTTCTTGGCTTCGTCGAAGCGCGCCTTGACCTCGACGAGCACGGCAACCTGCTTGCCGCGCCCGGCTGCGTCGATCAGCGCGGCTACGATCGGCGAGTTGTCCGACGTGCGGTAGATTGTCTGCTTGATCGCCAGCACCTGCGGGTCGCGCGCCGCCGCTTCAACAAAGAGCTGCGTAGTCGACTGGAAGCTGTGATACGGGTGGTGCACCAACAGATCGCTTTGGCGGATGGCGTTGAACAACTCGCTGGGGCGCCCTTTACTGCTGATGCCAGCCAGCCGCGACGGGACAGTGGGTGTGTACGGATCGTATTTGAGATGAGGCAGGTTGATGTCGGCAAGCGCAAAGAGATCGGCGCGGCGCAGCAATCCGTGCACAAAATAAACGTCGTCGTTTTCCAGATGTAACTGGCTTTGCAACAATGGCAAAATGTCAGCAGGTGCGTTGGCGTCGACTTCGAGACGCACAACCGGCGCAAAGCGACGTTCGCGCAGCTCCTCGCTGATCATATCGAGCAGGTCGTCGGCCTCCTCTTCATTGCGCGCCAGGTCGGCGTTGCGCGTGACGCGGAAGGGGAAAACCGCCACGATCTCCATGCCACGGAAGAGCATGTCGAGATGTGCGGCGATCAACTGTTCAAGCGGCAGGAAGTGCATCTGATGTTGCAGTTGCACCCAGCGTGGACGCGTCGGCGGCACCTTCACGCGCGCAAACTGGCGTTCGCCCGTTGCCGGGTCGATAAGCACCACGCCGAGGCTCAGCGTCAGGTTGCTGATAAAGGGGAACGGATGTCCTGGATCAACGGCGAGCGGCGTCAGAATTGGGTAGACCTCGCGACGAAAATAGTCAGCCAGCCGTTCGCGTTCGGCGGCGTCCAGATCGGTGTAATTGACAAGCCGGATGCCATGCTCGGCGAGTTGCGGCAGAATGTCTTCGTGCAGACATGCGCTTTCGATGGCGACCATCTCGCGCACGGCGCGCGCGATCAACTGCAGTTGCACGTCAGGCGCCCAGCCTTCCAGGGTCAAGTTCGCCATGCCAGCGGCTTTCTGCCGTTTGAGACCGCCAACGCGCTTGCTGAAATACTCGTCGAGATTGCTGGAGGTGATGGCGATGAACTTCAGCCGTTCAAGCAGCGGCGTGCGTGGATCGACGGCTTCGTGCAGTACACGCCAGTTAAAGTCGAGCCAGCTCAACTCGCGGTTGTAGACCTCGTCGGCGTTGCTTAGCGCATCGAGGGCAAGCGCCGTCAGGTCAAAAGCTGGCGTATAGACAGGGTTCTGCGGCAGGGTATGGGTGTGCTCCCACTCGCGCAGAAAGTCATGGTACAAATCCGCCAGGTGGCCTGGCGGCGGCACCTGCGGCGTAATCAACGGCGGCGCGGAGGCTGGTGCAAGCGCGGACGGCTCGCGTGCCTCGACGCGCGCCCGTTTTGCTTTAGGCGTAGGCGCAGGTTTTGCCAGCTTCGACTTGCCGGCGCTGTTGCGCTGGCTTGTTTTGGCTGCGCCGTTTCGCTTGTCAGGGTGGGGTTCGGCAAACGTCACGGCATCGACGTGTTCGGCTTCTTCGATCAGCAGTGCAGAGACATCGCTGTCGGTCATGGACAATCCTCCTGGACCAGGCGCACCAGACAATCGGGAAAATTCGATGAAACGCAAGTCTACCCTACTCTGGCGAGGATGTCCAGCGTGATCAGATCATTTTGGTTGGAATTCGACGTTGGCGGTAGACTACGGTGAGTGCAGCAGCAAGAAGGTTGCTAAGAACGACAGAACGCGCCAACAGGCGAACAGAGAAAGGCTTCCGTCATGTTCGAAGTGATCGGTGTGATCATGCAATTTTTGCCGGTGATTGTTATCCTGTTCGTGGCGAATCTTGCGCAGAAAATGCGCGCCGACGAACAGCCCTACATACCACTGGCGGCGCTCGCCTATCTGATGTTGGCGCTGATTTACGCTACGTTGGCGTTATTAGCATTTGCAGCATTGTTTGCACCGTCGCTTTTACAATCTCAGCCCGATCTTCAGTTCGAGACGCTTCCATCGGTTCAATCATGGGCGTGGTTGAGTTGGGGTGTGCTGATCCCATCCCTGATTGGGCTGCTGCTCTTGCTCAAGCCTGTTCGCCATGCGCTCGCAGGCTTGCTGGCGCTCGACGTTGCAAACCCGCTGCACACCGTCAGCCTGTCGATGAGCATGTTCATTCCCATCTATCTCGCCGTCACGCTTGGCATCGGTCTGGAAAATCTGTCCACGCAGATCGCCGCGCGCGCTGAAGAAACCGGGCAACCGCCGGTGACAGTCGGTTTTTTGTGGGTGCAGACAACGCTGTTTGTTGTGATTGCCCTGATCGGCGTCGGCTGGTTGACGCGCCGTTCGCTGCGTCAGGCGCTGGATCGACTGAACATCGTCAAGCCGAGCGGTCGCGAGGTCGCGATTGCCGTCGGTTGGGCGCTGGTGATGGTGCCAGCGGTGATGGCGCTCGAGGCTGTTACACGTGCGCTTGGCGTTGGCATCGACGCCGACGTCGAATCGTTGACCGAGCAGTTGATCGGCGCGCTCTTCGAAAGTCCATGGGGCATCATTTCGATCGGGCTGGCGGCAGGCATCGGCGAGGAGGCGCTCTTTCGCGGCGCCATGCAGCCGCGCTTTGGATTGATCTTTACGTCGTTGCTCTTTGCGCTCGTACACAGCAACTACGGCGTCAGCCTGGCGACGCTGGTTGTATTTTTGCTCGGCATCATGCTCGGTTACCTACGCAACCGCTACAATACCTCGACCGCAATGATCGCGCATGCCGTCTACAACACGACGCTGGCGACGTTGGCAGTTGTCGCTGCGCAATTTCTCAATAATCAATAGCTCGGCGGCGTGCAACAGAGACATCGTTTTTCCGTTCACACGCGCCGCGCCAACGGCGAGATCGACTGGCGCCGCAACCTGGCGGTGTTGTCGGTGGTGCAGGTCTTCTCGACGCTTGGCTTTGGGCTGATCTTCCCCTTTCTGCCGCTCTATGTGCGCGAATTGGGCAGCGCCAGCGGCGGCAGCCTGGAGTTTTGGGCCGGGATGGCATTTTCGGCGCAGGCGTTCACGATGATGATCGCATCGCCGCTCTGGGGCGTCGTCGCCGACCGCAGCGGGCGCAAGCTGATGTTGGAGCGGGCGACGTTGGGCGGCGCGGTGCTGCTGGCGGCGATGGGCTTTGCGCAGAACGCCGAGCAGCTCGTGATCTTGCGTGCGCTGCAAGGCGCCACCACCGGCGTGATCGCCGCCAACAACGCGCTCGTTGCCTCACAGACGCCCAAAGAGCAGAGCGGTTTTGCGCTCGGCATCCTCAACATGGCGCGTTGGATCGGCGTCTCCGGCGGGCCCCTGGTCGGCGGCGTGATCGCCGAAATCTTCGGTTTCCGTGAGAGTTTCTGGATCACCGGCGCGCTGTTGGGCATCGCTGGGTTAGGGGTGGTCTTCTGGGTCGAGGAGGATTTTCACCCAGTTGAGCGAGCGCAGCGTCCCGGGTTTTGGGCCGGCTATCGCACCATCTTCACGGCGGCGGGGATGCGCGGACTCTACGCGCTGGCGTTTCTGCGCAGCCTCGGCGCCACGATCATCGTGCCGTTTCTGGCGCTTTTTGTGCTGTCACTCAATCAGGGCGAGCAGAGCGGCGCCACCGCCATGACCGGTGTGATCATCGGTGCATCGGCGCTCACCAGTGCAGTGAGCGCCGTCTATCTCGGCCGGCTTGGCGACCGCATCGGCCATGAGCGCATTCTGGTCTGGTCGGCGGTGCTGTCGGCGCTGCTCTACGCGCCGCAAGTCTTCGTTGAATCGGTCTGGCTGCTGGCGCTCCTGCAGGCGCTGAGCGGTGTGGCGATGGGCGGGCTGATCCCGTCGATTGCAGCGCTGATGAATCTCTACGCGCCGGCCGGCAATCAAGGCGCCACCTACGGCCTCGACAACAGCGTACAGGCGTCGGCACGCGTCGTCGCGCCGATGATGGCGGCGGCATTGGCGGCGTGGGTCGGCTATCATGGCGTTTTTCTGGGTGCAACGGCAATCTACGCCGTCACTGCTGTGGTTGCGGTGTTGGTCACGCGCCACGCTGTCAGCCCCAGCCCGCATCCTCCGGGAACAGATTTGCGTACTTGACGCTCGTGCGCGGCGAAGCCATCATCTCGGCCACTGCGTCGCGCCAGATGGCGTAGTGCGCGGTCTCCTTGTGGCGCGCCGGGTCGTCAGGCGTGCGGTAGACCTCGACCAGGACAAAATGCCCTGGGTCGGCGTGATCCTGGATCACGTCGAAGCGCGCAATGCCCGGCTCCTGTACGCTGGCGCGCGCGTTCTGCAGCGTGGCGGCGATGAAGGCGTCGATAAATTCGGGTTTGACGTGGACGTCGACGTGGACGATGAGCATAGTGGGTAAATCTCCTCTACGTTCGGCGCAGCCAAGCGCCGTTCTGCACTGGCCGTTAAAATTTTCCGAACTTCAAAGTATCCATAACTTCTCTGGTTAGCGGCAAATCCTGGAGAGATGTTTCGGGCGGCGTTGGCTGAATTGGTTTTTGAGGTGACGAATTGCCTGAAGGAGGCTGCGGCTGCGGAGGTGACTGAAGTGGCGGCGGAGTAGCTGGTTGTCGAATCATTGTGTCGCCTCTATGGAGATAGACATCGGGTTGGACAGTTCCACTGCTAAAAATAGCGTGCAATTCTGCGGATGGATTTTGAATCAAGTAAAACAGTTGGACAAGGCCGGTTTCCGACATTTCGGGGGCAGCTTTTCGCACACGTTCAATAAATGTTGATCTGGATGTGCTGTCAAGATCGCTGGTGATGTATGTCGTATATGCATCCACAATAGGTTGAGGGAGCTGCAACCCACCGACTACAAGGGGCGCTGATTTCAAATCAATCCCATGTTCCGCCAACATTTCTTGCGCGCGTTCTCCAAGCATCTTGCGCAATTCAATCCCCTTTTCGCCGCCAAATGGGCTAAAGAGCTTGGAAATATCTACGCGCTGCGGCGGTTTTTCGCCCTGGTGGTCGTTCTCTGACTCCGCTTTATCGGCTTTATTGTTGGAAGGATTCAACTCTTCAATAATTTCTTGAAACAATTGTTTGAAGATTGTGATTTGCTGTTCTTTGCGTTCAGCGTCCGAATAGTAAAGCTCGTCTTTTGCCATTCGAGTTGGGTCCAATCGATAGGTGTAACGCAAATTGACAGTCACCGGCAAACCGCCATGCGTAAAGACGTTTGGCACCGGAATCGTCGCCTCGCGTTGCCGCACCATGATCTTGGCGACCTCCTCCTCAAAGGGCCACAAAACATAGGGGCCTGGCTTGACCACCCTGGAATGGCGATCCATCCATTGGGTGACGACAACGTGACCTTCCTCCACTGTTCTGATACGTTTGAGCAGCCAGATTGCAAGCGCTGCCAGCATGATGAAAAACAGCAATGAGACGATAAAAGTTTCCATCATTGGACACCTTACTCTAGCGCCCGGTTCTTGACAAATTCCTCGAAAACGATTGAAAAGAAACCAGAACCTCGCTTCAACAGCCCTCGCTTTATCAGAAATTCTTTCATAGCCAGGTCTGGGGACGTTCCTTTGACAAGCTCCAGCAGGGCGAACCGCTCTTCAGGATGGAGGTGATCCCATAGATGCTGGCACGCCTGAGCAACGCCAGGATCATTTGTGGCTAACCGGGCGATTTTTGTTGCAGGAATGTCAAAATGCGGGCGAATCGCCATGAAAATCGCTCGCATGATGCCGCTATGACCGCCGCTAAAGGCGCAGAGTTTTTCTCGATTCGCTTGAGAAATTGTCATGCTGTTCTTGGCGCAAAGGGCGTCAAGCATTGCCAGCGCGTCCTCCTCACTGTAGGGGCCAAGTGGGTGAATCTGTTCACGCACGATTTCAAACAAACGGCTCTTGACAAAAGGTTGGCTTCCTGCAACCACCTGCGGCATACGATGCATCAATAGGACGTACACCAGATTTCCTGTCGTTCGATGATCGTCCCGCAAAATGCGCAGCGCCTCGAACAGCTCCGGCGGTTGATTTCTGGCAAGCTGCTCAAACTCATCAAGGATAAACACAATTCGCTGATTGCGTTCTCTGCAAAGCGTCTTCAGATGGTTGCGCAAGTCGTCGAAAACCGTCTGCTCTGGGATTTTTGCAACGCGGACGCCAATCTGGCGTTCAAGCGCAACAAGCGACGATAATAATGAGCGATAAACCTCCTCTGGCGCACCAATATCTTTCGCACAAGGAATGCCGAAGAAGTAGGTGCGACCTGCTTCTTCGCGCTTCAACAGAGCGCGTATCTCCGGTTGTTCCAGAAAGTGCACCAGATTCGATTTGCCCACGCCAGCCAGGCCAACCAGGCAGAGCGAATTCCCCTCTTGAGTGATATCAATGATCAACTGCACTATCTCGCGACGATAACTAAACGGATATCGATCCAAAATCAGGGACATCGGACAGTTGCACCATTCCACCCTTTCATTTCAAGCCAAGTGATTGCAGAGAACCGAGGCATAGAGCCAGGCGCGTTCGCGTTGAATCGTCTGTTGTTGGGCGGCAAAGGCTGCAGGGCGCATACCAGCCACAAACAGCGCATCACAAAATACACCCCATAAATAATCGAATTCAAAGCGGCCGCGTGGCGGCTGAAAGGCCAATGTACGCAGCCCTTGCACAAAGTTCCAGGCTTTGCGCACCGAAACATCCCATGTTTGTAGTTCTTTCGCCTTGTCAAAATCGGTCAAACGCTGCACCAGCTCCAAGAAGGTGTGATTGGGCACGTTGGACGGCAGCAGGCGCGTCAGCGCATCGACCTCAAGCTCGCAATAGTCGGCGTATATCGGCCCGTAGCCCGTGCGCTCGAAGTCGACCAGCCAGAGACGCTCTCCGTCGGTGAAGAGGTTGTCGGCGTGAAAATCGCCGTGAATCACCTGGCGCAGCCCACAACCTGACGGCAGTCGTTTCTGCTCTGCATAGCAGCGTTTCAGTGGGTTGTCGAGGTTGACATTCGGCAGGTTCTCAACAGGATGTGTGTTCAACCGCTCCAGGTTCCTGTGCAGATTGAGCATCTTTTCGTATTGCCTGTACAATGGCTGCGACGCATCCGAACGCGGCGGATTGGCGCGCTCCCATAACTTTTGCCAGAAAGCTATGGGCGCCAGCAGCCGATCCACATCGCCCTCAACAGCATAGAAATTGCGAAAAGTGTTCAAACGCGCCAGCTCATCATCGCCCACAAAAGTGTAAAGCGAGGCGCCGACGCCCCAAAAGGTGCTGGTCGCCTCAAGACGCGTATAAAACTGGCCAGGCGTTCGGTCATGAATGTAGCGATGATAGTTAGTCGCCTCGCGAACGACGCGATCCGATGCTGAAACCTTCACCACTTTGTGCGTTGTATTTGGATTGGTCTGCACCCGGATCACGAGCGAACGCCCGCGCGAAACAGGCGCCGCCGACGGCGTCTCCTGGTCCTCGACCTGATGCACCCAAACACGACGACCGCGCGCAAAGAGCTGTGCGATCACGTCGTCGAGCAGCGAGGCTGGGGTGTCACGCCGAAAGAGCTTGCGAACGGTGTGTTCTTTGCTCCAGCGCTTGGGCCAAGAGACCTTGAACGATCGTTTGGCTGCACAGGATTGGGCTGCGAGCTTTTCTACAACTGCTTTGAGCACGTCGGGCGCATCGCCTTTGTCCACCCACGCAGCGCCATATTCGTTGATGGCGCGATCGACGGTTGGGTTTAAGTAGGCGGAATAGACAACCAACCCGGCGCCTTTGCTGCGTTTGCGCAATTCGCCGAGCAGCTTCAACCCCGATGTGTCGCTGGTGTCGTAGTCGTCGTCAAGGCGCAGATCGACGATAGCGACGTGCGGGCGCGTTTTTCTGGCGAGACGAATGGCGTCGGCGCGCAACGCATCGCCGACGCCTGTTGCAGCGGTCACCGCATAGCCAAGCCCCTCCAGCCCGCGCTGAAGGTCGCGGCGCACTTGGTCGCGGTTATCCACGATCAAAATGCGCGCTTTCAAAGACTCTTCCTGCCGTCTCGGGGTCGTATGCATGGTGTTCTCCTTACTTGACTATGCATGATCTCTCCGATGCAGCCGCGTCATGCAAACGATCATGCTATCGAAAGACTGTATTCTGGATCAGACGCAACCGGCAGCGAAAAGGCGAAGCAGGCGCCTTTGTCAGGTTCACTATGGACAAACCAGGCGCGCCCGCCGTGCACTTCGGTGATCAACCTGACGAGCAACAGCCCGCGTCCGGGTGGGCTGTTGCCGTGCGCGATTTCCCAACTGAACAACTGGGCGCGAATGTTCTCGCGCACGCCGCGCCCATTGTCTTCGACAAACACTGTGACCATTTGTGCATCGTTCACCGTTCGTACGACAATGCGCGGCTTTCGGTTCGGCGCCAGATGCTTTTGTGCGTTGTTGAGATAATGTCGGAGCAGCCGGCGCAGCCAGTCCTCGTGGATTTGCACACGCATTGCACCACACCCCAGTTTCATTTCAATATCAATGTTGATTTTCCGATCGGTTTTCATTCGTTGACCGAAAAGAGCGACTTCATCCGCGATCACTGCGTCCAGAGGCGTCCGGTTAATTTGCGAATCTTCTGCGTGCAATGAGCGCTCGGTTGTCGAGATATCAGGCACGCGCACCCGCGCGGCTGCCGCGTCAATCTCGTTCAGATTGTCCAACAGCGCGACGGGGAAATCCGGATGGTTGCGCAGGCGATCGACAGCCCAACGGATCGTGCTGACTTCTTGCTTGACATCGTGGATTACGTCGGCGCCAAAGACGCCCATGACAGCGATGGTGTGTAATCGCCGTCGCTCGGCCGCCTTTTCAGCATTTTGGATGGCGGACACCGCCAGTTGAGCGAGTGAAATCAACAAACTGCGGTGATAGTTGTTCAGGCCACCGACCTCTTTGTGTTCGACGTTAAGCACGCCGATCACATCTCCGGTGCGCACGCCGCCGCGGAAGAGAACCACCGCCAATTCAGAACGCGTCGTCCCCTCCGAGACATCCAGATATTCCTGTGCTTCGGCGACATTGGTTTCCAATACTGCGCGTTTTTCACGTACAGCAAGCGTCATGACGCTGGGACGACTGACGGGAACGGTCTCAAAACGTTGGCGAATCCGCTCCTGCTCGCGGGGTGGGTACACCGCATGGAGTTTCATGACTTCGCCTTCTTTTAGATAGAGCATACCGAGATGGCTGTCGGTGACGCGCACTGCCTGTTCGAGAATGGTGTTGAGTACACTGTCCAGGTCATCGCCGCCTGCCCTAGCAATTTCCTGACTGGTGCGTAACAATGCATTTTGTTGCTTGCGCTGGTGCTGGAACAGGCGCGCATTCTCGATCGTAATAGCTGCCTGGTTGGCGATTGTGCTCAACGGGGGAATATGCGTTTCGGTGAAGATGGATTCTTCCCGAAAGCTGCGCAGCGCCACCACCCCGACCGGTTTATTGCGAATGAGCATTGGAACCCCCAACCAGCAACACGCCTCTTCAGGCAAGTCAGAGACGCCCCTGCTGCGCCACTGCTCGATCTCGCTGCGCGTGTGCGTCAGGACAGGTTGCTTGTTGCGCAATATCCACTCCACAAGACCGTTGCGTTGCTCGATCGGTCGAGTGCAATAGGCTGGGTGCGCGTCTCGTTCGCTGAGCGTCAGGAGGCGGTCATCTTCATAGCTGACAGGGACGCGCAATACATTGCGTTGTTCGTCGTACAGTGCAATATAAAAATCTGCAGTGTAGAGCCCTAACTCGCGCAATGTCTTGCGAACCTCCGTCGCAACATTCTCTATTTCTTCTTTCTCGCTCTCGCTAAGTTCGGTGATCGCAGTTTGGAATTTACTGACCGCCTCCAGCTCGCTAATTCGCTGCCCATATAATTTGGCGTTGTGGGCAACAGTCGCAATCAATGGAGCTATCGTATCGAGCAAGATGCGATGTCGCAAGGTGAAACTGGATGTGCGCGTAAAGTCAACATAGCCGATCCAACCGATCAGATGACCGGCGTATTCCAATGATCTGATCAGGCAACATTGCACGCCGCGATCGATATCTTCCTCAGCGGCGCTGCGATCGCGCCAACGAGCGGTGTCAGGGATGTCAAGCAGAGAATAACCGTGTTCCAGCATATAGCTGAGCAGTGTCCTTCGATCGGGCGCGCGGTAGGAAAAATGGTGCAGATTCTCCCCTGCATAGTCGACCAGTTCTCCCCTTTCATAGGTCAATCGAGGACGGATCACCGTTGTGTGTGCATCGTAGTTTGCCACAAAAAAGTCGCAGCTTGTCGGGAAGAATTGCCGCAGCACGTCGTGCAACTGCCTGTCCTGCGTCTCCTCATCGAGCACGTCGGCAATCGCATGCTGAATTTTGATAACGTCGACATCAATGTCATGCGTCTGGCTTTGTTGCGCCAACAACTGAGCGTTGTGCAACGCAATCGCCACATGGGGCGCCAACCGGTCAATCGATTCGCGCTGCTCAACGTTGATGCCATCGAGCGACGTGCTTGCCACATAAAGCGTGCCAACCAGCTCACCTCGACTGACAAGCGGCGCACAATAGGCGGAGCGCACTTCGGCCTCAGCTGCCGTCATCAAGAAGTGATCCGGATATGCGCCAACGTTTGGTAGATAGAGCGAACGCTTTGTACGCGCCACCTCAACGTTCAGGCTGGCGCCAGTCAAGGGCAGCGGCGCGCCGCTGCCAACGAGCACCTGCCGATCGTTGTCCCATGCGCAGCGCGCTTCGAGCAGGTTATATGCGTGATTGAGGGCGTAGACGCCAACAAACCGCGCGCCGCTTACTGCAGCTGCGCTGCGCGCAATCATCAGCCAGACGTCTGCGCCTTCTTCTCCACCATTTCCGCCAGCGACGATCTTTTCGCTGATCTCCTGGATCATATGCAAGTCGCGCTGGCGGCGTTCAACGCTGCGCACACCCAGCGCCAGCAGGCTGAGCAGGCTTTCGAGCACGCGACGATCGCCAGCCAGAAACGGGTATTTGTCGGCGTCGGCCTTATCGAGCAACCCAACCAGGTAGACGTGCTCGAGAGCGCGAAACGATGCCAACACGGCCGATTGAGCCTCGAAGCCGCGCAGCTCTGGGATTACACCGGTCAGATCACGCGGCGTTAGGATGCGCGCACCGCCGTTGTCGATCAATTTCTCAATACGCGCCGAAAGAAATACCTTATGCGTTGCATCTGATGTTGGTTCGACAGCAATTACGTCAAACTGGCGTCCACGCGTCTTCTTGCGTGCACGCCGCGCCACAAAGCCGCGCTGCGCTTCAAAGGCAGTCACATAATGGGGAAGCAGCCTAATCAGAATATCGGCGATCGAGAAACTGGTGGACTGTTCAACTTCCTGTGACAGTTCGTGCGTTTTGCGCAGTGCGCGCACCAGCTTCTCATATTTGCGTGCATTGCGCGCCTGTTCACTTAGAAAGTGTGGATCGCGTGCGCCCATCCGTGCATCACCTTTTTAACAAAGCATCCAATTGCGTGACGACTTCCTCCAGATCGAACGGCTTCTCAAAGATTGCCTGCGCCTTGTGCGGTTCGTCGGGGTCGGCGGTGGCGGAAAGGATGATGGCCGGCACAGTGCGCAAGGTGCCCTGCCCGTTGCCGCCTTCATAGTCGCCGCGCCGCAGCCGACGCAGAAACTCCAGTCCAGTCTCCTGCCAGTTGATGTCGGGATAGTGAACGTTGCGCACGACATCTTCTTCGCCGCGAGCCGGGCTGGTCGGGTGAATCATGACATCGACGATCACGAGATCGAAACGCTCATGCGCCAGTTGCGTGAGCACCCCTTCCGCCGCCGTGAGGAGCACAGAGTAACCATGCTCCTCCAAAACTTCTCTCAACGGCTCCATGCTGGCATAGTCGTCGTCAAAAAATAAAATTCGTCCTTTCATGTCACCGCCGATCTGCTGATTGCCATGAACGATCCTCATGCATGTCTGTCCGCCTGGCGCAAGGGAAGTTTGACCAAAAAACTGACGCGATAGGCGCGTCCCTGGCGCAGATGAATGTTGGTCTCGTTGCACTGTACATGGAGCGAACCTCCATGCGCCTCAACAACGGCGCGCGCCTCCCACAGTCCGTAGCCCATGCCTGGGATCTTGCCCATTTTCGCCTCTGCCAGCGCACGTTGACCGCGTTCAAAAATCATGCTCATTTTGTCGTGTGGCACCGGGTCGCCCAGGTCCTGAACAATGATCGTTGTATGACGCTGATCAGATGCATTGGGCAACATCGCCATCACCTGAATACGCGTCGTCGGAAATGAATATTTGACAGCGTTGTCGAGCAAGTTGCTGATGGCGATAGTCAGCCGCGCAATATCGACTTCGGCGTAGGGGAGCCGCTCAACGGTTGAATTGATGCTCAGCTCACGCCCGCGTTCTTCCGCAAGCTTGACAAAGCCTTCGGCGCAGTTTGCCACCAACACCGACAATGGATACATCTCGTATTTGAGATCGTCGCGCTCGACCATGACCGTCGCCGAGCGCGTCGTCTCGCGCGCTGAACGACCGAGTTGCAGGCTCAGGTCATGCGCCGCTCTGACCTGGTCAAGAACCGTACGCAGTGAGGCGTCATATTGCCGGGCGTTGAGCTGCATCTTGGCGCGCCCGATGTGCGTTGCAATTGGCGTCAATGCTGTCTTGAGGCGGTGTTGCAAGAGAAGTGTGGTGGCAGTGAGACGCTCACGCTCTTCATGCAAACGCAACGCTTGCATCTGTGCAAAAACGCCCCACCCGATGATGCGGCTTGCATCAAAAAGAAAAGTCGCCTCTTTACGCGGATCGCTGCAATGAGCAAAGGGGCCAAAGAGCATCACCATACGATACGCATCGCCGAGCGTCAACGCGATGGCGCAGGATGCGGTGCTAAATTTAATGGCTTGATGACCGCGCACCCCGCGGACGAGCGCCTGATCATCCCTGGCGATGAACCAGTGTCCCTCGACAGCCTCGCTCTTTGGCAGACCAGATTTCGTCCAGTTGAAGTGAGGCAATTCGGAAGAGTTCAAGTCGGCGCCGTGCAGTCCAACGTGCGCAATCGGCGTGAGCACCGTGTCCCCCTCCGCCACATTGCAAAACATGACAAGGTATTGCAGTCCGCAGTGTTGTTGCACAATCTGCAGCAACCGCTCAACCTCGCGTCCGATCTCCAAGAGCGTCCTTCCCCTGGAAAAACGGCGCGCGCCGCGCAGCTTGTCAAGAAATGCGCCCTGATATTCGGCTTTCTGACGGTGATAGTGCGCGGTCGCCATTGTCTGCACATATTCGGCCTCACGGCGAAATTGCTCGATAAAATCCTGGGTGGGCGCCGGAATTTGCGCAACGAGCCGCCTCAACTCAGCGCCTGCTGCATCGTCCATCAGTGCAATGTCTTTGCGATCACCGCTGACAATGCGTTCCACCTGACGCTGCACTTCTTCTTTTTGCTTAGATGCGGCAAATTGCCCTGCAAGCAGCACAGCCACCGGTGTATCGTCGACGCAGAGCGTCTGCGAGTAATCGATCAGCCCCATGTGACAGCGGTAGTTGTCGGCGTCGGCGCAGCGGGCGCCGGAAATGGCGCCGACCAGCTTTTGTGCGCGTTGGATGTCGCACCGCTCGCACGCTGCGTTGCCGCCGCTGACGCGCGATTCTGTACGTAACAACTGGCAAAATAGCTCAAAGTTCTGCCATTCGATCAGGGGATCGATGCGCGCAATCGCGCCGGTCTGTTTGTCGTAGTCGAGGACGGTCAACGCGCGTTTGAGGCGCGCACACGAACCAGAAATCACGACGGCAAGCGTCTCGTGGTCGATGAGATCACTCAATCTGGTCGGATGATGAGGCCACTGCGTAGAAAGGGGCATCGATGCACCTCACCCGAACACGCGGGTTGTTCCGTGCCGGGCGCCCCCGGCTATCTTTGGCGCTTCACAGGCAATTACTCACACTATAAACCGAAACTATGCCGCAGTCAACCATAATTCAGAGTATGAGTCTGCCCTATGTCTGGGGCTACGATGAAAACCTGGCTATGGGCGTTGCCACCACCCTAACTGTACGAATACTCCCTCCACTGTCTGACCGCCTTGAACAGGCGTTGCATATGCGCCATCGTAAGGTTGCAGCCCGACCTCAACCAGATAACGACCCGGTCCAGCCCAGTCGGGCCAGCTAACGATGTAGACATCTTCTACAACAACCCCAGCAGGCCAACGATCCGTGCTCCAACGGCCATAGCCGGGCGAACGCCGCCATTCCCAGACCAGGCTGCCATCCTCGGCAACGACGCGCAGTGTGGTGCGCCAATCTTGCGTTGGCGACTGTTCGCTGCGCCAGTAAAGCTTCACCGCTTTATCAAACGACCAGTCGATCAGCGTCAGCTCGCCGAATGCGATGGGTTCAACCGCACGCGGCAGAGACGATGGATCCATTGCGGGCGGCGGCGCCATCACCGGACGGATCACGCCAAACAATCCGTAGAGACTCAGCCCGGTCAGAAACGCCAGCAGCGTCGCTGCAAAGTGTGCGCGCCAGCGCGCTGGCGACCAGCAATGCAACCCCTCCACCCACAGGATCGCCAACGCGCCAAGCGCCGGAAAGAGCAGACGCCCCTGATCTGTGCCGAGCGCCGTCAGCGAGTATTGCCAGATGCCGATCGCAACGCCAACCGCCGCCACCGTTAGCAGGGCGAGGACAACGCAGTCGTCCGTCGTGCGCCGTCGCCAGGAACGAACAAAGCCAACCACACTCAACGCTGTCAGCGCGGCGAGCAGCCAGTAAATCCATCCCGCCATCGGAATATGCCCGGCGCCGCCAAACTTGCCCCAAAACGAGACAAACCACCCTTTGAGCAACCACAACGTGTCGCCCCATGTCCACGGCGTCGTGCGCAGGTCGATAGTCTGGCGCACCAGCTCCATGCCGGTGAGGTCGCCGTAGAGCCGCCAGTTGCGCAGCAGCCAGGGGCTGGCGATCAGCAGCGCCGGGACAAAGACGATCACTCCACTCCATAGCCAGCGAGGGACGAGGAGCGAGGGATGAGGGGCGACGTCGCTCGATCCTCGACTGCCTGAGCGAGGTGTAGACTTCTGCAAACGGATTGCGCCGGCAACGATTGCCAGGCCGACGGCGGGCCACAACGACGCCGTGCTCACCTTCGACAGCAAGCCCAGACCGAGCGCCAGCGGCGTCCACCACCCAGCGCGCCAGTCGCCGTCCGCTCGATAGATCACAAGCCCCCCCCATAGCGCCAGCGTCCCAAAGAGCGCGGCTGCCGTGTCGTTGTTGATTGCACTGCCGATGAAGGCGAACTCCGGCAGAAAGGCGACGACGCCGGTCGCCGTCACCGCCAGACCCGGCCGCCGAAGCCAGACCGTACGCGCCAGCCCATAGACCGCTGCAACCGTGGCTGTGCTCAAGAGCACCGACCACAGCCGCGCCAGGTGAAACGCAGTCACGTCGCTGCGCCAGGGCCATACTTCCAGACTGGTGTGAATAAAGAAGTTGGGCGACCAATTCGCACGCGGCTGGATGCTCACGTCGGGGTTGGCGCGCAGAAAAGTGAAGCCCGGCTCCGCCAGCGACGCCAGCAGCGCTGCACCGATGTGCGATAGCGGCGGATGCTTGCTCTGCGTCATCCACGCGCCTTTGGGCAGACGCCGCTCCTGCGCCAAATAGACCACGAACGCCCAGTGATCCGCTTCATCCGGCGCTTCGCCCGCCGGATTCCAGAGGCTGTAGCTCAGCGCCAACAGCAGATGCGCCGCAACGAGCAGCGTCGCCAGAAAGTTCGCACGCCTCACACTCACGGACTCACCTCCATGCCGCCGATCTCGATACGCACGTCGGGGCGATTGAGAGGCCGCAGCGGCGCATCGGGGCGCCCCGACGGATACAGCCCCGCGTAGACGGTGTATTCACCCGGCGCCAGATCGGCGGGCAGGGGAATCTGATGCGTGAAATCCAGGAGCAGACCGGGCTGCCAGCGCTCGAGGGGCGTGAAGCGCCCTGCCAGCGGTTCATCTTTCTGCGCCGCCATGCGCCCTTCGGCGTCCACCACATGCACAAAGGTGGTCAAAGGCTCCTGCGGCGCCAGCATCGACCAATCCAGCCGCACCGGCAGCGCGCCGCCCGGCTCGCCTGCACCCAGCATTGCCGCCTCCAACCGCACCGCGCCATAATCGGCGCCGATCTCCAGCGGCTGGAAAGTTTTCGCCGTCCAATTCAGATTCACGACGACCAGCGCGAGAATCGCCACTGCGCCAGTCAAGATAGGCGAATAGAACGCGAATAGGGCGGATTCTTGCGGATTCAATCCGCGCTGATCTGTTCGATCCGCGCTATCCGCGTTCCATTTGGCTTTTCCAATCACGAACGCCAGCACCAGAATGCTCACCCCGCTGACGAGGAGCCCAAACCACACTGCAGGCGTTGGGGCGAACTGCACCTCTACCAGATGCTCGCCTGCATCAAGATCGACCGCCAACAGCCCCAACGCGCCGTCCGCATAGGCGTTCGCAGCACGCCCATCCACAGTCACCCGCCACGCCGGAAAGTAGAAGCGGTGAAAACGCAGCGTGAACGGCGCATCGGCGCGTACACGCCAGACGCCGTCCAGGTATTCCTGCTCGGTCGGCGTTGCCGCAAATTGAACTGCCGGAGATACAACCAAATCATCTGTAGTTGCTGGCTCGCGCCCGATTGCCCAGCGCTCCTCAATTACCCAACGCGGCAGAAATTCCGCCGTCCACGTGGCGCCGACCTGCCCATGATCGACGTCGAACGTCCACATCTGCTCGGACGTCAATTCCCGCGCAGTGAAGGGCATGGGCGTCGGCGCAAGCCCGGCCACCGCGTAGACAATGGCGTAGACGGCAAACAGCGCGCCCGCCGCTGCCGCCCAAAGCTGCATTCGCGTACGCTGCAGCGCACGCCAGAGCGCCTCCAGCAGCGTCGCCGCCAACACAGCAAATACGACTGCCAATAGCGTCTGCCATCGCCACGGAAATTGCAGCTTACCCAACACCGGCGCAGTCAGCGACCAGAGCGGCGCGGTCAAACTGGTGGTAAGCAAGACGAACAGGGTGCTCAAGAGCCACGCGATCAGCAGATGCGTGCGCAGCGGCATGGTTCGCCACAGCCGCAGCGCCAGCAATGACAACATCAGAATGGCGAGCAGGTAGCCGGGCAGGGCGACCGTTGGCGTGGCGGCGTCCGGGTAGGGGTAGAGCCAGGCGGCGACGACAAGCGTATTCCAATCTGCGAAATGGCGCAGAAAACCGTCTCCATCGGGGGCTGCGCCCAGCATCACCCAATCCGCCTCTAGCACTGCCGGCGCCAGTTGAAACGCGCTCAAGCTGAGACCCGCAAGCAGGGGGAGGGCGATTGGGGAGAGGCGGGAGATTGGAGATTGGAGATTGGGAGAATTGGAAGAGAGGAAGACGAGAAGAGCCAGGACGACAGCAGTAAGAATTGCCATCAGCGCGGTCAGGTTGTGGGTGAGGATGAGGCCCGCCCACGCCAGTGCGGTGAATAGAAACCATTTGCCTGTCGCCCCTCGCCCCTCGCTCCGCGCCCCCGCCAGCCGATAGGTGAAGAAAGCGATCAGCGGCAGCCAGGTGAAAGCGACGAACTCCGGCAACGCGCCACGCACAAAGAGGTCGTAGAGGCGATAGGGAAAGGCGAGAAAGAGCAGCGCGCCGAAGATTGCCACTGCCGGCCGTGTCCAGCAGCGCAGCAGCGCAATCATGGCGAGCGCAGATGCTCCATACCACAGCGCCAACGCCAGCCGCGTTGCTGTGATCACATCAATGTTGACCAGGGTAAGCACGGCGGGCGCGTAGTAAAACGCCGGCGCATAGAAATTGAGCGCTGGATAGCCGTAGCCGAATGCAAAATCGGGGAACCAGCGCGGATAAAGTACGCCGGCTTGCAGCGCTTCCGTCAGGCTGCGCACACGATGAAGATGAAAGAGACCATCAGGTGTGTCAGGCCATGGCGCCGTCGCCCAAAAGAGCGCTGTTGCTGCGCCGACGGCAACGAGCAGATAAAGCGAGCGACGACGCAAGCGCTGCGACGACAACGCGGCTAATTCAGACACGCTGCTCCAGCGCTGTGCACAGCCGCCGCAGCCCCTCTTCGAGCGTGCTGCACGGGCAGCCAAAGTTGAGCCGGACGAAACCTTCGCCGCCCTCGCCAAACCACGACCCTTCATTGACAGCTAGTTTCGCCTGTCGTATGAGCAGCTCGGCCGGCTTGCTCTCGTCGAGCCTGCGCAGATCGAGCCAGAGCAGGTAGGTCGCCTCCGGGACGGTGTAATTGACGCCGGGTAGATGCGCCTCGACATACTCAACGGCGAAATCACGGTTGGCGGTCAGATAGGCGCGCAGCGCCGTCAACCAATCGTCGCACCTGGCGTATGCCGCCTCGGCGGCAACCATGCCCAGGATGTTGACATGCGGCACGATGCCCGCCATCGCCGCTTCGACTTGTTTGCGCAGCTCTGGATTCTGCACGACTGCAAAGCTGGCGCCCAGTCCAGGAATGTTGAAGGTCTTGCTCGGCGCCATCAGCGTGATAGTGCGCTGTGCAATCTCCGGCGATAGACTGGCGATTGGGATGTGCTGCGTCCCATCCAACAACAAATCACAGTGAATTTCGTCTGAGCAAATGACTAGATCGCGCGATTCGCAAAAGGCGGCAATGGCGCTCAGTTCGGCGCGCGTAAAAGCGCGCCCAACGGGGTTATGCGGATTGCAGAGCAGGAAGAGCTTTGTGTTGTGCTGTACAGCGGCGGCGAGACCGTCCATGTTCAATTCGTAGTGCAGGCGGCGGCCCGTTTGGGCGACGTTCAGCGGCGCCGATTGCAGGGTGCGATATTGATTGACCGGCGCGGTCAGAAACGGGCCATAGACCGGCGTGTTGATCAGCACGCCATCGCTGCGCTCGCCGACGGCGCGACTGACGATGTTCAAGCCGCTGACCAGCCCCGGCAAGAAAACGATGTCTTCGGATGCAATCGACCAGCCATAGAGCCGATCCATGCGTTCGACCAACGTCTGCTTGAGCGCCTTCGATTCCATGCCGTAGCCGAAGACGCCGTGCTGCACGCGCGCTGTCAGCGCGTCGACGATTGGCTGCGGCGAGGCAAAA
Organism: uncultured Caldilinea sp.; assembly: GCA_937981885.1. GTDB lineage: Bacteria > Chloroflexota > Anaerolineae > Caldilineales > Caldilineaceae > Caldilinea. The sequence continues at coordinate 70,254 of CALJMI010000004.1, forward strand.
TCCATGTCCGCCACCCACATTGGCAGCACGTCAGCCGGAAAGTAGCTCCACTTGGCGCTGTCGGTGCCCCTGCGTTCGATGGGGATGTCAAAGTTGTAGCTCATAGGAACTCACTTCGTTGGTTTCTGGCGGCTGACGTCGTTCGCCATGTCGTCGTGGTTGAGATGTTTGCGCTTGACAGGCCCGGTCAAATACGCGGCGCGCGACATCGCCGAGGTCGCAATCGGCAACGTCGCAAAGAGCAAGGCAATCAATAACAACATACGATAGAAGAGAAATTCGTCAAAAAAGTAAATGCCAGCCGCCAGCAGCATGGCGCTGATGCCAACGGTGGAAGCTTTGCCGCCGGCGTGCATCCGCGAGAAAACATCGGGCAGGCGTACAATGCCGATGGCGGCGACCAGCATAAAGAAGACGCCAAATGCGCTCAACAGCACGATGAAGATTTCAGCCAACGACATGGCGGCTACTCCTCCTCGTCCGATTCCCAATCCTGCAAATTCGATTGCTCGATATAGCGCGCAAACATGATCGTACCGACAAAGCCAAGCACAGCGGTGACGATAGCGGCGTCGAGCAGCGCCGGTGCTTTGCTGCGCATGGCAAAGAGCGCAAAGATGCCGATGGCGTGGCTCGTGATCGTGTCAAAGGCCACCGTGCGGTTAGGTGGATTCGGCCCTAGGTAAAGACGCACAAAACAGATAATCAACGAGACGCCCATGACGGCGAGCATGATCTCCAGCCACAGATCGATGTTCATACGATCACTCCTCCGCGCGTCACCCGCAGGATTCGGCGCTCGAACTCTCGCTTGATTGTGCGCCGCACGTCTTCAGGGTCGCCCATCACCAGGTTGTGAACGTAGAGCACGCGTTCGCCAGCCTGGTTGCGGCCGACGTGGATGCTGATCGTGCCGGGCGTCAGGGTGATCGAGCTGGCGAGAATGGCGGTTTCGAGATCGCTGCGCACATCCAGCGGCACTTCGACGATGCCTTGATCCAATTTCGGCTGCGATGACAACACATAGCCCGCCACCTGAAAACTGGCGACGATGATGCTCCAAACCATAAAGATGATGTAGCCAAAGATGCCGAGAATCGTGCCAGCGTAGCCGCGATAGATCACCGAGAGCACCAGAAAGCCAAGCACAAAGCCGGTGATAAATCCGCTGGCGGTGATGTCCTCCTGCAAGGCGCCCCAAACAATTCCCAGGATCAGATTCATCAAGAAGATATTGCGGGTGTTCACAGCTCACCTCCCTGCCACTTCCACTGGTTGCGGCGTATTGCCCAACTGCATATCGGAAGGAGCGATGCGCAGATCATGTTCGGTCAACTGAGGGTTGACCGCTTTGACGTAAGCCGCGCGGTCGATTGCCTGATTGGCAGCAGTCTGGGCAATGTCGAGCATGGGCTGCGCAGCGAGACCGATCAACAAGCTCAGCACAACCAGGATCAGCACCGGCGCTGTGGTCATCAAGGCGTGGTTTGAGTGCGCCTGACGCCGTGGCGCCAACGGTCGGCGATGCGGTTTTCCCCAGAAGATATATTGCCACAGGCGGATCATACTCATTGTAGTCAGCAGACTCACAAAGACGCTTACACCTGCGATCACCCACTGCCCCGACGAGAAAGTGACTTCAAGCAACCCTAGTTTGCCAATGAAACCGCTCGTCGGCGGAAAGCCAGCCAATGCAAACGCTGCAACAAAGAAGATCGTCGCCTGCACCGGGCGCAATTTCACCAGCCCGCCGAGTTCGTTCAACTTGCCCGTGCCCATCTCCAGCTCCACTGCGCCGCCGCCCAGCAACAGCGCAGTCTTGACAATCTGATTGTGCACCAGAAACAGGATCGCCAACGCCAGCCCAAAACCAATGCCGTAGGGGCTGGGCGTCATTGCCACCGCCAGGCCCATCAGCATATAGCCGATCTGGCTGATGATGTGAAAGCTGAGCAGGCGTCGGATCGTTGGCTGTGCAAACGCGCCCAATACGCCGATCACCATCGTCAAGCCAGCAATCGTCATCAGCAGCGGCTGCCAACTGTTGAGGAGCCACGGGAAGAAGAGCGGGAAGACGCGGAACATCGAGTACATGCCAACCTTGGTCAGCACGCCGCTGAAAAGCGCCGTCACCGCCGGATGCGGCGTGTGATAGCTGCTTGGCAGCCAGAAGAAGACCGGGAAAAGCGCCGCTTTGGCGCCGAATGCAATCAACAGCAGACCAGCGATCATCGCCTGCACCGGATAGGGCGCCTCGCCCATGCGCACGGCGATGTGCGCCATGTTGAGCGTACCAAGCGTGCCGTAGGCGATGCCGGCGCCCAGCAGCAACATCATCGACCCCATCAGGTTGAGCACAACGTAGCGAATGCCGCCGTTGATCTGACTGGGCGTGCCGCCGATGGTCAGCAACACAAAGCTCGCCATCAGCAGCACTTCGTAGAAGACATACAGGTTGAACAAGTCGCCGGTGATGAAGGCGCCGTTGGCGCCCATGAGCAAGAAGAGCATCATTGGAAAGAATCCAAGCTGCGCTCGTTCGGCGTCGATCGTCGTCAGCGCAAAGGGGTAGATCAGCGCGCTGAGCAGCCCAACCATCGTGAGCATAATGCCAGTCATAGCATCGAGATAAACAGTGATGCCAAATGGCGGGACCCACAGCCCCATTTGGTAGGCGATGGGGCCGCCGGTCAACGCAAAAATCAACAAAATCACAGCCACCACCAAGTTGGCGACGATCGCTACGCCCACAAGCGTTTGTTGGATTTGCAAACGCCGCGCCAATGGCATGGATTGGATCAACATTCCCAGTGCGCCGAAGAGCAGTGGAATCGCCACAGGTAACGAGAGAATTGTCGGATGCAGACTCATTCGCGCGCCACCTCTGCTTCCGATTCGGGATGATCGTAGACTTCATCCAGCTCATACTGCAAGATGTCATAATCGTCGGCAGCGTCGGGCAATTTCGTGCGCAGTGAGAACTCGGCGAATGGATCGGAGGTGTTGATCACAGCCGCCAGTTCACCCGGCAATAGATCGCTGCCCGTCAATGCATCGCGGCGAAAAACCAGCGCCACAATAAACGCTGTCACACCAAAGCTGATGACAATTGCTGTAAGGATCAGCGCCTGCGGCAGCGGGTCGGCGTAGCTGGCAAATAGAATCGCAGCGCCAAGCGACTCCGTCTCTTCCGACACAATCGGCGGCGCGCCGCGCGTCAGCGTACCGGTGCCAAAGAGCGCAAGATTGACGGCGTGCGTCAACAGACTCAAACCAAGTACAAGTTTGATCTGCCCACGTTGTAAAATTAAATAAGCGCCGCATGCAAACAACACGCCAACGAGCAGCGCCAGCATGAATGCAGTCATAAGCGGCTTTCCTCCACTTGTTCTTCCAACGCCGCCTGTTCGACAGCGGTTGTCTCGGCGGCTTCGCTCAGGCGCAGCAGATAGGTGAGCGCCATCCCGATCACCACGAACATGACGCCCAGATCAAACAACTGCGGCGTGCCGAATTTGAGCTTGTCGTCAAATAGATAGAACTCCAGCCAGATGCTGCGAAAAAAGCCGCCCCCATAAAGGCCAAGCAGCGCAGCCGTGGCTGCAGCGACGAGACCAAGCCCCGCCAGTGGAATCAACCACGGGCCGTAGCGGTCGCGCGTTGCTTCCGCCCCGCGCGCCAGAATGGTCAACTCTATCGCCGACGCCGCCACCAGTCCAGCAATAAAGCCGCCGCCTGGCAGGTCATGGCCGCGCAAAAAAAGAAAGATCGCAATCAAAATGATGATCGGCGTCAGAATTTTGTCGACCAGCCGCAAATAAATCTCAGTCATGGCCCAACTCCGTAGCTTTCTGATGTGCACTCACTTCCGGCGACCCGTCCCGGCCGTTGAGACCGCGGGCAGCGTCGATGCGCCGGCGCAGCGAGTGGACATGCAGGCTGCGCAGGAGCGCGTAGCCGCCCATCGCCGCCAATCCCAACACGGTGATCTCGCCCATCGTGTCATAGCCGCGGAAGTCGACCAGGATCACGTTGACGACATTTGTGCCTTTGCCAAGCGAATAGGATTTTTCGAGGAAGTAAGGGCTAATGCTCTCACCAACCTGGGTCACATGGTTGATCATGACCACAGTGAAGCCGAAAAAGCCCATGGCAATTGCCACAAACAGCCGAAAAGCGCGGCGCCTGTCGAACTCAATCGCGGGATCGGGTCGCACCCGGAAGAAGACGAGCACAAGCAGAATCACCGAGAGCACTTCGATCAGCAGCTGCGTCAACGCCAGATCGGGGGCGCCAAAGAGCACGAAGAAGAGCGTCACGGTGACGCCAACCACACCTAGCGAGATAATGGCGCTCAGCCGCGAACGCGCCCGCACGGTGGTCAGCGCACCAAAAATGGCGAGTGCAAAGATCAGCCACTCCGAAATGCCAGGGATTTCCAACGAATCGAGAATGACGATTGTGCGCTCTGTGTTGAAGAAGATCGCATAGAGCGCAACCAGCACGCCGGCAAGCAAGGTCACGCTTGCCTGCGGCGCCATCGGGCTGCCCTGGATGACCACCGTCAGGCGATAAGCAAAATGATAGATGGCGTCGATAATCGAGTCATAGACGACCAGCGAACTGAGGCGGGCAGGCACGGCGGCAAAGCCGCGTCGCAACAACCGGCGCAGCGCAAAGACGACAAACCCAACCGCCAGCACGCCTAGGCTGGTCAGAAACACCGGCGTGAAGCCGTGCCAAAGCTTCAAGTGCAATTCACCTGGCTTGCCAGAGATGGCCGCGATCGCTGGCGCAAAGAGCAAATTCTCGTAAGTGGAGATAAACAATGCACCGCTTGTTCCCAACACCGTGAGCAACAGCGCCGGCGCGACAAAGCCGAACGAAGGCGCATGGTGCAGATGCGCGCCCCCTTCATCCGGTTGCCGACGAAAAAACCCTTCCCAGATCAAGGTGATAATTGAGCCAAGCATGAAGAGCGCCGCTAACGCCGCCGCCACATACATCAAGCCGCCAATCAGCTCCTCACCGTGCTCAAAAAGGTGATAGCCGTTTTCCAACATCAGCTCTTTGGCAAGGAAGCCCATCGTTGGGATCACGCCCGACATCGACAGCGCTGCCAGCACAACCGTCACCATCACCACTGGCATAATGCGCGCCAGCCCGGCCAGCTTGCGCAGGTCGCGCGTGCCCATCGCATGATCGACGATGCCGGCGCTGAGGAAAAGCGGCGCCTTGTAGAGCGCATGCGCCAGCACCGTCACGACGAACGCTTCGTAGGCGTACTTCTCACGAAAGGCAAGCAGCATCACCAGCGTGCCAAGCACGGCGACCGTAGCGTAGGCAAGCAGCGCCTTCATGTCGGTGTAGCGGATCGAGCTGACGCCCCCGAGCACCATCGTAAAACCGCCGACCAGGAAAAGCGTCCAGAACCACATGTCCAGCTCACTGAACGCCGGATGCAGACGAGCCAACAAAAAGACGCCCGCCTTGACCATCGTCGCCGAGTGCAGATAAGCGCTGGCTGGCGTCGGCGCCGCCATCGCCCCCGGCAACCAGAACTGGAAGGGGAACTGCGCTGATTTTGTGAACGCACCGAGGAAGATCAAGCTCAACGCAATCGGCGTGATCGACGCGTTGGCAATGCCTGGCGTCGCCAAGATTTCACTGATATTGAAGGAGCCAACGTGCAACCCCAAAATCACCATGCCCGCCAGCATCGCCAGCCCACCTGCAGTTGTGACGATCAGGGCGCGACGCGCACCATCGGTGGCGCCTTTGTAGTCGGTCTTGAAGGCGATCAACAGATAGCTGGTGATGCTCGTGCCTTCCCAAAAGACGAAGAGCGTGAGGAGATCGTCCGCCCAAACCAGCCCCAACATGCTTGCCATGAAGCCATAGAGCACCAGGTAGAAAAAGCCCTGGCGTTGATCGCCCTCGAAATAGTAGGCGGTGTAGAAAGCAATGCAGGCGCCAATGCCGGTGATGATCAATCCGAAAAAGATCGCCAGTCCGTCTAACCGTAAAGCGATCTCCAGCCCCAGCGTCGGCGCCCACGCATAGCGCTCAACCAGAACATTCCCTTGCGCAATCGCGGGCAATTGCAGCGCCTGCCAGAGCGTAACCGCAGCAGGCGGCAATGCGGCTAACCACGCAAACACCAATGAACGGTGGGGTCTAATCAGCCAGAAAAATGGCGCAGCGGCAAAGAGTAGTATCAAACAAAGCGCAAGAGCCGGCACGATGCATTCTCTCGTCTGGTCTGTGTTCCTCAAAAAACAGATGAGTCATCATTGACCCCGAGGAGTCCGGGCGATGAGCATCCTCGATCACCGCATAAGTAGATGGATTCAAGCAGGAATCCTTGTTTTACTACGTTAAGCATACATGATGAACAACGCTGCGTGCAAACAAATCGGATGAGTTCGGATTTTGATTTCGTGTGCACACCGGACTATTGATGCAAGTGTAGGACATTTGTAGTGCGTTGCGATTCGATTTTCGCCAATGTCTGGGCATAATCCCGTAGGGAGTTCGTCGGTTGACGCCCTTCCACCGGATATCTATACTGTGAAAAAGTAATAGTGGATAGCTGATGTGTAGCAATACTGTGAAAAAGTAATAGTGGATAGCTGATGTGAAGCAATCTGTGTAACAGTCGATGAAAACACACCCTTGTGAAAATACATGCAAGGAATCAGATTATGCAGCCATCTCAGCAGCCGATAATGCAACGTAAGTCCAATGCGTTATCCGAACTTACCTCTATGCGTCATGATGCAACTGCGTCCGCCAGTCAGCTGCGTCGTTCTCGCCTGCTGATCGGTCTGATCGTGGCCTTGATCGGGCTGACCGGATTTCTGATTGTGCTTGCCATCGCCGTCATTGGCGGTTAAACCATGCGTTTCGTTTTATTTGACATCGGCAACGTCCTTGTGCACTACGACCACCAGCGTACGATGGCTGCACTCGCCGATCTCTATCACGCCGACCCGGTTCAACTCTCTATCTTCTACAGCCAAATCGGACAACAGTTTGGCATTGGAGAAATTACCCCAACCCAGGTCGTCGATATGTTCAACAGCCGTTACAACACCACATGCAGCCTGGAGGAATTCGCTGAAGCGTTTTGCGCCGGGCTGATGCGCGACGATGCAGCGCTTGCCTATGCTGTGGCGCTGCAAGTTGAGGGTGAATTGGCAGTTGGCGCCATCAGCAACACCAATGCTGTCCATGTTGCATGGCTCGACGCTCATGCGCCCGAACTGAACGAATTCGAGTTGGTGATCATGAGCAATGAAGTGGGGTTGCGCAAGCCTGACCCGGAGATTTATGAGCTGGCAATGGAAATTCTCGACGCGTCGCCTGCGCAGATTCTTTACGTCGACGATCTTGCTGAAAATGTCGAAGCAGCACGACAACTCGGCACGAATGCCATTCTCCACTGTGACTGGGTAAAAACCCGGGGTCTGATCGATGCATGGCGCTCATCATGACCTGCTCATCTTCCAGGAAGGAGCGTCGCCAAGGCGCTAGGCCTTCCCAGAGAAGATTGTTCGCAGTCACTTGTGCATCACAACGCCAACAATTTCCAATACCAGAACAACCACACCACCGTCATCGCCGTCACCGTCAACGCGCTGTAGTGTAGGCGACCAAACCAACCCCAGAAGCGCTTCAGCCAGGCGATCACGGCGAACACCACCATCGCCAACGCCAGCGCCGCCAGGCCAAAGGGCAGCGCCAACAGCACAGTGAGTGCGGGCGGCGCCCCAAAGAAGATGCGCGGTACGCCATAATCAGGGTGGATGTCGCCGACGATCCCAACCAGCATCGCCAAAATGGCGACCAAAAGCGCGCCAAAGAGCGCGGCTGACCAGCGGGCGACAACCGCCAGGCGAGGCGAGGGCGCCTTCTGCCGCCAGCAACTTACGAAGGCAACCAGCCACCCGAAAGCCGACAGCAGAAAGAGCAGGATGCCGCCCACCACCAGCGTCGCCGCAACAGATAAGGTGGCATACCACGGTGCGCGGAAGGAGGTGAGCGGCGTCATGTCGCTGAGGTGCATCCACGTTCGCCCGTCGGCGTCAGTCTGGAAGAGCACGCGGTCCTCGCGGGTGGAATGGCGGAAAAGTCCTGGCTCCGCCTCGACATACGTCTCGTTGGCGACGCCAGTTGCGACCAATAGCCCACCATCCTCCGTCGCCTGAACCTGGAGCGGCTGCAACAATTGCAGAACCTTCTCCATCGAGCTTTGGTTGGCGCGCACGGCATGGTACTCACCAACAAACTGTGCCGCCCGTTGCAATGCATCAGCGGACGGCGTCACACTTGCCAACGGCGCTGGGAAGTAGCGATCCATAAAGGCGCGGAAGAGCGCATCACGCACCAGCGCGCCGCCGAGCGCGTTGTAGGAGACAAAGAGACCAACATTTTCCTCTGGCGCCAGGTACAGTGCGGTGTGAAAGAGTGGCGTATCGCCGCCGTGATGAAGCACGCGGCGACCGTTCACGCGCATCGTCATAAAACCGTGCGCCATGCCGTCGAAGCGTAGGTCGGGCGTGAAGAGCTGGCTGTGCATCATCTGCGCTGTGGCTTCCTCAAGAATGCGCGCATCGCCAAGCCGCCCGTCCTGCAGATGCGCGATCATGAAGCGCGCCATATCCGCTGACGATGTGCTCATAGCGCCGGCGGGCGTGGCAGGAATGTACTCGAAGCCGCCCTTACGATAGACGCCGCCGGTGTAGTTGTAGCCGCTCGCCATGTCCGATGCCAGTTCGGTCGGCAGCGGCTGATGGAAAGTGCTGTGCGCCATGTCTAGCGGCGCAAAGATATGCCGCTCCACGTACTCCTCGAACGGTTCGCCCGACACGCGCTGCACGATATAGCCTGCCAACGCCGTGCCGTAGTTGGAATAGGCGCTCACCTGACCCGGCGGCAAAATACGCGCTGGTAAGTGGCGTTTCACGTACTCTTCCAGCGAAAACAACTCATCCGCCGACAGCACAAACAGCCCCTCGCCGATGTCTTCAAAGCCAGGCGTGTGCGCCAGCAGGTGCGCCAACGTGATCGGCTGCACAAAGGTGGCCGGAATCGCAAAATCCAGATAGTTGTTGACATCAGCGTGCAGATCGAGCCGTCCCTGCTCCACCTGCTGCATGACTGCCGTCCACGTGATGAGCTTCGACGTCGAACCGGGGCGAAAGAGCGTGCGCTCAGGCTCGACCGGCGTGCGCGTCGCCAGGTCAGCGTAGCCATAGCCCTTGAGCAGCAGCGCCTCGCCGTTGTGCACAACCGCCAGCGTCGCACCGGGGATGTGGTTGCCTTCCAGGTGCGCCGCCATCATCCCGTCGATAAATGTCTCCAGGTCAACGGGGTCGATCGGTTGGCTGCTCTGCGCCACCACAGGCGACGGCAGCAACGCCAGCAGGAACAACATCAAACACAGCCATGTTGTAGTTGCACGCATCTCCATCCTCCACCGGTTGTTATTCGGGAGCATCGCTTTGCTGTAAGTCTGCTCAAGGTCGAAACTATAAATGATTTTTGCAAACCTGGCATCTTTCCGCTGGTCCTGTACACAAATGATGATCGATGTTGACCTGCAAGGCAGTCACGATTACATGCCAGTCTGCAATTTGACGGTACAATAATAGAATTATGCAGCCACGTTGCGATGTGGCTGGCGAAAACTGCACAATCAGGAGGGAGTTTCTATGCGCCCTGTTTCAATTATCGGCATCGGGCAGACGCCGGTAGGGGAATTGTGGGATCAATCGGTGCGCCATCTGGCGTATCAGGCGATTTCCAGCGCCATGGCAGATGCCAATATCGAGCGCGCCGACGCCCTGTTTGTCGGGAATATGCTCAGCGGCAGTCTGCTTGACCAGGAGCATCTTGGCACGCTGGTCGCCGATTTTTGTGGGCTGCACGGCATCGAGGCGGCGAAGGTGGAGGCGGCATGCGCCAGCGGCGCGGCTGCATTGCGCGTCGGTGCGATGGCGGTGGCGTCGGGCTTTCACGACATTGTGATCGTCGCCGGGCTAGAAAAGATGACCGACACCGTCGGCAAGGACACCACCGCCGGTCTCGCCACCGCCGCCGACGCCGAATATGAAGCGTTGCACGGCGTCAGTTTTGTTGGACTGAATGCTTTGATTATGCAACGATATATGTATGAATACGATGTGCCGCTCGACGCCTTTGCTGGCTTTAGCATCAACGCACATCGCAACGGCGCCAACAACCCGAACGCCATGTTTCAGGAGCCGATCACGCTCGACGCCTACGTCAAAGCGCCGGTGATCGCCACGCCAATCAACATCATGGACAGCAGCCCGGTCTGCGATGGAGCGGCGGCAGTGATCCTGGCGCCAACGGAGATGGCGCATCGGTTCACAACCGGGCATCACCGCGGCGCGGTGCAGATTCTCGCCAGCGCCAGCGCAAACGACACGCTCGCTGTACACGATCGTCGCGACCCGCTTTTCCTGGAGGCGGCGCAGATCAGCAGCCAGAAGGCGTTCCGGCAAGCCGGTGTCTCACCGGACGACCTCGACCTTTTCGAGCTGCACGACGCCTTCACGATCATGTCGGCGCTGAGCCTGGAAGCAAACGGCTTTGCGCGGCGCGGGGAAGGCTGGCGCATGGCGCACGAAGGTGAGATCGGCATCCACGGTCGGTTGCCGATCAGCACGATGGGCGGGTTGAAGAGCCGAGGCCATCCGGTCGGCGCCACCGGCGTCTACCAGATCGTCGAGTGCGTGCAACAGTTGACGGGCGCAGCGGGCGCCAACCAGGTGCCCAACGCACGGCTGGCAATGGCGCAAAACATCGGTGGCAGCGGCGCCACGATCATTACCCACATTCTCGGAACATAACGGGCGCGGAGCAACAGATGAGTACGGTTGTGCTAGACGCCGCCCTGCGCAGCGCCGTCTTCGTCGCGCTCTGGGCGGTGCTGAATCGAGGCGAGGTTGATTCCTGGCAGCTTGGCGCGCCGACAGTGCTGCTGGCGCTGCTGGTCAGCTTTGCCGTGCTGCCGACGCGACGTTGGTCGTTTCACCCGCTCGGCGTGCTGCGCTTTGCCCTCTATTTTCTGCAAAAATCGCTGGTCAGCAGCATCGATGTTGCCAGCCGGGTGATGCGCCCACAGATGCCACTGAAGCCAGGCATGGTCGAGTACACGCTGCGGCTGCCGCCCGGCATCGGCCGTGTGATCATGTCGAATGTGACAAGTCTGCTGCCCGGCACGCTCGGCGCCGACCTGCGCGGGGATGTGCTGGTGGTCAACGCGCTCGATGTCGACGCTGCGGTGGAGGACGAACTGCGCCAGCTTGAGGAGCGCATTGCCGATATGGTGGGCGCGTCCCTTGCGCCAGCAGCCAGCGAAGGGAGAGGCGGAGCATGAGCGCAGATGGAATGAACACTGTCTATCATGCAGCGGCGCTCTTTCTGTTGCTGACCATCGGCGGCGGGCTGGTGCGCATCTGGCGCGGGCCAACGGCCGCCGACCGCCTGCTGGCGATCCAATTGTTCGGCACGACAGGGACGGCAATCCTGATTCTGCTGTCGCTGGCCGCCGACAACCAGGCGTATCAGAATGTGGCGTTGATCTTTGCGTTGCTGGCGGGCATTCTCGGCGTAGTCTTCACCCGTTACGGACAGCCGGCAGCATCGCCCACGCACAGTGTGTACTTCAAGATGGGGGCGCGCGTCGTAGGTCATCGCCTCCGGCGTGACACAGCGCCCGTCACGCCGGAGGCGATGACCTACAAAACAAACTCTGCCTCAAATGTGAAGTACACCCCCACGCACACCAATGAGGAGGATGCCGATGATCTGGGTTGATCTGTTTTCGATCGCGTGCATCGTGCTCGGCTGTTTTTTCTATCTGGCGGGCACGGTCGGGCTGCTGCGTCTGCCCGACGTCTTCACGCGGCTGCACGCGCTCACCAAAGCCGACAATCTTGGGCTTGGGTTGATCGTGCTCGGCGCCATCGTCCAGATCGGTGACTGGATGATAAACCTTAAACTCGTGCTGATCTGGGGGCTGGTGATGATCGCCAGCGCAACAGTGGCGCATCTGATCGCACGCAGGGCGCTCCAGCAGACACAGGCCGCGGAGGAGGAGCGCGCATGATCCTGGCAGACATCTTCGACATTACGCTGGTGGTGATTCTGCTGGCATGCGCGTGGCTGGCGCTGACGACGCCTGATCTGCTGCGCGCGGTGGTGCTATTCATTGCCTTTGGGCTGCTGGCGGCGCTGGCGTGGGTGCGCCTGCAGGCGCCCGACGTAGCGCTGGCAGAGGCGGCGGTCGGCTCCGGGTTGACCGGCGCGCTGCTACTCTCGACTTTGAGCGCCATGCAGCGCGCCGAAGCGCGGCGCAAGCAGACGCATGCGCCTGCAACTACCGAGGAGGAGCGCCGTGCGTGATTTGCGCGTCCGTGAACCACAGCGCGACGACGACACAACAATGACGCCGTCGCGCTTCATCATCCTGGTGTTGACCGTGCTAATGGTGGTCGGGCTGGCGCTTGCTGCGTTGAGCTTCCCGACCGACAGTGCACGACTGGCGCCGCTTGCGATAGAGGCGCTGCCGCAGAGCGGCGTGCTCAACCCGGTGACGGCGGTGCTGCTCAACTATCGCGGCTACGACACGCTGCTCGAGGTAGCCGTGCTGCTGCTGGCGATCCTCGGCATCTGGGCGATTGCACCGCAGGCGCGCGTCTGGATCAGGCGACCCGATACGCCGGTGCTGGCGGCGTTTGTGCGGCTGCTACTGCCAATCATGGTGGTGGTGGCGGGCTATCTGCTCTGGTTAGGTGCGGACGCGCCGGGCGGAGCGTTTCAAGGCGGCGCAGTGCTCGGCGCGATGGGTGTGCTGTGGGTGTCGGCGGCAGTGTGGCTGCCCAATGCGCGGCGTGGAAACCTGCTGCGCCTGTTGCTGGGCATCGGGCTGGCGGCATTCATCACCGCAGCGGTGGCGCTGCTGCTAGCTGGCGGCAGTCTGCTCGAATACCCGCCGGGTCAGGCAAAGACGATCATCCTGATCATCGAAAGCGCGGCGATGTTCTCGATCGGCGCCACGCTCACCTTGCTCTTTGTCGGCGGCTTTCCACGCAGGAGTGCAGCGCCATGATCGACGCCTCCGTTCTCTATGCACTGGCGGGCGTTGCGCTTTTTGGCATGGGCGTCTACGCCATGATCGCCTATCCACATCTGCTGCGCAAGATTCTTGGCATGAACGTGATGGGCGTCGGCGTCTTCATGGTCTTCATCGCCATCAGCTACCAAGGGCCGGAGCAGCGCGCCGATCCGGTTCCGCACGCGCTGGTGATCACCGGCATCGTCGTCGCCGTCTGCGCCACAGGGCTGGCGCTGGCTCTGGCGACGCAACTTCACGCGCTGACCGGGTCGGCGCGCATTCCAGCAGACGAGGAGGAGTAAGGTGTTCTTCGACGCTGATTTCTGGCTGCCGCTGGCGATCATAGCGCCGCTGACAACCGCGCTGCTGCTCTTTCTGCTGCCGCGCCGCAGTGGACTGGCCATCATCGTCGGCGCGGTGACGACCATCGCCATTGTAGGGATGACGACCCTCCTTGTGGTGCAAACCGGACCCGTGCGCCACACGATCGGCGGCTGGGGCGCACCGCTCGGCATTGACCTAACTGCGGATGGGTTGACCGCGCTGATGCTGGCGCTGACCGCGGTCGTCGGCGCGGCGATCACGCTTTACGCGCACGGCTATTTCACGCATCCGACGCACGATGAAGCGGCGCGTGCACGTTACGCCAACTTCTGGCCCCTGTGGTTTTTCTTGTGGGCGGCGCTCAACGCGCTCTTTCTTTCCGGCGATGTCTTCAATCTGTACGTGACGCTGGAATTGGTCAGCTTTACGGCGGTGGCGTTGACGGCGTTGGCGGGCAAACCCGCGGTGCTGGCGGCGGCGATGCGCTATCTGCTGGTGGGTCTGCTCGGCTCACTCTTTTACTTAATGGGCGTGGTCTTTCTCTACGGCGACTTTGGCGTGCTCGACATTGGGCAGCTCGGCGCGGTGGTTGCGGCGACGCCGGCGCTGGCGGGCGCAGCCGCATTGATCACGGTCGGGCTGGCGATGAAGACGGCGCTCTTTCCGCTGCACTTCTGGCTGCCGCCGGCGCACGCCAACGCCACTGCGCCAGTGAGCGCGCTGCTGTCGGCGCTGGTGATCAAAGGCTCGTTCTACATTCTGCTGCGTCTCTGGCTCGGCGTGCTCTATCCACTTGGCGAGACTATTGCCCCTTACCTGCTGATGGCGCTGGGCGCGGCGGCGCTGCTGTGGGGGTCGCTGCAAGCCATCCGCCAGACGCGCCTCAAGCTGCTCGTCGCCTACTCGACGGTGGCGCAGATCGGCTATCTCTTTCTGCTGATGCCGCTGCTGCTGGCGGAGCGCAATAATTTGATTGCGCTGGCTGGCGTCGTCTGCTTCATGCTTGCCCACGCCAGCGCAAAAGCGTCTGCATTTTTGAGCGCTGGGGCCATTCAACTTGCAATCGGTGACGACCGTCTCGCATCGCTGCGTGGGCTAATGCAGGTCATGCCAACGCCGGTGGCGACGTTTGCCATGGCAAGCGTCAGCCTGGTGGCGCTGCCGCCGAGCGGCGGTTTTGTCGCCAAGTGGTTCATGCTCGATGCAACGCTGGCGAGCGGCTATTGGACGGTGGCGCTGGTGATCGTTGCTGGCGGTCTGATGGCGGCAGTCTACATCATGCGCGTGCTGGCGCCGCTGTTTCGCCAAGTCGAAATGGGGGAGGAGCGGCATGATGTAATACACGTGCCGCTCTCAATGAACCTGTCGGCGTTTGGCCTGGCGCTGCTGGCGATTCTGCTCAGCTTCACCGGCGTCTATGTGCTTGAGATTCTAGCGATCGGTGCGCCGTGGGTGATGGAGGCCGGGCTATGAGCTGGGAAAATTCGCTGCCGTTGCTGATTTTTCTTTCCTCATTCGCGCCGGGGCTGGTGATCTTTGTGCTCGACGAGGAGCAGCACACGTTGCGCACGGTGCTGAATCTGTTCGGCGCTGTGGCAAAGCTGGCAATGGTGGGTGCAATGATCGTCGGGCTACTCGAAGATAAGGTCTACGAAACACGGCTGCCATTGTTGCCGGGCGTCGATCTGGTGTTACGCGCTGACCCATTGTCGATGCTCTTTATCACTTTATCGGCAAGTCTGTGGATGGTGACGACGCTTTATGCCATCGGCTATTTGGAGTATGCGCCGAACCGCAGCCGCTTCTTCGGCTTCTTCTCGCTCTGCGTCAGCTCGACGATGGGGATTGCGCTGGCGGGCAACCCGTTGACCTTTCTGATCTTCTATGAGATGTTGACGATCTGCACCTATCCGCTGGTTGTCCATCGCGGGACGCCGCAGGCGATGCTCGGCGGACGCGTCTACCTGATCTACACGTTGACCGGCGGTGCAGTGCTGCTGCTGGCGGTGGTAGGGCTGTTCGTGCTGGCCGGGCCAGTCGATTTCACCGACGGCGGCGCGCTCGACGCAGTTGCGACGGAGTATACGGGCGCGCTGCGCTGGTTATTTCTACTCTTCATCGGTGGGTTAGGCGTCAAGGCGGCGCTCGTACCGCTGCACGGCTGGCTGCCGCGGGCGATGGTGGCGCCGGCGCCGGTGAGCGCGCTGCTGCACGCCGTCGCCGTGGTCAAGGCGGGCGCGTTCGGCATCGTGCGCGTCATCTACGATCTTTACGGCGTCAATCTGGCGCACGACCTCGGCGTGCTCGACCCACTCTTGATCGTTGCCTGCGTCACGGTGATCGTTGGCTCACTCTTTGCGCTCAACCAGGACGACCTGAAGAAACGGCTCGCCTATTCGACGGTCAGCCAGGTCTCGTACATCATCATCGGCGTGGCGACCTTTGGGCTGCTTGGCTCTATCGGTGGGTTGCTGCACCTGGTCTATCAGGGCGTCATGAAGATCACGCTCTTCTTCTGTGCTGGCAACTTCGCCGAGACGTTGGGCATCCACAAAGTGAGCGAGATGGATGGCGTCGGCAGACGCATGCCGTTGACGATGGCGGCGTTCACGGTCGGCGCGTTCGGCATGATCGGCGCGCCGCCGACTGCGGGATTCATCAGCAAGTGGCACCTCGGCGCCGGCGCGCTGGCGGCGGAGAGCGAATGGGTGCTGGTGGTGCTGCTGACGAGCAGCGCGCTCAACGCCGCCTACTTTCTGCCGATCCTCTATCGCGGCTGGTTCAAGCCGCAGCAGGGCGAATGGCCCGAAGAACATACATTCGGTCGGCTGGAGACACACTGGATGCTGCTTTTTCCACCGGCAATCACCGGTGTTTTTGTCATATTGCTCGGCGTCTTTGCCAACATGCCGACCGGATTGCTGCAGTGGGTGGAGATTTTGATTTTGCGCGAGTATCGGCTGTGAGAGCGTGTTGCATGTTGCGTGGAGCGTGTTGTCGGGGCTTGATGAATATGCGGGAAGATAGGCGATGGATGGGTTTGGGGCGCTGTTGATTCTGGCGTGGCTGGCGCCGTTGCTGCTGGGGTGGCTGCAACTGGCGCGCCCGCGCACATCAGTCTGGCTGGCGGCGAGTGCGGCGGCGCCAGCGCTGTTGGCTGCGCTGCTCACGCCGATAGGAACGGTCGTCGAGCTGCCGTGGCTGCTGCTTGGCGCGCGCTACGGCATGGATGCGACCGCGCAGACCTTCCTCTTTTTCACGGCGCTGCTGTGGCTGCTGGCGTCGATCTTTGGCGCCGGTTATCTGGCGAAGGACGGCGGACGCAGCCGCTTTTTCAGCTTCTTTCTGCTGGCAATGGCGGGCAACTTCGGCTTGATTGTTGCGCAGGAGATGATCTCCTACTACACCTGGTTTGCGCTGATGAGCTTCGCTTCCTACGGGCTGGTCATCCACACCTGGGAAGAGGAGGCGCGCAAAGCGGCGCGCGTCTACATCGTGCTGGTCGTGGTTGGCGAGGTGCTGCTCTTTGCGGCGCTGGCGCTGCTGTTTGCGGCGTCGGGCACGCTTGGCTTGGACGCTGCGGCAGGCAACCTGGCGGCGACGCTGGTCTTTGTCAGCTTTGGGATCAAGGCGGGCGTGATCCTGCTGCACGTCTGGTTGCCGTTGGCGCATCCTGCTGCACCAATTCCTGCCAGCGCCGTGCTCAGCGGGGCGATGATCAAGGCAGGCGTGCTTGGCTGGCTGCGCTTCCTGCAACCGGTCGACGCCTACGCGGCGTGGGGCGATTTCTTGATCGCAGCCGGGCTGGCGACGGCGTTCTATGGCGCGCTGATCGGCGTGACGCAACGCAACGTCAAAACGGTGCTCGCCTACTCCAGCATCAGCCAGATCGGACTGATCACCGTTGCGGTCGGCGCGTGGCTGG
>CALJMI010000005.1 GCA_937981885.1 uncultured Caldilinea sp.
AGTGTGTTGGTGATATGAGCGGCGGAGGTACACCCGGTCCCATCTCGAACCCGGCAGTTAAGCCCGCCAGCGCCGATGGTAGTGTGCGCTTCGGCGCATGTGAGAGTAGGTCATTGCCAACTCACTCTGTTTTTCTTCCCCACACACCCCTTCACACCGCCCTCTTCAATTTTTAGTTTGACGCCTGCTTTCAGCCAATCCACATTTCTCAAATGGTATCTTTCCGACTTTTCGTCCGGCTCATTGCCGGATATGCTATGACTATGTTATCATTGCTCTTCTAAGGAGCAGGTTGACCGTCATACATATCGATGGACGACGAACCACCACGTACTACGCCAAACCCGCATTGGACATCGAATGCAGGGATTGGATCGAAAACACAATTGAATGTGTACAATAAATTCCCCGCCCATCTGTGTTTCGACACTGTGCGCCGATTCAACGCGTGTGTTCACCGCCCGTTTCTCCGACCGGCGTGCACAATTCATCCGAAATCATTCAATCGAGTAGCCGTATGAAAACATCCGCTGTAATCTTGGCCGCTGGTTACGGCACACGTATGAAGTCAGAATTGCCCAAGGTAATGCACCCACTGGTCGGTCGCCCAATGATTGACTGGGCTGTACGCGCTGTAGAACCAGTCACGCAGACGCCGCCGGTGATCGTCGTTGGGCATGGGCAGGCGTTGGTGCGCGCCTATCTGGGTGAGCGCGGCATTTACGCCGAACAACATGAGTTGCTGGGCACGGGACATGCCGTCTTACAGGCATTGCCCCGCATTGCCGATGATGTGGATGCCGTAATCGTCACCTACGCTGACATGCCGCTGCTGACGGCTGCGACGTTAAGCCAATTGCTCGACCTGTACGCCGCCAACCCGACGACGGCGATTGCCATGTTGACCATTACGCGTGACAACCCGCAAGGATTTGGTCGCATCGCCCGGCGCGCCGACGGAGCAGTGGCGGCGATTGTCGAAGAGGCGGATTGTACACCTGACCAATTGTTGATCCGCGAACTGAACACGGGCCTCTACTGTTTCGACGCCGCCTGGCTGCGCGCAAACCTGCCAACAGTGCCGAAGAGCGCTAAAGGCGAGTATTACCTGACCGATCTGGTGGCGATGGCTGCCAGCCAGGGACGCACGATCGTGACGGCCGACGCCCCGCTCGACGATGTGTACGGCGTCAACAACCGCGTGCACTTGGCTGAGGCGGAAGCGGTCTTGCGCCGCCGCATCGTCGAACGACACATGTTGGCAGGTGTAACCGTGATCGATCCGCATTCGACCTACATCGAGGACGCGGTGGAGATCGGGATTGACACCACAATCTGGCCTGGCAGCATCCTGCGCGGTGCAACAAAGATTGGCAAGCATTGCACGATCGGTCCATACAGCCAAGTTGTCGATTCGATGATAGCCGACCATTGTCGCATCATTTACTCTGTGATCGAGCAGGCGCGCATGGATGAACACGCTGAGATTGGGCCATTTGGACATCTGCGCAAAGGCGCGCATTTGGGCGAGCGCGTCCACTTGGGCAACTTTGGCGAGGTCAAGGATGCCTATCTCGGTCCCGGCGCCAAAATGGGACATTTCAGCTATATCGGCAATGCTGAAGTTGGCGCCAACGTGAACATTGGCGCCGGCACGATTACGTGCAATTATGATGGTGTTCACAAATCGAAAACAGTGATCGGCGACAATGCCTTTATTGGCAGCGATACGATGCTCGTGGCTCCAGTCACAATTGGAAGGGAGGCGCGCACAGGCGCAGGAGCGGTTGTCACGCGGGATGTGCCGCCCGGGGCCACTGCGTTTGGCGTCCCGGCGCGAGTGAAGGCCAAACTGCCTGCGGACGAAGCAACGTGAGTTCATAGTTGGGAGTAAACAGTGGAATCTGACGTACTTGCATGGATAATTCTGGCGGCGGCTATGCTCGTGATCTGGCTGGCGGCCGCCGCCGAAATTGCCCTCTCGGCAGTGAGTCGCAGCGTGGTGCGCAAACGCAGCGAGGCGGGCGATCCGCGCGCGCTGATGCTCACCGAGCAATTGAATGACGCCGCGCGCTTCTGGCTTGCCATCATGTTGCTCAAAAGCCTTGGGCTGGTGGCGGCTGGTCTGGCCGTTGGATTCATGTTTCTTGTGCATACGCAGGTGGCTGGGATGCTCATAGGCATCCTGACCACCTGGCTGGTGTTGGCGGCGGCGCAAATCGTGGTGCGCTCGCTGGTGTTGCGCAATCCAGATGATGCGGCGTTTGCGCTGGCGCCGTTTTTGCGGGCTGTCACCGCCGTGTTGTCTCCGGTGACTTTTTTACTCTACCGCGCAGGGCTGCGGCTGAGCGGTGAAGATGAAGAAGAATCGGATGAATCGATCTTTATGTCCGAAGATGGCCTGCGCCTGTTGATGCAGGTCAACGAAGAAGAGTCAGAGATCCAGGAGAGCGAAAAGCAGATGATCGCCAGCATCCTGGAAATGGACGAAACTGTGGTGCGTGAAGTGATGGTGCCACGTATCGACATGGTGACGCTCGATGTCAACACCAGCCTGCGCGACGCGCTCGACACGATCATCGAATATGGGCACAGCCGCATTCCAGTCTATGAAGGCAACGTCGATGTCATCATCGGGCTGCTCTACGCCAAAGACTTGCTCAAATGCTTCCGCGAGAATCGCATGGACGCACCGATCCGCGAACTGCTGCGCGCGCCCTATTTTATTCCAGCGAGCAAGAAGGTGACTGCGCTCTTCCGCGAAATGCAGCAGCAACGCGTCCATCTGGCGATCATTGTCGATGAATACGGCGGCGTCGCCGGCCTAGTGACGATTGAGGACATCCTTGAAGAAATTGTCGGCGATATTCAGGACGAGTACGACATCCGCGAAGAGGCATACTATCAGCCAAGCGGCGACCATGCCTACATCGTCAACTCGCGGCTCGACCTCGATTCCCTCTCCGACCTGCTCGACATCGACATCGAGGAGGAGGAAGCCGATACGGTCGGCGGGCTGATCTACAGCCGGCTTGGTCACGTGCCGGAACAAGGCGAAATGCTTGAAATCGAGGGCTGGCGCTTCACAGTGCTGTCGCTGGATGGACGGCGCATCGTGCAGGTGCGCGTCGAGCAAATTTCCCCGCCACAGCCGGCAGTAGAAGAAACGCAGCCAGCCCCTTCAATCCAAAACGCAAAGTCTTTGCTCAAATCGACCGAGATGGCAAACCAATCATGAAACCAGAGGAACTGATCCAGCGCGCACTAGAGGCGCGCACCCGCGCCTATGTGCCCTACAGCAGCTACCCTGTTGGCGCCGCCGTCCTGAGCGCCGACGGCGAGGTGACCATCGGCTGCAACGTTGAAAATGCAGCCTATCCCTCCACGATCTGCGCCGAACGCGTGGCGTTGACTGCAGCGGTGGCGCAGGGCAAACGCAACTTTGTTGCCATTGCCGTGGCGACGCGCAATGGCGGCTCGCCATGCGGCGGCTGTCGTCAGGTGATGCTGGAATTGGGCCCGGAGATGGTCGTCTACATCGCCGACGAGCGTGGCGCCTATCGCACGACGACAGTGCGCGATCTGCTGCCCGACGGCTTCGATAACGCACGCCTCAACGCGTGACCGGATTCGGTGTACTCAATCACGATGTCAGCGAACGTCCCAACTCTGTTTGCCGCCTATCAACTGCGACAGCTTGAATTTCTGTTGCGGATTTCGCGTGCCATGACCTCACGGCTGGACCTTCCTAGCCTGCTAGAATTGATCTTACGCAGCGCCGCAGAGATGGTGGGAGCGCCGGCAGGGATGATTTTGTTGCAATCGGAACATACGCTCTTCGACCAGACGCTTTCGGTGACGCCGCAGTTTCAGGTGCGCGCGCTCTATGCGATTCCCGCTGAGGCGTTGCATCATTTTGAGCCGCTCTTTGATGCATCCGCCATTCGCATCGTACAAGAGGCGATCATCGCAGCGGCAGAAAATGAGCAGTTGCCAGTCATCGATCTGGCGAGTCGCGTGCATCAAGTTGAAGCTGAGCTAGGCATGACGTTGGGGCAGGTGGTGGCGTTGCCCCTGCCTTTCGAGGATGACCTATTGGGCATCATTTATCTGTTCCGCGGCAACTATGCCTTTTCACAGCTCGACTGGCAGTTTCTGCAGGGTTTTGCTGACCAGGCCGCGATCGCCGTGCGCAACGCCCGCCTTTACACACTGCTCAACGCCGAACGTAGCCGGCTGATTACAATCCTCAGCAACAGCGCCGACGGCATCATGATTCTGACGCGTGACCGCGTGGTGGTTGCGATCAACCAGGCGTTGGCATCGATGGTGGGTATGTCGCCAGAGGATGCGGTGGGGCGACCGTGCAGCACTGTGCTGCCGCTGGAGGTCGTGAGCGGCGTCGACTTCTGCCGCGATGAGAGCTACACCGGTCACTTTCCGGCGCCAAATCTGCGGTGCGAAGGTGAACTGATTCGCCCCGGAGATAAGCGCCTGGTCCTGGCGGTGACCTACACGCCGCTGTACACCGAGAGCGGTCGCCTCATCAATATCATTGTCAACGCACACGACATCACACGTTTTCGCGAAGAAGAAGAGATGAAGTCGACCTTCACGTCGATCATCAGCCATGAACTGAAAACGCCGGTGGCGTTGATCAAAGGCTATGCGCAGACGTTGGCGCGCGAAGACGCACAGTGGGATGCTGAAACAGCGCGCAGCAGCTTGCAAATCATTGAAGAAGAAGCGGACCGGCTGGAGTTGCTGATCAACAATTTGCTCGACGCCAGCCGCATTCAGGCAAAAGGCGTCAAGCTCGACTTCACCGATGTCGATCTCGAAACTCTGCTGCGCAAAGTCGCCGACGCCTACCGCACACAGACCGACCAGCACCGCATCGAAATCGTGTTTGAGCATCCGCTGCCGCCGGTGTGGGGAGACGAAGAACGGCTGCGCCAGGTCTTCACCAACCTGCTCAACAACGCAATTAAGTATTCACCCCAAGGTGGTGCGATTCAGATCGGCGGATGGCTGCACCGGGCGCACCAGCCTGAAGGGGAAGTCGATTCCAGCGAAGACAGCGCTCTGGACGGTGCATCGCGCCTGGCTCCGGGCGACTATGCGATCATCTATGTCACCGATCAAGGCATCGGCATCCCTGCATCGGATCTGCCGCGCATCTTTGACCGCTATTACCGCGTCGACAGCTCTTTGCGGCGTTCGACCGCCGGCGCAGGGCTTGGCTTGTATCTCGCCAAAGTAATCGTGGATGCACACGGCGGGCAGATATGGGCGACCAGCGAACAGGGCAAAGGCACAACCTTCTTCGTTGCGTTGCCCATCGATGCGGAGGCGATATGAACGATTCGACCCTGAAGCGTCCTGCATTTTCTAGCGCGTACTGGGTGCTGCCCGCCAGACTCCTGGCTGGCCCCTATCCGTGCGCAGCCGACCTGCCCGCCGCCGAAGAGCGCGTGGCTGACCTACTAGCGTGTGGCGTTGACTTCATCATCGACCTGACCGAGCCGGGCGAGTACAATCTGCGTCCTTACTGGCCCATCCTGCAACGTCTGGCGGAAACCGTCGGTCGCCCGGTCGAACGTTGGAACGCTCCGATCCCGGATATGAGCACGCCGACCGCAGCGCAGATGCGCGATATCCTGTCGCGTATCGACGCCGCTATTGCGAACGGCCACACCGTCTATGTCCACTGTTTCGGCGGCATCGGGCGCACGGGTACGGTGATCGGCTGTCACCTGGTGGAGCGAGGCATGGACGGAAACGCAGCGTTGGCGGAAATCGAGCGGTTGCGCCACGACTTGCCCAACGCCCACCGCATCTCGCCAGAGACGGATGCGCAGCGTCGAATGGTGCGGATGTGGAAAGTGTAGGTGGCCGGTGGCAATTTCGATCGTCGCCTCCTGGTCACCAAAACGCGCGTGGAAATACGGCGGAGAATGATCGTTGAAGCGCATGCGGATAATGTTCCCTAAAATCGGCTAATCTCATAGACAAAGCTAATCAAGATTGTACAATCCAGGCGCCTGTAGCAGACAGCTATTTGTACAAGTTGAGAGTAATTTCTCTATCAGGCATAGCGAATTCTCACGCGAATTGTGGTCAGTTTACCAAACTATACATCTGCCCGCAGCACCGCCTCGACGCCGCTGCAGCCATGCGTCTGGCGCAGCAGCACGAGAAACGGCGTATTCTGGCTTGCCCAGTTGCGGCAGGCATCGTACAGGATCGCCCGCGCCGTGCGCCATGCCAGCGGATGCTCGCACGCAAACCACCACATATGCTCGTAGAGCAGCACATAGCCGCGCGCCGGCGCCCACGACAGGTCGTTGATGCACTCCTCAAAGGCGTCCCAGTTGCGCCCGAAATAGTTGGGGAATGACATCGTTTCGGCGGCCGTGTTCAGAAAACTCGTCTTGTTGCGCGTACGCCGCCCGTCGAGTCGAAACAAGCGCCAGCCAAGCTGCGCAACGCCCTCCGCCAACGCCAGCACATCAACCGGCGGCAGTAAGCGATAGAGTCCCGGCGGCGTCTGCGCAAGCAAGTCTGCGTACCTCCCGTTCATGGCGTCCAAATCCGTGAGAAACTGGCGTAATGATCGTCGGTGTAATACAGCTCACCTTCAGCGCCGGCGACGATGCGCCGCGCCCCGCGCGTGCTGGCGCCAGGCGTGATGACCGTATACTCGCGATAATAGCCGGTTGGTTTGCGCGGTAGAATCCGTTCGCGATTCTGAAAGGTCACACCGTCCTGGCGGAAGGGAAACGGCCCGTCGCTTGCGATCAGCGCCAACGTTTTCAATGCCTCGGGCGGCAGTTCCTCCAGCGTGATGACCGGCAGACCGTCGATGCGGTCGGGGGGGCCGCGCGTCGGCGCCGCAGTGGGTGTTGCGGCTTGCGGCGTGTCGGTGGGCGCCGAAGTGGCGACAACAGCGGCGGCAGGTTCGGGCAATGCGGCGGCTTCGCTCCCCTCCTGCGCGACGGGCGATGGCGGCGCTTCGTCTTCTTTAGCCGCCACAGGCGTGGAAACCGCAAGCGCAGTTTCGTCTGAAGATGCGGCGACTTCGGCGGTGCTTGTTGTCGCCGATGCGCTGTCACTTTGTGTGGGCGGCTGACGCTCAGACAGATACCAGAACAGCACAGCCAATGCAATGACGACGATCAACGGTGCGAATCCACCGCGCCGCATAGTTGTCCGATTCAACGCAACCTCCAGTAGGTCATTGACTCCGGCATGACGGCCCGCAGTGTCACATCAAAGGCGATGACCCATGAAACAAGCCTTACTCCCAATCACACTTCTATATTTGGCGATCATATCACGCCGGGAAGCGATGCTGGAATTGGCTGTGATCGCGTTATAATCAGGCAATGTGCGCCGGTTCCGGCGTACACCGCTGAGGTTTGTGGGGAGATGCGGCGTATTACTGATTGCTAGGCAGAGTTTTTATGTTTTCAATGTTGCATACTACGTGGTGCGTGTCGGAATCCCTTACGCAACACGCACCACGCAACATTCCGCTCATAAAATGTCAACCTAGAAATCAGTAACTTTTTACCTTCGACAAATATTTTCTCAATCAGCTGGGAGAGGACTAAAGGCAGGTGTGCATGTCTACGTCAGAGAGCATGTTTGCACGCGAGGAGTTGGGCTTTGTGCGGGTGGCGAGCATTTCGCCTTCGCTACATGTGGCGGACGTCGAGTACAACGTCGAACAGATCACCGCCGCGCTCGAACGGGCTGCAACGCAGGATGTGCAACTGGCGGTCTTCCCGGAGCTGTGCATCACCTCCTATTCGTGCGCCGATCTTTTCTACCAACGCCATCTGCTCGATGCTGCGCTGGATGGGCTTGAGCACATTGCGCAGGCGACCGCCATGCTGTACATCAGTTGCGTGGTCGGGATGCCGATCCTGGTGGATGGGCGACTGTACAACTGCGCCGTTCTGATGGGCGAGGGGCGCATCGCCGGCATTGTGCCCAAGACCTACCTGCCATCTACAGGCGAGTTTTACGAGCAGCGCTGGTTCACCTCGGCTGACCGCGCGCTCCCACCGACCATCGAGCTTGGCGGGCGGCAGGTTCCGTTCGGGACAGATCTGCTCTTCGTCGCCGAGGAGATGCCCGCCTGCGTCGTCGGGATCGAGATTTGTGAGGATTTGTGGGCGGTGACGCCGCCGAGCGGACGGCTGGCGATTGCGGGCGCCAACGTGCTGGTCAACCCGTCGGCAAGCAACGAGCTGCTGGGCAAAGCTGACTATCGCCGCGACCTGGTGCGCCAACAGTCGGCGCGCTGTCTGGCGGCGTATATCTATGCCGGCGTGGGAGTGGGCGAATCGACCACCGACGTCGTCTACAGCGGTCATGGTCTCATCGCCGAAAACGGGGCGCTGCTGACAGAGAGCGAACGCTTTCAGATGGACACGCAGATGATCGTCGCCGACATCGACGTGCAGCGCCTCGACCACGAACGCGTCAAGAACAGCAGCTTCAGCCAGGCTGAAAGCGCCGATCCACTGCGTCGCCTACCCTTTACGTTGACGCGCGCCTTCCAGCCCGCCGCGCCGCTGGTCAACCGTCCGTTGCCGCGCACGCCTTTTGTGCCCGCCGACCCGACGCGCCGCGCCGAACATTGCCGCGAGATTTTCAACATCCAAACGGTGGGGCTGTCAAAACGGCTGAGCCACGTCAACGCCAGCCATGTCGTCATCGGCGTCTCCGGCGGCCTCGACTCGACGCTGGCGCTGCTGGTCTGTGTGCGCGCCTTCGACCGGCTGGGGCTAGATCGCCGCGGCATTGTCGCCATCACGATGCCCGGCTTTGGCACCACCTCGCGCACGCGCACCAACGCCGAACGGCTGGCGCAAGACCTCGGCGTCACACTGCGCACGATCCCGATCGGCGAAAGCGTGCGGCTGCACTTCCGTGACATCGGCCACGACGAGAATGTCCACGATGTGACCTATGAAAATGCACAGGCGCGCGAACGCACGCAGATTCTGATGGATGTCGCCAACCAGATCGGCGGGCTGGTCGTCGGCACGGGCGATCTCTCCGAGGCGGCGTTAGGCTGGATGACCTTCAACGGCGACCACATGTCGATGTATCACGTGAACGCTGGCGTGCCCAAGACGCTGGTGCGCTATCTCGTCTCCTGGTGCGCCGACGAGCTCTTCACCGGCGCCACCGCCAACGTGCTGCGCGACATCATTGAGACGCCGATCACGCCGGAGCTGCTGCCGCTGGGCAAGGGCGAGCAGCTCGAACAGAAGACCGAAGATGCCATCGGGCCGTATGAATTGCACGACTTTTTCCTCTTTCAGGTCGTGCGTTACCAGTTTGCGCCGGCGAAGGTCTTTTTTCTGGCGCGCCAGGCGTTTGCCGGCGTCTACAGCGACGAGGTCATCCTGCACTGGCTGGGCGTCTTCTACCGGCGCTTCTTTGCACAGCAGTTCAAGCGCTCCGCCATGCCCGACGGACCCAAAGTCGGCTCGGTGGCGCTCTCCCCGCGCGGCGACTGGCGCATGCCCAGCGACGCCGCCAGCACGCTGTGGATGGCGGAGGTGGAGCGGCTACGACTGGCATGGACATAGTCGAGCGCTGTAATGTAATCAGTTTTCTGCCGCTGTTTTGACATTCTCCATCAGAGTGCTACACTCTTGTCCAAGTTCGCCCCTGACGAGCCGTTCGTCACACTGGGAAGCGCTGTTTTCCCGAAATTCATGTTCGACGTTGAAGCACGGTTTATCCTGCTGTCACGCTCAATCCCTGCGTGGGTGGAAGGTGGTTCTGTCGTTGTCACCTGCTGCGCATCTGTGTTGCTGATCACAAGCCAATTTATTGATGATGGAGGTGCTGCTCAATGGCGAATTTAGCCGTTGAACTGCGTAACGTTTGGAAGCGGTTTCCTGGCCCCGGCGGCGAGGTCGTTACAGCGGTCAAGGATGTTTCATTGCAGATTGCAGACGGCGAATTCTTTGCGTTGTTGGGGCCATCGGGCTGCGGCAAGACGACCTCACTGCGCATGATCGCTGGCTTCGAGTTGCCGACTGAGGGCGAGGTCTTCATCCACGGGCGGGCGATGGGCAAGACGCCGCCCTACCAACGCCCGGTCAACACCGTCTTTCAAAGCTACGCACTCTTTCCGCACATGACCATCGGCGAGAATGTCGCCTTTGGTTTGCAGATGAAGGGCGTGGCGAAGCAGGAGATTCAACGGCGCGTGGGCGAGGCGCTGGAGATGGTGCGGCTGTCCGGCTACGAACGGCGCAAGCCCAAGCAGCTCTCCGGCGGGCAGCAGCAGCGCATTGCATTGGCGCGTGCGCTCGTCAACCGCCCGGAGGTGTTGCTGCTCGACGAGCCGCTGGGCGCGCTCGATCTCAAGCTGCGCAAGGAGATGCAGCTCGAGCTCAAAAAATTGCAGCGCGAGGTCGGCATCACCTTTGTTTTCGTAACGCACGACCAGGAGGAGGCGCTGACGATGAGCGACCGCATCGCTGTCATAGAGGGCGGCGTCGCTTTGCAGGTCGGCAGCGCCAACGACATTTACGAGCACCCGAACTGTCGCTTCGTGGCTGACTTCATCGGCGACACCAACTTTCTTGAAGGCACCATTGCACAGGTTGACTCCAACAAAGCGCAGGTGGAGATGGTCGGCGGCATCTCTGTGTGGGCGCACACCCCACAGCGAGTGCGTGTCGGGCAGAGCGTCACCGTCACTGTGCGGCCAGAGAAGATGCATATCCGCCCGACAGCCACCGACATCAATCAGGTGACCGGACTTGTGACCGACATCGTCTACATCGGCACGGACACACACTACGGCATTCTTCTCGACGGCGGGCAGGCGATCCGCGTGCGCGAGCAGAACTATTCGGTGGAATCGCGGCTGTTGGCGCGTGAAGGGGAAACGGTGAGCGTGCGCTTCGCCATCGAAGCGGCCAGGGTGCTGACGGAGTAGCGCCATGATCCAACGATTTCGCGAGAACCGACGACTGCAAGGCCTTCTGTTGATCCTGCCTGCCATGTTTGTGATGGTGACGCTCCTGGTGGCGCCGCTGACTCTGACCGTCATCACCAGTTTCGGGCAGCGCGACGCCGACGGCAACGTCATCTACACCTTCACGCTCGAAAATTATTGGCGGCTGATGGGTTTCACCGAAAGCGGGTGGGACGACCTCTACCTGCGCATCTTGCTGCGGTCGCTGTGGTTGGCTGTACAGACGACAACAATTGTGATCTTGATGGCGTATCCGCTCGCCTATTTTATTGCACGCTCACCAGAAAGACGGCGCAACTTTTTACTTTTCCTGGTGCTCGTGCCATTATGGACGAACTTTGTAATCCGCATCTACGCATGGGTGATGATCTTGCGCGGGCAGGGAGTGCTCAACTCGATGCTGGGCGGGATGGCTGGACTGCTCAACGCTCCTTTCCAGCCGCTTGACCTCTATCCGTCGCAGACTGCTGTGTTGATCGGCATGGTCTACGAGTTTCTACCCTTCATGATTCTACCGATCTACACTTCGCTGGAGAAGATCGAGCCAAATCTTTATGAGGCTGCGGCCGATCTCTACGCCAACGCCTTTCGCACCTTCTGGCGCGTGACCGTGCCGCTCTCCATGCCGGGCATCGTCGCCGGCACAATTCTGACCTTCATCCCGGTGATCGGCACCTTTGTCGTCTCCGACATCCTGGGCGGGCGGCAGGTGATCCTGGTTGGCAATCTGGTGCAGCGACAATTTCTCGATGCGCGCAACCCGCCCTTTGGCGCAGCGGCGTCGATTATCCTGCTCGTCATGACGCTAGTGTTGACGCTGTACTATACCCGGCGCTTTGGGCTGGGAGAGGAGATCGCCGCAGGATGAGCAGCGCAAAACAATCGCCATGGCTGGCGTTGACCGCATTTCTGGTCTACTTTTTTCTCTATGCGCCGATCATTGTGTTGATCATCTTCTCGTTCAATGCATCGCGCACCAATATCGTTTTTGAAGGCGTGGTCAATCAAGGGCCATGCGGGCCGTTCTACTGGTATTGCGAGCTGTTCAAGAATCGCAATGTAATCGAGGCGACGCGCAACACCTTGATCATTGCCTTTACATCGACGGTGGTTTCGACCATCATCGGAACGATGGCGGCGCTGGCGCTGCAAAGATATGATTTTTTTGGCAAGAAAACATCGGAGACGGCGCTCTACTTTCCGATCGTCACTCCGGAGATCGTAATGGGCATCGGGATTTTGGTGCTCTTCAGCGCGGTCTTTGGCTGGATCAACACGGCGCTGGCGTTGGCGCCTGGTCAGCGGTTGACGATGGGGCTGGGAACAGTGATCGTCTCACATATTGCGTTTAGCATCCCATTTGTCACGCTGGTCGTGCGTGCGCGGCTGCACGGATTTGACAACCGGCTGGAAGAGGCGGCGATGGACCTCGGCGCCAACGAGTTCACCACCTTTCGCAAGGTGACGTTGCCGCTGATTGCGCCCGGCGTGTTGGCTGGCGCCATGCTGGCTTTCACGCTCTCACTCGACGACTTCATCATCACCTTCTTCACAACCGGGCCTGGCGCCACGACGCTGCCGATCTATGTCTATGGGCTGCTGCGTCGCATCGTGACGCCGGAGGTGAACGCGCTTTCTACGCTTTGGATTCTGGTCGTTTTGACCGTTGTTGGGATTTCTCAGTGGTTTCAGACCCGCAAGTAGAGCTGTGAAAGGACATTGCCATGACTAAACGACGAATTTGGGGTGTATTGAGCGTCCTGTTGATCGCCGCGTTATTGGCGGCTGCCTGCGGAGGGGGTGCAACGCAAACGCCTGCTGAATCGACGGCGGCAGAAAGTGGCTCGACCTGCCCGGAGCCTAACCCACGTGTGGAAGTGACCTCGACGCAGTTGAATCTCTTTGTGTGGACAGAGTATATCCCACAAGAGACTATCGACTGCTTCGAGGAGGTCTACGGCATCCGCGTCAACAAGGACGAATACTCGAGCAACGAAGAGATGTACGCCAAGCTGTCAGCGGGCGGCGCCAACTACGATCTGGTGCAGCCGACCGATTACATTGTTGCGCTCATGATCCGCCAGGGGTTGCTGCAAGAGTTGGACAAGAGTAAGCTGGCGATCATGGACAACCTTGACTCCAACTATCTCGATCTGCCATTTGATCCAGGCAACCGCTACACAATCCCCTATCAGGCTGGCACCGATGCGATTGTTGTCAACACGGAGGCTGTTCAGACGTTGCCCCAATCCTTCGCCGACCTATGGAACCCTGAATACGCCGGACGCCTGGTGATGATCGACGACTCACGTGCGATCATCGGCGCCACGTTGCTGACGCTGGGTTACGACGTCAACACCACCGACCCGGCGCAACTGGAAGAGGCAAAGGTGAAATTGGCGGAACTGGCGCGAGGCGTCAAAATCTTCGACAGCGACAGCCCAAAGACCGCATTGATTGCCGGCGATGTTGATTTGGGTATTGTCTGGACAGGCGAGGCGGAGATCGCACGCCGTGAGCTTCCTTCGATTGAATACATTTATCCAACCGAAGGAGCGATTTTATGGCAGGACAACTACGCCATCCCAGTCGGCGCGCCAAATCTCGACGCCGCCTATGCGTGGCTGAACTATTCATTGCAAGGCGATCTCTTCTGGAGAATGCTTGACGAGTTCCCCTATACCAATCCGAATCTGGCGGCGCTTGACTTTGCCAGGGACAATCATCCAGAACTGTACGAGGCGTATATGAGTTCTAACATCACCAACACGCCGCCAGAAGAGCTTGAAAGAGGGCATCGCATGGAGGATGTAGGCGATGCAACGCCGCTCTACGACCGCGTGTGGACTGAGGTCAAAGGCGGTTAGCACGCTGAGAGACTGTTGGAAAAGGGTGTTTCGGCATGGTTCATTCTGAACGATAGGCACATTAACATAACAACTACTGATTCCTAGGTTGACATTTTATGAGCGCAGTGTTGCGTATTACGTGTTGCGTGAGCAGTTCCAACACGTAGCACGCAACACGCAACACTGAAAATATGAAAACTCTGCCTAGCAATCAGTAAATGAACAGAGACGGTTCAGAAAGACCTCTGGCATGTTGAGCAGAATAGCGATCAACTCTGTCGTGACCTGGAACGATCTGCACTTCGGGCAACCAGGCGCGTGTTGGCGCTGGAAGCCAGGTTGAACAAGAAATGGAGTGATGGCCAGACCAATGCCTGGCTGCTGGAAGAAGCATTGTGTGCGATGTGCGCTAGAGTCGCTCTGGCGCTGAACACATAATTCCCATTTGCACTGCCATCCTCAGCGGACGCTTCTCCGCGCTCTGGCAACCGATCTATAACTCGCCCCCGTCCTGAGATACGCCCCGATACACGCGGAGCTTCGTCCAAAACCACCTTGATCTGGTACAATTTTGTTTTATGCTTAAACGATTCTGCCGCCAGGCGCACAGAAAGTGAACCGTCGCCCGTGATTGAGTTGGTCTACGCATCGAGCATTATTTCCCGTCGCCAGCGCGTGCCCGTGCAGCGGTTGACCTTTGTTGCACTAGTCGAGAACCAGACGTATGACAAGCGCGTCGAGGTGCGCTGGCGCGGCGAGGAGGGCGACTGGCATACACTAGCGGCGAAATATGCTGCGCCCGCTGGCGGCAACCGTGAGCTGTGGCGCGCCGAGGTCAAGGTGACGCTATCCGACACCCGTTCGCTGCCAGGCAATGTGCAGTTTGCGTTGCACACCAGCCAGCATGGGCGTGACGTTTGGGACAACAACGGCGGGCGCAACTATACGATCGAGGCCGACGCCGGTGTGCTGGTCGGCGCCAATCACCCGGTGGCGCTGCTGGACTACGAGCAGCACATCGACGCCGAACAACGTGTGCTGCCACTACACGTGGCGGTGCACGGTCGCGCCACGCACGTGACCGTCGAATGGAGCGCCGACGGCTGGAAGAGCAAACAGCGCACACGCTGCACGCTGTCACGCCGCTATTGGGATCAGACCGAGTTGAGCAACGCTCGCAACCCCAATCAGTACGCGGTCGGCGTGTGGACGGCGCGGCTGCGCATTCGCGATGCATTTCGCGTCGAGTATGCAATCGTGGCAGAGGTCGAGGGCCGCCAGCAGTGGGGCAATTGCAACGGGCGCAACTACAGCGCCCGTCGCGACAACTTCAAGGTGATGATCCTCAATCTGCACTGCTATCAGGAAGACGATCAGCTTGCCAAGCTTGCCACGATTGCGCGTGCGATCCAGGAACTGAAAGTCGATGCCGTCTGCCTGCAAGAGGTCGCCGAGCACTGGAACGATGGCGCCGGCGATTGGGCGTCCAACACGGCGCGCATCATTTATGAACAATTGCCGCAGCCTTTCTACTTGACAACGGACTGGTCGCACCGCGGCTTCGACCACTATCGTGAGGGCGCCGCCATTCTTAGCCGCTACCCGTTTTTGCGCACCGAGGCGCGTTATGTCTCGCCCAGCCACGATGTCTACGACATTCACAGTCGCAAGGTGCTGATGGGACAGATCAGAGCGCCCGGCTTTGGGATCGTAAATCTCTTTTCGGCGCATCTGAGTTGGTGGGAAAATGGTTTTCGCACTCAATTCGAGGCGCTGCGCGCATGGGCGGATCGCCGCCATACACGCGTCGTAGCGGCCACCCTGCTTTGCGGCGATTTCAATGTGAAGGCAGGATCCGAGGGCTACGCACACATTGTTGACAAGAGCGATTATGAGGATCAATTTCTAAGAGCGACGAACCGTGAGACATTCGACGCGGTGTTTCGGCAGCGCGCCAAACAATGGCAGTCGCAGTTGGCAAATGACGGGCGCATTGATTTCATTTTGATGAAGCGCGGCAGCAAGTTGCGTCCAGTTGCAGCGCAGCGCGTCTTCACCAGCAAGAGCTATGGGGCGGTTTCAGATCACGAAGGCTTTCTGGTGGAGTTTGAGCCGCTTTGATCACGCATCCTCAAAGACATGTGTGAAAATGATAGAATTTGCAGAAAACTATGCCACGCCCATTGACGGGCAACTCGGCACGCCCTTTGGCAAGCGCAACGACTTCAAGGAGCTTTTTTACTTACGGTGGGGCAAGATTCGCTTCGACGTGCGCTGGGGCTCCGAACTCAACATCAAGGTGCTGCTCAAGGTCTATCGCAGCGACGGCATCGTCGAACATTTCATCGTCGACACCGATCCCTATCGGGAGACCTGGAAATCGCACCGCCGCGCCACGCGCGACTTCTTTATTCACCCCTTCCCCGCTAACTGCGGGCGAGTGACCTGCGTCAAATTCGCCTATATCGTACATCTCAACGAACGTTCAATTCCGTCGCAGTTGGAATATATTTTTTTCGACGGACCAGAGTTTAACAACGACCAATATCAACGTCGCCGTATCACGTCCACACACGCAACCCCCAATACCTGGCGCACCTACGAGAACGACGCCGAGCAGTTGCAGCGCGACGTCGACTGGATCAACGAGCATTTCGACTCGTTGAACGTCATCCCCAAATTCACAAAGGGGTTGCCTCATCACCCGTATCACCCAAAACGCTACATCCACGATCAGATCGACGCCACCATCGAGCAAAAACGATGCGCGCCCGACCGGCTGGTGGCGATCAAGGTGTGTGTGGATTGCATCGACGACACCGATTTTGTCAATCATCTGCTTTACGCTGCATCACAGGGCGTGTGGGTGCAGGTGCAGGTGGATTGGCGCAAGATGACGCTCACGCACTCCGACAATTATCTGCGTCTCAAACGTTCGCGTATTGAGCTGCTTGGCGTCTTTTGCACACCGAGGCATCCATTGATCGAAGTGGCGCCCGACATGCACAACAAGTTCATCCTCTTTGGCGATGAGGACAGCATCATTGGCTCCTTCAACATCACCTTTGACCGCTGGGGCGCCAACTGGGAATCGGGCATGACCTTTCACTCGGCCGGTCTGACGCGGCTGTTTGACAACATTTTTCAGAGTATCCGCGGCGGCGTCATCCAGAAATACCAGATCGATCCGCTCAGCCGCTTCAACTTGCTCTACACCTTTGGACGCCAGGCGCTGCCCAATGGCAAGTATTACCGCCCGCATCACGCCATTTTGTCTGAGATCAACCGCGCCCAACGGTCGATCCGACTTTGTCTCTTTTTGCTGGGTGAGATGCTCGGCGAGCACAACGACAGTGTGGTCGACGCGCTGATCCGGGCGAAACAGCGTGGGGTCGACATGCAGCTCGTGCTGAATGGTCATCTGGCGCGGCAGGGTGATCCCGGCGTTGAATACACGATGGAGGAGGAGCTGCGCCGTCCGCTGCTACCGGCAGTCTATCGGCTGCAGCGCGCTGGCGTGCCCGTGCTGCTCGCCTACGGTCGCTACGATCAACCGGTTCCTTACTGTCCAATTCACTCCAAGTATTGCATCATAGACGAGCGAATCGTGCTCGAGGGCAGTTTTAACTGGTACAACACATCGGTCTTCTCGCACGATCTCTATGTGGTTGCGTCAGACCCGATCGTGGCGCGTCTTTATCTCAACGAATTTGAGCAGACGTTGCGCGATTTCCGGGTGTTTTGATTGAGGATTGTCATGAAATATCCAACAACTGAGCGGCTGGCGTGCTTTCTGGCGATCGCCGGGCCGTTGGCGGAGCGCTTCGCCGAACGCGCCGGCGAGCAGGATCGCACGGGCGCGTTCCCACACGCCAACTTCGCCGACATCCGCGCTGCTGGACTGCCTGCGCTGCCGGTTCCTGCCGAACATGGTGGTTGGGGCGCCGATCTGCTGGAAGCAATCACGGTGGTGGAGCGGCTGGCGCAGGGCGACGGCAGCACGGCGTTGAGCTTTGTGATGCATGTGCAGACCATCGGCAGCGCAGCGGAGGGCGACGGCTGGCCGCCAGAACTGTTTGCTGACCTCTGTCAGAAGGCTGTCGAACGCGGCGCACTGGTCAACTCGCTGGCGACCGAACCGGCGCTGGGCAGTCCCAGTCGCGGCGGCCGCCCACAGACCGTTGCGC
Organism: uncultured Caldilinea sp.; assembly: GCA_937981885.1. Classification (GTDB taxonomy): domain Bacteria; phylum Chloroflexota; class Anaerolineae; order Caldilineales; family Caldilineaceae; genus Caldilinea. The sequence continues at coordinate 18,054 of CALJMI010000005.1, forward strand.
GGCCGCGCTATGCGCCCGACGGCGCACTCGTCAGTTGGGTGATCGATGGCTGCAAGAGCTTTGCCAGCATGTTCCCCGTGCTCGACTACGCCATCATTTCCGCAACACTCGAAGACGGCAGCGACGAGGTCGGGCGCTTTCTGGTCGCCGTCGACGACCGCTTTCAAATCGAGCAGCCATGGGACGCTATTGGTATGCGCACCACCGGCAGCCACACCGTTTCGCTGCGCGCGGTCGAGACGCCAGCTGCCGCCTTAATCGGGCGCTCCGGTCAGGCAAAGGGCGGTGCAGGCAATGCCTGGTTCACACTCGGCATTGGGGCGGTCTACCTGGGTGTGGCGGCGGCGGCGGTCGAAGCGGCGGCGCGCTATGCGCTCGACCGCGTGCCTACGGCATTGGGCCGCCCGATTGCCGAGCTGGAAAGCGTGCAGCGCCATCTGGGGCAGGCTGCGCTGCTGTTGCACTCGGCGCGCGCGCAGCTTCACTACACCGCCATGCAATGGATGCAGCATCCCGACCGCCGCTGTGAACTGACGCCGTGGCTTTCCGCCGCCAAGGTCACTGTGACCAACCACGCAGTTGAGGCGGTCGATCACTGTCTTCGTGCGGTGGGTGGCGCCGGCTTGACGCGTGCGCTGCCGCTCGAACGCTACTATCGCGACGTGCGCGCCGGCCTCAGCCATCCACCCAACGACGATGAAGCAGCCATCGCCTTCGGACGCGCAGTTGTGCAGCGGCTCAGCATGCAAGCACCATAATCGGATGAACTAAATCCACCGCCAATCCAGTACACCGGCGAGGCCTTTCACCAAATCCAGAGCGCTACCCACTTTGCCATCTGGGGAGAACGCCAGTAGACCCCGAAGCTTCACCGGCTTGAGGCTGGCTGTAATTGTGTTGCGGCGCGCTTCGAGCCACGGCGGGAGCATCCAACGAACGCCCACTTCCTCAACCGGCTCGGCGACTGCAAAGCCTGGTCCCTCTGTCGTCAACTCAACGATGTCGATCAATCAAACATGCTTCAATTACACCGCAAATTGTTTAATGTAAAAACAATTCTAAACGTATTTTGGATTTCAATACCAACCTTGCATGAGAGTCAGTTCAATGCGTCAGATCAAGGCAACGAGTTTTGAATAAGACAATATTCAGGTATTGACAATACTATATATTACATAGTATTATGTATGCATGAGTAATAATTTTGTCGATGCATCAATCTATGAAAACCTGACCTCTGAGCTGCGCCGGGGTTTGTCCATGCTGGCTGTGCTTAGCCAGTGTGAGGAACTGCAGTACGGCTACTCGCTCAAGCAGCGGCTTGGCGAAGCCGGGCTGGAGGTGAGCGAAGGCACTCTTTATCCGCTGCTACGCCGGCTGGAGGGACAAGGGCTGCTGGAAAGCCGCTGGGAAGTCGTCGACGACCAGCGGCCTCGTCGCTATTACCAGCTCAGCGCGGCCGGAAAAGCAACGCTGGCGCAATTGTTGGATGAATGGAAGAACCTAGTTGCCAGCTTGGAGCGGCTGGGCATTGCAAAGGAGTAGAACGATGAAAGCGCAGGAATGGATCGATCGGTATGTATTTGCCGTGGGGGAGGCGCTGCCGATCCACGAACGCAAGGATGTCGAAGCTGAGATTCGCTCGTTGATTCACGATGAGCTGGACGCGCGCAGCAACGGCGCCGCCGAAGATGTGAATGAGGCGGTCGTTCTGGAGGTGCTCCAACACTTCGGCCGCCCGGAGGAGTTTGCAGCGCGCTACCACGCGCCTCGCTCGCTGATCGGCCCGGCGCTCTACCCGATCTTCCGCATTGTGAGCACGATCGTGCTGACCGTGTTGTTTGGCGTATGGCTTTTTGGCGTGGCGGTCGATGTGGGCATGTATCAACGCCCGTTCACCAATCCGCTGGGAATGCTCGGCGACCTGATCGGCGGCTTGCTGCAGACCTTTGGAACGTTGGTTCTGATCTTTGCACTGGTTGAGGCCTTTTTACGCGGCCAGTTGGAAGCGGAGATTGCGGCGGAGCGAAAGAAGGAGCCATGGGATCCCAAATCGCTGCCCAAAGTTAAATCGACAGAGCGCCCCAAGATCGGCGAGCTGGTGGTCGGTATTGGTTTCAACCTGGTTGCGATTCTGATCTTCAACGCATATCCGGAGTGGATCGCAGCCATCTTTGTGCGTGACGGCGAAATGACAAGGATACCGCTCCTTTCAGAGAATTTCGCCGTGTTTGTCCCCTGGTTGACGCTTCTATGGACGCTATCGGTCGCACTTAGCGTTCTTGTCTTGATCCAGGGTCGCTGGCAACCACTGACGCGCTGGCTTCAGATCGGGCTTTCAGCCTTCGGCGTTGCCATTCTCGGTTGGATGTTGGTTAGCGGGCCGTTGCTGGCGTGGGAGGCGCTGGAGCCTGTCGCCACGATGGTCATTGCAATTATCTTTGCTGTGGCGATGATTGATGTAGCAGTACAGGTTTTCCGACAGATCAGGCGGCAAGTCAGGGACATACAGACTATCTAGCAAACTTTGGCGTTCACAGCCATCGCCGGGTTCATGTTCGTAGAGCGGGATTCAAATTTGTAGATTCTCTAGCAAGAGGGTGCTCCGTTCACCGCTTGCCGTCATTCGAATTGTGCGTACATCGGGGTCATCGTCGCCAGCGGTGATCTCGATACGCAGCACGTCGTCGGGCAAAAGCGCCTCGATACGATCGGCCCATTCGATGGCGACCACATCTTTGGCGCCAAACTCACCGGTCAGCAAATCTTCAAGCCCAAAGGTGGCGGCTTCGGCTAGGATTATCTCTTCAGCAAGTCGATAGGTGTCGACATGGACGAGGCGACGACCAGCAGCGCCGGTGTATTCATTGAGCAAAATAAAGGTCGGGCTGGTGACGCGAGCATCCACACCCATGCCGGCGGCAATGCCCTGCACCAGCGTGGTTTTGCCAGCCCCCAAATCACCGTAAAGCGCCAGCACCTCACCGCCCTGCACCGCTTTTCCAATCAGTTCGCCAATGCGTTGCATTTCGTATGAAGAGCGAACGTCAATTCTCAGCGCCTGCATTAGACACCCAATCAACCAATTCTCTGGTTGGCGCCCGAACCTAACTGACTCAGGAAAGACTCAATCAAGGTGCGATAGGTGGCGACGATCTCCCAGGCGCGTTCATCGCTGTCGGCCTCCGCCATGATCTCGAAGCGCGGTTTATCCGGGTTGGGCGAGAGGTGCACCCACTCTCCGTTATCGAAATGCACTTTCAGCCCATCCATCTTATCAACCTGCCGGTGCTGGTGGTGGTTCGTCAACATGCGCATCACGCCACCTTTGGACTCCCATGGGCAGTCGATCGATTGCTTGGCAAGGTGGTATTTGGGCAAATAATCGACAATCTCGCTGAGCGGCATTTTGCGAATCGCCAGATACTCCAACAGGCGCACAGTCGCCATCATACCATCGACGGCGGGCTGAAAACCGGGGAAGATAAAGCTGCCAGCGCCATCTGCGATCAACAGCACGCCGACATAGCTCGCCGTGTGCATTGGCCCGTGCAGATTCTGAGGGATGCGAAACAGGCGTGCGCCGTGCCAGCTTGCGATCGTCTCAAAGGCGTTGGGCATCGTGATGGGCACCGCCACCGGTCGCCCAGGATGCGCATAGAGCGCCAGCTCCAGCATCAACGCAGCGGCGGCTATGTCGTCGATGACGTTGCCCATTTCGTCGACAAGGAAGAGTTTCTCGCCGCCAACATCCAACTGCACCCCCAACTGCGCCCCCAACGCATTTACGATCTTGCCCATGCGCACCTGATTGGCTTTGAACTCCTCCTGCAACATCGCCAGCTTTGTTTCGTCCACGCGTGCATTGAGCGGCACCACATCGACGCCGAGATGGTTGAGAATATCGGCAAGCGTATCGCCTGCCAATCCGTGCGAATAATCGCAGACGAGCTTGAAGCCATAATCTCGTATGCGCTGCGCGTCGACATGGCGCATGAAGTCGTCTGTGTACTCGTTGATCGGCTCGTGCGCGTAGGAAATCACGCCGATCTCGTCGAGAAAAGCGCGGCGAAAATCTTCGCGGAAGAAGTTTCGTTCAATGGCGCGTTCGGCGGAGCTGGTCTGATTCAACCCCTGACTGTCGATGATGCGAATATCGACCACGCGCTGGTCGAAAGGGCTGAGGCGCACATGAATGCCAGCGGAGGAATCCTTGCGCTGGCGAACATAGTGGCGCAACACCGGAATGGCGACGTTGCCCAAATCCCAGACATTGACGCCGGTGCCAGGCAGCCCGCTGATCAATGCACGCTTCAACATGCGCGAGCTGCGGTGCGAATCGCGGTTGATGGCGACATAGCTGCCTTTGGGCAACGTGGCGCCCAATGCTGCGCTGAGCTTGGCGGCGAATTCAGGCGTCAGATCAATGTTGACGACGCCGGAGACGCCGAAACGGCTGAAGAGAGCGCGCCGTCCCTGGTTGCCCCAGATCACGCTGTCTTTCACCGTGGCGCCAGCTTCGATCTCCTTGCTCGGCCAGAGCTTGACATTGGCGTGTAGCATCGCCCCCTCGCCGATGACGCAGTTGTCGCCGACAACCACGCCCTCCAACGCCACAACCTTCGATTTGATACTACACTGGCGGGTGATGATGACGCCGCGCAGTTCACACGACTCGCCGATATAGTTGTTGCGCCAGATGATGCTGCGCTCGATGCTGTTATGGTTGTCGATGACCGTGTAATCGCGAATAACAGTCGGACCATAGATGCGCACATCCCCTTTGATCTTGACCTCGTTGCCCAAATAAATCGGGCCAAACAGTTGCGCGCTCGGCGAAATCTCGACATTCTCGCCGACCCAAATGCCGCCGCCGAGATGCGACCCGATCGGTTCGGTCAGGTGCAGTCTACCGTAGAGCACGTCGGCATTGGCGCGCATGTACTCGTTCATGTTGCCGACATCACACCAGTAGCCTTCGGCGATGTAGCCGTAGAGAGCACGCTGCTCCGCCAACATACGCGGGAAGAGTTCGCTGGCAAAATCGTAGGGCGTATCGTCTGGAATCAGGTCGAGCACTTCTGGTTCGAGCACGTACAGGCCAGTGTTGACCGTGTCAGAGATCACTTCGCCCCATGAAGGCTTTTCGAGAAATTGCGTAACACGCCCCGACTCGTCGGTGACGATCACACCGAACTCCAGCGGGTCGGGCACGCGCGTCAGCGTGATGCTCGCCATTGCTTTGCGTTCCTGGTGGACGCAAATAATTTCCTTAAGATTAAAGTCGGTCAGTGCATCGCCGCTGATGACGATAAATGTGTCATTAAGATATTGCGCCGCATTTTTTACGCTGCCAGCCGTGCCCAGCGGAGCCTCTTCCACCACGTAGGTGATCTTCATGCCAATGCTGGAGCCGTCGTCATAGAAATCTTCGATGGCTGACGCCATGTACCGAAGCGTCACCACGACTTCGGTAATGCCATGATGCTTGAGCAGATCAAATATGTGGCTGATGACTGCCTTGTTGACGATTGGCACCATTGGTTTCGGGCGACCAATGGTCAAAGGGCGCAGCCTTGACCCTTCACCACCTGCCATCACGACTGCTTTCACACAACCTCCAGATGCATTGTGGCGAACTGTCCACTGGGCGTAATGTTCGAATGGTAGACATTGTTGCGTTGCATCAAATCGGCGGCCAGGGAAAATTGCGACGATGCGATGATGGCGCCGGATACATGCGTGTGCGTAGAAGATGCTCGATGCGCTTGCGCATTGCAGAAAACTCCACCTGGCTAAGGAATTCGATCATACACTGGCGAAGGGCGCTGTGGGCGTCAGCCAGCTCGTTGTGCAACGCCGCCAGATCGACTAGATATTCTTCTGCGATCATCTCACAGCTGAATTCCCAGATCACCGTGCGCAGCTTGTATTCTGCGTGAAAGCAGATGCCATGATCGATCGCCCAAACGCGGCCATCAACGCCGATCAGACAATGGCCGCTTTTGCGGTCCGCATTGTTGACAATAAAGTCGAAAAGCGCCAGTCGGCGAAAGGCGTCGACGTAACGTGCATCTTCGGCGGCGGAGAAGTAGTGCGCCTCGCGGTCGTGTTCGATGAAAAACTGCACGCTGCCTAGGCCACGGCTCCCCATGCGCAGCACCGTCGGCGGCACGACGCCCCACCCCAATGCCCGGCTAATTTCATACGCAGCGGCTTCACGCTTACAGAGTGTGCCCCACTCAAAATCCCACAAGGGCGCCTCGCCACGCTGCGGCTTGTACACTGCGGGCAGCGCCAGGTCACCATGTTCGACAACCACCAGAAAGCTATGATTTGAGCTGTATGGCAGCAGCCCTTTTTCCTCCATTTTGCCCAGGTGCAGAGTCTCCAACACCTGTTCTTCGGTCAGCTCGATAGCCATAGGTTTTCTGTTACAGGACAATCGGCATGGCGTGGCCGTCTGTGCGCGGGCAGAAATGCCCCATGCGGTCGATCGGGCGGCCACACAACGGGCATATCGGGCGACCACTGGCAACGACTTCGAGCGCGTGTTCGCTCAGGGCGCGCATCTGCGAACGCGTGGCGACAAAGCGCACGGCAGGCACACGATCGTCGTCAGGATCAACCAGCGCGCCGGATTCATCGACCATCAGAGCTTTGGCAATCACCCAGATCATGTCTTCGCCTTCGTCGTAACCCAAAATCAACTGCGCCACGCGAAAAGCTGGCTCGATGGGCGGCTCAGGTCGCAGCGTCTTGGAAGATCGCACAGCAGGCGGCAGATCAGGAAAACGTTCTTCGAGCTCGTGAAGAAGCTGCAACACGCTAAGCGCCAGATTGTTGACTTCCTGCTTCTCCAACGCGATGCTCACCACCTGACGCCCCATCCGCGCCTGCAAGAAAAAGGTGCGCTGGCCCGGCTCGCCGACTGCATCAGCAATAATGGTGTCGACTGGGTTCAGATCGTAAGTGAAGTGCATCATTTCGCTCTATCGGATAAATATCTTGTTGGGCGGCTGCACAACATCACCGGGCGCCGCCCACGACGTTTGTCGCTATTTGCCCATCTTCAACCGCCGCTGGCGCTGCGTCTGGTTGGGATGTCTTGGCGGCATCATCTTGACTCGATTTGATCTCGAATTTTGGCAGTGTCGTCTGGCAGTTCATGCCTACAATCGACGGGGTTCCATCATGAAACATCAGGACGCTGACCGACGCTGTCTGAATGCTGATCCGTTGAAACAGGTCGAGTGGGACGCCAAGATAGTGCGCCAGCGTTGTACGGATCACGTCTCCGTGCGCAAAGATAGCCACGACGGCGTTGGGATGCTGGCTGCGCAGCGCCTCGATGCCGGAAACAGCGCGGCTTTGCACTTCGCGCAGCGTTTCCCCATTGGGAAAACGAAACGTGCTTGGCGTATGTTGAATCTTGCGCCACTCAGGAAGTTTCGACAGTTCGCGCAGATCAGCGCCTTGCCAATCGCCATAATCCACTTCTAGAAACGCCGGTTCCTCGACAACGGGTAGCCCTCGCGCCATTGCCAGTGGTCTGGCTGTCTCGACGCAGCGGATAAGTGGGCTGCTGTAGATGGCGGCAATTGGCTGTTCGCCAAGATATTCGACCAGTTGCGCCGACTGCGCCAAGCCTTTCTCGTTGAGGTGAACGCCCGGCGTCCGTCCGGCAAGTTTATGCGAGGCGACAAATTCGTTTTCGCCGTGTCGAATCAATAGAAAGAAAGTTATATCAGCCATATGGTTTCATTGTCTGCGTCATTCCAGGCGTCTGGCGCGCCCTCAACATATTTTACCAAATCTTGGAGCACATTTGATGGGCGCCGCGCGATCGTACTTGCGCTCCACCTCAAAAAGTGTTAAAAGAATAAATGGTGCGGCGCAACAACTTAAAGCATAGCATATACACATTGCCTGGCGAAGTGTCTATTCTTACCGTTGACTTCCACGCACTGCCCATGACCAATTGCCGCATCACCGTCCATCCGAAGCCAATCGTCTGGCTCTTGCCTGGCGCAGCGTTGGCGCTGTTTGCAGCGCTGCTGATCTTGCTCGGCGGCTGCGCTTCCACCGACGTCGCTGCCAGGCCAGACCCCTATGCGCTTTATCGGCCCGCGCTCAAAGCCGAATTTCAGAAAGATTTCGATGCGCTTGGGCTTGTTCCACGGTATACGATCAGCGCCACGCTTCTGCCTGATGATGGCAAGTTGGTGGGCAGCGCCACGATCGTCGCCCCCAATACCAGCAGCGATCCATGGACATACGTTGTTTTTCGCCTTTACCCAATGCTGCGGCATTACGGCGGCAACATGGTTCTTTTGAGTGCGTTGATTGACGGCAAGCCAGCCACCTTTGTCTACACCAACGAGAATACAGCGCTGCGCATCGACCTCGACAAGCCGCTGCTGCCTGGTCAGACGGTCACCTTCACATTGACCTGGCGGCTCGAGTTTCCACGCTGGACCGACCAATCATCGGTCTACGCTCTCTTCGGGCGCAGCCAGCAAATGATCAGCCTGCCGCTATTCTATCCGTCGCTGGCTGTTTACACCGACAGACCCACGCTCGGCGCTGGCGAATGGTGGCTCACCAACGGCACGGTGCGCGGCGACGCCGCTTTCAATGTGGCCTCGCTCTTTGCAGTGACGCTCACCCTACCCTCGGAGTGGATTCCCGTGACCAGCGGCTCCGAGATACAGCGCACGGCGATCGATGATGTGACGCAGTATGTCTTTGTCACTGGACCTTCGCGCGAATTTTTGCTACACACCAGTTCACTGTTTGGTGCAGTGTCGACAAACGCATACGGCACACGCATCACCAGCTATTTCTTGCCCGGCGACCAGGCGGCAGGAGAGGCTGCACTCAAGTACACAGCACAGGCGCTGCGAATCTATAGCGACCACTTCGGTGAGTATCCCTTCACCGACATGCGCGTGGCCCCGGCGCCGATCAACTTTCGCGGCATGGAATATCCGCAGGTGAGCTTGCTCGGCGTCGAGACTTACACACGTTTTCGCGACAAACTCGAATATCTGGCTGTGCACGAAATGGCGCATCAATGGTGGTACCAAATCGTGCATAATGACCCCGTGAAGGAGCCGTGGCTGGACGAGGCGCTCTCCGAGTTCTCAATGCGGCTGTACATGGAGAAGATGCGCGGTGACAGTCAGGCGCAGCGCATGGTGTTGCAGCGTTGGATTGCACCGCTCGATGGCCTCAAGGCGCGCCAACAAGATGCTGCCGTGAATCAGCCGGTCGCTGCGTTTCTCAACGGCGCACAATATGAAACCGTTGTCTACGCCAAAGGTGCGCTCTTCTGGGATACAGTGCGCGACACGATCGGTGTGCGTCGCTTTGACCGTTTCCTCCAAAACTATCTGCGCAAGTATCGCTGGCAGATCATCGACACAGGGCAATGGCTCGATGAACTGCGCGATCTTCCCGACCCGGCGTTGCTCACGCTCTTTGAAGAGTGGATTCGCCAACCTTCGCCGCAGGTCAGCAGCAAACAATGAAGATAGAGCGCAGGGTGGATGCATAAAGCTGGGTTCTCACAGATTTTGACCCGCGAGAACCCACTGTTGCTTCATCCCTTTGGGCGTATGCGCGCTATTCGCTCTGCACGAACGTGTATTCGACCGCTCCCTCGCCCAATACTACGATTGGTTCACCGTCATCGGCATTGTCGAATCGATACACCAGCCCTTGCAACGGCGGATCGAGCTGGATGTAGCCTTCCAGTTTGCCCTTGCTGTCGAGTTTGGGGCGCAGCTCGGTGACGAACTCGCCAGCGTCGAGCAGCAGCCTGCCTTTATCGAACATCAACACAATGTCGCCCAATGCCGGGTTGGCGAAACGCCCAAGATGGGACTCGATAGCGTTTTTGTCAAGCTTGTCTCCGATCTGCGCAGTCAGCTCTTGCACCTGCTTGTCGATCTGCTCAAGATAGAAATCGAGGTTGCGCTCTGTTTCAGCCGGCTGTGCGTAGAGCAGCTCGAGCAGCCTACCGGCGACGCCGTCGTTGAAGAGGTTGGTCGCCCGCCCATTGGTCAATACAATAACGCCTAGCCCACGTCCGGGCAGGAAGGTGAAGCCAGAAGTAAAGCCGAAGGTGTTGCCGGCATGGCTGATGACCGGCTGCCCTTTGTAGCTCGAAACCATCCATCCCAACCCATAGCTGACATCGTTGGAGATGGCGATCTGCGGTTTCCAGGTCTCCTTGAGATTGTCGGCGGAGACCACGCGTGTTCCGTCCGGCGCCACGCCTTCCTGAAGCTGTGTGATCATGTAGCGCGCCATGTCCTCCAGCGTCGACCAGTGCACGCCGGCTGGTGCAATCGGCAGCAACAGCGCCTCCACGTCGAAAGCAAGCGGCGTGTAGGTGGCTTCCAGGGTCTGGGCGTGTGGCGTCGCATAGTTGTTGCGTTCGCGCACGGCGTCGAAGGAGAGCGTCGTGTCGGTCATGCCGATCGGATCGAGCACGCGGTTCTGCAACGCCTCTTTATAAGCCGTCATCAGGTCGGCTGCGTCAGGTTCGGCGACCTCGCCTGCAATGTAGCCAGCGACGCCGACCATCTGGTTGCTGTACTGGAACGCCTCGCCAAAGTCGGTAAAGAACTCGAACTCTGCCAGCGAAGCCACAATATCTTGTGCTCCCAGGCTGTCGGCGTTGAAGAGCAGCTCCAGGTCGCGGCGCGGCACGCCGGTGCAGGCGCAGACCAGATTGCGCATCGTGATCGTCTCGCTCAGCGCCGGGTCCTTAACGCGGAAATCCGGGTGCAATTGCTGCGCTGGCGTGTCCCAAGTCATCAAACCGTCGTCGACCAGCGTGCCCATCAACATCGTGGTCAGGCTTTTGCCGGTCGAGCCGATCATCATCTGTTTGTCGGTCGTCATCGGCGCGCCCGTTGCCAGGTCGGCCACACCGAAACTTTGTTCGTAGATCAGCTCGTTGCCCTCAACGATGCCAACGATAGCGCCCGGCACGCCAAACGCTTCCAGGTATGTAGCGATGAACTCCTCTAACACTGCGATCACTTCATCGGTCACGGGCAGCGGTGTGACCTGGCTCAGGTCGATGTCTTCATTGCCCAACACCTTGAAACCAGAGCCGAGGATCGCCACCTGTGCGTTGCGCCGCTGAAAAGCCGCCAGGCTGCCGTCCACCAGGATCACATAGGCGACGCCATCTTTCAGCTGCGCCACCGCCTGTACGATGCGGTTGCGGTCACCGCTATCGTAGTTGGTGACAAGCGTCTGCTCGAAGCCACTGCTCGAAGGGGGTTCGAGGGTTTCGTCGATGGCAAGGTCGAAGGTCGGGTCGAAAGTTTGCCAGGCTTCGGCGGTTGCGGCTTCCAGATCATCGCTTTCGACGACTGCGATGACCATCTTGATCGCCTCTTCGGGGTCGGTGAAGAGGACGTACCCTGCACCTTCGTGCGCACTCCAGTTTGTCGGGATCGGCGCCGAGAAGCGCCCGACCGGGTCGGTGTAGATGGCGCTTACGCCTGGCGGCAGCGCTGACGCATCACTCGCTGTCGGCGCATCGGCGGGCGCAAGTGTGAATTCGCCGGTCATGCCCGCCTGCGAAAACGCGCCGCTGATCGCGCCTGTCTCATCGAGTGCGCCGTCGAAGGTCGCCAGCGCAGGCCCTTCAAGCATCTCGAAGTAGACAGCCGGCGGCTCGATGCGAATGCTGTGCAACGGTAGACCCACCGCCCCCTGTGCAGGAATGTCGATTGCACCCGTGTAACCATCTTCACCCTCGGTCAGCTCGACGATAATCTCCAGCTCCATGCCAGCCACAGCCAGCGCTCCGCTGTAACGACCTGCCAACGATGGCGCCTCAGCCACTGCCTCTTCGCCGACAGCTGGCGTTGGTTCGGCTGCGCTCTCGGTTGCGCGTTCAACTGGTTGTACAGGCTGGCAGGCAGTCATCGCCAGCATAGCGACGACGAGCACCCACACAATCATTGATTTTGGTTTGATATTGATCATTGTCCACCTCCGTAGACAGTACGCAGCAACACATCAACTTGATACAAGACAGGTGCGTTTGCTGCTAAAACAGAATCATGATAAAGCTTTCAACTCTTTGATGCGCCAATTCACTTTCAAAGAAACCACAGCCCACATCATAGCTAAAGTAAGGATGACGCCGACGTTCAGCCACATCATCCACTCGGGCCAAACGCCCCATAACGCGACAAAAACCACGAGATAGGAAGGAAACGCCAGCCCAAACCAGGTGAGAAATCGATTGTACTTCTGAATTTTGCTCTCGACATCGGTAAAGACCTCTGCACTTTCGCCCGGATGGAGCGGCTTGCGAAAGTACTGCCATCCGTTCATTTCACCAAGATACTCCCATCCTGCATCGGCGAAGAGTTGCAAATACTCCTCCTTGTTTTTGGGCTTCAAAGAATCCTGGAAGTCGAGTCGATAGGCGAACCGCGTCGGCTCGTCGCTGACGAATTCATATTGCGCTATGCGTCGCACCTGCCGCAGATGCATCCCCTGCAACGACATCTGCTCCAGCCACGCTTCTTCCTGCGCATCCTGCCAGGGCCAAAACCACTTGATCTTGCGAATCACCGTCTGCGCCATCACACACCTCCGGTTCATCCGAGACAATCACTTGCGAAGATTCGCAGCCATCTTATGGCTGTTTTCGACCATCAACTCCAGCCGCTCGATCTGTTTCCGCAACACCTGTTCACCTTTAGGCGTCAGCGCGTAGGTTTTGCGGCGGTCCATCTCGCTCACCATCTGAATGAGACCTTCTTTTTCAAGTGTAGAAAAGATCGTGTACAACGTCCCTGCGCCAAGCAAAACCGCGCCCTGACTGATCTCCTTCACCCTCTGCATCAGCGCATATCCGTGCATCGGCGCCTCCGCCAGGCAGAGCATCGTGTAGAACGTTGTTTCAGAAAGAGGTAAATACCTGGAAAGATCGCCTGATTGATTCATAATCCGTTGCTGATTCCTGATCTATGCAACGTCGATACATCGAAATTTGATATATTGACAATCGATATACTATCACACGATATATCGATTGTCAATATATTGATCGACGCTCAATTGTCGGAATTCAGTAGTGTACGATTTTGCCTCACGCAAAGGCGCGAAAATGGCGCAATGCAAACATCGCAACGCGCATCGCCCAATCAAAAGGAGCATGGCGGTTTGCCATGCTCCTTGCCACCAGTAACGATGAACTTGTTAACAAACCTTTCTTACAATCAGAGCGAACACTGCAACGAGATATTGGAGATTGGAGATTGGAAATGCCTGAGCATCTCCAATCTCCTAATCTCCACTCTCCACTCTCTCGACTTCCAACCGCTCAGCAATAATCTCGGCGATGTCTTTGACCTTGACGCCCTGATCCGCTTGTTTGGAAGCATCGGTCATCATCGTCAGGCAGAAGGGGCAGCCGACGGCGATGGTCTTGGCGCCGGTGGCGGCGGCTTCGTTGTAGCGGGTGATGTTGACTGCGGCCACGCCGTGCTCCTCCTCTTTCCACATCTGCGCGCCGCCCGCGCCACAGCAGAAGGACTGTGCGCCGTGGCGCGGCATCTCGATCAGGAAGGCATTGGTCTCCAGCAGCAGGTTGCGCGGCTCCTGGATGATGCCGTTCTGGCGCCCCAGGTAGCAGGGATCGTGGAAGGTGATCATATCCACATCTTTGGCGCGCTGCACGCTGATCTTTTTGGCGGCGGTCAGCTCTGAGAGCAACTGCGTATGGTGGATCACCTCGTAGTTGCCGCCGTATTGCGGATACTCTTTGCCGAGCGTGTGCAAACAGTGCGGGCAGGTGGTGACGATGCGCCGTTTTCTGTCACCCATCACTTCGTTGAGCGTCTCGATGTTGCCCTGCGCCAGCTCATAGAAGAGCGCCTCGTTGCCGGAGCGCCGCGCAGCGTCGCCGGTGCAGCGTTCCATTTCGCCGAGCACGGCAAAGTTGACGCCCGCTGCGTTGAGGACTTTCGCCAACGCGCGCGCTGTGTCCTGTGCCCGCGGGTCATAGCTCGGCGCGCAGCCCACCCACCACAACAGATCAAAGTCCGGATTCTCGTCGATGGTTGGCACTTCCAGGTCGCCCACCCACTTCATGCGGTCGCGTGCGCTGATGTTCCACGGGTTGCCGTTGCGCTCCATGCCGCGATAGGCGGTCTTGAGTTCGTCGGGGAAGCTGTTTTCCATCAACATTTGATAGCGGCGCATGTAGAGAATATCGAACATCGGCTCGTTGCCGACCGGACAGATATCCACACACGCGCCGCACGCTGTACACGCCCATACCGCCGATTCGGAGATAGCAAAATCGATCAACGTGAACTCCGACTCCTTGCCCGCCGCCAGGTCGGTGAGATGTTCGTTGAGGAAGTAACGTTTGTTGATCTCTAGCGCCGAGGGTGAAAGCTGCTTGCCGGTGGTGTACGCCGGACAGACGTCCTGGCAGCGATTGCACATAATGCAGGAGTAGGCGTCGACAAGGTGCGTCCATGGCAGTTGCTCGATCTTCTGGACGCCAAACACTTCCTGCGATTCATCCTCGAAGTTGATCGGTTCAATGGCGCCGAGCGATGTGCGCCTGGGCTTGGTGAGGAAGTTCACGCCCGACATGATCAGGTGGAAGTGTTTGGTGTAGGGGAAGTAGGGCAGAAACGCCAGGATCAAACCGATTGCCAGCCACCAGCCGAGATGCTCGCCCACAACGCGCGCACCTTCGGGCCAGCCTGCCCATGCCTGCGCCAGCGCTGTGCTGAACGGCTGCCACGGGTCATCGCCGTGCAGCGAAACTTTGAAGCTGTTGCCCACCCAACGGAAGCCAACATGAAACAAAATGAAAAACGCCACGATGAACGAATCGCGACGAATGGCGCCTGCTTTGACGCTGTCGATCAGTTTGACATTCTCATGATAGGTCAGCGCTTTGTCGTTGAAAACGAAGCGGCGCAGGATGAAGTAGACCACACCGATCAGCACACTGATCGTCGCCAGATCTGCCAGAAAACGATAGATGTCGCCCAGAAGGGTGTGACCCAGAAAAGTCACTGGAAACAACCCTTCAACCACATCAGCGAAGTTGACCAGGAAGTAGAAGACGAAGCCAAGCGAAATCATGATGTGGAAGAGGCTGCTCCAGGGTCTTGTCTTCCAGATCGGGCGCGTCGTGATCCAGGTGGAGGCAGCGTACCAGAGGCGTGAGGTCATCTCGCCGAATGTTGGTTTGACGCCCTCGCCGCGCATCACAACTTTGTAGACCTTGAAGAATCCGAGCCAGGCGAAGTAGAGCGACGCGCCGACAGCAATGACAAAGAGGATTTTCTCGACCAGGGTTAACATAAAAGCCCTTTCTGCTATGCGGTGAAGGGGAAACGTGGTTCAACTATTGAACATTTTTATAGTGAGTTAAGGTTTCGATATCGTTGCCGCTCAGTTGGAAAGCGTAAGCGCAGTTCCAAATCGCGCAAATCGCTACCAATCATACGAATCTTTGGCTGTATCGGCAAAAGCAATTTCACCCCCAATTTGCGGGACATCCGTCCTCATTCACTTGGGGACAAAGTAGGGACAAATGACCCGTGTTGAGCAAATATAAAGATGGAATAATAGAAGTGTTTGCAATGGTATATTTCCTAAGTTAAGGATCAACGTAATGAAGCGAATAGTTCTTGCCACCGCTGTGTTCACCATTGCGCTGCTTGTCATGTTGGCAGGATATGCATCGGTCGTGCGCGCTGCCTCACCTGCACAGACAATGGAGCCAGTGGTCATCTATTTCTTCTGGGGCGACGGTTGTCCTCACTGTGCGGCCGCCAAACCCTTTCTTGCCGACTTGACGAAACGATACCCAAGCGTTGTTGTGCGCGACTACGAAGTTTGGAAACACCCGGAGAATCGCGACGTATTTTTCGGCATGACAGCGAAATATGGCTTCGAACCGACGGCGGTGCCTACCTTTTTTATCGGCGATCGTTACTGGGTCGGCTACGCTGAGGAGCCGTATGCGCGCGAGATCGAACAAGTTGTGGCGGCATGCGTGCGCAATGGTTGCCCCGACGCCGGCGCTGGGGTGATCGAGCCATTGCCTACGCCCACCTCTGTGAGCGTAGCGGCAGCGCCAGCAATGGAGAAGGCAGCGAGCGAACCGGCGACGCAGCGAGAGACTGCCGCAGAAAGCGCAGCGGTCGCTGCACCGGTGGCGCCCACATCAACTGTGATCACCTTGCCACTACTCGGCGCCGTCGATCTCGGCGCCCATTCATTGCTCTTCAGCACGGCATTGATCGCTTTTGTCGACGGCATCAATCCCTGTTCGCTGTGGGTGCTTTCAGTGCTGTTGGCGCTGACCATCCACACCGGCTCGCGGCGCAAAGTGTTCATCATCGGCTTTGTCTTTTTGACGGTGACTTCCCTGGTCTATGTGCTCTTCATCGCCGGTCTCTTCACCATGTTCACTGTGCTCGACTGGGTTCCCTGGATTCAGGCGTTGGTGGCGCTGGTGGCATTGGTCTTTGCGATCATCAACATCAAAGATTATTTCTGGTACAAAGAGGGCGTCTCGCTGACGATCGCCGACGAGAAGAAACCGGGGCTTTATCGCAGCATGCGTCGAGTGCTCGCCTCTGGCGACTCAATGCCGGCCCTGATCGGCGCCACCATCGTTATGTCGGCTGGCGCATCGCTGGTTGAGTTTTCGTGTACGGCCGGGTTCCCGATGTTATGGACGAACCTGGTAAGCGCCCAGGGCGTAACGATAGGCACCTTCGTGATGTTGCTGGCGCTCTATATGTTGATCTATCAATTCGATGAAATCGTCATTTTCACGGGGGCAGTTGTGGGGCTGCGCGCCAGCAAATTGGAGGAGAAGCAGGGGCGCATCCTCAAGTTGATCGGCGGCATGTTGATGTTGACGCTGGCGCTGGTGATGTTGGTGAATCCAGGCTTGATGAGCAGCCTGACTGCGACTGCATGGGTGTTCGTGATTGCGTTTGGCGCATCGTTGCTGGTGCTGCTGGTGCATCGCAGGGTGCTGCCAGCGTTGGGCGTCTACATCGGCACGGAAAATTTGGCTGGCAAGCCACAGAAACATTCACACAAGCGGTCGCACAAGAGATCGCGCAGCAAGACTGCGCACTGAGTACAACCGGTGATTCTCCTTTCGCTTTGTGTCACCTTCTCGTAGGGCAATCTTATCTGCGAGGAGGTGACACAATTCGTTGCTGCGCCTACTTCACGCCTGGGACAACGCCATGTCACGCCAGAGGCGATGACCTACGCTGAAATGCACTCTTCGTTGCTGATACAACGGGGAGGTTCCTCAATAGACCTTCAGATAACGATCCAGCTCCCATTGGGTTACATGACGCTGAAAATCGTTCCACTCGACCATCTTTGCCTCGACAAACCGCTCGTAGACATGCTGACCCAACGCGTCCTGAATGACCTCATCGCTCTTGAGCGCCTCGATGGCATCCCCCAAATCGCCTGGCAATGTTTCCAGCCCGGCGCGCATGCCGTCAACATGATAGAGGTCCTCCTCGGCGGGAAGGGGCGGTTCCAGTTTGTTCTCGATCCCAGAAAGTCCGGACGCAAGCATCACGGCGAACGCGAGATAGGGATTGCAGCTTGGATCAGGACAGCGTAGCTCGCAACGCGTGCTTTTGTAACGTCCGGCTGTGAGACGCGGAATGCGAATCAGCGCGCTGCGGTTGGTGCGTCCCCACGAGATGTAGACCGGCGCCTCGTAGCCAGGCACCAGACGCTTGTAGCTGTTGACCAACGGCGCAATGATTGGCGTCATCGCTGGCGCGTGGGCAAGCTGGCCAGCGATAAAGTGCAGCGCCGTCTGGCTTAGCCCATATTCGCTGTCGGGATCGTACATGGCGGTGTCGCCCGACTCACGATGCCATAGGCTTTGATGGACATGCATCCCTGACCCGTTGACGCCAGCAATGGGTTTGGGCATAAAGGTGCAGTGGAGACCGTTTTTCTGCGCTACTGCTTTGAGCGTCGTGCGGAAAGTGATCGCCGCATCGGCGGCCATTAGCGCCGGCCCATAACGAAAATCGATCTCGCTTTGTCCCGCCGCCACCTCGTGATGGGACGCTTCAACGTCGATGCCCATCGCCGTCAACGCATCGACCATTTGGCGACGGACGCTGTGCGCCAGATCGGTGCTGATGTCAAAGTAGCCGGCTTCGTCGTGCGGCGTCAGCGGCAGCAGGTCGCCGTTTGGATGAATTTTGAAGAGGAAAAATTCCAGTTCGGGCCCGACGTAGTAATCCAGGCCCAGGCTGGCAGCGCGTGCAAGCTGCCGTTTGAGCACCTGGCGCGGGTCGCCCTCGAACGGAGCGCCATCCGGCGTGCGTACATCACAGATCACGCGCGCCGTCGACAGATCCATCTCCCACGGAATCACGATGAATGTGTCCAGGTCGGGCGTCAGATACATGTCGCTTTCGGCGACGCGTGCAAAGCCTTCGATGGAACTGCCGTCGAACCAGACGCCATTCAGCACTGCGTCGTCCCAGTGGTCAACCGGAATGGTGATCTGCTTAGAGCTGCCGACAATATCGGAGAATTGTAGACGGATGAAGCGAATGTCATTGCGCTTGATCATCTCGTCGATGCGTTCCAGCTCTTCTAGTTTGTAATCAAGAATCATGGAGTGAACCTCCTGGTCATTATGGCAAATGTAGGCGTCGATACTCCGTTATAAACGAACACCCGTGCCCGCGCAACTTTGCGGACACGGGTGCTGAACTGTATCACATCGTTGATAAGCAGTTCGATCTGGCGGATGGATCGCTCACTGCCCACCGTCACTACACGCCATAATACATCACAAATTCGTGCGGATGCGGGCGCAGGCGCACGGCGTCGAACTCACTGAGACGCTTGTAGCTGACGTAGGTTTCGATCAACTCTTCGCTGAAGACGCCGCCAGCGGTCAGGTAGTCGTGGTCAGCTTCGAGTGCACTGAGCACTGCGTCGAGCGAACCTTCGACCGTGCGCACTTTCTTCAGCGTCTCACCTTCAAAGAGATCCATTTCGGACGGCTTGCCCGGATCGATCTGATTCTTGATTCCATCCAGACCGGCCATCAACATGGCGGCGAACGCCAGGTATGGATTCGCCGACGGGTCGGGGCAGCGGAATTCGACGCGCTTGGCTTTGGGCGACTGTGATGACACCGGAATGCGACACGCCGCCGAGCGGTTGCGGGCAGAGTAAGCGATCACGACGGGCGCTTCATAGCCTGGCACCAGGCGGCGGTAGGAGTTGGTCGTCGGCGCACAGATGGCGAGCAACGAATTGATGTGCTTGAGGATGCCGCCGATGTACCACAGCGCCTCCTTGCTCAGCCCAGCGTATTCGCTGCCCGCAAAGAGCGGTTTGCCATCCTTCCACAGGCTCTGATGCACGTGCATGCCAGAGCCGTTGTCCTCAAAGAGCGGCTTAGGCATGAAAGTCGCCGTTTTGCCGTGTCTGGCTGCAACATTTTTGACGATGTATTTGTAAATCTGCATCCAGTCCGCCATCTTGATCATCGGTGCAAATGTCAGGTCGATCTCAGTCTGCCCAGCAGTCGCCACTTCGTGGTGATGCTTTTCAACTCTGAGACCGGCCTTGATCATCTCATTGACCATTTCAGAGCGAATATTCTGGAATTGGTCAAATGGCGCAACGGGGAAATAGCCGCCCTTGTAACCGATCTTGTGTCCAGAACCCCATTCACCCGATGTCCAGGTCGCTTCGCCGCTCTCGATGCCATAAGCCGCTGAGTAGCGCCCGGTTTCATACATGACCTGGTCGAAGATGAAAAACTCGGCTTCGGGACCACAGTACATTGTGTCGGCGATGCCGGTCTCCTTCATGTAGGCTTCGGCGCGGCGAATGACATTACGTGGGTCGCGACCGAACGCTTCCATTGTGCCTGGTTCGTAGACGTTGGCAATCACGCTCAAAGTCGGGTATGTACAGACCGGATCGATGAAGGCAGTTGAGGGATCGCTGACGAGCAACATGTCGCTGCTCTCAATCGATTTGAAACCGCGGATCGAAGAGCCATCGAACCCTAAACCGCTCTTGAACAGGTCTTCCTCATCGTAATAATCGACTGGAACCGAGAAATGTTGCCACTGACCGTAAAGATCAGTGAATTTGATGTCGACAAACTCAATGTTGTTTTCGGCGATGGCTTTGGTCACATCTTGTGGTGTGAGACAGTTAAGACTCATAAAAACAAACTCCTGCTACATGATTATTGTGAATTTGCGAACGATTGAATGACGAAAACAAACCGCCCAACCCTGTCCCTCAGCTGTTCAGACATGGCTGCGCGGTCAACGCACACGATCGATCCTGGGAACACGAGCAAACAAAAACATTGCAATAACTATAAAAAACCTGACGAGATTTCACCATCGCGAAAATTGCCAAAGCTCCAAGAGGATTCATTGTACAATTTGCACAAACAACGCTACATCCGACCAAAACCACCTATTCTTCAACTTGCCGAATTGCTGGTCGTTGCCTATCCAAACGAGGGATGTGCTGCGTTGCCCTACTGTGTCATAGTTTAAACGCAGGTTGGGATCGGTGAACAATGCCTTGATCTTCATCTATGCAGCAGCCTTTGGTCACAATAAAATCGGAACTTGTCGATTTTCCCAAGAAGGAGAAACTATGTCCACTCATTTACAGTCTTTCTCAGACGAGCTGGCCGCCTTGACGCAGCGCGCCAGCCAGCAGATTGTACGCGTCGAGGGGCGCAGCCGTCTGCCCGCGAGCGGAATCGTCTACTCGACGGATGGCATCATCGTCACCGCACATCATGTAGTCGAACGCAACGACAATCTCAGGATCGGGCTGCCCACCGGTGAAAACATTGACGCAACGCTCGTCGGTCGCGATCCTGGCGTCGATCTGGCGGTGTTGCGCGTGCAGCAAAGTATGCCAGACGCTGCGACGTGGATTGAGGCTGGCGATCTGCATGTCGGCAATCTGATCCTGGCGGTTGGGCGCCCCGGCAAGAATGTACAGGCAGCCATTGGCGTTGTCAGCGCAGTGGGCGGCGCGTGGCGCACCGGCGCCGGCAGCGAGATCGACCACTATCTACAAACCGACGTCGTCATGTATCCCGGCTTTTCGGGCGGCGCACTGCTGACGATGGACGGACGCATTGCGGGCGTCAACAGCTCGGCTTTGGTGCGTGGCGCCAGTGTGACGATTCCGGCGACGACGGTGAGACGAGTGGTCGAGACGCTCCTTACGCACGGTCACGTGCCGCGCGGCTATCTAGGCGTTGGGCTGCAGCCAGTGCGCCTGGATGCAACTCTACAAGAAGCGCTGAGTCAACAAACTGGGTTGATGTTGATGTCGGTCGAAGTCGACAGCCCGGCGGCGCAAGGTGGGTTGCTGCAAGGCGATGTGTTGGTTACGCTTGACGGCGCGCCCGTGCGCCAGCTGGACGAATTACAGGCGCTGTTGAGCAGTGAACGCGCCGGCAAAACCGTGCCAGTTCGTTTTATTCGCGCTGGCGCTGTACAAGAGAAACAGGTGACCATCGGTCAGAAATAGCCGTATGCATCTTCCAGAGAGCGAAAGACTTTCTGGAAGATGCCCATTACCACGCATTCCCTGCTTTGGCAACTCCCTTCATTACGCCGTATAATTCCAAAGCGAGCCTTGCGCACGTGAGGAATTATGACCCAGCATCTATACCAGTATTGTCCACGCTGCGCTCATGCGCTCGAAGATCGCCATTTCGAGGGAAAGTTGCGGCGGGTCTGCCCGGTTTGTAAGTTTGTCTATTTCCCTGACCCAAAGGTGGCGGTGGTTGCGCTGATCGAAGCGAACGATCGCGTTCTGTTAATCCGTCGCGCCGTTGAGCCTGCGCGTGGTCAATGGGCGCTGCCTGGCGGCTACATGGATGCGGGCGAACTGCCGGTTGCAGCGCTTCAGCGCGAGGTGAGCGAAGAGGTTGGCATCGACATCGAGGTTGGTCAATTATTGGAGATTTTCCCGATGGTGAACAGCGGCGGCGCAAGCCTCGGCATCGTGCTTGCATATAGCGCACGGCCGCGCAACGTCGTTGCTGAGCTGATCGCATGTGACGATGTCGATCAGGCAATGTGGTTCACCGCTGAGGAGTTGCCAGCCGAGTTGGCGTTCGAATCCACGCAGCAATTGCTGGCGCGCTGGCAAATACAAGTCCAGTCTAGCAAGGAAATTGTAGAGAAATGAGAGCATCTGATTCACTCGCACCATCGCCGATGTTGGCGGATTCCGTCGCGCCCAATGTGCAGAAATCGGTCGACGTAAAGACCTATTTGATCACCGGCGGCGCCGGTTTTTTGGGCATCAACCTGACGCGCTATCTTCTGCAAAGGGGACATCGCGTCATCTCACTCGACATCGCCGACTTTTCCTACCCGGAACGCGACCAGATCACAGAGATCAAAGGGGATATCCGCGACAAGAGTATGGTGGATCGAGCCATGCAAGGCGTCGATATCGTCGTACACACCGCTGCGGCGCTGCCGCTCTACTCGCCCGAAGACATCTACACGACCGACATCGACGGCAGCCGCAATGTCCTGCAGTCAGCCTACGAACACAAAGTCGAACGCTGCATCCACATCTCCTCGACGGCGGTTTACGGCATTCCCGACCATCACCCACTTTACGAGACGGATCGAATGCAGGGCGTCGGGCCGTATGGCGAGGCGAAAGTGTTGGTCGAAGAACTATGTCAGAGCTATCGCGACAAGGGCATGTGCATTCCGATCATCCGTCCAAAATCCTTTGTTGGGCCAGAGCGGTTGGGCGTCTTTGCGTTGCTCTATGACTGGGCAAAGGATGGCAAGAACTTCCCTGTGCTCGGTTCGGGCGCCAACCGCTACCAACTGCTCGATGTCGAAGACCTGTGCGACGCCATCTACTTGACGGCGACGCTCCCTTGTGAAAAGGTGAATGACGTCTTCAACATCGGCGCCAAAGAGTTCGCTACGATCAAAGAGGATTATCAAGCCGTGCTCGACTACGCCGGACATGGCGGCAAGATCGTGCCGATTCCGGCGGCGCCAGCGATCTGGATGTTGCGTGCACTGGAAAAGGTGAACCTGTCGCCGCTCTACAAATGGGTCTATGAAACGGTCACCGAAGATTCGTTCGTTTCCATCGAGAAAGCGGAGAAAGTGCTCGGCTACCGACCCAAGTACTCCAACCAACAGGCGCTGATTCGCAATTACCAGTGGTACATCGACCACCTCCAGGACTTCGAGGGACAGTCCGGCGTTTCACACCGCGTGCCGTGGAAACAGGGCGCGCTGGCGATAGCAAAATGGTTTTTCTAGCAGAAATTTGGAGAATGAGAGATTAAAGAACCGAGATTGGCGATCAAGCGCAAGTCTCCCGACAGTCCCCCAATCGTTCAATCTTCTTGTTCCAATCTCCATTTCTCCATTTCAACACATTCCATATTCATTCACAGGAGGTTTGTAACATGAAACAGTTGCGAAAGTTGCTCCTATTGTTGTTGCTGCTCTCGTTGGCGGCAGGATGTGCTGCGCCTGTGTCCGCACCGGCGCAGCCCGCTGGCGAGGCGCCCGCTGCGGGTGATATGCCTTACGCCGGTGTGACGCTGCGGCTGGTCGGCGCCAACCATCCTTGGCAGGTGGCAATCACCCCGATGCTGGCTGACTTCGAGGCGCAGACCGGCATTAAAGTTAACTTCGAGGCGTTGGGCGAGGATCAGCTTAATCAGAAACTGACCACTGAGTTCACCGCCGGAAATTCGGACATCGATGTTTTCATGCAGCGCCCGCTGCAAGAAGCGCGCGTCATGCAGTTGAACGGCTGGTACGAGGATCTGACGAATTGTGTGAGCGATCCCGATTATGACTTCGCCGACTTTGCTGACGGCGCAGTGGGGACGACAACTGTGAACGGTGTGCTCACCGGCGTCCCGATCGTCACCGAGCAGGAAGTGCTCTACTATCGCAAGGATTTGCTCGAAGCGGCGGGTTTGGAAGTGCCAAAGACGCTCGACGAGCTGAAGGCGGCGGCGCAGATTCTAACCGACCGAAACAATGAGATGTACGGCTTTGTGGCGCGCGGCCAGCGCAGCCCGTTGGTGACGCAATTCTCCAGTTTCCTGTACAGCATGGGCGGCGACTGGTTCGACGAGAACCGTCAGGCGACCATCAACACGCCGGAAGCGCTGGCGGCCATCGATCTTTATGGCACCTTGCTGCGCGAATACGGTCCCCCAGGCGTGCTCAACATGTCGTGGCCGCAGGCAGTAGCGATCTTTGCGCAGGGCAACGCCGCGCTCTACACCGACGCCAGCTCAATCTACTCCAACATGCTCGACCCGGAGAAATCGGCGGTGGCAGACAAGACCGGTGTGGCTGTCTTCCCGGCAGGACCGGCCGGCTCGATCATGTACAACGTGACGAGTTGGGGATTGTCAATGCATTCTGGCTCGCGCAACAAGGAAGCGGCCTGCGAGTTCATCAAGTGGGCGACGAGCAAAGAAATCGTGAGCAAGACCCAGGGCGAGGGCGCCGTTCCCGGTGCGCGTGAATCGGTGTGGGCAAGCCCGGCCGGTTCGGCAGCTTTCCCGGCGGATTGGGTTGAAGCTGTGGCGGCCTCCGCCAATGGCCGCGGTTATGACCGCCCGCTCGTCATTGCCGTGACGCAGGCACGCGACATCATCGGCGGCGCCGTCACTGTCGCCATCGAGGGCGGCGACTACGTGGCGGCTGCCAACGACGCCAATGCTCAGTTCCAGGCGTTGTTGGATAGCGAGCAGTAGGTCAATCGCTTAATCTCCAATCTCCAATCTCGAATTTCAACAGAGATTGGAGATTGGAGGTTTTTCATTCTCCACGAGGCGCGCATGATCACACGCTTCTTCGACCGTCACCAACGCTGGCTTTTCCCGGCGCCGGCGGTGATCTTCATCGTGGTGATGATGATCTTCCCGCTTGGCTTTACCTTGTGGAACTCATTCTCTGGCTGGAGTCTGACGGCTGGACGCCCCAACACCTTCATCGGGCCACAGAATTACTTCGATCTGATGCGCGACGCGCGTTTCTGGAACGCCGTGCTCAACACCTTTTATTTCACAGCGCTAGCGATGGTAATCGAATTGGCGCTCGGCGTTGCAATGGCGCTGCTGATCGACGCCAAAGATTACCCCGGCAAGCGCGTCGTCACATCGCTGCTGTTGCTGCCGATGATGGCGACGCCGGTGGCGGTGGCGATGGTCTGGCTGCTGATGTTCGAGCCGACTGCAGGCGTGATCAACTTCGTCTTCGGGCAGATCGGTCTTCCCAAGCAACTCTGGATCGCCGGCTCCAGCAGCGTGATCCCGTCATTGGTGCTGGTCGATGTGTGGGAGTGGACGCCGCTGATCACCCTGATCGTGCTGGCGGGGCTGGCCGGGTTGCCGAGCGAACCCTTCGAGGCGGCGCGCGTCGACGGCGCGTCCTACTGGCAGACGCTCGGACGCGTCACCCTGCCGATGCTGCTGCCGACGATCAGCGTGGCCGGGCTGCTGCGTTTCATCGACTGCATCAAGACCTTCGACATCATCTACGGCATGACCGGCGGCGGCCCCGGCTTCAGCTCGGAGACGCTCAACATCTACACCTACAACCAGGCGTTCTACTATTTCAATTTTGGCTACGCGTCGGCGCTACTCGTCATCTTCTTCACAATTGTGAGCGGCGTCAGTTTGATGGTGGCGTATTCGCGCCGCCAGCTGGAGGTGTGATCGATGACAACCGCAACTACCCATGCGCGCCGTCGCCAAGCGCGCATCTTGATCAATCTGCTCTACGCGCTGGCGATGATCGCCGTCGTCTTCTTTATGTTGACGCCCTTTCTATGGATGGTGCTCAACGCCTTCAAGACGCCGCTACAGATCATCAAGCTGCCGCCAGAGCTGATTTTCACGCCGACGCTGCGCAACTTCGAGAATGTCTTCGGCACCCAGAATTTCATGCGCTACATCACCAACAGCATGATCATTGGCGCTGGCTGCACATTGATCGGCCTGTTGATCGGGCTGCCCGCCGCGTACAGCATCGCCCGCTACCGCCAAAATCAGCTGGCGCTCACGATCCTGATGGCGCGCATGGTGCCCGGCATCACCTTCCTGGTGCCGCTCTTCATTGTCTTCCGCACCTTGGGGCTGGTGGACACCTACACCTCGTTGATCCTGACGCACATGCTGGTGGGACTGCCCTTCATTGTGTGGGTGATGGTGCCCTTCTTTGAGAGCATCCCGCGCGAGCTGACTGAAGCTGCCGTGGTCGATGGCGCCAGCGCCGTGCGTGCGTTCGTTTCGGTGGTGCTGCCTTTGAGCGGCCCCGGCATCGTCACTGCGTCGATCCTCTCGTTTGTCTTTTCGTGGAACAACTTCATGTTCTCGATCGTGCTGGCGTCGAGCCGCACGCGCACAGTGCCGGTGGCGATCTACAACTTTATCTCCTATGCGCAGATCGATTGGGGCGGGCTGATGGCGGCGGCGGTGGTGATTACCTTGCCGGTGTTGGTGCTGGCAATCGTCACGCAGCGCTATGTAATTCGCGGGCTGACGGCTGGTGCAATCAAGGGATGACAACTCCAAAAAAAGAAGGCTCACGACCGGGGTCAGGGTCGTGAGCCTCTCTGTTTGACGGCGACTAGCGCCTTCAGGTCAGATCGCCATCACTGATTACAGCGCGTCACAGCCTGGGCAACCAGTTTCGACCGGCGCTTCTGGCAGCACACCCCACTCCAGCCACGAGCTGTCGTAGACAGCCACATTCTCAAAGCCCATGACATAGAGCAAGAATGCATCGAACGCAGCCAGATGACCGGCGCCGCAGTGGGTGATTACGCGCTGCGTTGGTGAAACGTTCATGAACCCCGGCGACATCGCCCGTCGAGCGTCTGGACAGGGTCTTTGCGTCCGGCGCGCTGGCAGATCGCGCCGGCATCATCAACGCGCTGAGCGACGTTTTGGCAGCACTCGCCGGTGTAGAGCTCAGGCGCATGGGCGTCATTCACACCTGTTTGCGCATCTGCATCATTGAATGGTACAAACTTTGATACACTCTTGTCACTTGAATTGCACTGCCGTATGCGCGATAAGCGTAGATACATTCGCAAGACAACACATCTCGTGTCATCAAAAAGGGGGAGTCATGTCCTATCTACGCTCACGTCGGCTACACATTTTGCTGCCGCTCTTCATCTTTCTCTTTGGCTGTTTCAGCCCCTCGCCGCAACCGCCGCGCGAGATATCGCCCGAACGCGCGGCGTTGGTCGTCATGGGGCAGGTTGAACATCTGGCGCCTGGCAGCATCGCCAGTTTTCTGGTTCAGGTGCGCAACCCTGGCGTCACCTCCAATACGCGTTCGGCGGCGCGCGCGGTCGCTGAACGACGGGTCGAAGTGCTGTTGCGCGCGCCGGACGGCGATCTGGCGCCGCTCTTTTCTGGCGCAACCGACGAATCTGGCGCAGCGCTGGTCGAGTTCGAGACGCCCGACGCCGGCGATGCGCCACAACAGACGCTCATCATCCGCGCCGAAACGCCGGACGGCGAGCGCGTGGTCATGCAGGATGTCTACATCGGGCGCACGTACCATGTGCTCATCTCCACCGACAAACCGGTCTACCAGCCCGGTCAGGTCATCCACCTGCGCGGGCTGGCGCTCGACACGCTCAACCTGCGCGCCGCGGATGGCGAAACGCTCACGCTTACCGTCGCCGACCCACAGGGCAACAAGCTGATGCGCAAGGAATTGACCACGAGTCAGTACGGCGTCGTCAGCGCCGATTTCGCGCTCGACGCGCAGGCGCCGTCGGGCGACTACATCATCACTGCCGAGATCGGCCCCAACACAGCGACGCGCACGGTCGAGGTCAAGCCCTACAACCTGCCGCGCTTCGAGATTGTGTTCCAGCCCGATCAGAGCTTCTATCTGCCTGGCGAAAGCGCAACCGGTGTGATCGAGGCGCACTACTTTTTTGGCAAGCCGGTGGCGGGCGGCAAAGTCACCGTGCGCGGCAGCGTCACCGACATTGTGCGCGAAACGGTCTTCGAGCTGAGCGGCGAAACCGACGCCGAGGGCCGTTTCCGCTACGAGGCGCCCGTGCCCGACTTCTTCGTCGGCCAGCTCGACAACAAGAGCGCGCAGATCGATCTGGAGATCGAGGTGATCGACGCCGCAAACCATCTCGAAGCGATCGATGAGAGCATCACCGTCGCCGAGAAGGCGCTGCTGATCGACGCTGTGCCCGAGTCGGGGATGCTGCGTCCGGGGCTGGAAAACCGCGTCTATCTCGACGTGAGCACGCCGGACGGTGCACCTGCGTCGGCGACTCTCACCATCTCCGGCAGAGACCTTGAGACAATTGAGACGACGACCGACCTCTACGGTCTGGCTGTGATTACGCTGACGCCGCCCAGCCAACGTTTTGTCCCGCTGCTGGTCGAGGCGACC
This sequence comes from uncultured Caldilinea sp., assembly GCA_937981885.1. Lineage (GTDB taxonomy): Bacteria > Chloroflexota > Anaerolineae > Caldilineales > Caldilineaceae > Caldilinea. The sequence goes on from CALJMI010000005.1 coordinate 46,592, forward strand.
GACGCCAGCGGACGTCTCGTCTCCCAGCCGCTGCTGCTTGGCGGAGAGAGCGGCGCCAGCGCGACGGTGTTGATGCGCCCCGAACGCAGCGCCTACCGCATCGGCGAGACTGCCAACATCGACATCTACGTCAACGGGCGCGCCAGAACCGTCTATCTCGACGTGATCAAGGGGCGGCAGACCTTCGGGCTGGCAGCGCTGCCAGTGACGGATGGCGTAGCGCAGGCGGCGTTGCCCATCGACGGCTCGCTGCTCGGCACGCTTGAACTCAACGCCTATGTGATCAGCGACAACGGTGAGCTGGTGCGCGACCGCCGGCTGCTGCTCGTCAACCCGGCGCCGGCCGAAATCAACGTGACCGCCGACGCCGAGGTCTACCGCCCTGGCGACACGGCGACGCTCGACATTCAGGTGCAGCGCGAGGGCGCACCGATGCCCGGCGTGATTGGGCTGGCGATCGTCGATGAGTCGGTCTTTTCGGTGCAAGAGCAGGCGCCCGGCTTTGCACGCACCTACTTCCTCCTCGAACGCAAGCTGCAGGAGCCACGTTACGAGATTCACGATTTCGTCGAACTGGAGGACGACGTCTACTCGCCCTACGACAACCTGCCCGACAGTGTGCGCTATGCACAGCGCGCCCAGGACATCGCGCTGGCCGGTCTCTTTGCTCGTGAACTGGCGGCGCAGCAACCTGCGCCCATCGAAGCCGAGGCCACCGTCTTCACGCCTGTCTCGCTGGCGACCAGCGTGGCAGCGGGTTGGGGCAACCGGCTCTATCTGCTGGCGCCGCTGGTTGGGCTGGCGCTCTACGACGGCACGCGCCGACGCCGACGCCTGCTGATCGCGCTGGTGCTCTTTGCGCTGGGCGCCTTCTTCTGGTCGGCGTGTGCGGCGCCAGCGGCGGCGCCAGCTCCCGCCGCCCCGGCCTCAGAAGCGGCAGCGGCGGCCAGCGAGACGACTGCCACGCGCGGCCAGGCGCCGCCGCGTCTGCGCCAATACTTCCCAGAGACGCTCTACTGGCTGCCCGAACTGGAGACCGACGCCGAGGGCCGCGTCCAGGTGCAGGTTCCCATCGCCGACTCGATCACAACCTGGCGCATCAGTGTGCTGGCTTCGGATCGGGCGGGCAATCTCGGCAGCACGGAGACCGGGCTGCGCGTCTTCCAGGAGTTCTTCGTCGAGCCGGACCTGCCGCGCTTCCTCACCATCGGCGACGAAATCGACGCTCCGGTGAGCATCTTCAACTATCTGGACGAGCCGCAGCGCATCGAGTTCGCGCTGGCGCCCGGCGACTGGTACGAGTTGACTGCCGAGCCGCCCGCCACAGTCGATGTGAACGCGCATGAGGTGACGGTCGTGTACATGCCGATCCGCGTGCTGCGCCACGGTGTGTTCGATTTCCAGATCACCGCCACCGGCTCCACGCTCAGCGACGCCGTCCTGCGCACGGTCGAAGTCCTGCCCGACGGCCAGATGATGAGCGACGCATTCGGCGGCAGGCTGGAGGCGACGCAAACCTTCACCGTCGGCGCGCCCGCAGCGGCGATCCCCGATACCGGACGGCTGGTCGTGCGCATCTATCCGGGCATCGTCAGCCAGGTGCTGGAGGGGTTGGAAGGGCTGCTGCAGACGCCCTACGGCTGTTTCGAGCAGACGAGCAGCGTCACCTACCCCAATATCATGGTGCTCGACTATCTGAAAGCGACCGGACAGGCGTCGCCGCGCATACAGCTTCAGGCCGAACATCTGATCAACCTCGGCTACCAGCGGTTGCTCACCTTCGAGGTGCGCAACGAGCCGGGTGGCTTCAGCCTCTTTGGCGACCCGCCGGCGCAGATGATGCTCACCGCCTACGGATTGATGGAGTTCGGCGACATGCGCGACGTGGCTTATGTTGACCCTGCGTTGCTCGCACGCGTCGCCGCCTATCTCGCTGAGCGCCAACAGCGCGACGGCAGTTGGGAGGCGGAAGGTATGACCATCGAGAGCGGGCTGGAAGATATGCAAAGCCGGTTGGCGACCACCGCCTACATTGCATGGGGATTGGCAGATGCTAGCTACGAAGCCCGCGCCGTGGATCGCGCTGTGCGCTTCATCGAACGCGCCCTACGCCAGCCGGGCGTGGCGCAGCGTGATTCACGCACCGACGCCTATCCGGCGCCTGGCGCGCCGGCAACCGGGGAACCGGTGAAACCGTCCGACAAGACGCTGAAGAATCCGCTTGCCGCCTACGATGACTACACACTGGCGCTGGCTGCCAACGCGCTGGTCGCCGCCGGCACCGACGCAACGCTTGTCCTCGACGAGCTGACAGCGCGCGCGCAGGTCAGGGATAGAGTGGCGTTCTGGGGTGGCGACAGCATGACCTATCTGGGTGGCTACGGTGCAGTTGCGCAAATCGAGACCACGGCGCTGGTCGCCCAGGCGCTGCTGCGAAGTGAGTATGCGACCGACCTGGCGCAGCAGGCAGTCGCGTTCCTGGTCGAGAATCGCGACCCGAACGGCGCGTTCTACACAACGCAGGCGACGATCCAGGCGCTCAAGGCGCTGGTGCTCGACGCGCGTAACGCTGGCGAGGGCGGTGAAGCCACGGTCACAATCACGTTGGTCGATTCAGATGGGCGGCTGCGCAGCCGTGTGCTCACCATCGACGACAGCAACGCCGACGTGATGCAGCAGGTCGCCTTCGACGACATCGACGGCAGCGCGCACGAACTGGAGATCACGGTCGAAGGCGAGCGCACGCTGCACTATCAGGTCGTCACGAGCTATGCGCTGCCGTGGAGCGAAGTGACCGTTGCGCCGGAGAGCGCCGAGCCGATGCTGGTGCGCGTCGCCTACGACCGCACCGAACTGGCAGTCAACGAGACAGTGCAGGCGGTGGCGACGGTCGAGCTGCTGCGCCCTGGCATGGCAGGCACAGTGCTCGTCGATCTCGGCATCCCGCCCGGCTTTGCGCCCGTCACCGCCGACCTCGATGCGCTGGTGAAGGAGCGCCAGATCGACCGCTACGAGCTGACCGGACGCCAGATTATCCTCTATCTGACCAACGTGCGCAGCGGCGAGGAACTCAGCTTCGCCTACCGCTTGCAGGCAAGATACCCGATCCGCGCGCAGACGCCGGCCAGCCAGGTCTTCGATTACTACGCGCCGGATCGGGGAAATGTTGAACCGCCGCAGCGGATCATCGTGACGTTGAGGACGCCGGAGGAGTAACGATAAACACAGTCTGTACAAAACAGGGGGCAAGTTGCTCTCGCAACTTGCCCCTATCGATTTACCGCAATACTTCAACAACAGCGCGGTCAGCCTTCCGACCGAAAAGGGCGCCCATCAGCGGCGCAGATCATCTGCACGGCATTGCGCCCGGAGGCGGCGCACAGCGTCACGCTGCCGCCTGGCTCCACCCACTGCCCCGCCAGGTAAAGATTGCGCAGGCGCGGCAGCGTCTTGGGCAATCCCTGGATCATCAGGCGCATCGTCTGCGGCGTCAGCAGCCAGCCGCAGGTCGATCCCTGCCAGTTGCCGGTGTAGCGCTCGAAGCTGACCGGCGTGGCGACATCGGTCACCTCAACCTGCGCCCGAATGCCTGGATGGCGCTGTTCGATGAGGGTGAGCAACTGATCGGCGACCTGAAGCTGCTCGGTGTCGTAGAGCTTGCGCCCGTAAATGCGCTGCCAGTAGTCATAATCGCTCTTGAGCAGCACCGTCATCGCTGTCTTGCCGGCTGGCGCCAGCGAGGGATCGTAAGCGTAGTGCTGCACGCTGATATCGCTGCGTTCCTGACTGGCGATCAGCATCGGCTCGTCGAGCAGGTAGGTTGTCCAGTGCGGATGCTGGCTGAGGTCGGCGTTGACGCCAAACGACACCTGCATCATCGACTGGAGCGGCAGGTCCCCCATGTAGAGCTTGCGCAGACGGTTGTCGACGTAACGACCGTCGAGCATGTGAAAGATCGTGGCGCGGCCGTCGCATGCGGCGATGACGATGTCCGTCGGGTGTATCTCGTCGTTGTAGAGGCGCACGCCCGTCACGCACTCATTTTCGACCAGAATCTGCTCGACCTGCGCCTTGTAGCTGATCCGACCGCCGAGCGCCAGATAACGCTGTTCGATGGCGCGCGCAAAAGCGAGCGACCCACCCATCGGAAAGCCTGCATTGCCGTTGTGCATGTAGGCAAGCAACTGCATCCCGGCCATCATCGGCATCTCGGACCAGCCAAACATGCGCGCCACCGCCTTGCGCAGAAACGAGTCGCGGAAGCGTTCGGCGTAGCTGCGCGCCTGCGTCATGCCAAACTTGAGCAGCGGCAGCACGAAAGGCAGCATGTGCTGACCCAGTCGGGCGTAATCATACGGCTTCATCAGCGTGCGCGGCTTTTCCTGCATCACAGTCATGTCGAATGTCGTGAAGGTGCGCACGCCGTGGGCGAGTTCCTTTGCCAGTGCGGCGTCGGCAGGCGAGATCGCAGCGATCTCCGCCTCGAGCCGGTCGGGGTCGCAATAGACGGTGAGCGTGCGCCCATCGCCACCCTGAACCTGCAGCAGCTTGTCGTGGTTGATCATCGGGCGATTCTGCACTGCACCGAGTTCCTCCCACATTTGATAGAATGGCATCCCGACGCCAGAGCCGAACAAGTAATGAATACAGCCGTCGAAGGTGTAGCCCTTGCGATCCCACGCTGTACACAACCCGCCAGGAATGTCGTGCAGCTCGAAAATGTGCGATTCGTAGCCGTTCATTTGTGCATAGCAGCCTGCCGCCAGTCCGGCGACGCCTGCCCCAATGATGATGATCTTTGGCGCCATGACCCTGCCAATTCATGAACGATGGATATAAAGAAAGAGCATCCGGCGAATGGTTGCTGCCGGATGCTCGATGCGGTTAGTCCTGCCCTTAGCGACAGGCGTGAAGGAAACAGGAGTTCTGGCGGTGACCATCGGTGCGGCGCTGCGAGGGTCAGCGAAGGCAACCAACTCGTGCGCACCCGGCTCGCCAGACGGTTACACCCTCCGCAGCAAACGGTTTTTCAGCTTGCCGCCGGATGCAACACCTTCTGTGCACAAGTGTAGCACAGTTGCACGCTCGATTCAACGGTCACCTGACCAGGAAATTGTCCTGAATTTTTCGGGACACCTGCCCCTCGACAAACACGTCAACCCGCTGTACACAATGTGCTTCAACATCGCCGTTGTTAATGCAACGCTCAAATTGGATTTCATCGACGCCATAGGGTATATATCGAGGCTGACATGGCGTCACACATCGTAGTTGACAATCGGATTTGTTGATGCGATGTGCGATCTTTGCGTTTGGAGACGCATGGCGATAAAAGGAGCTCGACGTGCACGAACAGCCGCGTGGCCCATTGACAATTCCCGACGAAGTCATCCAATTCGAGACCGGGCGCACCACCGAGGCGTGGAATATTTTGCTCGACGCCAGCGATGCGCGCAGCTTCTCGCACGCGCAGCTGATCGAGCATCTGGAGGCAATCTACGGGCTGGAAACGCGTTGGGCGAGCACCGTGGCGATCCGCTACGAAACAGCGCGCGGCATTGACCGCGAGGTCAATGTTCCGGCTGACCTGGTGGCGGCGATGCTCTTCAAGGCCGCAGCGCGGCAACGCTTCGAGTTGCTGACGCGCGCCGAGCAACGCAACCTGCTTGCCTGGCTGGACGAAGCCGCCAACGCAAAGGAACGCAAGGCGCGCATCCAAGACCTGCTCAATCGTCTCCAGCGCGGCGAACCATGACGGTGTATTATCCGCAGATTGCGCAGAGAACCGATCGTTTTTCTATAAAATCTGCGCAATCTGCGGAGGAGACCCAGAAAGGCGAACGCGCCACAGCGATTTTTGATTGCTGAAACGCTGTGCTACACTTGCCGCGTTTATGTAGTCGGCGGCAATGCCGCCGACTTATCGTTATGAAAACAAATTGACAGGGCGGATTTCAAAATCCGCAGCGGTGTACAAATGAGCAAAAAACTTGTAATTGTTGAATCCCCAACCAAAGCCAAGACCATCAGCAAGTTCCTGCCCAGGGATTATCAGGTCAAGGCGAGCATGGGGCATGTGCGCGACCTGCCAGCTTCGGCGGCGGAGATTCCAGAAAAATACAAGGGCGAACCGTGGGCGCGACTTGGCGTCAACGTCGAGGCGGATTTTGACCCGCTTTACGTGATCCCTGACAAGAAGCGCAAGCTGATCGCCGAACTCAAAGCCGCGCTCAAGGATGCAGACGAGTTGATCCTGGCGACCGACGAAGATCGCGAGGGCGAGAGCATCGGCTGGCACTTGCAGGAGGTGCTCAAGCCGAAGCAGCCCGTGCGCCGCATGGTCTTTCACGAGATCACACGTGAAGCCATCGAGCAGGCGCTACGCGAGACGCGCAACATCGATTTAGACCTGGTGCACGCACAGGAAACGCGACGCATCCTCGACCGGCTCGTCGGCTACACAGTGTCGCCGCTGCTCTGGCGCAAGATTGCGCCAAAGCTCTCCGCTGGTCGTGTACAGAGCGTGGCTGTGCGGCTGCTTGTACAGCGTGAACGTGAACGCCGCGCTTTTGTCGCGGGTCAATATTGGGATTTGAAGGCGTTGCTCAACAAGCGCCCCGACCAGCCAGGCCATCGCTTCGAAGCGACGCTCGTTTCGGTTGGCGGTAAACGCGTCGCCACCGGACGCGACTTCGACGAACACACAGGGCAGATCGCAGCGGGCAAGGATGTGTTGTTGCTCAACCAGCAGGAGGCGGAGACGCTGCGCAACCGGCTGATCAAAGGGCAGTGGGTCGTCGCCGAGGTCGAGGAAAAGGATGCGACGCGCGCGCCCTACGCCCCTTTCACGACGAGCACGCTGCAACAGGAAGCCAATCGTAAGCTCGGTCTCAGTGCACGCGAGACAATGCGCATCGCCCAAAATCTTTATGAAAACGGTTACATCACCTACATGCGCACCGACTCTGTCAATTTGAGCGAGGAGGCGATCAATGCGGCGCGCCGACGCATCCGCGAGATGTACGGCGAGGAGCACCTCAGCCCGTCGCCGCGACGTTATCAGACCAAGACCGCCAACGCGCAGGAAGCGCACGAAGCGATCCGTCCGGCTGGCGATCAGATGATCCCAGCGGACAGCTTGCCGCTCGATGGTCGCGAACGCCAGCTCTACGACCTGATCTGGAAGCGCACGGTGGCCTCGCAAATGGCAAACGCACGGCTCAAGTTGCGCACTGTCACCATCAACGTGGCTGACGCTGTCTTTCGCGCCAGTGGTCGTACGATTCTCTTTCCCGGCTTTTTCCGCGCCTATGTCGAAGGTTCGGACGATCCCGACGCTGCGCTCGAAAGCCAGGAACAGCCGCTGCCGGCATTGAGCGTCGGGGAGCAGGTCGACTGCCGCGAGTTGGAAGCGGTCGGTCACGAGACCCAACCGCCGGCGCGCTACACCGAGGCAACGCTGGTCAAGGCGCTCGAAGCCGAGGGCATCGGGCGCCCCAGCACCTACGCCACAATTATCGACACAATCCAACAGCGCGGCTATGTCTTCAAGCAGCGCAAGGAGCTGGTGCCAACCTTCACCGCTTTTGCCGTCACCGAGCTGCTCGAACAGCACTTCGAGGAACTGGTCGATCTCAAGTTCACAGCCAACATGGAACAGCGTCTGGACGACATCTCCAACGGCGCTCTGGATTATCTGCTCTACCTGCGTCAGTTTTTTCTGGGTGAGGATGGGCTGGAGAATCAGGTCAAGAGCCGCGAGGCCGCCATCGACCCACGGCTGGCGAGCACAGTGGAGCTTGGCAACCTCAACGCCGAGGTGCGCATCGGCCAATATGGGCCGTTCCTGGCGCGCGAGGAAAACGGCGAGCGGCGCACCGCCAATCTACCGCCACTGCTGGCGCCTGCTGACCTCACCGACGATCTGGCGGAAGCGCTCTTCAACAAAAAGACCGAAGGGCCGCAGGTGATCGGTCACGATCCAGAGAGCGAGCTGCCGGTGCTGCTCAAAGTCGGCCCCTACGGGCCTTATGTCCAGCTTGGCGAGGATGACCCGAACAGCAAGACCAAACCCAAGCGCGCCAGCCTGCTCAAGGGCATGTCGCCGGATGACTTGACGATGGAGACGGCGCTGGCGTTGCTCAATCTGCCACGCACACTTGGCGAGCACCCGGAAACGGGCAAGCCGGTGCAGGCGGGCGTCGGGCGTTTCGGCCCTTTTGTTGTACACGACGGCGTCTACGCCAACTTGCGCCCACCCGATTCGGTGCTTGACATCGAGCTGGAGCGAGCGCTGGAACTATTGGCGGCGAAAGCCAACGGCGCAGGAAGCCGTGGCGCGTCCAAAACGGTGATCAAGGAGCTGGGCGAGCACCCGGAAGGCGGCGCCGTGCAGGTGCTTGACGGACGATATGGGCCTTACGTCAACTGGAAAAAGGTTAACGCCACGCTTCCCAAAGACATCCAACCCGCAGATGTAACGTTGACGCAGGCGCTAGAATGGCTGGCCGAGAAGCAGACCAAACCGAAAATAGCGCGCAAGGGCGGCGCCAAGGCAGAGCAACCCGCCAGCAAAAAGAGAGCAAGCACGGCGAAGTCAACCGCAAAGTCGAAGAAGACGACAACCAGGCGCGCAACAACCAAATCGACAAAAAAAGCAGCGTCTATATAGTCTTACAATGAGCGTTCTTCGCTGCGCAATTGCAGCCAGAGTAGCGGCAACAACATCGGGATGAACACCACGACGGGGATGCTCAACATGCCCACGTTGCTGCGCAGCCAGGCGCCGCCAGGGAAAAGCCCGATGCCATAGAGAATATAGCCAGCCAGTCCAAAGATCACCGCCCACAGCAGGTTGTGAACCAGCAACGGTCGCGGCAGGACGCGAACCTGCACGATCAACAACAGGCTGAGCACAATCACCATCGTAAAGAGTGCGAGCGAGAGCGTGAGCAGATTGACCCGGTCAGGCGCCGGTGTGCGGACAAATGTAGGCTCTTCAGATTGGCTGGCGCCCGCAGGCGCTGCCTCTGCGCCCGATTCAGCCGGGGACGTAGCTAGGGGCAACACGACGACGCTGACGCCGCCATCGCTGGAAGCGCGACCGGCGCGCGCATTGATGCGCAGCACGCCGCTGCGATCAGGCGTCACCTCACGCACAGCAACGCCATTGCGCGAGGCAGCCGGCTCCACCATCAGCGCAGTCTCTTCGCCCTCGTAACGCAACTCAAAGCTAACTGGGACGCCGTCTGGCACGGGGTTGCCGTTCAGGTCGGTGATTGGCCCGGCGCGCAGGCGCAACAAGCTGCCCACCTCGACGGATGGCCGCTCGCCCGCAGGGGGTTCATCGCCGGTGCGAGTGATCAGATCGCCGTCGCTTTCTTCAGCGGCGAGTGGAATCTGCACCGCAGGATTGGGTTGCAGCCGTTCGTTGAGGCTGGCAAACCGGGTGCCCGGCACATCGACCGGCGGCGCGCCGATCGGCGGATAACGACGAAACAAGGCATGGACTGCGCTTTCCAGAAAAGGCGGCGTTTTGCTGTATACGCCAAAGTAGCTCGTCAATTTGCTCATCTCGGTTGCGTCGAGATAGTAGGGTGCGTGCAGCGCAAAAACGACGGTCTTTTGTCCTTTGATCAAGTCTGGATAGTCGCCCAGCAGCCGCTTCACCGCCGTGCTCATCGGCGCACTTTCCGGTGCGACATCGAGCATGACAAAGATAATCCAGTCAGCAGCGTCGATCATAGCCAGCGTTCTGCTGTTGAGATCGTCGCCCGCCAACATAGTCGCCGCCTCTATCTCATCCAGTCCGACAGGCGCCGCAGGCGTCATCGGCGCAGATAGAGTCGGCGTTGTGACAGGCAATGCTGTAGGTGTTGCTGTTGGAGAGGGGGTTGCCGTCTCGGCAGGGGTTGGCGTGGGCGTAGGCAGAAACAGCGATGGAGTCGTTGTTTGTATGGCTGGCGGAGCGTTCGCCTCCTCCGTCACAGTCATTTGCTCGCCGGCAGTCGATGACAGGTCGACAGGCGGCTGTGGAGTCAGCGTCGCCGCAAGCGCAGCCTGATCCAGGCTGTCTAGCAACGCAGTTAGTTCGACGAATGTCTTGCTGACGATATTGTTCGGATCGACGACGCCGGTGGATTGCGAACCATAGAGCCGCTCAATGATACGCGCCACGGCGTCGGGGCCGACCGAGGGTTCTGGCTCGCAGGTGAGACATTCGCGCTGGAGCCGAAAATCTGTAAAGATCAGAATTTTGTCGGTGGCGTTGAAGGGGGGCGGAATCGGGGCGGTCTGCGTCGACGGGTCGGGATAGAGCAGCGTGACGGCGGAACGTGCAATTTGCCCCATTTGCTGTTCCGCAGCAACGCGGTCTTCGCTGGTCAGCACCCCGAGATCAGTGTCTGTCACCAGAACATTGGAAAGTGGGACAATCGGCGCTGCAGTTGAGTCTTGGTAGACGCCGGTCACCCAAGCCACCGGGTCGATCAGGTCGCGATAGATTCCCAACTTCAGGCGAACAATCCGCTGCGCAGCACTATCCACCAGGGCGGCAAAATCTCGATCCTGAGCATAAAGCGCATGAAAAGCAGAGACCGTATCAATTATATTGGCGAACTGCGACTCCCAGGAGTTGTCAAGGCTAAGATCTGCCAGAAACAGCAAATCGTTGCCAGCCACCAGCGCATCCTGCGCCACGCGGCGAAAATTCTCAGGATTGGTTGTCTCGAAATAGCGGCGCAGCGCCTGTACGCCGAGTGGGCCAGACATCATAACGCCGCCGCGACCTTGCCATTCGGCGACGCCTTCCTGTCGCAAGACTGTGCGCAATTCTGGAGCCAGGCTCAGCGGCCTGCCGCGGCCATCGCCTCCCTGCAACCCGATGTAACGCATGTGACTGGTCATCAGCACATCCGTAGCGCCAGGATCGCCAGCAGGATCGATGATCGATGAGGGCTGGCGGGTGACGGCCAGAAACGGGGGAAGCGCGTTCTGGCGCAGCTCTGCCTGGCTGGCTTGAATCGTGGCGACCTCTTCGCTGGGCACACGGTCGGCTGCGCCCTGACCGGGAAAACTACTCGCTACGGTGGCGACGCGCCCAGCGCCACCTGCATGAACGCCTTCGATATAGGCGCGGCCAAGCTGCGCAACCCAATACGGGTTGCCGCCAAACGAATAAAGCCCTAATGTGTTGACCTTTTCGAGATTGCCGGGTCTAAAAACATCGAGATTTGGGCCGAGCAGCAAGTTGAAGCCCACGGCGCGCAACTCACGCCCCACTACACTGCCAACAGATTTCACCTGTTCACGATTCCAGGAGGCGCCGAGCGCCATCGGAGAGGGCAACGGTGTAAACCCGCGGCGTAGCGCCGTTGTTGGCAGGTCATCGCCGGTCTGCGTGACGCCGATCAATAGCGGTAGATTGACCGGCGCAATTTGCGTACTGTCAGGCAAAAAGATAAAGTCGCCTTGCGGAGGCCAGGGCGCCAGCGGCACAGGCTGGAGTGCATTTTCGGAAGGCAGAAGTACACCGTAAGCCAATGCCTGAAGTTGATTGGTCAACCTAGCAATCTGACGCGGCGTATCGACGCCACGTTCATTAGAGAAATTGCCGTTGCGCGGGCTGAGCACGACGCCGCCGATCTTTTGATTATGAATCAATTGAATGATGTCGCTGTCAGGGCGAATGTCGGCGCCGCGCACCGTGATTACAAAGAGCTGGCCGATGCGCTCTTCAGGCGTCATGTGCTCAACAAATCGCTGCGCCAGCAGATCCAGCCGCTCCGCGTCGCCAAGCTCGCCGGCCGCCGCAGTGGGCGTCTCGGTGGGTGATGGCGTCTGCGCATAGACGACAGCCGCGTAATTGCCAACAAGAATACTGGTGATCAAAGACAGTGTAAACAGGCGAAGCATCCAGATTCGCTGCCATACATTGCGATGTTCCAGACCATTTGTGTACGGGCAAACTGCGGATAGCTTTGATTCCATCAACGTAAATCTTACAGCCTGGACAACCCGCCGCCAAATCAGTATACTTCTCTGCCAAGATGAACGAGAACCTGCATAGGCAGCCCTATCTGCAAGAGCAGTCAGCGGAAAACCAACCTCCGAATCCTACGCAACCTGCAGAAGCAGAAAGCTTCTGGCAGATGGTTCGCCCTGTGCTGTTCGAGGCGCTGCAGATCGTCTTGCCTGCTCTGATTCTGGCGCTGTTGGTGCATTTATTTCTGGCGCAGGCGACAATTGTGTTCGGCCAAAGCATGGAGCCGAATCTACATCCCCACCAGCGGTTGATTGTGGATAAGCTCAGCTATCGGCTGCACCCACCGCAGCGTAACGACATTGTCGTCATCGATCTGCCGAACATGGATGAACTGTTGGTCAAGCGGGTTGTGGCGTTGCCAGGAGAAATTGTCGAAATTCGCAAAGGCATTGTCTACGTCAACGGCGAGCCGTTGCCGGAACCTTTTCCCCACGACATGACGCCATATGACATGGCGCCGATCACGCTTGGCCCACTCTCCTACCTGGTGTTGGGCGACAATCGCAGCAACAGCAACGACAGCCGATCCTTCGGACCGGTGACGCTCGACCAGATTCTTGGTCGTGTCTGGCTTCGCTATTGGCCGCTTGACAAGCTCTCTTTTTTTTAGCGGTTGGCAACACAACGCCCAATAGTGTTGTTGAAGACATAGAACGTCAGCCCAAAATCAGCGCCCAAAATCGGCGTTAGCCTGTTGGAGAAGAAAATCTTTTCGTCTTCTTGACGCCAAAACGCTCCGCCTCCTGCTGCGCTAGTCTGGCATTAGCTTCGAAGAAACCATAGGTGCGACGCAACGGTCCATAGTAGTGATCGAGCAGCGTCTGCCATTCCATCGACATCAATTTCCACAACATTGACTCCACTTCTTCTAGGCGATGCAACATTTCAGCTGGCGTGGATGGCGTCGGGATGTCGCCATAAGTGGGCGGCTGACCATAGCTGTATGGGAATGTGACATCTTCCGCCGGGGTGCGCGGCAGCGCGCCAAGTGCAGTGGCGGCGACGCCAAAGGCGAGCAGTTGTTGACGCACGCAGCGCGTTATTTCCTCGGAAGTCATGTCGGCGGCGGACGCCTCGTCCACTTCGATGCCAAGCTCCTTGCGCAGCGACGACCAATCGAGCAGGACGCGTTCGAGCAGGAAACGCAGCTCGCCCTTCGTCGGCACATCCGCCTGACGCACGCTGAGCACAAAGCCTTCGCGGGCGCGGCCGACAAAAGCGCGCGCCTGTTGCAACACAAGCTGTTCGACCTGCCGATCGCTGCGCGTGCGTGCGTCTTTGCTGCGCTTTCCCGGTTGTGTACACTGTTTCAGATTGAGCGATAACAAGTCGCGCGTTGTTACAGCAATTTCCGAAATGTGTACGAACTCGTAAAGACTCCCTTCGTTAGCCATAACCACCTCTCATGAATAACGACGATTCCTGTGTGCGCTCAGATAGAAGCATCAGCGATATTGAATGGATGGTGCGCTATTTTGTCCGATTCCAGGGAATTTGGCAACATAGCAATTGTCGGTTCTTTGCTCCTCCTTTCTATTCGCCATTTGCACGAGGTGACTGTTCGAGATGCCTGCTCAAACCTTGACGAACATATTTGCATATATTGACGCACACCGACAATCCTTTTTGGCTCGACTGATCGACTATCTGCGCATGCCTAGCATTAGCGTTGAAGGGATCGGTGTTGCCGACGTAGCCGATGTCTTGGTGAGGCAGTTGCGCAGCATGGGCTTCGACGCCCGACTGGCGCCAACCGCTGGCTGGCCCATGGTGTTGGGTGAGCGGCGCGAAGCGCCCACTGCGCCGACAGTGCTGCTTTACGGTCACTATGACGTACAACCTGCTGACCCGTTGGATGCATGGCTGTCGCCGCCTTTCGAGCCGACTGTACGCGATGGACGCATCTATGCGCGCGGCGCTGGCGACAATAAGGGACAGCATTTTGCGCAATTGCTTGCCATCGAATCGACGCTGGCGGTGCAGGCGGCGCTGCCCTGCAATGTGATCGTGCTGCTGGAAGGAGAGGAGGAGATCGGCAGCCCACACATCGCCGAGTTTGTCCGTGCGCATCGCGACTTGCTGCGTTGTGACCTGGTGGTGACGGCGGATGGGCCGGTGCACGACAGCGGGCAGGCAACGGTGCTCTTTGGCGTACGCGGGGTCGCCTCGTTCGAGCTGCGCGCACATGGCGCCAACCGTGATCTCCACTCAGGCAATTGGGGCGGCGTTGCGCCCAATCCGCTGTGGACATTGGTGCACCTGCTCGCCTCAATGAAAGCGTCGGATGGTTCGATCACGATCGACGGTTTTTACGACAATGTCCAGCCACAGACCCCGCTCGAACGTCAGGCGTTGGCGGCGTTGCCGGTCGATGTGGCGCGCGTCAAGCAGGAGTTGGGGCTGACGGAGCTTGATGCCCCGACCGAGCGCAGCTTCTACGAGCGCCTCTCCACATGGCCCACGCTGACGATCAACGGGCTACACGGCGGCTATGGTGGGCCAGGCTCGAAGACGGTGTTGCCCTGCGCCGCTGTAGCCAAATGCGACATTCGGCTTGTACCTGCGCAGACCGTCGATGAGATTCTCGATAAAGTGGAGGCGCACGTGCGCCGGGTTGCGCCCGGCGTCGAGTTTGTGCGCCAGGGCGGTATGGATCCGTCGAAGACGCCGCTCGATTCTCCCTTCGCTGCGTCGGTATGCCAGGCAGTGGCGGCGGGCTTCGGCGAGGAGCCGCTGCGTGTGCCGGCAATGGGCGGCAGCCTGCCCGATTATGTATGGACCCAGGTGCTCGGCGTCCCTTCTTTCGTGACGCCCTACGCCAACGCCGACGAAGCCAACCATGCGCCCAACGAGAACCTGAAAGTTGAGCATTTTTTCAAGGGCATCAAGACCGGCGCGGCGCTGCTTGCAGAGTTGGGCGCGCGCTCGAATTCTGGGTTGGTGCGTTCCAGCCTATAATGTAGACTCATCAACTCGAAGTCCATAAGAGGCATTCTGAGGAACTTCATGACAAATCGAAACAATACGTCAAAACAGCGCAACACTTTGCTCACCGTTGCGCTTGTGGCTGTGATTATCCACGGTCTGATCATGGCCGCTGTCTACTGGACAGTGCTCCCCGAAGCGCAGCGTGGGCTGCAAAATATCGGCGTCTGGCTGATGTTCCTGACTGCGGTTGCGGATGTGGTAGCTGGCGTGGCGCTGTGGCTGTGGAAGCGCTGGGGCATTTACCTCTACGCTGCTTCGTCAGCAGTCTCGGCAGTGGTGATCGTACTCTTCACCGGCGACATTTTCCTGCTGCTTGGCGCCCTGCTGCCAGCAATCATCGTGCTCTACATCGTGATGGTGCAACGTCATCTTTTTGAGTAACTGCTAGAGATGGCTCCACCATCTGGGCTGCATGTAGCCATCAACGGTTGGATGGTTGGGCGGCAAACCAGCGGCAGCGGCCAATACCTGGCTCATCTGCTCGACTGGATGCCGCGCGTCGCTCCCACCGACAAGATAACGCTCCTACAGCCGGTGCATCGCGCCATGGACAACGCCACGCCCGAAGAGAGTCGGCGGCGTTGGCCGCTCATTGATGTCGCGCCAGTGCACCTGCCGCCTGCGCCAGAGAATCTGGCGAAGGTATGGTGGGAGCAGGTGGCTGCGCCGCGTGCCGCCTGTCGAGTTGGCGCCGACGTCTACCTGGCGCCGTATTGGGCGGCGCCGTTCTGGCAGCCACTGCCCACCGTGGTCACGATCCACGATCTGATTCCATTGTTGCTGCCCGAATACCGCGGCGGACTGGCGCAGCGCGCGTACACGCGTCTCGTCGCCTGGACGGCGCGGCGCGCAACAGCGATTCTGACTGTGAGCCAGGCGGCCGCGCGCGATATTATGACGCATCTGCACGTGCCGCCTGCGCGCGTGCACGTCGTGCACCACGGGCCTAACCAGGAGGGCGTCGCCCCGCCAAACGCCGCCGAGAAAGCGCGCGTCAAGAAACGTTACAGCCTGCCCGACCGATTTTTTCTCTATCTCGGCGGCTTCGATGCACGCAAGAACGTGCGAGGTGTGATCGAAGGGTACGCGCGCTATCGCTCACGCGGCGGGAACGCGCAGATAAAACTGGTGCTCGCCGGTGTATTGCCGGCGCAAGACACCCCCTTTTTTCCGGACCCGCGACGGCTGGCGCGCGAGGCTGGGTGCGCCGCCGACGTTCACTGCTGTGGCTGGGTCGAGGAAGCCGACAAGCCCGCCCTCTACGCGCTGGCGACGGCATTTGTCTTTCCAAGCCTCTACGAGGGCTTTGGCATGATGGTGCTCGAAGCAATGCAGGCAGGTGCGCCGGTGGTGACGAGTGAGGGGAAAGGGGGAGATTAAGAGATTGGAGATTGGAGATTGGAGTTTCGTGACGAGTGCGTGATGGGATTTTGTGTTGGCAGCAGACCGACAGCGGTCGCTCGCCAGTTCACAATTCACAATTCACGACTCACAATTCACGATTCACAGATACGAAATCTCCAATCTCTTATTGATTTCTAGATTGTCACGTCATAGCGTTCACAATCTTCCCGGAAGCTCCGGAGCTTCCGGGAAGATGAGCCGCCAACCTAGAGGTCAGTAATTTCCAATCTCACCCGCCACGCGGAACGAAACAGAGCTGCTCTGGCGCCAGGGCAGGGTGGTTGTAGCCGAAGTGGTCGGTGATCTGCCAGGTCAATGTTTCTTTGTCGAAAATGAGCTGGATTGTCCCACAGGCGATGGTGGCGTCGCTCTTGATAACGTACGCGTCAAGCCATTGTTTGGCCGCTTTAGCGAACGCGCTGTTGGGCTGTCCCTGCTGAAGCGCAGCTAGATCAAGCTGTGCAGCGTCGATGTCGCCGGCGAGCGCCTGCGCCTGGATGAGACGGAAAGTTGCCAACCCTTGCAATAGCTTCAGTTCCTCTGGCGCTGGCACTCCGTAGATCGAGCATGCCTTCAATGTCGGGTCGAGCGCCGAACGGTAGAGTTCGATGGCCGGTTCGTAGCCGAGAATGTCGGCGGCGTGCAACGCCACGTCAGCCTCGATCAGGCGCAGTCCCACGCAATTGCTACTGCTGTTGCTGCGGTCATATGTCCAGCTCAGGCGGCGGAAGGGGCGACCATCGACGCTGCGCCAATGCTCTTCATGTTCGATCTTCAGCCCGCCGTCGGCAGTGCCGCTGACGCCGCCAGAGAGCGTCAATTGCAGACCTTGACCGGGATAGCCCTTCGTAGCCTCCTCGATGCGCGCTTCACCCTCGGCGATGGTCGCACCTGGTTCGATGATCGAAATATAGGTGTTGCGTTGGCGATCCCAGGTCACCATCTGCACTTCCTTGACGCAGAAGGTTGAGCAACCTTCCACTGTCCACGCCAGATCGATGCGATCGTCGCCGTTGAGATCTTCGATTGCCAACAACGTTGGCTGACCATAGATTTCAGGCGCATAAACCAGGTCAAATTCACCTGCTGCGTTGCCGTGATAGATCAACACCGCACCCTGGGCGCCGCCAGGCCCAAAGCCGAGATCGCTGATAATTGTCGGCAGGAAGATCGCGTCCTCCCACCCATCGTTGTTAAAATCAGCAAGTAACATGCCGCCGCGGGCGTCCGTCATACCATCACACAGCCGCAGCCAGGTCTCGACGATCAGCGCATCGCCCTCCGCCAACACAATCACATCGGGCAGCGTTGCGGCGTACTCGTCCAGCGTCGTCGGGCAGTCAGGCAATTCACCAGCCTGACCGGGCGTCACCGGCGCAAGGGTGGACACATCAGTCGTGGCTGTCAAGATCAGGAGGGGTGTGATCGGTGCAGTTGCAGCCACTTCTGGCGTTTCCTCATCAGGCGCGGCGGCGCTCGGCGGTTCAATCTCAAGCACAGGACAAAGGTCGGCGGCGGTGAAGGTCGGATTGGCGTAACCGTAATCCGAAAGGGCTTCATAGGTTTCCGGGTTTGCCTCAGCGTAGGAAGTGGCGGCGCCGCACGCCTCTGCCGGGTCGCCGCTGGACTCATACGCCGCCAGCCAGGTCGTCGCCAGCGGCGCGTAGACAGAATTAGGAAATACATTCTGCAGTTGGGCGACAGTTTCGGCGACGAGCGCAGCATCGCCTTCGTAGGCATGGATCACTGCCAGACGGAAAAGGCTAAAACCGCGCAGTTCACTCAGCTCATCGCTGCGTTGACCACATTTGACCAGGCTGCGGCTGGTGATCGCTTCGGTGTACATCTCACGCGCTTGCGTCAGCCCGATCTCCTGATAACGGCTGAGCGCTTCGTTGGCGTCCAGCACCTTGAAGTAGAGGCAGTTGCTGCGTTCGTAGACAGTGTCGAGAAGACGATAGGGCGCGCCTTCGATGCTGCCCCACACCTCGGTGCGCGAACGTTGCGGCCCAGCGCCGATGCTGCCATATTCGCCGCCTTGTAGAACAATTTCACTGCCCTGACCGCTGTCGCGCACTTCATCGAGTTTGACCTGTGCATAAGCCATGACAATCGTGCGCTCAGTCCAATCGACCCATCCCGCGCCATCCCAACTGCGCACGATCACTGCGTCGAAACAAGTGCTGGCGCCGCAAGTGGTGTCAACCCACACCAGGTCAGGCTGTCCATCAAGGTTGATGTCGCTGGCGGCAAGCACACCTATCTGGCCTGCTGGGCGCGCCTGAAAACTGAGCGTATATCCACCGGCGTCGCTCATGAAGACCAACAACTCGGTCTCGGGCAACGCTGAGTCGGAATGCGGATTCTGCAGCGCGAGCACCCAGTCGGGAACGCCATCTCCGTTCCAGTCACTACGTCGCACGTTCTCCTCGCTCAACGCGTTGCAATCGCGTAGGAAGGAGAGCGCTGCCTCCATATCGTCGGAAGCAGCGAGGAGCGTCATGATCTGCGCCGGATAGTCAGCAAAGGAATCTGGACAGGCGGCTTCGGCGGCGCCATCTTGCTCATCGGGCGTAGGAGCATCGGTTACAGCAGGCTCTTCCTCCACAGCGATGGGCGTCGCAGCCGGAGCTGGCGGTGTGGGTGCGCTGGGAGTCGATATGGGGGAAGGCGTAGTCGACGCGCTGCTGGGCGGTGTTGGGATGATCAGTTGCTCGTTGCGAAAGAGCACCAGCCCAGGGCGCACGGCGCGCGGATTGGCGGTGCGCAACGCTTCAGCGCTGACGCCAAACTTCTGTGCGATGCTGTTCCAGGATTCGCCGGGCTGCACAATGTAATACCGTTCGCCCGTCTCGGTGGTGGGCAGCGCGGCGATCGGGTCTGCGGTGACGGCGGCGGTTGCCTCCTCTGTTGGCGCTTTGGTTGCTGTCGCCTCGGGCGAAGGGAGCGCTGTCGCAGTTGCCTCCGGCGTTGGCGTGGCGACGCCGGGCAGGACCAGCTCCTCGCCCACGATCAGCCAGCCTGTTGGTCGCACTGAGCGCGGATTAGCGGCCTGCAATTCACGGATCGAGATGCCTGTCTTGCGCGACAGACTTGTCCACGAGTCGCCCGGCTGCACGATATAGGTGCCGCCAGCCGTCGGCGTAACGGTCTGCGCATCGACGCGTGCCGCGGAGAAAATGGTTGGCCACAACAAGCCAGCCGCCACCACAAGCGCCCAGAACGCCAGCGCATGCCGCCGATCTAGTCGACGATCAGTGCTTATAAGCGGACGGAAGCCATTCCTGGTTTGCATGTGGGTCATCGGTGATCTCTCCTCCATGATTGTCCTCTTTCCCAGTTGCTGCATCCCAAGTCCGTTGGCCCGACGGTTTGGGGATATTCTTTTCGTCAGGTGACAGTGACTGCTCAGTCACCTATTGATACGATATATCTTCAACCTTCTGAACAACCTGAATCCAACTTTGTCCTGGCTTCAGTGGAATCGGGACTTCGCCGGGGCCAAGCCAGCGCGGCGGCGCTTCCTGACTGGCGCGCCAGGTGCCTTCGTAGACCTTGCCGTCGCGGAAAACGCGCAAGTCGCCGAATTCGTGCAGCTTGATGTTGATGCCCTTGGTGCCGAGCGTATCTTCGATGATGTCGGTGACCTCGTGCACAGCGGCGAGGACGATGACATTGGGTGCGGCGATCGGCCCGTTAATCGCCGGGTCAAATTGCTGCACACCGCCCTGATAGCGCACATAGCCGTCCAGCCCCGGCTCGTAGCGCCATTGCACACTGTTGCCACCCGGATACGGGATGTTGATCACGGTGGCGTCGCCAGCGGCGTTGGGCGGCGGCGTCTCGTCGAACTCGAAGCCGGGTTTGTCCCATTCCGTTGGAATGCCGCGGTCAGTCAACCACTGGCGCACACCGTCGGTGCGCGCCTGCAGACGTGTGCGGTAGTCGCTGCCCAGGTTGGTGAAGTAGCGATTATTGGACGGATCGTCGATGTCGGCGTCAAGATAGGGAAAGCCGACTTCGTTCTTGAGCAGGTAGCGGATGGCGTCGCTGCCGCCTGAACAAGCCAACACGCCTCCATACATTTGCACCATCCAGATATTGGGATACCGCGCCGAACGCACCGGTCCGATTCGATCCGCTTCCTGGCTTTGATACATGGCAGTGATACGGGTGAGCGAGAAGCCATCGACGACGTATTCATAGACCAGATCGGCCTTGCTCAGCCCCCAGTGGGCGGCGCGACCGGCGGCGTCATTGTTGACGCACACAAAGATTGGCAGTTGCTTCAAGCGCGCGGGATCGCTGACCGGCAAGCCAGTGAACGGAGCGATATTTTCCGGTCTCGGCGTAGGCTGCTCGGGCGTCGGCGTTGGAATGACGATCTCGACTGGCGCTGGCGTTGGGGTGGCTATCTCGGCTGGCGCAACCGCCAGCGGCGTCTTGGTGGGTGTGGGCGTTGGGGCAGCATTGCCGGCGCCACATGCACTTGAAAGTAGCAAAACGAAAATTAGAACGGTGGGCAATCCATAATGATGGTTGGTCATGCGTGGCAACATGGTGTATCTGGTCTTATGAATGAGTCAAAACAGGAAAAGGATCTTGAGCGACGGCGGAACGAAAAAGCTGAAGCAGGCGCTGTGTATGCACACCGACGGCGCCATCGCCGATCACCTGCTCGTCGATGCGCACGATCGGCATAATTTCTTTGGTTGTGCTTGTGATGAACGCCTCTTCCGCCAGCGCCAGTTCAGATCGATGAATCGAGCGTTCGTGGATCTCGAAAAGATCGTCGGCCAACTCGAGCACTGCGGCGCGCGTTACACCGGGCAACACGTCCACCGACGGCGTAATCAATTGATCGCCACGGATGATGAAGAAGTTGCTGGTCGTGCACTCGCTGATGACGCCTTGTGCGTCACAGTGCAATGCCTCAATTGCGCCCGCTGCCTTTGCGCGTTGCTGTCCTATGATTGCAGTGATGTAGTTCAGGCTTTTGACAGTGGGCATGAAGCGCGGACAATCATAGGTGATCAACGTCGCACCCCGACGATAGGTCTCCTCCGGGTAAGGTTTGACCGCCGCCAGCATGACCAGCAGCGAAGGGCGGTCTTCGGGCATAAGAAAACTGCTCGACGCACCGCCAGTGACAATGATGCGAATCGTCACGTCGGTTGGATCGTTGCGCGCTAGCGTCGCTTCGACGATCGATTCGAGCTCAGCCAACGACCACGGCAGGGTAAGCTCGATCTGGGCGGCGGAACGCTGCATCCGTTCGAGATGAGCGCGCAGCCCAAACGGACGCACACCGTAGGTGCGCAACACTTCGAAGACGCCGTAGCCGCGCACCAGCCCCAGATCATCGAGACGAAGCGACGCCTGACTGGCGGGCGCAAAACTGCCGTTGACGTAATAGAGATAGTCGCGTCCGTTCGCGCTGTTCATGGGCGGATGTCCCAGTTGCCGATGCACACCCATTTGTAGGTGGTCAGTTCTTCCAGCCCCATTGGGCCGCGTGCGTGCAATTTTTGGGTGCTGACCGCCACTTCGGCGCCAAGCCCAAACTGTCCGCCATCGTTGAAACGCGTGCTGGCATTGACAAAGACAGCCGACGAGTTGATTGCCTCGACGAACCGGTTGGCGTTGGCGATGTTGTTCGTCAAGATGCCATCTGAATGCTCCGAGCCGTGGTCGTAGATGTGCTGAATTGCCTCTTCGACATTGTCGACGATTTTGACGCCGAGAATCAGCGCCATCCATTCCTGGTCGAAATCGTCCGGCCCGGCTTCTATCACCACAGCGTCGGGCGTGTGTTCGCGCAGCAACACAAACGCCTCACCTGCTGCGCGCATCTCCACCTTGCAGCGCGCCATGCGCTCCCCCAGCATGGGCAGGAATTGTCCTGCCACGGCGCGATGCACCAACACTGTATCGCAGGAATTGCAGACGCTGGGTCGTTGCACGCGTGCATTTTCGATGATGTCGAGCGAACGCGCAAGGTCTGCGCTTTCATCCACGAAAAGATGGCAGACGCCAATGCCGCCGGTGATGACGGGGATCGTGGCCTGCTCACGGCACAGCTTGTGTAATGCGCCGCCGCCGCGCGGAATGATCATGTCTACATAGGCGTCGAGACGCAGCAACTGCGTGACCAGCGCACGGTCGGGGCTGTCGATGTACTGCACTGAATCGACCGGAAATCCCACCGCCTCCAACGCATCCTGGATCGTTTCCACTAACGCCAGATTGCTGCGCAGGGTTTCGCTGCCGCCGCGCAAGATGACGGCGTTTCCTGTCTTGAGAGAGAGCGTTGCAATGTCGATGGTGACATTTGGACGTGCTTCATAGATAACGCCTAACACGCCGATCGGGATGCGGCGTTTGCTGAGACGCATCCCGTTGGGCAACAGCCGTCCCTCAATATCGGCGCCGACCGGGTCAGGGAGCGCAGCCACCTTGCGCGTATCGGCAGCCAGTGCACGCACGCGCGCCTCGGTGAGCAGCAGCCGATCAAGCAACGCCGACGATAATCCTTTGGCTTCGGCGCCTGCCATATCCTGCGCGTTGGCGGCAAGAATGGTCGCCATGCGCCCTTCGAGCCGTTCGGCGATAGCAAGCAGCGCTGCATTTTTAGCGTCGGTGGAGAAGGAAGCCAACCGACGACTTGCAGAACGTGCACGTTGCCCCATGCGCTCAAGCGTTTCCATGTGTTCGGGTTGTTGAAGCTCCACTTCCTTCTCGGCAACCATCACCATTGTCAATTCCTCCCAATCCCAGGCAATTCGAATCGCTTTCTGCGGCTGTACTTTACCACAGAGTGCAAAACGCGTCACAAGGAAGACAGTGGTTTGCAACGGTTGGATGCATCCTGCATTCTGAACATCCGTCGTTCGGATGCAACATCCTGACGCAAATGGAAAGCGAGTTCCTCTCAGATTTAGCAAACAATCCTTAAAAATTTCGTGCCATTAACTAGAATATCTTGCTAATTTAAGAAAACGGGAGTAAAATGACAGCAAAATGAAAGCGCTGTAAGAGATTTTTCATGATACGCTCAGGCGTAGAAATCTTGAGGAAAGGAGGGGCGTCATGAAACAACGCAGGTTCATCGTCATTATTGCTATCGTTCAGTTGATGTTAGTAATCATGATCGCTATGCCAGTTGCTGCGGTCGACAATGGCGTCATCTCCGGTTCAGTCTACAACGATGTCAATGGCAACGGTCAACCCGAGATCGGCGAGCCGAATGTTGTGGGCGCGACAGTCTATCTCCAACGCCAGAGTGATGGAGCGCCAACCATCGTCGTTACAAATGCCGAGGGCTACTTTGTGGCGACAGACCTTCCGTATGGCGTCTACAGAATATGGGCTGAAGATGCATCGCTCAATCTCTCAACGGTGCAAACGATTGCGATCGATGAAGTCAACGGTGCAAGTAGCGTTGAGTTGCCGATTGTCTATCAGACGTCCGGCGGCGTTGATGCCCCTGCCTTCGCGACAAACATTTTTCTGCCCTTTGTGAATCGATAACATCTGGACTCTGGCAATTTCTTGCAATCATTCTTCGCAAACCAGCCTCCTCTCGGATTAACAATGCAAAACGCCGCCGAATTCGGCGGCGTTTTGCATTGTTGAGATATCGGCGTTGAGATATCGGCGCCCCTCCATACAAGCATCAGTTGCGACGAAAACGGGATTTGAGCGTTTCCCATCGCGTCGGCTTGAGTTCTTCTTCGCTGATTTCGGGCAACGCGTCGCCGGTGTCAAAATAGATATTCAAACGGTCGCCGACATATTTGGCGCCAGCGATGTCGAGCTTAGCCAGACCAATCGGCAGCGCCACATTGCGCTTCCAGTTGCCGATGCGGATCACCAGTTCATCAAAGACGCTGCGATGAAGCTGCACCTCATCGCGCTCCACCAGCGGCAGCGGCAGGCTGAGCACATAATGTCGCTCGTTGCGGAAAATTTGCTGTGGCTTGCCGACATAAAAATGCTGTGTCGGGTCGCCGGCGCCGCCGCGCACCGTCGCCGGTCCAAAAATTGCGTTTGCCATTTCCCCCAACATCGAAATCCCCATCACCTCTTGCTCAAAGAGAGGCACCTCGAAGATGGGCAACGGTTGGAAGCACTCGTGGACAAACTCCAGATTGCTCGCCTGCGCGCTTTTCCAGATGTCGAAATAATGATCGGACAAAGAGCGCGGAAAAACGCGGTTGCAGATCACAGCATCGACGCTGTAGCCGTAAAGGTTGAGATAGGTGTACGCGCGCTGCGCCTCTTTGATGACCATCTTCTCAGGGTTAAGCACCACGCGCATGCTGCTCTGCGTTCCATCGCTGAGCAGACGACTCATACGCTCCAGAAAGCTGACCAATTCCTCGATGCTGTCGAAGATATCATCGCTAGGCAGCGGCATGTCGGTCATGCGTTTGACCATCGGCCGCGCCAGCTGGATCGTTTTACGCTGGAAAGGGAAGATTTTTTCGATGTACCAGCGCGCAATATCGGGAAAGCTGAGCAGTTGCAAGGTTGAACCGGTCGGCGCTGCATCGATGATGATCACGTCGAAGCGCCCGCTTTCCGCCAGCGAGGTGATTTGCATGAGACTGGAAAGCTCTTCCATACCCGGCAGTACGGCGGTCTCTTCGGCGACCAGGCTGTCCATGCCCTGCCACATAAAAAGTGCGTTCAGATAGCCCTGAACCGTCCCCCAATATTGATCCATCTGGCTGAGCAGATCGATCTCCTGTCCCCACAAATTGGGCGCAAGCTCCACCATGTTGCTGCCAATGCGTTGATCAAAGCTGTCGCCCAGGCTGTGCGCCGGGTCGGTCGAGAGCACGGCTGTGCGATAGCCCAATTCAGCGCAGCGCACCGCCGTCGCCGCACTGACGCTGGTCTTGCCGACGCCGCCTTTCCCCGTATAAAGCAATATCCGCATACTTGTTTGTATCCTCTTCGTTTATCAATGCGGCTGTCTTTGCACCAACTCTGTTGACCAGTGTATGCGCCACATCCGCGCCAGTATAGCACAACCTCCACTGACTCGTCTGGTGTGCTACA
The DNA here is from genome assembly GCA_937981885.1 of uncultured Caldilinea sp. Taxonomy (GTDB): domain Bacteria; phylum Chloroflexota; class Anaerolineae; order Caldilineales; family Caldilineaceae; genus Caldilinea. The sequence continues at coordinate 72,093 of CALJMI010000005.1, forward strand.
CTCAGTTTATAATGCAGATCATGCGCGTGCTTATAGTCAGCAAAGCATTGGTCGTTGGCGCCTATCAACGCAAAGCCGAGGAGATCGCGGCTTTGGGCGTTGATCTGACGGTGTTGACGCCGCTATCGTGGCGCGATCGGCGCGGCGAGCAAACACTGCAACCGGTTCATACACGCGGCTACACGTTGCGCTCAATCCCGATCCGCTTCAACGGCGCGTTCCACTGGCACTACTACCCAACGCTCGACGCTGAGATACGTCAGCTTGCGCCCGACCTGCTGCACATGGATGAAGAACCGTATAATCTCTCCACCTGGCTGGCGCTGCGCGCGGCGCAGCGCCAGGAAATCCCGGCGCTCTTCTTCACCTGGCAGAACCTGCACCGTCGTTACCCACCGCCATTCTCCTGGATTGAACGCGCCAACTATGCAGCAGCGCGCGCAGCGATCGCTGGCAACCAGGATGCCGCAACGGTGCTGCGGCGCAAAGGCTACGCGGGCGAGATTGCCGTCATTCCACAGTTTGGCGTCGATCCTTTGCTCTTTGCCCCCACTGCAATGCGCAGCAACGCAATGCGTCCATTTCACATCGGCTACGCTGGCGGTCTGTTGCCAGAAAAGGGCGTCGATGACCTGTTGCGCGCATGTGCACAATTACGCGGCGCGTGGCGGCTGACGCTTGCGGGTGAAGGCAGCGAGCAGGCGCGGTTGCGACGGCTTGCCAGTGAACTTACCATCGCCGACCGCGTCGCCTTTACCGGACGCATTGCCAGCACCGATATGCCTTCGTTGTATCGCTCGCTGGACGTGCTGACGCTGCCCAGCCGTACAACATCGGGCTGGAAGGAGCAGTTTGGTCGCGTGTTGATTGAGGCGATGGCGTGCGAGACAGCCGTGATCGGCAGCGACAGCGGTGAGATTCCCCAGGTGATAGGCGATGCAGGGCTGATCTTTGCAGAAGGGGATTACAACGCGCTGACGGCGCATCTGCAACATCTTCTCGACGCGCCCGAAGAACGCGCCCGGCTAGGTGTGGCGGGACGTCGCCGCGTGCTCGAGCGCTTCACGATGGCGCAGATCGCTGCGCAGAGTGTGGCGCTCTATCGACGAGTGATGAGGCGTCCATGAGAATCGCTGTAAACGCGCACCTGCTCAGCGATCAGGCGACCTATCGCGGCGCCGGCGTCAGCAATTACAGCGCCGAGTTGTTGAAAGCGCTGGGGGCGCTGGTCACGGGAAGCTCGCCGTCGCCACGCCATCCGCTCGAACTGACGGCTTATCTCCACGCTGCACACTTCAACGCGCCAGGAGTGCGCCTCGTGCGTTCACGGCTACCGCTGGAAAATCCACTGGCGCGCATTGCCTGGGAGCAGACAGTGTTGCCCATGCACCTGCGGCGTCAGCGCGCCGATCTTGTACATGGGTTGGTCAACGTGCTGCCGTTGGCGACCCGCTGTCCCGGTGTGGTGACGGTGCACGATCTTGCTTTCGTACGCACACCGGGTGCGCTGCCGCCCCTAAAGCGCGCCTATCTGACCATACTCTGCCGGGCAAGTGCGGCGCGTGCAGCGCAGATCATTGCGGTCAGCAGGCAAACGGCTGAAGATTTGCAGCATTACTTTGGAACGCCAAGTGCGCGTATCACCGTTGTCTACAACGGCGTCGCCGCACGCTTTGCCCCGCGTCGAGCAGAGGATTTACAGGCTTTTCGCCAACGTAGCGGGGCGCCGGAACGCTATTTGCTGTATCTGGGAACACTGGAGCCGCGCAAGAATCTCGACCTGCTGCTGCGAGCGTTTGCGCGTTGGCGTCAGACGACCGACATTGAAAATCGCGGCGTAAAGTTGGTTCTGGCTGGAGCGCGCGGCTGGTATTACGACGAGATTTTTCGCAACGTGGAGGCTCTGGGACTGACGGAGCTTGTACAGTTTCCAGGCTTTGTGCCGACGGAGGCGCTGCCTGAATGGTATGCAGCAGCGGAAGCATTCGTCTACCCTAGCCTCTTCGAGGGCTTTGGTTTGCCCGTGATCGAGGCGATGGCAAGTGGGACGCCGGTGATCTGTAGCCGGGCGCCGGGGGTGACTGAAATCGCTGGCGATGCAGCTATCGCCTTCGCTCCGCGCGATGAAGATGCACTGGCTGCGGCGCTGCATCTGGTCATGAGCCAACCGGCGCTGCGCAGCGAGCTGCGCCAACGCGGATTGGCGCGAGCGGCGCGTTTTTCATGGCAAAGATGCGCCGAACAGACAGTGGAGGTCTATCAACGCGTCCTGGCTAACTTGTGAGCAATCGAGATCGCTGGCAAAATGGGGGTTCACACAGGCTGGCGACATAGAAAGTCAATCGCTATAGCATTCGATTGCTCGTGGAAGCGCCGGCCATATGTAAAAATGACTGGCGGTTGAGAAACGACAGATATTGGCTGACATGGCAACCGTTGATAATCTGAATCTAGCGGAATCAGCGTCTCAGGAAAGCCGTACAACCGGTGTGGCACGTGAAAGCTGGCTTGCATTCCTAGCCCGGCGCGTGCCGGATCGCCTGTGGACGCCATTATTGGTTGGCAGCGACGCCTTACTGATCCTGGCGGCGTTCGTCACGGCGTATGGTTTGCGTTACCAGCTCCAGCTATTCATCGCCGTCGATCCGGCGTCTCAACTGCCATTGACAAGCTATCTACCACAGGTGCTGTTGTTGGTTGTTTTTCTGTTGATAGCATTCCGGTTCTCGCAAGTCTATCCGTATCAACCTGGGCGGAGCTGGGTTGAGGAGACCTGGCGCATTGCCACCGCCGCCACAGCAGGCGTGATCATCCTCATTGTTGTGAACTTGCTCTTCCGGCCAATGTTGTACAGCCGCCTGGTCTTCCTGTATACAGCAATCCTGGTGACAGTTTATCTCGGCGTCAGTCGTCTATTGATCATAATGGCGCGTAGTCATCTGCGCGATTATGACATTGGCGTGCGCCGCGTGCTGCTGATCGGCGCTGGCGATATAGGACGAATGGTGATGCGCACACTGGCGGCTCGACCCGACTACGGCTGGAAACTGGTTGGCTTTCTCGACGACAATCCAGCCAAAAGCAGCACCGACGTCGGACGCTTCAAAGCGCTTGGTCCGATCGAAAATGCGTCGGAGGTCATGTCAGCGTATGACATTCAACGCGTCATCATATGCCTGCCCTGGCAGACGCACCGCACTATCCAACGACTGCTGCGTGAATGCGAGCAAATGCAGGTGGACGCCTACGTCGTTCCCGACCTGTTTCAATTGACCAAGAATCAGATGAAGGTGCAGGAGCTCAACGGAATTCCATTGATCTCAACGCGCGATATCTCGATTCAAGGCTGGAATCTGGTGTTGAAGCGCGCATTCGACCTTGTGGTTGGCGCGTCGATGGCGTTGGTCTCACTGCCGCTGCTGCTGGTGATCGCAGCTGCGATCCGCCTCGACACGCCTGGCCCGATTATTTTCAAACAGACGCGCGTTGGCAAAAACGGCAAGGAATTCTCCTGCTTCAAGTTTCGCTCGATGGTTCACAACGCTGACGATCTGCGCAGTCAGGTCGCCGAGCTCAACGAATCGACTGGGCCGCTCTTCAAAATTCGCAATGACCCGCGCTTAACGCGCGTCGGACGTTTTATCCGACGCTACAGCCTCGATGAGCTGCCGCAATTGTTCAACGTCCTGCGCGGAGAAATGAGCTTGATCGGACCGCGCCCTAACCTACCCGAAGAAGTGGCGCAGTATCAGGAATGGATGAAGAAACGGCTTTCGGTCAGCCCTGGTCTTACCGGCTTGTGGCAGGTGAGCGGGCGAAGCAATCTCACTTTTGACGAGATGGTGCTGCTCGATATTTATTATGTCGAAAACTGGAGCATGGGACTGGACGCCAGCATTCTGCTGCGTTCCGTGCCGGCAGTCCTGCGCGCAACAGGCGCCTACTGACCAGCCATGCAGCGCATTCTGATTCTGATGAGCGACACTGGCGGAGGCCATCGCGCCAGTGCACAGGCGCTGAAAGCTGGCTTCGACGAGCTGTACCCCAACCGATTCACCATTGAGATCATCGACTTCATCACCGATTATCTGCCGTGGCCCTTCAACCAGATGCCAAAGGCGTATCCATTTCTCTCCAACGATGCTCCCTGGTTGTGGAAACTGCTCTACGGCGGTCAGACTCATGCGCTCAGCAATTCGCTGGCGCAGATCGGCAGTCGGATGCTGGTCGGTTCGGTCAACAGGGTGCTCGCTGAACACAAGCCGGATTTGATCATCTCTGTCCATCCGCTGATGCAACTTGTCTGCATGCTGGCAATGGCGAAACGCGCACAGCGCATTCCCTTTGTGACCGTAGTGACCGATCTGACGACTGCACACCCGCTTTGGTTTCATCGCGAGGTCGACGCCGTTTATGTTGCCAGCGACAACACACAGGAAATGGCGCTGAAAGCGGGCGTCGATCCGCATCGCATTCATCTGCTTGGCTTGCCGATTCGCCCGGCGTTTGCGCGGCCGCCACGTCCCAAAGCTGACCTGCGCGCCGAGTTGGGCATGGCGCTCGACCTGCCAGCGGTCCTGTTGATCGGCGGCGGCGAAGGGATCGGTCCTGTGGAGGAGATTGCTGCGTTGTGCGACGCCAGCCTGAGCGCAGCCGGGCGCCCCATAGGACAGATCGTCGTCATCGCAGGTCGCAACAAGGCGATGCAGGAGCGACTGATGGCGCGCAAGTGGGTCACGCCAGCGCGCATCAACGGTTTTGTCGACAACATGCCAGAGTGGATGAACGCGTGTGACTGCATCGTGACCAAAGCCGGCCCAGGCACAATCGCCGAAGCGCTGATTTGTGGGCTGCCGATTGTGTTGAGCGGCTTCATCCCCGGTCAGGAAGAGGGGAATGTTTCCTATGTGGTGGATCATGGCGTCGGTCTCTACGAAGAGTCGCCGCCAGCCATCGCCAATATCGTTGTGCGCTGGTTTGGTCCAGAGCGCGAGCATCTGCGCGCCATGTCCGCGCGTGCAAGAGCGCTTGGGCACCCTCACGCCACCTTCGACATTGTGCGCTCGATTGTCCATCTGATGAAGTCCAAATAGATGACGAATTACCGGCGCGCCAGAAAGCTCCAGTAGGCATCGCCGACAGAGGTGGAGCGCCCATAATTGTCGAAAAGATTGCCGGTTGGATAGCGGCTGTCGCGCGCCGAGTACCAGTTCCAACGCTGTACGAGGCGGTTATCATCTTCGCTAAGGCCCAGCCCTGGGTCGCGCAAATTCAGAAATAGCTCGAAGCTACCTTCTAAAAATGCCGCAACGCGTTCTGCATCAAAGCCATACTCTGCCGGCATTAAAATTCCATATTCCGTGATCCACAATGGTTTGTCACGCTGCCCGCGTTCAGCCATCCACCTGCGCATATCCCAAATTTGCCGTTCGACCAACGTCAGATTGTCATGGTCGGCGACATCCCACAGTTCGCCGCGGTGTTCGATATAGAAGCCGGGTGGAATGTTGACGCCCCAGCCGGTGCGCTCCTCGCGCAGCACAAAAGCGTGCATGTTCCACACATCGACCGGCATCTCCACACCGTAAAGCGAGTGATAGAAATCCCAGACCCGATCCAGATATTGCAGCCGCAGCGGAGTGATCTGGCTGACGCCGCCGATGGCGACTTTGGCGGTCGGATCGCCCGATTTAATGGCGTGGTAGGCGCGATGATAGGCGATAGCGTAGATTTCAGCCGGTGTGTTATCCTGCCAGCGGACGTCTGGTTCATTGCCGATCAACCAGGTCAGCCCACGATTCTGTTGCGCCAGATCGCGTACTATCTGCGCATCAGGATGCAGCCGACCATTTCTGACGCGCACCATCGGCGTGAATTCCATTCCGTACTCACGCGCTGGCGTTTCCATTCTGACACGGCGACCGATTCCCAAGAAGAGTGATTCGACGCGAAAGTTGGTTGTCCAGTTGAGATACCAGCCAGGCCGAGCCGCCGGCCAGTCAAAGTAGCTCAAGGCGCCGTCGGGCACGCCGACGCCTGCACGCCAGCGCAGGCTATAAGGATCGGCGAACGGCGCCGCTGTCACCGTATCGACGGGGCGCTGCGTCAGTGTGCCAGGCGTGAAGTGCGGCGGCGAGGGATCGTCGACAGGAATGAGATTTTCGTCGATCGGGTTTGTAGAGGGCGTCCATTCTGGTGGCGCACCAATATTCAATAAAACCGCCGTCAGCAGAATCAGGAAGCTGCCGACAAAAAAATAGACGAATAACCGCATGTGCGGTGGTAGGCGTTCATACATAGCCAAGCGGAGGCAATCTCATCGTGGGATCAGTGGCGAAGGTCAGGCGAGGCGCAACGGTCAATCCCGATTTCCAATCAATTGATCAAGGCGACCAAGATTTTGCTCCAGGCGCAGCAGCGATTCCCGCAAGTCAACGCCATCTGCGCCATTCGCAGCAGGCTCGGCGACCGGCGCTACACTCTCCGAATCTCGGGTTGGCACCGTCAGCAGCTTTTGCAGCGCCTCCACGCTGCCCGGCTGCCTGTGTAACGCCTCAAGCTTGCGGCGCACCAGCTCAGTGTGAGGCCGAATGCCGTGCCGCTCCAACACCTGCTCGTAATAATCGTAGCGCTCGATCAACCCCTTGGTCACCGTGGTGAAACCATGTTCAGCAAGCAGCAACCGCGAATTATAATACATTGGATTGTGCGAAAACATGCGTTCGTCATCCCACTCTGGTTGAATCAGAATAATATCCACATCCGGATACTTTACCTTCAGATTCTTGATATGATAACGCAGGGTGGAATGTAATAGCGTGCGTACAGTCTGGTTGACAATCGCCTGGATGCCATGAGTGCGCATGTAGTGTTGGTCGGGAAATGCGCGCGCGGCATTGAGCGGCACCATTGGGTTGATGCAGATCACCAGCTTGGCGCCAGCTTCAATGGCGAGGTCGAGACTGGCTGTGCCGTGCAGCCCGCCATCTACATAATCCTTGCCAAAGATACGAACGGGTCGATACAGAATCGGCACGGCGCTGCTGGCGGCGACAGCGCGGCTGATCGGGACGATCCCCTTGCCGCCTTGTCCGAATACAGCGCGGGCGCCGCTGTCAAGTTCTGTTGCTACGATGAACAGCTTCTTGTCGAGAAAATCGAAACGGTTGTGGCGTCCAGGCATTTCCAGCACGCGGCGCACATAGCGCTCCAGCGAGTTGCTGTCGTAAAGGCCAGCTGGCAACACATGCGCCAACTCCCAGATGACGTCTGAAAGGGCAATGTTGAAGGGGTGTGAGAGCGATGAGACGCTCAAATGCCAGAGTGCACGCGGGATATTGAGCAGGCCGCGCAGATATTCGGTGATGTCGGCCTGAAAAATATCGCCGACGCCGACGCCGCCAATTTCTGGGTGATTGTTGTCAAGCGCCTGGATGATCTCTTCCGGCGACAACCCATTGGCGATCAGCGAGCAAACCAGTGCGCCAGCGCTCGTGCCAACGTAGATGTCGAAGTCATTGACGGTCAGTCCGTCCAAAATGTCGTTAATGGCGCGCAGCGCGCCGACTTCGTAAACTGCGCCGGTGAGCCCACCGCCAGCCAGCACCAAGGCGACTTTGCTGCGTTTCAACATTCGGGCATTCTGGTTGTTATTTGACGGCGTCGGCATCGATTACAGTCTCGACTTCGGTCGCGCCGGCGGCTTCACCGGCTGTCTGCTCATTTTGTTGCGCCTCAAGAAGCGCGCTGATCTTACTGTTCAGTTCGTCCAATTGCGCCTGCAACTGACGCAGATCGCGCGAAGTTGGCACGTTCAACGTCGCCAACACATCTTGAAAGAGTTCGTCCACACGGTGGAATAGTGAGTTTTCCGGCGTTGCGACATCGACGGCAGCCTGATCTTTGCCGCTGCTTTCCTTGCCGCCGCTGTCGAGGTGAAGCGGCGCGATCAGTGCGCGCCGCACCTGCTCAAGCGTGTCGCCGCCAGTGCGGATCAAGTTGGTCAGCAACGATCTGGAGAGCAGTCCTGAACCCTTTTTCTCCTGTTCAAAGATGATCTGAGAAAGAGTCAGGTTAGTCAGATCTTCACCTGTCTCGTGATCGATGACGAGCACGTCCTCGTTCGCCTGAATCAACGCGGCGATGTGATCCAACGTCACATAGCGTTTTGCTTCTGTATCGTACAGCTTACGATTCGGATACCGCTTAATTACAGCCATCTGTATGCACCAGGAAGCAACTATTCTGTCGATTCGAAAGCCTTTGGATCATAGCACAGCCCAACGCGCCGCGTCAAAACCAATTCACGCGCGGGGTTTACTTTAGGTCCAGAACAAAGCAGGTCATCGCCTCCGGCATGACGGAATGTTATGTCACGCCGGAGGCAATGACCTGCGACCAACACTCCCCCAAGATAAACCGGCGTTCAAAAACGCAGTCAACTCAGTTTCGACGCGTCAGCAGCGAAATGTAGTACAGCATGGTCACGATTGCCTGCACCGCCGCCGCCACATAGGTCAACGCCGCTGCATCGAGAACCTGACTAACGCCCTTCAACTCCTGAGGGCTGATCGCGCCGACGGTTGCGAGCTGTTGTTTGGCGCGCCTGCTGGCGTCGAACTCCACCGGCAACGTTACAAGCGCAAAGACTGCCGTCATGCCAAAAAACAACAGCCCGATAATGGCAATCATATTGCCAGTGGCGCCAGACATAAAGAAGCCAATCATAAAAATGATCGGGCCAAGCCAACTGCCAATGCTGACCGCTGGCACGATCGCGGATCGCAAACGCAGCGGGCCATAGTGCTGCTTGTCCTGCAAAGCGTGTCCCGCCTCATGCGCCGCCACGCCGACCGCCGCCACGCTAGGCGTGCCAAAGACCGAATCGCTCAGCCGCAACACCTTGCCACGCGGATCGTAGTGGTCGCTCAACATGCCGTTGACGCGCTCGACGGCGACGGTCTGCAGCCCGTTGATGTCGAGGATCAAGCGCGCCATCTGTGCGCCGGTCATCCCGTTGCCAATTCTCACTTTGGAGTACTGGCGAAACGCGCTCTGCACACGAAATTGCGCCCACAACCCAAGCAGCAACGGTGGAATTGCAAACAACAGGTAGAGCGGATCGAAGAAAACCATCTTTTGTTGCCTCCTTTTTTATCGCACATCCAGTTTCGTTATGACGATTATACCTCATTCCGTATGCGGCGATGGTTTCTGAAATTACGTTTTCGCTGTTGCGGGACGAAATTGGACGAATTGATGCAAAACGCCGCGGAAGAGTGAATCGCTCACCTATGTGTGCGAATGGCGGCGAAGCAGCGCGATAGTCAGCGTGATCTCTTCGCTGCGCAACAACCAGTGCACGAGTAGATAGATCAGCAAAGCCAACGGCGCACCGAGCAAGACTGTGAGCCAGTCGTCGTTCACCGTTATCTGGCCGCCCAGATAGACATTCTCATAGACCCAGCGCCCCCAGGCCCATGCCGCCACAGCCATCGCTGCGGTCGCTGCTAATGTTTTCAGCATCGCCGGAAGCAGCGTCCGCCAGCCAAGCCCGGATGGCAAACGTCGACTGAACAGCCATACCAGCACAATTGTTTCCACCAGCGTCGCTAGACTGTTGGCAAGCGCCAGGCCGCCAAACGACAGACGACCAACCAGCAAAAAACTAAGAATGATGTTGCCTATCATCGCCAACACGCCCACCGAAACCGGCGTCCATGTATCCTGTGTTGCGTAAAATCCGCGCACAACGATCTCTAACATCGAGTGAAAAATCAGGCCAATGACATAAAATTGCAGGCCATACGCCACCAGGATCATGCTCTCCGTGTCGAATGCACCGCGTTCGAGCAAGATGCTGATGGTCGGACGACGCAGTGCGAACAGCAGCGCCGCCGAAGGCGCCACTAGAAAAACCACAACGCGCAGCGCGCGTTCAAAGGTGCGGCGAAAGGCGTCGAGTTGACCTGCGGCCATCTGTGCCGAGAAGGTGGGAAAGACTACGGTTGCGATTCCCTGCGCGATGATGCCTTGGGGCAGCAGCATCAGCAGCCAGGCGTAGTTGAGCGCACTCAGCGCGCCCGCGCCCAATCCACTTGCCAGGATCGTATTGACAAGAAAATGGAGCTGAACAAAAAAGAGGCCAAGCACGCGCGGCCCCATCAACAACGCCACCTTGCGCACGCCTGGATCGGTCAACGAAAGCACTGCCTGGGCGCAGTAGCCTTTGCGCATCAACACCGGCGCCTGCACGAGCAGGTGCGCCAGCGCACCGGCCACCACGCCGATCGCCAACCCATAGACGCCGTAAATGGGCGCAAGCCCAAACGCCGCAGCGATGATCGCCAGATTATAGAGCACAGGCGCGGCGGCCGGCGCCAGGAAATGCTGCGTGGCGTTGAGTGCACCCATAACCAGCCCGCTTGCACCGAAGATCACTGTGCCGATCAACATCACGCGCATTAGCGCCGCTGTCAGCGCCTGCTGTTCGGCGCTGAAACCAGGCGCCAGGATATTGCGCACGATCGGCTCGGCGAAAACTGCGGCCATGGCGCTCAAACTCACCAACACCAGCACAATTAGATTCAGCACGCGGCTGAAGAGCAACCACGCTTCACGCTTGTCCTCTTTCAACCAATACGCAGAGAAAACGGGGATGAATGCGCTGCCCAATGCGCCGCCCGCCGCCAACTGAAAAAGCAGGTCAGGAATGCGAAATGCAGCGAGATAGGCGTCATATTGCGCCGACGTGCCGAACTGTGCGCCGATCACGATCTCACGCGCCAGCCCGGAAAGCCGGCTGAGCACAAAAAAGAGCATGACCAGCAACGCTGCGCCCGCCATGCGCCGGCTGTCCAGCCCGATGGATGGCTTTTCAGCCGGGGATGTTTTCTGTTCGAGCGACCCGTCAATCGTTTCCACGAAAGAGGATTATACACGTCACGGCGCGCTTCTGATATTGACGAAGCGCGCGCCAGGTTTGAAATGGAATCGCCCGATGGCGTCCAACCCATCTTGGGCGCGTTCCAGGGCGTGCGTTATACTCGCACAGATTGTGCATTTTGGATCAATGCATGGAAAGAGATGAGTCTATGAATGTTCACCGTGGTCGCCCCTTGCAGATTCTGTTGTTGGCAACGGTCGTTGCCTCACTATTGGCGGCCTGTCGCCCTGTTCAATTGGCTATTTCTCTGATCAACGCCATCGACGTTTCCACAGTGGATGCGCCATCGCCTCCGGTGGGAACGGCTGCATTTCCGACGCCCACGCCGACGCCGGTGACATTGATTTTGCCGCCGGTCGTTGCACAGCCGCCGACGCCGACCAGTCTGCCCACGCTGCCCGCGCCTACGCCGACGCCAGAAGTGATCGCCGGTCCGATCACCGTTGCGTTGCACGAATCGGTGCCCATGCAATGGGGCGCGACGTTGCTGGCTCGACTCAATCAGGTCGACCACGTGGAGAGCGCCAGCGGTGTTCATGCGCTGCACGTGCTCGATCAACCGACAACAGCGCAGGTGCTGCTCGACGTGCGCCCCTACGTCGCGGCGAACGCACCGCTGGCGGAGCGCATCTTCGCCGTCGTGATGCCATTCGCTACAATTCGTGATGATGTCAGCTTCGATGAAGTGCGGGCGGCGTGGCAGGGAATGGAAGGCGCCGCCACGCTCTACACCACTATCGAGAGCGCGGCGCTGCTGCGCCCAGTGCTTGGCGCGTTTGTTGGCGTGTTGACGCCACAGAGTGAGCTGCTGGCTGCCATTGAAAACGATCCTGGCGCGCTGGCAATCCTGCCCTTTGATCAACTCGACCCTCGTTTCAAAGTAATGTCCGTCGATGGCGTTAACGTGCTCAGCAACCGCTTCGATATGCGCAGCTATCCACTCGCCGTTGCCTTAAATATTGAGGGAACCGGCGCTGGCGCGGTCAGGTCGCTGCTGCAAAACAGCATATTGCCATACACCAATCGCAACGGCGCCCGTCTGACGCAGCTGATCATGACCGGCGTCACGGCGATGTCGCGCGTCACGGCGCTGCGCATGGATCAGAAGGGCTACGATTATCCATCGCGGGTGATCTCCGACGTCTTCGCTGCGGCGGATATCACGCATATCAGCAACGAAGTGCCCTTTCTCGACGATTGCATTGCCGACCCGACCGAGAACAACTTGATTTTGTGCAGTCATCCCAACTATTGGGCCGCGTTGGAGGCGCTCGGCGTAGATATCGTCGGGCTGAGCGGCAACCATGTCAATGACTTTGGTCGTGAAGGGGCGCGGCGTTCATTGAACTGGTATCGTGAAAATGGCATTCCAATTTATGGCGGTGGCTTCAATGTCAATGAGGCATGCGCTCCCTTGTTGTGGGAAGATCACGGCAACACCTTCGCCTTTATCGCCGCGCTTGCCTTTTGGCCGCAGGGCGCCTGGGCGACGATCGATCAACCCGGCGCCTGTTACTATTACGACAACGAGGAGATTATTCTGGCGATGGTGCGCCAGTTGTCGGAAATCGTGGACATCGTTTCCGTCGAATTGCAATACGAAGAAAGCTATCAGCCAAACCCGTTGGTCGGACAGATTGTCGAGTTCCGTAAATTGCGCGAGGCAGGCGCCGACATTGTCACCGGCGTACAGAGTCATGTGCCGCAGGCGCAAGAACCTTACGGCGTCGGCGACCCTGGCGGCCCAGGCATCATCAGTTACGGGTTGGGAAACTTTTTCTTCGACCAGATGTGGAGTTGGGAGACGCGTACAGAACTGGCGGCGCGCCACACGATCTATAACGGACGTCTATTGAGTACGGAGCTATTGACGATGGTGCTTGAGGATTTTGCCCAGCCACGCTGGGCAACAACGGAAGAACGCGCCGACATCTTGAATCGTGTGTTCCTTGCGGCGCCGCCTCGCTGAACGCGGAGAAGCGGAGCTGCTCGCGCCAATGGCGGAGACTCGTGAGGAGGCTCGTCATAAATCTGCGGGCAATTCTGAACCTTCCTGGCGCGCAGAGCGTTAAGAGATTGGCTCCATTCAGAAAGTCGTGCGCGTTCTGGATGGTTTTGAAGGAAAGTTGCTTCAAGGATGAGCATGGTGGAATCGCTTGATCTGCACGGCGAACGGGCGGCGGTGCGCGGCAATCCCAGCTTTGTCTGGCGCGCCGGGCAAAATCGCCGTCTCGATATGATTGTCAGGTGGGGTCTGGGTGGCCGCGACCGGGTCGAGCAGATTCTGGTCGATGGCTGCGGCGTCGGCATGTATGTGCGCGCCCTCACTCCCTACGCAGACCATATCAGCGGAATCGACATCGAGGGCGAGCACCTGACGCTTGCGGCGCACAACGCACCAAACGCGTTGCTGGGGTTGGCTGCGGCTGAACGGTTGCCCTTCACCGACGACAGCGTCGATCTGGTGTTGAGCCACGAGGTGCTCGAACATGTGGTGGATGACCGGTTGGCGGCGGCTGAGATGGTGCGTGTGCTGCGCCCGGGCGGTCGCGCCGTGATCTTTGCGCCAAACCGTCGCTACCCGTTCGAGACGCACGGCATTTACTGGCGCGGCGTCTATCACTTTGGCAATATTCCACTTATCAACTATCTGCCCGACGCGCTGCGCAACCGGCTGGCGCCGCACGTGCGCGCCTACACTGCGACGGGGTTGCGCCGGCTTTTCATCGGGCAGCCGGCGCGTGTGGTGCATCACACGCAGATTTTCCCCGGCTACGACAACATCGTGCAGCGGCGGCCAGCGCTGGGTAAATGGTTGCGCCGCCTCACCTATGCGCTGGAGCAATCGCCGCTGTGTGGATGGGGGTTGAGCCACCTGCTGGTGGTGGAAAAAGTGGAGCGAGAACGAATGGATCGCAGATGACGCGGATTGGACGGATCGGGGCGGATTCTTCCGATCAGCGAAATCTGCTCGATCCATCTCGATCCATGTTGTCAGCGTTCTATTTTGCAAGCATCACGCCAATATCTGTTTGGATGGATGCGCTGAAACGTGTTACGCTAAACGGCTGAGTTATGACAAAACGACTGGATCGACACGATACAATCTTGATGGCGCGGCGCCGACGGCAGCGCGCCGAGATGACGAAACCGAGGATTTGGCTGCGGTTGACGCAGTTTCTGCTGGCGTTCGTGATCCTGGTGGGGATTTCGATTGTCGCCGTCAGCGGCGTTGTGGCGGCGACGGTGGTCGGCGTCTATCAAGAGTACGCAGCGCAGTTGCCCGACGTCAGCGTTATCGAGCAACAACAAGATCAATTTCAGACGGTGCGCATTTACGACCGCACAGGGCAACATCTGCTCTATGAAAGCGTTGACCCGCGCCCCTTCGGCGGCGACCGGCGTTTCGTGACGCTCGATAAGATGAGTCCCGCTATCTGGCAGGCGGCGATTGCGCTTGAAGACCGCAATTTCTTTGAGAATCCGGGGATCAACGTGCGCGGTTTGCTGCGCGCGTTTGTCTCAAATTTTCAGGGCGGCGCTGTGCAGGGCGGTTCTTCGATCACGCAACAATTGATCAAGAACGTCTTTATCCCGCCCGAAGAACGTGCACAGCAAAGCTACGCCCGCAAGATCAAGGAAGTGATCCTCTCACTTGAAGTGACGCGGCGCTACCCCAAAGAAAAGCTGCTGGAGTGGTATCTCAACTACAACTTCTACGGCAACCTGGCGTATGGCGTCGAAGCTGCGGCGCAGGTCTATTTCGGCAAGAGCGCGCGCGACTTGAATCTGGCTGAGGCGGCCATGTTGGCGGCAATCCCGCAGTTCCCGGCGCTCAACCCCATCGACAACCCAGAGGATGCCAAACGGCGACAGGGAGTCACCTTGCAGGCGATGGTCGAGTCCGGCTATATTACGCAGGCGGAAGCCGACGCCGCGTTCCAACAGGAGCTTGCGCTGCGTCGCTCGGTGGCGGAGCGTTTCGACGTCCTCACCGCGCCGCACTTTGCGCTCTACGTGCTCGACCAGTTGAAACGGCAGTACAACACCACCGATGATCCCTTTTACATCTGGCGTAAGGGATTGACCGTCTACACCACGCTTGATGTGGATTTGCAAAAATACGCCGAACAGGTGGCGCGCGAACAAGTTCAGATTCTCAAGGATACCGACAAAAACGCCAGCAACGCCGCTGTCGTTGCGATCAAGAACGACACCGGCGAGATTCTAGCAATGGTCGGTTCGCTCGACTACAACAACCGAGAGATCGACGGTCAGGTCAACGTTGCGACGGCGGAGCGGCAGCCTGGTTCGAGCTTCAAGCCGTATGTCTACCTAACTGCGTTGCAAAAAGGTATGACGCCAGCGACGATGATTCTTGATGTCGCCACCGCGTTTCCACAGGCAGACGGCACTTTCTATCGTCCCGAAAATTACGACCGTCAATATCACGGCCCGGTCTCGCTGCGCAACGCGCTGGCGCGCTCCTACAACATTCCAGCGATTCGCGTCATGCAGCAAGTTGGCGTGGCCGATGCACTGCGCACAGCGCACCGCATGGGCATCAACGGTCTCAATCGCGGTCTGAGCTTCTATGGGCTTAGCCTGGTGTTGGGCGGCGGCGAGGTCTCGCTGCTCGATCACACCTACGCCTACTCAGTTTTCGCCAACAGCGGCGTCATGGTCGGTGAACCGGTTCCAGCAAATCAACTGCAAAGTGGCTACCGCACGCTCAACCCGGTCTCGATCCTGCAAGTGCGCGATAGCGACGGCAACATCCTTAAGAAATATGATCAACCTCAGGCGGAACGCATTTTCAGCGCCGAAGTCGCCTATCTGATGCAAGACATCATGAGCGACGATGTGGCGCGCGCGCCAGCTTTCGGCGCCAATACGATGCTCACATTGCCTGACCGTAAAGTCGCCGTCAAGACTGGCACGACCAACAGCTTCAAGGATAACTGGACGGTGGGCTTCACACCACAGTTGACCGTCGGCGTTTGGGTTGGCAACACCGACAACGAGTCAATGCGCAATGTCACTGGACTCTCCGGCGCAGCGCCGATCTGGAATGCAGTGATGCGCAAGTACCATGAAAACGAACCGCCGCGCTGGTACGAAATGCCGCCGCGCATTGTGCAGCGCACCATCTGCCAGCCGAGCGGTCTGTTGCCAACGCCACAATGTCGCGAGCAACGCACGGAGATTTTCGACGCTGGCACCGAGCCGACTATCTCCGACAACATCTGGCAGGAGTTCGAGATCGATGTTGAAACCGGACTGTTGGCCGGTCCGACAACGCCGCCGGAGCGCATCGAGCGCCGCGTCTACCAGATTTTGCCGCGCGAGGCCGCCGATTGGGTCGCCGAAAATGGCATTCCACAGCCGCCAACCAGAACGGCTTCGCTGCGCTTCGAGGATTTTGATCCCGACAGTGCAATTATCCAGCCGGCATTGGGCAGCTACATCTCTGGCGAGGTCGAGTTCATCGGCAATGCGCGCGGCGGGCCCTATCGGCTCGAAATCGGCGCCGGCCTTGACCCGACTGAATGGCTGCAGATCGGCCCTGAACATGGCGAGGAGGTCCAAAACGGCGTGCTCGAACGGCTGGACACCCAATCGCTGCCGGAAGGTCTCTACACCGTGCGTTTGACCGTCAACCGCGGCGATGGGCCGCGTCAGACCGCGATTCCGGTGACCATCGACAATACACCGCCGACGATTGTGTTGACCGAGCCGCGCCCCGACCAACTCTTTGTCATGGAACGCGACGAGCAGATCAACGTCAACGCGCTTGCCAACGACAACCTGGCAATTGACCGCGTCGAGTTCATGATCAACGGCAGCGTCTTTGTGACCAGCACGGTGGCGCCCTATAACGAACGCTGGAAGATCACGATGCGCGATCTGAACTCGGCCGCAGGCGGGCAGCCTTGGGCCGGCTTCCAATCGGATGATCCGGAGGTGCAGCCGGGCATGGTTGCGACCTATCCCGGCGGTTTTCAGGCAATCGTCACCAATGGCGGCGTCTATTTCGAGGGGCATCTGTTCAAAGCGATCGTCTACGACGCCGCCGGCAACAGCGCCGAAAGTCCGGAAGTGCGCGTCTATGTCCGTCACAGAAAGCAATAACGAGGAATCTGAATGCCGACCATCCTGGTGACAAATGACGACGGCGTCTTTTCGCCCGGTCTATTGGCGCTCAAGCAGGCGCTGACGCAAATCGCCGACGTGATTGTGCTGGCGCCGGAGCGCAATTGGAGCGCGTCGAGCCATATCAAGACCATGCACAAACCATTGCGCATCCAAAAGACGACACTGGCTGATGGCAGCGCCGCGTTCAGTAGCAGCGGCAGTCCGACTGATTGCGTGGCGTTGGCGATGGGCGGTGCGCTGGAAGTAGTCCCCGACCTTGTCGTCGCTGGCGTCAATGCTGGCTACAATCTTGGCATCGACGTCACCTACAGCGGCACGGTCGCCTGCGCTATGGAGGCCGTGATCAAGGGTGTGCCAGGCGTCGCCGTCAGCACCTCCTACTTTGGCGAAGAGAGCGACAATGCGGCGGAAGTGCGGCGTGCATCGGCGAAGATCGCCTGCATGGTTACGCAGCAGGTAATGCATTCTGGCTTACCCGAATACACGCTGCTCAATGTCAATGTGCCGCCGGCGCCGAGTGAAGGCCTTCGTCTCACACGCATGGGACGCCGTCACTACGACGCCAACGAAGTCGAACGGCGCCACGACCCCTACGGTCGTCCTTACTACTGGCTGGGTGGATCGCATCCGGTCGACGAAGAAGACCCGGACACCGACGTCGGTGCAATTCGGCACGGCTTTGTCAGCGTGACGCCGATTTCGCTCGACCTCACTCACCATGCGTTTCTGGCAGCCATGCGTGAACAGCATCCCTTGTTTGCAATGGCTGGCGTCGAGGTTCGATAGCATGGTGTTTGCGGCAAAGCCGGCGATGGCGCGATGGGAGGGCGTGGCGCTCGCCGTCTGGATCGTGCTGTTCGACGTGTTGTTGGTGGTGTGGGCGCTGCGTCGCCCGATTGACCTGTTGCAATTTCTCCTCTTTTTGGCGATGGCGCTCAGCATTCCGGTGCTGATCCATCTGCTCTACCGCACATGGGCGGCGTTTTCACTCGAATATTGGGTCGACCGCAACACCATCACCCTGCGCTGGGCGCATCTCCAGCAGGTGATTCCTACGCAGAGTGTGCGTGAGATTGCACAGGGGGCGCTGTTGCCAATTGACAAACGATGGAGCCTGCTACGCTGGCCGATGCCGTTTTTAGCGATTGCCAGCCAGCCGACCGCACAGTCAGTCAATCTATGCGCCACGCGGCCACCCGCCGAATGCATCGTCTTGAAAACGGATGCCGGCCTCTATGCGCTTTCACCAGCCGACGCCGACGGCTTTGTCGAAGCGCTTCAGGCGCGCTACCGATTGGGCCCTACTCAGGTGGTGACGCCCGAGCGCATGCAGCGCGCCTGGCTGGCAAATGTGTTCGCTGACGACCCACAGGGAGTCGGGCTGCTGGCTATCGGTTTGATCGGCGTGCTCTTGCTCTTTGCAGTGTTGACGATCAGCTTCCCCGATTTGCCCGATGTATTGGCGGTTCGCTACAATAGCCAGGGGTTGCCGGAGGAAATCCGCGAAAAAAGCGCGCTCTTCCGCCTCCTGGTGATTGGTTTATTGGCATGGAGCGTCAACGCAATTGGAGGGATTTGGTTTGCGACGCAACGGCAGCGCATCGGCGCACACATGTTGTGGGGCGGCGCAATTGTAGTCCAAGTCTTTCTGCTGTTGGCCCTGGTCAGTTTGATTACGTGAGAAACACGGTAAGGATTTGGTTATGAATAATCCCGGTCAAGCGGTGTTTCTGAGCATCGTGATCCCTGCCTATAACGAGGAACGCCGCCTGCCGCCCTCGCTGGAAAAGATCGTCGCATATCTGGAAAAGCAGGAGTACGACAGCGAAATCCTCGTCGTCGAGAATGGCTCCACCGATGCTACGACACAGGTTGTACAGGCGTTTATCGACGCACACCTGGATACAACCGGCAAAATTCGGCTGTCGCTTCTGCATAGCAGCCCCGGCAAAGGCGCAGCGGTCAAGCTCGGCATGTTGGCGGCGCAGGGCGAGTATCGCTTTATCTGTGACGCAGACCTCGCCATGCCAATCGAGGAAATCAGCAAATTCCTGCCGCCAATCCATGCTGTGGACACGTTCGACATTGCGATTGCCAGCCGCGAACTGCCCGACGCCGTCCGCTACAACGAACCCACCTATCGTCACGTGATGGGGCGCGTCTTTAATTTCCTGGTGCGATTGTTGGCTGTGCCTGGCATCCAGGACACACAATGTGGCTTCAAGATGTTCACGCGTAAAGCGGCGTTGCAGCTCTTTCCACTGCAACGCATCGACGGGTGGGGCTTCGATGTCGAGGTGCTCTACATTGCACGACAACATGGGTTGCATCTAATCGAAGTGCCAATTAACTGGTATTACCAGGAAGACAGCCGTGTACGCCCGGTGCACGACACGATCAACATGGTGCGCGAACTGCTCAAGATCCGCCGCAACGGTCGCGCTGGCTTATACGATACACCCGCCCCGCAGCCGACCACCGACGAGTTGCCCGCTGTCTGACCGATCAGCCGTCCACTTTACCCTCCCTTGCTTTCAGTAACCGCATTGCAAGTCCAAGCTGCACACTATTGGCGACATAATGGGCCACGATTGGCGCCAGCAGGCTCTGCTCTGCTAGAAAGATCGCTCCCAGCACAACGCTTGCCAGCCCGACGCCGATGATCCCTGCTGCGCCTTGCGGTAGATGCATTGCCCCAAAAAGCACACTCACGCCAAACACCAACGCCTCGACAGGCGCCAGCGGCGACAGACCGCCGATCAGGAGGCTGCGAAAGAGCAACTCCTCTAGCACAACCACCGGAATCAACGCCAGCCCAATCCGAAACAGTTCGCCGGTCGAACGCGGAGCCACCATCTCAACAAATTGTGACGCCACAAACCGCTCCCCGGTCTTGTACATCACCAGCTGAGAAAAGCCGAAGAGACCAGCCGCCAATGCGCCGCCGACCAGCAGCCCGACCAGCATCTGGCGCAGCGTCGGCGCAACCCAACCCAACACAGTCCAGTCAAGCCCGCTCAACAGCCCCAATCCAATGCACACCGCAATCAGCGTCAGCCGCAAAAGCATATCGGCGCGATCGAGCAGTGGATTATGCAAAGGACGCCAACGCCGCAGCAATTGCGCCGTAGCGAAGGTTGAATAGGCAATGAAGCCGGTCATTGCCAACAAACCAAGTAAAAATAGTGTATATCGATCCATCGCTGCGCCCAGCCACTACATCGCCGATCTTTGCCCTTTCGTCAGACTCATGGTAGCATAGAGACAATCGAGAAGGCGACATGCCTTCTCCGTGAAAGGAGCGAAAACAACGACGTTTTCGCTCCTTTTCTTCAGGCCGCCTCCCAAGCAGCCAACGAAAGACCAGCCTCGCAACAGGAATTCAACAAGCCTGAAACTTGGCGATGTATACTAAGCTTCGCTGTCCAAAAAACGCTACTATTTCTCGGAAGATTGCATTAAGTAAATACTTCCAACGAAAGTTCCAGTGATTTCAAGGGACGAAACTGACCAAACAAAATGACATTTGTCCCTACACGCATCCAATAGTTCGATTCACAATGTCATTCACATGATTCGATGTGATGGTGCAATTGTCGGCTTCGAGCCAGTGCAACCCAACTACCTACTACATCAACTTATGATGCCAGATTTTTGACAGACCCTAAACAGGAGGTCAGAACGTGAAAGTAGCTGTTCTTGTCAAGCAGACGCCGGACACAGCCGAACTGCCCAAAGTCTCGGCTGAGGATGTCCGCAGCGGCAAGGTCAAAGCCACCATGGTGATCAACCCATGGGATGAATTTGCCGCCGAAGAAGCCATTCTTTTGGGCGACCGTTACGATGTCGATTCGGTGGCGATCAGCATGGGTTCGCCCGACGCTGTCGATGCGCTGAAGCACGCGTTGGCGATGGGCGTTGGCGCGGCGGCGTTGGTCGACAGCAGCGACATCAGCGGCGGCGACATGTGGACGACCTCGTCGGCGCTGGCGGCGGCGGTCAAAGCCGAGGGCGCCGAATTGGTGATTACAGGCAAGCAGAGCGTCGATGACAACAGCGGCGCGGTCTATGCCGGCGTTGCCGCTAGGCTGGGCTGGCCTCTGGTTAGCGCCGTCACCAGAGTCGTCGATATCTCCAACGGTCAGATTACGGTCGAGCGGATGGTCGAGGGGGCGCAAGAGACGATCAGCGTTTCCCTGCCGGCGGTGATCAGCGTCGGCAAAGAGATCAACGAGCCGCGCTACCCCAGCTTCATGGGCATCCGTAAGGCAGGCAAAGCCAACATTCCGGTCACGCCAGCTGCCAACCTGGGCGTTGCTTCAGGCAGCGGCAAGACACAGTGGACAAATATTCGCAAGCCAGAAGAACGCAAGACCGAATGCGTCATCATTGATGGCGCCACCGTTGAAGAAAAAGCCGCCAAACTGGTCGATGCGCTGATGGCTGAAAAGGTGATATAGGA
Source organism: uncultured Caldilinea sp. (assembly GCA_937981885.1). Classification (GTDB taxonomy): domain Bacteria; phylum Chloroflexota; class Anaerolineae; order Caldilineales; family Caldilineaceae; genus Caldilinea. Next base: position 93,656 of record CALJMI010000005.1, read on the forward strand.
GACGAACCCATGTCTGTATTGGTTTGGATTGAACAAAGCAACAATGGGCCGGTTCCCAATTCCTTTGAGGTGTTGGGCAAGGCGAAAGAGATCGCAGCGGCAATGGGTGTACAGACGGTGGCTGCGGTTGTCGGCGGGGATGCAGCGATTGCTGACACTGTGCGCGCCTACGGCGCCGACACTGTCCTCACTCTCACCAGTCCGACGCTTGCCAGCTACCGTTTGAGCGGCTATGTCGCCGCACTGCGCAAAGCGGTCGAGGCTGCCGGCGCCGCTGTCGTGCTGATGGCTGCCACTGTGCGCGGGCGCGAGGTCGCCGCCACATTGGCGAGCCAGCTTGACGCCGGCTATGCCCCTGACGCCGTCGATCTGCGCGTCGAGGGCGGCAAGTTGATTGCAGTGCGCTCGGTCTACTCAAATAACATCCTGGCCGACGTCACCTTCAGCAGCCCGGTGCAGGTGGTCAGCGTGCGCCCACGCTCCTTCCCTATGCCGGAGCCGGGCGCAGCCAGCGGTGAAGTTAAAGCCGTCGATCCTGGCTTGAACGAAAGCGACATCAAAGAGAAGGTCGTCGAAGTCAAGTCGACCGACACTGGCGAAATTAGCCTGACCGACGCGTCGATCATCGTCTCCGGCGGGCGCGGCGTTGCGCAGGACCCGGCAAAGGGCTTCGAGCTGGTGGCGCAACTGGCAAACGTGCTCGGTGCAGCCGTCGGCGCCAGCCGCGCTGCCGTCGATGCGGGCTATATCCCCTACAAACACCAGGTCGGTCAGACCGGCAAGACCGTCAAGCCCGACCTGTACATCGCAGCGGGCATCAGCGGCGCCATCCAGCACCTGGCTGGCATGGGCGGCAGCAAGCTGATCGTCGCCATTAACAAAGACGCCGAAGCGCCGATCTTCGAGAAGGCGAACTATGGCATCGTCGGCGACCTCTATCAGGTGTTGCCGGCGCTGACCGCTGAATTCAAGAAGCGGCTGGGCAAGTAACCGTTAGTATTCGTAAGTCATCGTCTCTGACGTGACATTGCGTTGCGTCGGAGGCGATGATCTACAACTGTCTCCTTTCTCCAAATGTGGAGACGCCATATAACAGCAGAGGCGACAACCAATCCCCCCACAATCGAACAACAGCCCCTGCGCCTGATCTGTCATTGCGAATCTGCCGCCCTCGATGCTATACTCCTGCTGTCCGAACCAATTGTTGAGAAGGGCGCCAGCGATCATGATCATTCATCATGCAATAGTATTGACCTGTAATCAATCCAACGAGATCGTCGCCAACGGCGCGGTTCGCTACACCGATGGTGTGATCGACGCAGTAGGCGACAGCCAACACATCCTGGAGCAATTTCCCGACGACGAACGATGGGATGCGAACGGTATGCTCCTTATGCCCGGTCAAATCTGCGCGCATACGCACTTTTATGGCGCGTTTGCACGTGGGATGTACATTCCCGGTCCGCCTGCCAAAGACTTTCCAGAAATTCTCCAAAATCTGTGGTGGAAACTAGATAAGGCGCTCGATCTTGACGGCGTGTGCAGCTCGGCGGAAGTCTGCCTGGTCGATGCGATTCGCAACGGCACGACGACGCTGATCGACCACCACGCCAGTCAGCGCGCCATCGATGGCAGCCTGGATGTGATTGCCGATGCAGTGTTGCGCAGTGGTCTGCGCGCTGCGCTCTGTTACGAAGTGACCGATCGCGACGGTCCCGCCGCGGCGCAGGCTGGCATCCGCGAAAATGTGCGTTTCCGGCAATGGGTTGAATCGTCGGCAGCGACGCATCAGGGGCGATTGACAGCGACGTTCGGGCTACACGCCAGCCTTACTCTTTCCGATGAGACGCTGACAAAGTGCGCCGCTGAGTCCGACCGATTCCACATTCACGTAGCCGAACATCCCGCCGACGAATACGACAGCCTGCAAAAATCGGGCAAGCGCGTTGTGGAGCGGCTGCACGATTTCGGCGTCACCGGGTCCCAGAGCATCATGGCGCACTGCATCCACATCGACGCATGGGAGACGGCGCTGCTTGATGAAACCCAAACCTTTGTCACTCACCAGCCGCGCTCCAACATGAACAACGCAGTCGGCGCGGCAGAAATCACGCCAATGCTGCGTCGCGGGATGCCGGTCTGTCTGGGCAACGATGGCTTCAGCAACGATATGTTCGCCGAAATGAAGGTTGCCGATTTGCTGCAAAAGGCAGCGCACGCCGACCCACGCTATCTTGGCGCCGATAAGGTCATGCAAATGGCGGTCGTCAATAACCGGCGGCTGGCGGCGGTTTTCTTTGATCGGCTTGTGGGCGTCATAGCCCCCGGCGCCTACGCCGACCTGATCTTGCTCGACTATCACCCACCGACGCCGCTAACGCCGGAAAACCTGCCGTGGCATATCTTGTTTGGCGTCAGCGGAGCGCATGTACATAGCACGATCGCACAAGGCGTCTCCTTGATGCGCAACCGTGAATTGCTCACACTCGATGAAGCGGAGATCGCCGCACGCAGCCGACGCAACGCCCGCGCAACCTGGGACCGCTATTGGGCAATGTTCTGATTCGGGCGATCACATTCCACCTATTCAAAGACAAAGACACGGCGCGCCAACAACCATGTCCAGCGAAAATACACAGTTGCAGGGACAAATCGAGATACTTACTGCGCAGCTTGCGCACTATCGCCAGCGCGTCGCCGAGTTGACAGCCGCCAATCAGGAATTAGAAAGCGCCGCTAAGATCAAGGATGATCTGCTTGCGACTATGGGACATGAGCTGCGTACGCCGCTGAATGCCGTATTATCGTTATCACGCATCTTGCAGGAGCAGCTTGGGCAAACATTGACCGAACGCCAGCACGAGTCATTCCGAGTGATCGAGACGAGCGGACAGCATCTCCTGGAACTAATCAACGACATCCTCGATCTGAGTAAGCTTCAGGCTGGCAAGATGCTGCTGAAGATTGAGTCAGTCGACGTCGAGCCGCTCTGCACGGCAGCAGTCGACATTGTGCGACAACCCGCTGAGCAGAAACAGATTCGGCTTTCGGTGCAGCACGACAGCCGTGTACGCACGATTCAGGCCGACCAGCTTCGGATCAAACAGGTGTTGGTCAACCTCCTGAGCAACGCAGTCAAGTTCACCCCAATGGGCGGCGCTGTTGGCATCGAGATCACAAGCGACGCCGAACAGGGAGAAGCTCGTTTCACGGTTTGGGATACAGGTGTTGGGATTGCAGCCAGCGATCTACCCAATCTCTTCAAACCCTTTGTACAGATCGAGAATGCGCTGCACCAACTTCATGCAGGCACAGGGCTTGGTCTTGCCCTTTCACAGCGACTTGCCCGCCAGCATGGCGGCGACATTCTGGTTGAGAGCACGCCCGGCGTCGGCAGCAGGTTCACCGTCGTGTTGCCGTGGCGCATGTCGGACGCGCCGACGCAGATCGACCAGATGACGGCTCCTGCACCGCCATTCCCGATGAACAACCGTCGTCAACTTGTACTTCTGGCTGAGGATAATGAGGCAAATATCTTTGCACTCTCCGAATATCTTGAGATGTACGGCATGCCCGTGATTGTAGCGCGCACAGGCCCAGACGCGCTGGAACTGGTGCAAACCGAGAATCCAGGCCTGGTGTTGATGGATATCAACCTACCGCGACTCGATGGGCTGGAGGTAATCCGTCGCCTGCGCGCCACCGAGGGCTTCGCTGACCTGCCGATTGCTGTGATTACGGCGCTGAGCGGCGACAGCGACCGACTGCGCGACTCGGGCGCCAATCACTTTCTGAGCAAACCGATCGATCTGGATAAGCTTGATCAACTGCTCAATCAATATTTTGCCAAAACCAACTGAACAGGAGAAAGTTATGTCAAAACCTGCGATTGCCGTGATCGGCGGCACTGGCGCAGAAGGGTCTGGCCTCGTCGTGCGGTGGGCAGCCGCTGGCTATCCAATAATTATCGGCAGCCGCAGCCAGGAGAAGGCGCAAATTGTTGCGGCCGAGCTGACTGCACTGCTGCCCGCAGGCAGCGGCGTCATCCACGGCGACGCCAACGCAGGTGCAGCCTCGGCTGGCGACATCATTGTGCTCAGCGTGCCTTACGACAGTCAGGCTGACATGGCTGCGCAAATTGCGGCCGGCGCACAGGGCAAGCTTGTGATCACGGTCGTTGCGCCGCTCAAGCCGCCCAAGGTCGCCACCGTCTGGCGCCCACAGGCTGGGTCCGCCGCTCAGGAATTGCAGCAACAGCTTGGCGACCAGGTGCAGATCGTCGCCGCGTTTCAGAACATTGCTGCGGGTCACCTACGCGATCTGAGCTGGCAACCCGACTGTGACGTGCTCTACACCGGCGACAGCAAGGAAGCCAAAGCCACGGCGCTGGAGTTGATCCGTGCGGCCGGCTTCTTCGGCATCGACGCCGGGCCCCTTGCTAACTCTTCGGTCATCGAAGGTTTTACAGCGGTGTTGATCGGCATCAACATTCGCTATAAAGTACAAAATAGCGGCATCCGAATTACGGGGATTCCGCGGTAGAAAGAAGATTAGGAGATTGGTCGTGCAGCGGTCTAGTTGCGTCGGAACGCTGCTGAAGGCGAAATCTCCAATCTCTCAATCTCCAATCTCTACTTAGGAAGTGCTCCGCCTATGCGACTTGAGACTCTTGCTATTCACGCAGGTCAGTCACCCGACCCGGCGACGGGCGCGGTCATGCCGCCGATCCATCTCTCTACAACCTTCGAACGCGCGCCTGATGGCAGCTATCCGGGCGGCTATGTCTACACGCGTACGGAAAATCCCAACCGCGCTGCGCTCGAACAGTGCCTGGCCGCACTGGAAGGCGGGACGGCGGCGGCGGCGTTCAGTTCGGGCATGGCAGCGATTGCGGCGGTCTTTCAGTCGCTGGCGCCCGGCGATCATGTGCTCTTTCCTGACGACGCCTACTTTGGCGCTGGCCGCCTCCTGCGTGAGCTGATGGCGCCATGGGGGCTGATCTACAGCGTCGTGAATATGGCTGACCTCGACGCCGTGCGCGCGGCTGTGCGCCAGCAGACGCGGCTGATCTGGGTCGAGACCCCCTCCAACCCATTGCTCAAGATCACCGACATTGCAGGCGTTGCGATGATTGCGCACAAAGCTGGCGCACGCTGCGCAGTCGACAACACCTGGCCTTCGCCGGTCGGTCAACAGCCGCTGGCGCTTGGCGCCGACCTGGTGATGCACGCCACAACCAAATATCTCGGCGGTCACAGCGATCTGCTCGGCGGCGCCATCGTGGCGCGCACCGCGGACGAATTCTTCGAGCGCATCCGGTTGGTGCAGACCATTGGCGGCGCTGCGCCTTCACCCTTCGACTGCTGGCTGCTGATGCGTAGCATTCGCACACTGCCCTACCGGATGCGCGCCCACAGCGAAAACGCGCAGCGCGTCGCCACGTTCCTGGCAGACCATCCTGCGATCGAGCGCGTACACTATCCCGGTCTACCTACCCATCCAGGATACGAAATTGCCCGACGACAGATGAGCCTGCCAGGTGGGATGCTCTCGATCCAGGTGCGCGGCGACGCTGAAGAGGCGATGCGCGTGGCGGGACGCGTGCAGCTCTTCACACGCGCCACCAGTCTTGGCGGCGTTGAAAGTCTGATCGAGCATCGCGCTTCGGTCGAGGGCGTCCACACGACTACGCCGCTCAATCTGCTGCGCATCTCGGTCGGGCTAGAGCATCCCGACGACCTGATCGCGGATCTGATGCAGGCCCTTGCCTGAGCCGCCGCCCCATGCACATCACCTTTGCGCCGATCACCGAAGCAGAGGCGCGCACCGTGCTGCGTTGGCGCTATCCAGAGATGCCGCTGCTCAACGAGCCGGACGACGAGGAGTTCGAGCGCGATGTGGCTGCGCTGCTGCGCCCAGATTATCACTACTATGCCATCCACGATGAGACTGGGCGGCTGGTCGGCTTCTGCTGTTTCGGCGAAGATGCACAGGTGCCGGGCGGCGACTATTCGCTTCCTGCGGTCGATGTCGGCTTAGGACTGCACCCTGACCTGACCGGACGCGGGCTGGCGCACAGTTTTCTGGAGCATATCCTGGCGTACGGCGCAGCGCTCTTCGAGCCGGAGTTCTTCCGCGCCACTGTCGCCGACATCAATCGCCGTTCGCTGCGTCTGTTTGAAGGTGCGGGTTTCTATTATCTATACAGCTTCATCAGTGGCGAGGTGCACAACCGTCGCTTTCATGTGCTGCTACGCGCTGCAAAGCACGAACGGTAAATCATCGCCTCCGGTGTGATAGAACGTTATGCACCAGAGATCGGATCGCTGCCAAGACGCCATGTCACACCAGAGGCAATGACCTACGGTTTCGAGAATGACAGACGCCATGTCACGCCGGAGGCGATGACCTACGGTTTCGAGGATGACAGACGCCATGTCACGCCGGAGGCGATGACCTACTTTTTCGAAGATGGCAGTTTGTAGACCTTCACGTTGCGCAGTATAGTGTACTGCCATAGTATGCCATAGTATACTGACACTTACTGTGGGGCGCCGGAATCTGTCTGCGCCCCTTCTGTTTCGATGCATGTTGACCAACAAGGATGCCATGAGCACCGGCTATTTTCGCTTCCCAACGATCCACGAGGACACGATTGTATTTGTATCCGAAGACGACCTGTGGAGCACGCCGCGCCAGGGTGGTCTGGCGCGGCGGCTGACCAGCAACCTGGGCGAGGTCAACTACCCGGCGCTGTCGCCCGATGGCGAATGGCTCGCCTTTGTCGGACGCGAAGAAGGAACCCCAGAAGTCTACCTGATGCCCGCGGCGGGTGGCAGCGCACAGCGGATGACCTATCTCAATCAGAGCTGTCAGGTCTTGGGCTGGTCGAAGGACGGCGCGCAGATTCTTTTCTCGACCAACGCGCGTCACTTTCATCCGCAGGAATACGCAATCTACGCCATCGCCGTCAACGCGCCCGGCGGTCAGGTGACGCCGATCCCGGTGGGACCGGCGCGCTCAATTGCGTTCGGACCGACGGGCGGCGTCGTGATCGGACGCAACACCGGCGACCCGGCGCGCTGGAAACGCTATCGCGGTGGTACGGCCGGTCATCTCTGGATCGATCGCAGCGGCGACGGTCAGTTCGAGCGTTTTCTGAGCGAGCTGGCTGGCAATCTGGCATCACCGATATGGCTGCCCAGCGAAGACGGCGGACGCATTTACTTTATCAGCGACCATGAAGGCATCGGCAATCTCTATAGCGTCACGCCAGCGGGGGATGATCTACAGCGCCACACCGACCACGATGATTTCTATGCACGCAATCCGAGCACGGATGGACGACGAATCGTCTATCACGCCGGCGCCGACCTTTATGTCTACGATCCAGCAGTCGGCGGCAGCGTCAAAGTCGAAGTCGACTACCGTAGCCCGCATGTGCAGCGCAACCGCAAGTTTTCGCCCGCCATCGCCTATCTCGACAGCGCGCGGCTCAACCCGACCGGCGATGCGCTGGCGGTCACCACGCGCGGCAAAGCCTTCACCTTCTTCAACCATGAAGGCCCAGTCATGCAGATCGGTCAGCGCGATGGCGTGCGCTATCGCCTGACCGATTTTCTCAACAATGATCAGTATCTGGTGATGGTCGATGACGCCAGCGGCGAAGAGGAGCTGGTGATCTACTCCGCCGACCTGGCGGAAGCGCCGCGCCGTTTGAACGGGCTGGACATCGGGCGCCCGGTGGCGCTCAAGGTCTCGCCGACGGAGGACAAGGTGGCATTGAGCAACCACCGCCAGGAGCTGTTGATCGTCGATCTCAAAAGCGGCGAGATCACGCGCGTCGACCGCAGCGAATGGCGCGCCATCGCCGGCATGGATTGGTCGCCCGACGGTCGTTGGCTCGCCTACGGTTTTGGCGTCGGCCTTAACGCCACCGAGATTCGACTCTATCACCTGCCGGAGCCGTCCGGTGTATCTCAGGAATCTACTGCAGGCGCCGTCGAAGCTCAGCCAGATGAAAGCAGCCGTTTTCCCAACCCGACCGCCGTGACGCGCCCGGTCTTGCACGATGTGGCGCCATCGTTTGACCCGGATGGCAACTATCTCTACTTCCTGAGCTACCGCGAATTCAACCCCGTCTACGATAATCTGCACTTTGACCTGGGATTCCCGTGGGGAATGCGACCCTATCTGCTGTTGCTGCGCCGCGATCTGACCAACCCATTTCTGCCACGTCCGGACGGCGGTGACGACGATCATAGCGATCGTGAAGATGAGCACGACGACGAATCTTCCGAGCACGAGAACGACGAAGAGGCGGAGTACGCCGAAGATGACGGCGACGCAGACGATGAAGTCGATGAGGACGAAGACAGCGAAGAGGACGACGAGGACGATGCTGCGCCAGAAGATGACGCAAGCTGGCGTGCAGGCAGCCGTCCAGTCTGGCGACGCAACGTGCTCGACGACGCGCCGCAGCCCGATCTTCTGCGCGACGCGCTCTCCAAAGGCAGCGAACAGCGCGGCCAAGACAAAGCGCCCGACAAGCCGAAAAACAACAAGCGCAAACTGCGCCCGCTTGTCATCGATCTCGATGGCATCGAGCGGCGTATCCTGGCGTTCCCGTTGCCCGACGGTCGCTATGGACAGATTCTTGGCGCGCCGGGGCGGGCGATCTACAGTTCCTTCCCGCTGCAGGGCACACTCGATGGAGACCAGGATTGGGTTGAGGAGAACGAAGAAGGCGGCTCGCTGCGGGCATGGGTCTTCAAGGATTATAAAAGCGAGTCGGTCGCCGAGAACATCTCTACATTTGACCTGTCACGCAATCGCAAGAAGCTGCTCTATTTCAGCGGCAAACGACTGCGCGTTATCTCTTCCACCGAAAAAGCGCCCGGAGACAGTGGACCGGGGCGGCGCAGCGGCTGGATCGACCTGGCGCGCATCAAGGTGTCGGTGTCCCCGCCTGCCGAGTGGGAGCAGATGTATCGAGAGGCGTGGCGTTTACAGCGCGACCATTTCTGGAGCGAAGACATGGCGGAGATCGACTGGCGCGCCGTCTATGAGCGCTATCGACCGCTGCTCGACCGCGTCAACACGCGCAGCGAATTTAGCGATCTCGTTTGGGAGATGCAAGGCGAGCTGGGCACAAGCCACGCCTACGAATTTGGCGGCGACTATCGCCCTTCTCCCTACTACACCCAAGGAGTGCTCGGCGCCGACATGATCTGGGACGCCGAAGCCGGTGGCTATCGCATCGAAAACATCGTCGAAGGGGATGCATGGAATCCGCGCGCTACATCGCCGTTGGCGGCGCCAGGCGTCGACGTTGTGGCAGGCGACATCCTGCTGGCGATCAACGGTCAGCATCTCGATGCCACACTCTCGCCGGCGCAATTGCTCGTCAACCAGGCCGATCAAGAAGTGCTGCTGACGTTTGCGCCGCGGCTGGCTGCACAACAGCCTGCGGCTGAGCCAGCCGATCCGTCGTCTGTGCAGATCATGGACGCTAACAACGCACCTCCAAAACCACAATATCGTTCTGTAGTAGTCAAAACAATTCCCAACGACGCCGATGCACGTTATCGCGCCTGGGTGGAAGCCAATCGCCGCCGCGTCCATGCCGCCACCAATGGGCGCATCGGTTATGTGCACATCCCGGACATGGGGTCGCACGGCTACGCCGAGTTTCACCGCGGCTTTCTGGCGGAAGTAATGCGCGACGGGCTGATCGTCGATGTTCGCTACAACAACGGCGGCCACGTCAGCCAGCTGATCTTGGAAAAACTGGCGAGGCGGCGCATCGGCTACGACGCCTCGCGCTGGGGCGGCGTTGCGCCCTACCCGATGGAGTCGGTGGCGGGTCCGGTCGTGGCCGTAACCAACGAGCTGGCGGCCAGCGACGGCGACATCTTTTGTCACAGCTTCAAACTGCTCAAACTTGGGCCGCTGATCGGCAAACGCACGTGGGGCGGGGTGATCGGCATCCACCCGCGTCATCCGCTGGTCGATGGCACGATCACGACGCAGCCGGAATACAGTTTTTGGTTCCAGGATGTCGGGTGGATGGTCGAAAACTACGGCACGGATCCGGACATCGAGGTGGACATCACGCCGCAAGATCATGTGGCGGGGCGCGATCCTCAGCTTGAGCACGCCGTGGCCGAGGCGCTGCGCCTGCTGAACGAACAACCGATTGTCAAACCGGATCGCGGCACACGTCCGAGCCGGGCGCTGCCTCGTCTTCCTAAACGCCCATAGCCCATAAACGTACGTTGCATTCGGTTTGCAAACATTTGAAAAGCCCTATATAATGTCAGTTACGATACCCGTTGAATTGATGCGCCGCACGAAAGCATGAAACTTCCTGACTGCACCCATGACAGATGGAGACCGATGCGGCCGGACCTCCTAACTGTAGTGTATGCAACTCCCGGTGACGCCGGGGTTCGCAGAATATCTATGTGGATTTCTGTTCAAAGTCACAGTTGAATTACCAAAAGGAGAGTTCTATGCGCAACAAGCGAATGCTCTTGTTGTCTCTACTGCTGGTCGGTGCGCTGGCGTTGGCGGCCTGTGGTCAGCCTACCCCTGCACCGGCGCCAGCAGCGCCCGCTGCACCCGCAGCACAGGAAGCGGCCGCCCCAACTGAGGCTCCCGCACAAGAAGCTGCCCCGACCGAAGCGCCCGCCGAGGAGCCTGTCGCCAGCGATACAACCAATGTACTCACAATCTGGGCTGATGACACGCGCGCTGCGGTGCTCGAGGCGCTGGGCGACAAGTTTGAAGCCGAGTACGGCATCCCAGTCGTCGTGACCGAGAAGGGGTTCGGCGACATCCGCGATGACCTGAAGGTGGCGGCGCCCGCTGGCGAGGGGCCAGACATCATTATTGGCGCACATGACTGGCTAGGTGAATTGGTGGAGAATGGCCTGCTTGCCGAGATCGAATTGGGTGCAGCGGCCGATCAATTCTTGCCTGCAGCTGTACAGGCGTTTGTCTATGACGGAAACCTTTATGGTCTACCCTATGCCACAGAGAATGTCGCATTTGTCTACAACCCCGACATCGTCGAGACCGTGCCGGCCACCTGGAGTGAGTTGACTGAGCTCGCCGCCGAGTTGGAAGGCGCTGGCGTCGTCAATCAGGCGTATATCCGCCAGGAAGGCGACCCTTACCACTTCTTCCCGATCCAGACGGCTTTTGGCGGCTACGTCTTTGGCTTGACCGAGGAAGGCTATGATCCGACTGATGTGGGCATCGACAGTGAAGGCTCGATTGCCGCCATCACCTGGCTTGACCAAATGTACAAAGCAGGTCATCTGAAAGCCGGCTCCGCCGTCGACTATGACATTATGCACGCCACCTTCGAGAACGGCGATGCGGCGATGTTGATCACCGGGCCCTGGGCGTTGCCGCGCATCCGCGAATCTGGCGTACCCTACGCCGTCACCACCATTCCTGGAGAGACGCAGCCTGCGCAGCCGTTCCTGGGTGTTCAGGGCTTTATGATTAGCGCCTTCAGCAACGACCAGTTGCTGGCGCAGACCTTCCTCCAAGAATTTGTCGCCACCGAGGAAGCCATGCAGGCGATCTTCGATGCTGACCCTCGCCCATCCGCCTTCCTGCCTGTCCGTGAAGCGATCACCGACCCAGACATCGCCGCTTTTGCAGCGGCGGGCGAGAATGGTCTGGCTATGCCTGCCATCCCGGAGATGTCGGCCGTCTGGTCAGCCTGGGGCGACGCCATCACGTTGGTCAGCCAACAGAATGAAGCGCCGGATGTGGCCTTCAAGAATGCCGCCGAGCAGATTCGTGCGGCGATCGCAGGCAACTAATGAGCACAGCAGCAACTGTAGGTTCAGGGGGAGCTTCGGCTCCCCCTGGCCGTTCCACATATAGCCCAGTTTCACTCATCCTCAGGCTAGTGGTTCTCGCCCTCATCGATGCAGGTGCGATCTGGCTTGTCTACAACCTGTTCCGAGATGGCGCGTTTGCATTGGCGATTGTGATCGCAGTCGTCACAGTGCTCATCAACCTGATTTTCCTGCGAGCAGAGCTTTACCCATTGCAGTGGGTTGCGCCAAGCCTTGCCCTCCTGGGCATCTTTGTCATTTATCCTATTTTTTCGACCATCTACACTGCGTTCACCAACTACGGCGACGGCCATTTGTTGACAAAGCAAGTGGCGATCCAGCAGTTGGAAAGGCAGGTGTTCCTTCCCGAAGGAGCGCCTCTCTTTGAGTGGACTGCCTATGTCTCGCCAGATGGTCAGTATCTGTTGTGGCTTGAATCGCTCGAAACCGACGAAGCCTTCATCGCGCGTCCTGGCCAAGAAGTCGAGCCGGTGCAAGGAGAAGCGCCAGCGACAATCGACGGCTATCGGCAGTTATCTAGGGCGGAACGGTTGCGTCACACCCAAAATCTTGTCGCGCTCGAGTTTGGCGAGGCGCCGACAATCTTTCGGGTCAGTGAGCGACAGATCGGTCGTGCAGCGCAATACGAGCAGCGCTATACGTACGACGGCAGTCGAGATGTGATGGTGGACAACGCCACCGGCGTGATCTACGAACCTGTTGAAGGTACATTCACGGCTGCAGATGGCTCCACATTACGACCAGGTTTTCGCGTCACGATTGGCCTGGACAATTTCCGCCGCTTGGTTGGAAATCCGGCGTTGCGCGGCCCGTTCATCAGCGTCTTCATCTGGACAGTGGTCTTTGCTGGGGCGAGTGTTTTTATCACCTTTGCGCTCGGTCTGTTTCTGGCGATCATGTTCGATGTTCCAGAAATGCCGATGCGCAAGCTGCTGCGTTCATTGCTGCTGATTCCCTATGCAATTCCCGCCTTTATCAGTGTGCCGATTTGGGTTGGTCTGCTCAATCCGCAATATGGCGTCGTAAGTGGGATGATCGCCAACATCTTTGGCTCGGCGCCGCCCTGGTTCAGCAACCCTTATTGGGCAAAGATCGGCGTCCTGTTGATCCAGCTCTGGCTCGGTTTCCCCTACATGTTCGTGATCGCCACCGGCGCGCTGCAAGCATTGCCGTCGGATGTCTATGAAGCCGCCGAGATTGATGGCGCCAGCCCTATGCAGGCATTCTGGGCGATTACGCTGCCGCTGCTGATGATCACAATGGGGCCTCTGCTCGTGGCGTCATTTGCATTCAACTTCAACAACTTCGTGGTGATCGAGCTATTCAATAAGGGTGGCCCACCGATGAGCGGCACAATTTCGCCTGTTGGTCACACCGATATTCTGGTGACTTACACCTATCGCATCGCTTTTAGCAGTGGGCGCGGCGCCGACCTGGGATATGCAGCGGCGATTACTGTAGCGATCTTCCTGATCCTGGTTGTCATCACCTACTTCCAGTTCCGGTACACCAATATGCTGGAGGAGCGATCTGAAAATGTCTAGCGCCACATCAACTGTCAAAACTGGCGGGGGTTCACTCACGCGCCGCCGCCGTTTTGCGCTCATCTTCCGTATCGTACTGGCCGTGGTGATGTTGATCTTTGCGCTCTTCCCGGTCGTCTGGATCTTCTCGGCGTCGATCAATCCGAGCAACTCGCTTGTCAACCAGAAGCTGATTCCAGACAACCCCAGTTTTGTAAACTATGTGAACCTCTTCGAGAGCCGCATGTTCCCCTTTCGGACGTGGATGTGGAACTCGTTGATGATTGCAACGATTACCACCGCTTTCGGCGTGGTCTTCACCGCCATGGCGGCGTATGCGTTCTCGCGCTTCCGCTTTCGCGGGCGGCGGTCGTTGCTGCAGACGATTTTGCTCATTCAGGTCTTTCCCAATTTCCTGAACATGGTCGCCCTGTTTCTGATTCTTCAACAACTGGGCGCCTATATCCCACAGTTGGGATTGAACACACACGGTGGGTTGATTATGCTCTATCTGGGCGGCATCCTGGGCGTCAACACGTGGCTGGCAAAGGGATACTTCGACTCGATCCCGCGCGACCTGGACGAGGCGGCGACAATCGATGGCGCCACGCACTGGCAGACATTCTGGATGGTCATCATGCCATTGGTGCGTCCGATCCTGGCCGTGATCGGTTTGTTGATCTTCATCGGCACCTACTCAGAGTTCGTTCTAGCGCGCGTCATGTTGACACGCGTCGAGAATTACACGTTGGCGGTTGGGCTAAGCCTGTTCATCAGCGATCAGTTTGCCAATCGATGGGGCGTCTTTGCCGCCGGCGCACTGATCGGCGCTGTCCCGATCGTAGTGATCTTCCTGGCGCTGCAGCGCTACCTGGTTGGCGGCCTCACCGCCGGCTCGGTCAAGGGCTAAATGGAGGATGGAGATTGGGAATTGCAATCTCCATCCTCCATTTTCTCAATTTCCACTATGTCCGATCTAGCTCAATCCGCCATGGCCGACTTTGTTTTCGGCGGCATCGAGGCGGACGAACAACGCCTGCTTGCCACCGAACGCGAGGCGTACGCTGGCATCCGCCATTTTCACGCCATGACGCCGCTCGACCCGGCGCCGGGACAGCCGGTTCGCCTCACCGTGCAGGTTGGGCCTGATGTCGCCGTCGACCGTGTGACCGCCTACGTCACCACCGACGGCGCGTATCCTGCTGGCAGCCAAGGTGTGGCGCAGGAGGGTTTTGCCATCGAACTGACGCCTGTCGCCACGCGCTGGGCGCCGCTAGTCTGGGACTATATCACACTTTGGGAAGGCGAGATTCCCGGTCAACCAGATGGGACGCTTGTCCAGTACAGTATCGAGGGCTGGCGCAGCTTCAATCCGCCGCTTTCGGTTTGGAGCCGTGAGCAGCGCATCGACCGCACCATCGAACTGCGCACGCTCTACGGCTATCACGTCGATGAGTTCACCTCGCCAACATGGGCGCGCACAGCAGTCGTCTATCACGTCTTTGTAGATCGCTTCACTGGCGTCGAAAATCGCTGGCTGGAGCCTGCCGAGATGGAGCACTTTGCCGGCGGGACGCTGCGCAGCGTGATCGACCGGCTGGATTACATTGCGGCGCTTGGCGTTACAGCGCTCTGGGTCAGCCCGGTCTTTGTCACCGAATCCTATCACGGCTACGACACGACCGACTACTTCAACGTCGATCCCCGCTTTGGGAGCAACGCCGACTTGTTGGAATTGTTCGAGCAGGCGCACGCACGCGGGCTGCGCGTGATTCTGGACTTCATCGCTAACCACACTAGCGTCGCCTTCGCCCCCTTTGTGGCGGCGTTAAACGACCCGACGAGCGAATATCGTTCGTGGTTCAGCTTTAACGATGCCTACAAACATGGATACCGCGCCTTCTTTGACGTTGCAACCATGCCACAACTCGACACCGATGTCCCGACTGTGCGCGAGTTTCTCATCCGTGCGGCGCAGCATTGGCTTGCCGCTGGCGCCGACGGCCTGCGTCTCGACTACGCTGCGGGGCCAAGCCACGTCTTCTGGAGCAGCTTTCGCGCCGCCTGCCGGCAGGCCAAGCCAGACTGTTGGCTCTTCGGCGAGGTGACGCGCACCGGCGATATGCTGCGCACCTACACCGGGCGGCTCGACGGCTGTCTTGACTTCGGCTTTTGTCGAGCCGTGCGGATGCTTTGCGCTCAGCCACAGCCAGCGATGACGCTCAGCCAGTTCGCCAACCAGGTGCAAGCCAGCCAGGTCTTCTTCGACGGCGACTTCCTGCGGCCAGCGTTTATCGACAACCACGACATGAACCGCTTTCTGTGGGTGGCTGGCAACGATAAGCGCCGTCTGCGTCTGGCGTTGACGCTGCTCTTCGGGTTGGGCGGCTCGCCCTGTCTCTATTACGGAACCGAGGTTGGGTTAGGGCAGCCGCGCGCCAAAGGGCCATGGCGAGAAGAAGCTCGCCATCCCATGCTCTGGGGCGAGGCGCAGGATGCGGCGCTGTTGAAGTACACCATGCAGTTGATTGACTTCCGACGACGCCATCTTGCGCTTGTTTCCGGCAAGATCGCCACTCATTTTCTCGATGAGGAGAGTGGCGTGTGGCTGGTCGAGCGACGCATTCCCCAAGAGCGCGCGCTGATCGCTGTCAACTTGAGCGCAAGACCGCGGATCGTCGCCTTGCCGGACGGAGCATTCATCACGCCGGACAGTGTGACGATTGCGGACCAGATCGCGCTGGAGCCAGTGAGCGCTGTTCTGTTAGCTTTCAACGAAAGCTGAGGGCGCTCTCATGGATTGGGACACCTTTCGTGACGAACGCCGCCGCGCTGGCCGCCCTTTTGTCGTCGCCCATCGCGGCGCGCGCTTGGTTGAACCGGAGAATACGCTGCGCGCCTTTTTGCTGGCGTTGGTGCAAGGCGCCGATGCGCTGGAGACCGATCTGCGCTTCACCGCCGACGACCAGCTCATCCTTTTTCACGATCCGACGCTGGAGCGCATGACTGAGGGCGTCGGCCTGGTGCGCCAGCATACATTGACGCAGATCAAGGCGCTGCGCACACGCCATCCTGCCGGGCATCTGGCTGACGACCGCGTGCCGACGCTGGCGGAGTTGATCGCCGCCACGGGTGGGCAGACGCCGCTGCTGCTCGAACTCAAAGATCCGCTCTTCATGCAGCCGAAGTACGCTCAGATTCTAATCGACACGTTGGCGCAGGGCGGCGTACTGCGGCGCTCGGCATTGGTCTCCTTTCACTTTGAGCACGTGTTGGCAGTCAAAGCCGTGCAGCCCGACATCCCCATCGGCCATATCACGCTCAAGAACCCGTGGCCAAAGCGCAACGCCCAGCTGCTCGGACCGATCTGGCCGTTGATGTTTGTCAACCCCTTCTACACTGCGCTGGCGCACCGCATGGGCAGTATCGTCGCGCCGCTCGACCCAACGCCGGAGCCCAGGCTACACTATTATATGCGTTGGGAGGTGGATGCGGTGTTGGCGGACGATCCGGGCGGTGTGCGGGGGCGGATTGAGGCGTTTCTCACTTGATAAGAAATTGACCCTTGCCCTGAGGTTCGCTATAATCAGGGACGCGTCTTTTTTCGGGCGCATGTTGAGCGATGGAAATGACTATGAGTGGGTGGGAACCGGGCGACAATCCATTGGACGAATACGCTGCCAGAGCGAGTCGCGAACTTGCCAGCCAGAACACCGACGTCAACAATGCCAGCGTCGAACGGGTGGAGAGTGGGCAGGTGTCGCTGCGCGAGTCGTTTGTCCAGCATGTTCAGGCGTCGGCGACCTATATGGAAGACGCCGCGGCCGGTGTCGTGAAGACCAACTCGCTCGATGCCCGCGATGTCTCGATCGGTGTGGCGATGGCGAACACGGTGCAGACCGATACGCTGCACGCCGGCGTTCTTGCCGCCAACCAATTGGAAGGACAAGAGGTGTGGACAGGTCTGTTGTTCGCCTTCCACGTGCGCGGCAATGTCCACAGTACGGTGTCGCCGCTGGCAGGCCTGGCGATCGGCGCCGGGTTTGCAACCATGCTTGTGCTGATGCGTCTTGTGTTTGGTCTGGCAAGACGACGTCATCCCAAATCTTGAACGAAAATAGATTGTTTATCGGGAGTCTGAAATGTCTGATTTGAAGCTAACTGCCGAACCGAGAACGCTCTCGGGGCGCAAAGTAAACCAATTGCGACGTCAAGGCATCGTGCCTGTTGTGGTCTACGGCACAATTGCCGAGCCGATCAGCCTGCAAGTGGCTGAACGTGAGTTAGAACGCACCTTGCACGGCGGCGGTGCGTCGCAGGTCGTCACGCTCTCGGTAACCGGCGGCGGCGTCCACAACGTGCTGATCAAGAATGTCCAGCGCGAGCCGCTTCACCATAGCTTGCTGCACGCCGATTTCTACGCCGTCAACATGAACGAAAAGCAGCGTGTGTCTGTCCCGCTTGTCGCCAGCGGGAAACCGATCGGTATGACGGCGGGTCTCATGCTCTTCCAGGCGCATGAGATGATCCACATCGAGGCGCTGCCTGCCGACATCCCCGCCGAGATCGAGGTCGACATCTCGCCGCTGACGTTGGAGGCGCCGATCCATGTCCGCGATCTGCCAATAGTCAAGGGCGTCGCCTATCTCAACGATCCTGACGAAATCATCTTTTCGCTGATGGTGACACGCGCCGCCGAAGCTGAACTTGCCGCAGAAGAGGGCGAAGAAGTCGCCGCAGAGCCGGAAGTGGTCAAGAAAGGCAAGCAGACTGAAGAAGAAGAAGAATAGAGATTGGGAGATTGGAGATTGGAGATTAGGAGATTGTTCGACCTCTCCAATCTCCAATCTCCAATCTCCAGTCTCCAGTCTCCAATCTCCAATCTCCAGTCTCCTAATCTCTCCCTATCTCCTAAAACGGCGCCTCATCCAAAAACTGCATCGGGTCGACGGCGATGCCATCAATGCGCAGTTCCCAGTGAAGATGGGCGCCAGTGCTGAGGCCCGTGTTGCCAACCAACCCCAACACATCGCCTGTTGCAACCTCCATGCCTGCCGTAACCTTCATTTCGCTCATGTGCCAGTAACCGGTGAAGACGCCGCCGCCATGGTCGATGATCACGGCGTTGCCGCGCACAGCCAGCGGCTCAGCCAGCACGACCACGCCTGGGGCAGGCGCAAAGATCAAGGTCCCTTCCGGCGCGCCGAAATCCTGCCCCGCGTGGAAATTGCCGATGTCAGCCACTGAATAGGTGCGTCGCGTGCCAAAGGGACTGGTGGTCGGATAGTCGGCGCTGATCGGACGGCGAAATCGCTCCAGCCACAGCAACACCGGGCTGCGCTGCGACCAGATCGTCACCACGCGTTCGCGTTCATCAATCACGACCTCCGGCGTCAGCACATCCGCCTTGTCCTGCGACACCACGATGTCCTGGTAGCCATACGGGCCGGGTGCAACTGTCACTGGGCGATTCAGCAAAAGATCGACGCCACGCGCGGTTGTGTAGCCTACTTCCAACGGATAAACGCCGGGAGCGAGCAAGGCATCGACCGGCACGAAAGCAAACTGCCGCAAACCTTCACTGTCAAGTGTTTTGAAATAAATCGGCCGATCATTCCAGCGCCCAATCAACCTTACTGGACGGCTGGTCGTCACGTAGACCCGACCGGTGCGGCCCTGCACAATGCTTTCCGGCGTTTCGATGGAGGTGATTGCGCCAAAACTGGGCGTGGATGGCTTCGCAGCTTGCGCTGGCACACGCACAGGCTGACCGGGGAAAAGACGTTGCGTCGTCAGTGCGCTGTTCAGTTCGGCGATCAGCGCAGCATCCTCGCGGTAGCGCGTGGCAAGCGTGGCGATGGTGTCGCCAGCTTCCGCGCGCACGAGTGCAGTCGTCGTCACGGCAGCCAGCGCCGATGCCGAGACTGTGCCGTCGGCATTCGGAATCAGCAACACCTGCCCAACGCGGATACGGTTTGGGTCAGTGATGCCGTTGGCGGCGGCAATCGCATCAACCGAGACGCCGAAGCGCGCCGCAATTACGCCCAACGTGTCGCCGGCTGCGACAGTATAAGCGTCGGGGGTGTCCTGCGCGCTCAGCGGACGCGCCGTAGTCAACAATGTGATCAGGAAGGCAACGACGAGGACGCGGATTGCTAGAGATGCGACGCGCTCCCACCCCTTATGACCGGTGCGCTGTACGCGCCAACCATTGGGCGCAATGAAGAATGAAAGCAGGCGGCGACATATCGCCCCTCGCCCCTTGCTCCTCTTTCCTCTCTCCCGGTTAATCGGACGCTCCATACACGCTTGGTTTCAGCACGCCGATAAAGGGGAGATTGCGATAGACTTCGTCATAGTCCAGCCCATAGCCGACCACGAACTCATTGGGGATTGAAAAGCCCACCCAGTCGACATGGATATCGACCTCACGGCGCTCCGGTTTATCGAGCAAGGTCATGATGCGCAACGAGGCTGGGCGACGCTCCTGCATGATGCGAGCGAGATAGCTCAACGTATTACCGCTGTCGATAATGTCTTCGACGATGACGACGTTGCGTCCCTCAATCGAGGTGTTCAGATCCTTCAAGATGCGCACGACGCCGCTGCTGCTGACGCCAGCGCCGTAACTGCTGGTCGCCATGAAGTCGATCTCATGTGGAATTGTGATTGCTCGAATCAAATCCGCCATGAAGACAATGCTGCCTTTGAGCACTGAAACCAGTAACAGATCTTTGCGCGCGTACTCGCGGTTGATGATGTCGCCTAGCTCGCGCACGCGTTTGCGAATCGTCACTTCGTCGATCAACACCGTGGCAATATCTTGATGTAGACTCACCTTGTCGAAAATTGCGCGGTGGGCTGTGGCGCTCATGCGTCATCCTCTCATATTGATTGCTTACGGCGTGGCGGGCTGCACCTGGCGTAGTGTAAAACTCTGTCCGTTGACGGTGATCGTGAAACCTGCCGTGGGCGCGCTTGATTGGCTGGCGCTTTGCGTCTGCACAGCCGTCGGTTGCATGGGTGAATCCACGACTGGCGTTGCATCTACTATGCCGACAGGCCGCACCAGCTCGCCGAAGACCCATGCATCGCCGCCAGCAACTTTGACCTGCCACCATGTCGAATCCGCCGAACGCCCCACGATCGGCAGGCGATTCCCCTGCACGACGCGACCGAGCAGAGCAAAGTCAGTTCCAGGCCCGGCGCGCAAATTGAGCACTGCGGTCGTGACAATGGCGGTAGGTTCCGTGATGGTTTCAGCCACAGGTGCATCGGCGCTGGTTGAGGCGCTCAGCGGCGCGGCGCCGGGCGCGCTGCTGTTCTTGAAGCGAGCGCTCCACGTCGCAGTCAACCCCAAAAACAGATCGCCAAAAGCCGCGCTCGGCTCGATGTGACTGCCTTCAGGCCACTCATTGAAGCTATTGATCACGATCCAGCGCGGGTTGCTGTCGATGGCGGCCTGCCAGGCGCGCTCATAATACGCGCCGCCTTCGCGATCCCTGGCAAAGCCGGAGCCAGGGCGGATTTTCACGTCGTTGTAGCCGGGCATGACCGTCGCCACCCAAATGCGGTCGGCGCCAACGCGTGCGGCGAATTTCTGGTTGGTGGCGCCTAGATCAGCCGGTGGATTCCATGTGTTGCTGTAGAGATGATGGCCGTCAAAGACCGAGAGATAGGATGTGTCCACACCCTCGCTGATCCAGAGAGCGCTGCGGTTGGGGTCAGCCTGAGCGCGTATGTTCGCCCAGGTCTGCACGCCGTAAAGCGTTGGGCGCCAGAAGAAGACGACCGGGCGGCCATCAACGCGCAAATATGCCGGATGGCTGGCGTGGACGTTCAGCAGATGTTGAAGCGCAGTCGTTGCGGCGCCGACGCCGCCAAGAAAGGGTGAATCGGTCTCGAAGAGCGCCGCAATCTTGAAGCCACGCGCCGCCGCTTCGTCAAGCAGCGCCGCCAAATTCGGCTCGGTCTGGTTGCCGTCGGGTCCATACCATGCCACAACGAATGCATCGATGCCGGCGTTTCTGGCTTGATCGATGTGTCGCCCCATCACGCCGCGGTCGCGGCTCACATAAGGCTCGGCGGGCAGATCGCTCAGTCGGTCGTAGGTCCAGGTCGCATCGTCGAACCAGGTGTAGTAGAACGCCAGCACCAGCCGGTCGGCGCCGCTTTGTTGAGAAGGGCGCTCAACAGACGCCGCACTTGCCTGCCGTGGCGACTGCAACAGAATGCTCAACAGCGCCACGAGTAGCAGCAAGAGCAGTGAAATCAGGATTCTCCACCTCACGTGTAAAGTGTTTTCAATATGCTCTTCGACACGCGGCGTGGTGGACTCGAATGGAATCGGTCGCTGTGTTAATTTCTTACTCACAAAATGTGATAGTACCATGCGCGCGGCATCGGCGGCAAAAAGGAGACACGATAGGGTCTCCTTGAAGAGTGATTTTGACGCTACTCCGACCGCACCGCAATCGCCGGCGGCGTGTTGCCGATCTTCCACGCCGGATAGACGCCCGCCAGCAGTGCTGCGACCAGCGCCACGAAGAACGCCTGCACAAACTCCGCCGGCTCGAGCAGCATCTCCAGCGTCCAGCCAAACGAGCGCAGGTTGATGATGTAGATCAGGATCACGGCGAGCAGATAGCCGGTCGGGATCGCCAACAGCCCGGCCACTGCGCCGATCAATCCCGTCTCCAGCAGCGAGAGCCGCCAGAGCTGCCAGCGCGTCATGCCGGTGGCGCGCAGCACGCCGATCTCGCGGCTACGCTCGAATTGCAGGCTCATCAGCGTACTCAAAATGCCGATGAACGCCACCACCGTCGCCAACAGTTGCAGCGCCACCGTGATCGTAAAGGTGCGGTCGAAGACCTCCAGCGCGTTGTCGCGCGTGCCGCGATTGGAACGCACCAGCAGCTCCTGTTCGCCGGCAAACGCGGCGCGAATCTCCTGCACCTTCGCATCCACATCGACGCCCGGCGCTACAAAGAGCGCAATCGCCGAGATTCGGTCGTCGTCATACCACCGGCGGTAGACGGCGTCGTCGATGAAGACCACCGAACGCACATCAAAATCGACGGTGACGCCCGCAATCGGGAACGCCTGCTCGCCGCGGTCGGTCTGAATGCGCAGTGTGTCGCCGACGCGTAGACCAAGCCGGTTCGCCATCGGCTCGTTGATGATGATCGACCCGTAGCGCACCGCCTGCCAGGTCTGCTGCCAATCACCCACAGAGCTACGGTAGCGACGGTCGGCGCCGGAAAGGTCCTGGCTCAGCGCCACTAGCCGGATCGGCACGACCTGATTGTCGGCGCCGACGCTCGCCACGACATCGAACCGGCGCGTGGTCGCTACGCCATCGACGCCAGGGAATGCGGCCATGCGCTCAAGCAGCGCCGGGTCGAGCGCTATCTCCCCCGTGTCCGAGTTGAAGCTGGGCGCCGAAATGAAGATATCTGCTTGCAGCACGTCGTCTAGCCAGAGCACCACCGTCTGGCGGAAGCTACCGATCATCACGCCGACGCCGATGATAACGCTGACCGCCACCATCAGTGCAGCCACTGCTACGGCGATACGGCTGAGCGAGCGCGTCACCGTGCGCGGCGCCATGCGCATAATCACGCCGCGTCTGCGCACCAGCCGCTCGACCAACGCCATACTCCACAGCGTAAGCATCGGCGTCAGCAGCGCCACGCCAACCACGACGGCAAACAGCCCCGCAAAAGTGATGATCAGGTTCCATTCGGGCAGCATCAGCCCGGCGCCGACCGCCAGAAAGCCAACGCCCACCAGCGACAGCCAGGGCAGCGCACGCCGCGTGCGCTCCTCGACGTTGCTGCGTTGGAGCGCGCCCGCCGGCGGTACACTCGTCGCCTCCCACGCCGGGAATGCCGCGCCGATCGCCGCCGCCAACAACCCGATCACTGCGCCCTTGACCAGCGTGAAGGTCGGTGTCTCAATTTCACGCACCGACACCACAAAGAAAAGGTCGTTGACCGTCTGCGTAACCAGTTGCACTGCGCCGCGCCCCAGTAGTACGCCCAACCCCAGCCCGAGCAGCGTACCCAACGCACCGAGCAACATCGCCTCAAGTAGAATCATGCCGAAGATTTCACCGCGCGTCATCCCCAGCGCGCGCAGGCTGCCGAGCACGGGCCGACGCTGCACCACGCTGAAGGTCACGGTGTTGTAGATCAAGAACATGCCGACCACCAACGCCAGCAGACTCAGCGCGGTCAGGTTGAGCTGAAATGCCGCCGTCATTTCACTGACTGCGCCGGCGCGCGCTGCCGTCGGGTCGATGCGCGCCGAGGGTGGCAACACCGCAGCGATGCGCTGCAAGACCGCCTCGCCCTCCACGCCAGCAGGGACAATCAGATCAATGCGATCGATGCGTCCCACCTTGCCGAGCACTTCCTGCGCCGTGGCGATGTCGGTCGCCAGCAGCCCGTCGAGCGCACGGCGGCTGAGGTCGTCCGACGGCGCCAGCAAGCCGACGATGATCAGGTCGATGCGGTTGACGCCGTGCCGGACGGTGAGCGTGTCGCCAACTGCCAGCCCATAACGCTCCGCCACCTCCGTGCTGAGCAGCACAGTGTTGGGCTGCACCATCAGTTCAGTAAGATAGCTGGCGGCAGGCCCCTGCGTCTGGTCGCCAGGTCCAAGATAGCTGCGGAAGGGCGCCTCGGCAAAAGGATCGACGCCCAACAGTCGCATCGGCTGCCCGTCGAGCGCGTCGGCGACGACGTAGCTTTCCACCACCGGCGCACTCAGCCGATAGGCGGCGTCGATGCGCACGCGGGCGTAGAGCGCCTCGTCCAGCCCACTGGGTCCGCCGGTGATCTGGTGCGTCGCCTTGCCGGTCACGGTCTCGGCGCCAAGCTGGAAGGCGCGATCCGCCGAGCCGTTCGCCAGGTCGATGGCGACGATCATCGCCACGCCGATCGCCACACCGACGATCAAAAAGAAGCTCTGCAACGGTCGCCGCCACGAATGACGCCACGCCTGGCGGTAGATGGGCCGGAAAGATGTCATTGTCTACGAATCCTTGTAGTTAGTAGTTAGATGGGGAAATAGGGAGATGGGGACATGGGGGGATGAGAACGCGTCATCTCCAATCTCTCAATCTCTCAATCTCCAATCTCTCAATCTCCAATTTCATGCATCTCTCGCCATGCCCGGTCGCTCACCAGCTTGCCGTGGTCGAGATGCAGCACACGGTCGGCGCGGCGGGCGACTTCGGGCGCGTGCGTCGCCATGAAGAGCGTCTTGCCGGCGTCGCGCGTCAGCTCAAGCAGCAACGTCAGCACCGTGTCGCCGGTGTCCTCGTCGAGGTTGCCGGTCGGTTCGTCCGCCAGAATCAGCAGCGGGTCGTGCGCCAGCGCGCGGGCAATGGCGACGCGCTGCTGCTCGCCGCCGCTCAGCTTGTCGGGGAATGTGTTAAGCCGGGCGCCCAGCCCGACGCGGTCGAGCAGCATCTGTGCGCGTGAGCGAGCGTCGCGTGCTTGACCGTTCAATTCGAGCGGCAGCGTCACATTTTCGAGCACGGTCAGCGTCGGAATCAGGTTGAAGAATTGAAAGATGATGCCGATGTGACGACGGCGAAAGAGCGTGCGCTCCTGTTCGCTGAGTGTCGTCAGCCGCACGGCATTGGCAGCATCGTAGATCACGACGTCACCGCGACTCGGCGCGTCGATGCCGGAAATCAGGTTGAGCAATGTGCTTTTGCCACTGCCCGACTTGCCGAGCAGACAGACGAACTCACCGGCGTAAAATTCGCGGTCGAGCGCGTCGAGCACAGTGCGATCCACGCCGCCTTCGGTGTAGATTTTGGTCAGCCCTTCCAGCCGAATCAACGGCGAACGCGCTCCAGAAACGTCCTTGCCGTTGTACTGGATAGCCGTCAGGTCGGCGGACTGAGTGGATCGAGCATTCTCTACGCGCTGTTCAAGCATTGTTGTAGTCACGGTTATCACTCTCCTTGTACAAATTCATGTGCCAATTATCGACAAAAGCTGGATGAAAATATGTCGGATTTCCGACAAACCGAAACAGTTTGGTGAATTGCGGCGACTGTGGAATAATGAGTTTGTTTGTGTCCGGCTCATAAACGCGCCGGAGCTTTCTATCCGCAGAGGCGACGCCCGTCGAAGTGCGCCTGCCCATAGCAACGCCGTCAGCGGTATGTGTTGGAAACTCAACGGCGCCGCCCAAGACCTGCTGACGGATCGAACTGGGCGACGCCGAAAAAAGGTAGGAGAGTACAAAAATGAATCCAAAACAAATGATTCTGCCGGTCATCCTTGTGGTGACGACACTGATGACAGCGGCTTGCCAGCCAATCACCGTTGACAATATGGCGAGCGCCCTGGCAGGCCAGCCTGTAACCGTTGAGGCGCCGCTCGTCGCCGTGACGCCTGCGACCACAACCGTAGCTGCGCCTGCCGCCGACCTGGGCGAAGGCGCTATCGCCACGGTGACCGCGACTTCGCTGCGTGTGCGCGCCCAACCGAGCACCAGCGCCGAAGTGGTTGCCGGCGTCCGCGAGGGCGAGCAGTACCGCGTGATCGGACGCAGCAGCGACGGCTTGTGGCTGGAGCTTGCAGTGCCGCGTGCAGCGAGTGGACGTGGCTGGGTGTCGGCGAATTTTGTCACCGTGTCTGGCTCCATCACCGACGCTGAGGTTGTGAGCGCGCCAACTGCCCGACCAGCGCCGACGGCTACGCCAGCGGATGCCGCGCCAACAGCTGCGCCCGCCGAGGAAGCGGCCGAGCCGACTGCCACCGCGGCGCCTGCTGAGGAAGCCGCCGAAGCTGCACCCACCGCTGTCGCCACCGAAGAACCGACTGCAGAACCGGTTGCGGAGGCTGTCGAGGCGACGCCGACCGCCGTTCCCGCCGAAGAGACGAACACTGTGGTGACGCCAGAGCCCGGCTTTGCGTTGGTGATCGCCGAGGGTGCGCGCCTGCGCGTGCGCGCCGAGCCGAGCACCGAAGCGCAGATCGTCGGCTGGCTGCAGCCTGGCGAGATCATCGCGGTCGAGGAAATCTCTGAAGATGGTCTGTGGGTGCGTGTGCCTGGCGTTCCCGGCACCGAGAATCTGACCGGCGGCTGGGTGCTGGCGGAGTTCCTGGTGCTCGGGCAGTGACCACCACCGGCATCGAGAAGTCACCTTCCCGGAAGCGTTGGAGCTTCCGGGAAGGTTGAGAAACACGGGCTGGCGTCCAATCGATCTGCGCCAGCCCGTTCATTTTGAGCGAGTGATGCATTTGCGCGTGACAAGGCAACCGTCTGCAAAATCATCGGGAAATCCTCGTCTGCTGGCGACGGCGCTGCACATGATTGCGCTTGGTCTGTTGGGGCTGCACCTCTACGTACGCACCTTGCCGCCGACGCCTGACCCAATCCCCACACCGGAGAGCGCCGAAACTGCGTGGTGGGGATTGTGGCCCATCACCTATCTGCCGATGTGGGCGGTGGTGATGGGCGTGGTTGCTGTGATTGCGTCGATCTTGTATTACTGGCTGCTCGAGCTGCGTCGCCCGCAGAACAACGCCGAACAAACGCCGGACGTCCCTCGATCGATGCAGCCGGCCTTGTGGGCGCTCTCGGCTGTGTTGCTTGCTGCGTTTTTCCTGTTTCCGATTGTACACACACGCTGGGGCGACGCCTTCATCCTGACCAAAGGCATTGCCTTTCCCGACCCGACGTTGCGATTGACGCGCTCGTGGCAGGCGCCGCTCGATGTAGCGTTGCACAGTGAAGTCTGGCTGTGGTTTCACGAACCGCTTGGCTGGAAAGACGCTATGCCGGTCTATCGGCTGCTCAGTCCGCTCGCCGGCGCGCTCTATCTGTTGGTGACGCTGGCGCTGGGCCGCCATCCTTTGCTGGCGCCAGCATGGCTCCCCTATGGATTGTTGACGACGCTCGGGCTCATGCAGCTTTTCTTTGGCTATGTCGAGAACTACAGCTTTGCCGCCGCTGGCGTGCTGGCGTATCTCTGGCTAGGGCTGGGCGTGATCTTGGGCAGGCGTCCGCTCTGGCTGGCGGCGACGGTGCTTGCCCTCACCCACGCCACCCATCCAAGCACGATCGTACTGGCGCCAAGCCTGCTTTATCTTGGCTGGCTTGCGATGCAACAAGGCTGGCGTCACAGGACGACGCGAAACAAAACCGTCAGCGCGGTCGTTCTACAAATTGCGCTGCCAATGGTGTTGGTGGGCGGCGCAACCTTTGCGTTCATGGAAGCGAGCGGTCATGGCGTCGCCGCGCTGCTGACCACGGATCGACCCGGCGGCGGCGATGCACGCTGGTTTGTGCCGCTCTTCGAGACCACGACGCGCTGGGAGCACTACACAATGGCAAGCTGGCCGCACATCCGCGATTGGCTGAACAACCAGTTGCTCGTTGCCCCCATCGTGTTGCCGTCGCTGGTGGTGGTGGTGGGGATGGCGTGGATCAAGCGAGAAAGGGAGATTGGAGATTCGAGATTGGAGATTGGAGATTCGGCGACGGGCCGCGGTCTCCCAATCTCCCAATCTCCAATCTCCGATCTCCAATCTCTCCGCTTCCTCCTCATCGCCGCTGCCTTCTATCTGCTCTTCACCTTTGTGTGGAACCCAGACTACGGCGGTCAGCGCGACTGGGATTTGTTCAGCCTGGCGTCGCTGCCGACGACGGTGTTGCTGGCGTTGCTGCTGGCGAATGTGCTGCGTGGGCGGGTGCTGTGGGGCGGCGTTGCGCCGTTGATCGTTTTGCAGGCGTGGCATACAATCGCCTGGATTTACCAGAACACCCTGCCCTGGCAGTGGCCGGATTGAGGAGGGGCGAGGGGGGAAGGGTGTATCGCTGAATCGTGAATGGTGAGTTGTGAAGAGCGTCGCTCGCCATGTCACCCCTCGCAACTCGCCCCTCCAACTAACTGAGGCGCTTGGTTTCTTTATGTATGAATTGCAGCCGGTTCAACCAAAACAGATTCGTCCTGCTGGCGGAAATGCGCCTGGACAGCCGTCGCGCAATCGCTTCTGGCAGGGCTTCGGCATTGGCGTGATCGCGTTTGTGCTGCTGGCGGTGCTGGTGGTCGGCGCGCTGCTGATCGGCTATGCTCTGATGGCGCGCGATCTGCCCTCGCCCGCCGAGCTGCGCCAGCGCGCCAGCACCTTCCAGAGCACGCGCATCTACGACCGCGAAGGCAACCTGCTCAACGAGACCTTCGACCCCAACATGGGACGGCGGGTCGTGGTTCCGCTCAACGCCATCTCACCATATCTGATCCAGGCTACAATTGCGACCGAGGATGCCAATTTCTACGAACACCCTGGCGTCGATCCGGTGGCGCTGCTGCGCGCGGTTTACTATGCTTTTCAAGAGGGCGACGTCGTCTCCGGCGGTTCGACGATTACGCAGCAGCTGGTCAAGCGGGTTTTGCTCTCACCTGAACGTACAGCCACGCGCAAGATCAAGGAAGCGATCCTGGCTGCCGAGATCACGCGGCGCTATGACAAAAACGAGATTCTCGAACTCTATCTCAACGAGGTCTTCTACGGCAACCTCTCCTATGGCATCGACGCCGCCGCCGAAACGTACTTCGGCAAGGACGCCGCCGACCTGACGCTGGCGGAGGCGGCGCTGCTTGCCGGGCTACCGCAGCTCCCGGCGTTCTACGACCCGTACACCAACCCCGACCGCGCCAAAAATCGGCAGGCGGTCGTGCTGCGGCTGATGGTGGAAGCGGGCTTCATCACGCCCGCCGAAGCTGACGCCGCCTGGCTAGAGCCGCTCACCTACGAGCCGCTGCAGTTCAATCTGGTTGCGCCGCACTTTACGCTCTATGTGCGCCAGCAACTGGAGCAGATGTTTGGTCCCGAGGCGCTCTATCAGGCTGGCTACAACGTCCACACGACGCTCGACCCGCGCCTGCAAGCCGAAGCCGAGCGCATCGTGCGCGAACAGGTGAGCCTCCTCGCCGACCGCAACGTCTCCAACGGTGCGCTGGTCGCCATGCGCCCGCAGAACGGCGAGGTCGTGGCGCTGGTCGGCAGCGCCGACTTCAACGACGTGGAGATCGACGGGCAGGTCAACATGGCGTTGGCGCCGCGCCAGCCCGGCAGCTCAACCAAACCCTTCGTCTATCTCGCCACCTTTGACATGCCCGATCGTCCGCAAGAGGAACAGTGGACGCCCGGCACGATCGTCGCCGACATCTCGACCGCCTTTCCTGACGGCGCCAACCCGCCCTATACACCGCGCAACTACGACGGCAAGGAGATGGGATTGATGACCGTGCGTGCGGCGCTGGCGACCAGCCGCAACATTCCTGCCGTCGCTGCGCTGCAGGAGGCGACGCTGCCTGTCTTTCTGGAACTGATGCAGCGCTTCGGCGTCACCACATTGACGCGCGCCGATTTTGGCTTGAGTCTGTCGCTCGGCGCCGGCGAAATTCCGTTGATCGAACTGACCGACGCCTTCGCCACGCTTGCCAACAACGGCCAGCGCATTCCGCCCGTCACGATCCAGAAGATCACCGACGCGCAAGGAACGGTGATTTGCGAGCAAGAGACGCCGCGTCCCTGTCAGCCGGGCGTCGAGTCAGCGCAGCAGGTGATCAGCCCGGTGGATGCATTCTTGATCACCGATATTTTGAGCGACAACGAGGCGCGCACGCCAGTTTTTGGCGCCAGCTCGGTGCTGCGGCTGGATCGCCCGGCGGCGGTCAAGACCGGCACAACCAACGATTTTCGCGACAACCTGACCGTCGGCTACACGCAGCAACTGGTCACCGGCGTGTGGGTCGGCAACGCCGACAACTCGCCGATGATCAACATCTCCGGCGTGGCCGGCGCAGGTCCGATCTGGAACCAGTTCATGCGCGCTGCACACGTCAACGAGCCGGCGCTTTCCTTTACACCGCCGCCCGGCGTGCGCCAGTTCGAGGTCTGCGCCGACACGGGTACAGAGCCAAGCGACGCCTGCCCGGAAAGACGAATGCACTGGTTTGCCGAGGATCGCCCGCCGCTGCCCAAAGAACAAGACCTCTGGCGGCGCATCCGCATGGTGGCCGGGACCGACCAGCTCGCCAACGAATTCACGCCGCCCGACCAGATCGAGGAGCGCATCTTCAAGGTCTATCCGCTCGAATACCGTGAGTGGGCGATCCGCAACGGCATCGAGCAGCCGCCCATCGAGGCGTTGGCGCCGCCGACGACGCCGGCGCCGGGCGAAGTGCAGCTTTTCATCAGCACTCCGAGCGAAGGATCGACGGTGCGCGGCGTTGTGGCGGTCTTTGGCAGCGCGTCGATGCCCGGCTTCGCCAGCTACGAGCTGCAGTACGGCGTCAGCCACGATCCCGGCGCGTTCAGCCTGCCGATCAGCGGCCCCTTTGGCGCACCGGTCGTCAACGGTCAACTGGGCGCGTGGGACACCACCGGTCTGGGCAATGGACCGCACACCCTGCGTCTGCTGATGCGCGCCAGCAACGGCGTTCAGTACGAGACGCGCGTACGCCTCTTCGTCGACAACACGCCGCCCACCGAAGCGGCAACGCCGACCTGGACGCCGGAGCCGCCCACGCCGACCTGGACGCCAGAGCCGCCGACCGACACGCCCATGATCCCGACCGATACACCCTGGCCCACGGATACGCCGATGATCCCGACCGACACGCCCTGGCCCACCGATACGCCGATGATCCCGACCGACACACCGGTTGCGCAGGAACTGCCACCGGAACTTGAGCCGACGCCGACCTGGACGCCAGAAGCGAGTGAGTGATGGTTTCTCTATTTCGATTCGATCAGCTAAACTTTAGCTGCCAGCCAAACCCTTGACGGATGTGAGTTTCCATTCTCTCGACGTGACTATAAGGATCGCCATGCACGAAAATCTGAGAAAGTTCCAGTAACTGCTGTGCGAACTGTTTCAGTTCGACAGCGCCGACCTGGACTTTGGCATCTACGACTGTTTCGTCGACGGCGATTCGTTAATCCTGGACGTGCAGGCGCTGCTGGAAGGTCTATTCAAGGCGCGCATGTTTGCCGAAGTGTAATGATGGATCGACAAATTGAGATTCCCCAACACCAGATTGCAGAGTTTTGCCGGCGCAACCATATTCGGCGTCTGGCAGTCTTTGGCTCTGTCCTACGGTCTGATTTCAACGCAGAGAGTGATATCGACATCCTGGTCGAGTTTGACCCGCAGCATGTGCCGGGGCTTTTTGCCATCGCCCGCATGGAGCGCGAGCTGTCTGCACTGTGGGGAGGGCGCAAAGTCGACCTGCGCACGCCCGAAGACCTGAGCCGTTACTTTCGCCAGCAGGTAATACAGGAAGCGGAGGTGCAATATGTCGAACGATGATCTTGTCCGCTTGCAGCATATGTTGGATGCGGCCGAGGAAGCGGTCAGCTTTGCGCAGGGACAGACGCGTGCGGACCTGGAGCGAGATCGCAAGTTGGTCTTGGCGCTAGTCAAGGCGGTTGAGATCATCGGTGAAGCCGCCTATCGGATTTCGCCGGACACGCAGAAACAACTACCTGAAATCCCGTGGGACGACATCATCGGCATGCGCCACCGTCTGGTGCATGCCTACTTTGACATCAATTTAGACATTCTGTGGCGCACGATCGAGGACGACCTGCCACCGCTCATTGCGGTGTTGCTACAGCACCGCTTCGTGGAATAACATGACCAACGGCATCCAGGAATATGCCAGTCGACTACGGCTGCTCACCTTCCCGGAAGCGCCAACCCAGCCGAGCAGCGCGGCGTGCAGCGGGCGCACGCCGCGCACATCATGGCTGAACTCGACGCACTGCAACTGCGCAGCATCGAGAATTGGCAGCAGCTTGCCTTCTGGCAGCCGGAGACGGTGCGGGCAGCCGAGTGGGCGGCGGCGCAGCCACCGGCAGAGGCGGCGCTGGTCGCCGATTTCTTTGTCACGCTGGCGGAAAACCACCCCACCCACACCTTTCCGGCGTTGGGGCAGTGGCTGGAGACGTGTGCGCTGCCGGCGACGCAGCATAGCGACCGGCTGAACACGGTGCGCCGTATGCAGCGGCTGCTGGGTGAGTTCTGGCGCAGCCACGGCGAGCCAGCACGCGGCGAGGCGTTTTTACGCGCCAGCCTGACTATGGCGGAAGCGCTTCTGGCGGAAGCGGCGGACGACGACGCAGTCGCGCCTGGCGGATTTGCTCCGCACGCGTGGGCAGTACGACGAGGCGGAGCGCCTCTACCGGGAGAGCCTGCGCGTCTTTGAGGCGGTGGGCGACACGCGTGCGGTGGCGGTGACGCAGTCGAGCCTGGCGGATTTGCTCCGCACGCGTGGGCAGTACGACGAGGCGGAGCGCCTCTACCGGGCTGGTTTGGCGACTTGCCAACAAATTCGCGATCTTCAGGGAATTGCCGTCTTCCAAGCGGGTCTGGGCCACCTCGCCCTGCGCCGGGGCCGGCCCCAGGACGCGCTCCCGCTGCTCGAAGCCGCCCGTCAGGGCTTTGCTGACCTCGGCTTTGACCACTGGCTGCCCGGCGTCGACGAACTGCTCGCCCGCGCGCGTGGCGAGACGCTCACTCTCGACGATCTGCTTGGCCTGGTGTGGGCTGCCCGCCGCGGCGACCACGCCGCCGGTCAGCGCGCCTTCGACATCTGCGATGATATGCTGCGCAGCGCAGAGTGGGCGCCCATCGCCCGCGCCCTGCGCCGCGTCCTGGCGCGCTACCCGCTCGAACAGGCATTGGCGGAGCTGCCCGCCGCGCAGCGTCAGGAGATGCTGCTGCGCCTGTAGGCAGCGTGGAATGCCGGCGGCAATTCACCGTGCAGGATGTCGCCAGCAAGGGCGTGCAGGTGAACCGGGGTCAGTAGGTTGTGCAAGTCGAGCGCGGCCGGCGCCACGACCGCCGCGCGCAGGTAGTTGTCGGTCAGCCCAAACCACAGTCGGCTGCCCGGCTGGTCGGCGAGCGGCTTGCCTGCGCCCTCGAACAGGACGGGGCGCGTCGTTCCGACAAAGCGGCGGCGTTCACGTTCGCCGGTCGCGGCGACAACTTGCTGCAATCGCTGCAGCCGTGCGCGCTTGATTTCGGCGGAAAGCTGCCCGGCGAAGGTTGCCGCCGCCGTGCCCTCGCGTGCGCTGAAGGGGAAAAGATGGGCGTGGGCGAAGCGCATTTCCTCGACAAACGCCAGCCCTTGCGCGAAGTCGGCGTCGCTTTCGCCCGGAAAACCGACGATCAGATCGGTGGTGAGCATCAAATCGGGAATGGCGGCGCGAGCGGCGTGCACAAGCTGGCGATAGCTGGCGGTGGTGCAGCGCCGCGCCATGGCGCGCAACTGGCGGTCGGTTCCCGCCTGCAAGGGCAGATGCAGGTGCGGGCAGAGCCGATGGGGCCAGCGCGCCCACAGCTCGAAGAAGCCATCCGCCAGCTCCCACGGCTCCAGGCTGCTGAGACGCAGGCGTGGAATGTCGGTGTCGGTGAGCAGCGCGGCGACCAGTTCTTTGAGATCGCTGCGCGCCGCGGCGGATAGGTCGCGCCCGTAGCTGCCCAGATGTACGCCCGTCAACACCGCCTCCATGACGCCCGAGGCGGCGGCGCGCTGCACCTCATCGACGATCTCGCGCAGCGGGCGGCTGCGGCTTTCCCCGCGCAGCGCCGTGACGATGCAGAAGGTGCAGCGGTTGTTGCAGCCATCCTGCACCTTGACGAAGGCGCGCGTGCGCGCTGTCCGTTCCCCGGCGTCGTGTAGATGTGCGAACGGGTTGCCGTCGGGCTGCATCCGCGCCAGCGCGTCGGGATCGTCGAGTTCGGCGCTCCACGGTTCGAGCAGCGCCGCCAGCAGCTCCTTGCGGCTGTTGTCGGCGACGAGCGCAACGCCGGGCAACTGCGCCGCCTGCTGCGGACGCAGCGTCGCCCAACAGCCGGTGACGGCGATGCGCGCCACAGGGCTGACGCGATGCAGCGCAGCAACGCGCTTGCGCGAGTCACGCTCGGCGCCGGCGGTCACTGCGCACGAGTTGAAGAGGATGACCTGCGCCTGCTCTGGTGCGGCGACGATCGTGTGACCGGCTGAGCGCAACTGACCGGCGAGCGTCTCCATCTCGCTGTAGTTGAGACGACAGCCGATCTGGTCAAGAAAGACGCGCATCACTCACCAGCCGAAGCGTTCTTCCTTCCATGGGTCGCCTTCCATGTGATAGCCGGCGCGCTCCCAGAAGCCGGGGCGGTCGCCGACCATGAACTCGAAACCGCGCACCCATTTTGCGCTCTTCCAGAAGTATTTTTTAGGCACAAGCAGCCGCAACGGATAGCCGTGCTCCGGTTCGAGCGGCTTGCCCTCGTACTCGAAGGCAAGCATGGTGTCGTCATCGTCGAGCACGTCGAGCGCCACGTTGGTAGTGTAGCCGTGCTCGCAGTGCACCATCACGTGGGTGGCTTCGGGCTTGATCTGAATGTGCTGGACGAAGGTGCGCCATGGGATGCCCGTCCACGTGGTGTCGAGCTTGCTCCAGCGCGTGACGCAGTGGATGTCAACGGTCTCGGTGTTGCGCGGCAACTGCATTAGCTCGTCCCAGGAGAGCACCTTTTCCTGCTCCACCAGCCCGAAGATGCGCAACGTCCAGTTTTTCAGGTCGGCGTAGTGCGGCGTGGCGCCATAATGCAGCACTGGGAAACGCTCGGTCAGAAATTGCCCTGGCGGCACGCGCTCGGTGGCTGGATCGGTGGGTAGATTCTTGACGCGCTTGAGCCGCTCGACGCGGGCAAATGGATTCTCGATTCGCATGGTGTGTAATCTCCCTGTTGTCAACAACACAATTCTATCACTGTTGGGATTGTAGAAAACAGAGAACGCATTTGCTGTAATCCAAACCGTCTTTGACTTGTCACCGTAAGACAGCGGGTAAGTAGAGCTGGCGCTGCGTCGGGAGCGGTTCGCTGTCATCTACTTCGTAGGCGAATAGGGTAAACGAACTTGCCGTAGCATGATTTCTCTCCGATCATCTTCCCGGAAGCCTCGAGGCTTCCGGGAAGATGGCAACGAACAAACAAATCATCGGGTGACAGAGGGCAGATACACGCGATTGGTGAGCTGTTCTGGCGGCGGCGTGCTGGTGGGCGACGGGTTGGTGGGCGCGCTCGGGTTGACGCGGCTCCAGTCGGGCCGCTGTCCCTGGGTCAGCGGCCACATGTTGGTCGGGTTGTCCCACTCCATCAGCCAGAGCAGCTTGAAATCCCCGCTTTGCCGCTCGAACACCACATACGCGCCGTCCGGAGAAACACTGGGCTGGTGAACAAACTCATTCACGAAAAAGGTGAGTTGGCGGATGTTTGCGCCCTGACTGGACGAATAGAAGAGATTGCCATTCTCCACATAGAGGAAGCCGCTGCCATTGGGCAACCAGGCCGGGTAATCGGGATACCCGCCCTGTTGGGGTGGCACAAGCAGCGTCCCGCCCTGCTCCGTATCCGGCTCAATGCGCTCAATGCCCACCAAATCCCGCCCGTAGAGCACCTGGTTGTTCACTGGGGACCAGGCCGGGCTGGTGGTGAGGCCGGCGCCCTGCCACCAGGGCGCACCCGGTCCGCCGCCAGCCGCCGAAATTCTAAACGGCGACGAGACCACCAGATAGCCAAGCTCGCTGCCATCCCGCTTCCAACTGAGACGGGTGGCTTCCTTCACACCGGAGAGCCCACACCCTGTGCCGTCGAAGACCAGGTTCGCGCTCACCGTTTGCCCCGCCACTATATCCACAAACCCGGGCACGTAGCGCCGCACTGCACCACACGCGCTGCTGGAATAGAGAAAGACAATATCCTGTATAACGCCTGTCCCCAGATCCACCACACTGGGGATAGTCACCTCG
Organism: uncultured Caldilinea sp.; assembly: GCA_937981885.1. Lineage (GTDB taxonomy): Bacteria > Chloroflexota > Anaerolineae > Caldilineales > Caldilineaceae > Caldilinea. The sequence continues at coordinate 129,902 of CALJMI010000005.1, forward strand.
GTTGTTCCAAACTGGCTGGGCAAGGTCAATACACCCCATTCCGGCGCGCCCTGGACGTAGATACGGAAGAAGGCGATGGGGTCGGTGAAGGTGTTGTAGTTATTCGTCACCGAGACCCGCACCGCTCCCCGCCCCAGGCCGCTGGCTTGCATGTCTGCATGAGAAGGAGCGTTCGTGATGCGGCGCAGCCCTGTGCCGTCCATGCGAATACCGTAGACATCGGCGGAGAAGGCGGAGAAAGGCGATTCATGATCACTGGTGAAGGCTAGTTCAGTAGCCGTGGGGTTCCAGCGCACATTGAAAAGACCGTAGGCTTCATTGGGATGGCTCCAAATGGTCTGCGGCTGGGGATTGGCGCCGTTGGGGCTGATGCGCTGGAGCTTGCCGTCCCAGATATAAGCGATCTCACCCACGAAGTTGGGGTGGGTGCGAGAACCATCCACCTGGATCGCGATGTCATCCACCAGCAGGCTGAAACGCGAGCCGTTGGAGATAGTGCCCAGGATGAAAGCCAGCCGTTGCTTGTTGGCGCGGGCGGCGTTCAGCGCGGTGATATACTCGCTGGGAATCTCCACCCCGTAGGTAAGCCAATCGGTGAACGCAGATTGGGATTGTTCGAAGACAGCGCCTGACACGATGTTGTTCGTCAGATCAGGCGCATTGTTGGAGTCGATGTGTACAATCGCCCACCAGCCATTGATAAGTTCGCCCTGCACAGGCGGTTGGCCCTCGAAGGCCTGAGCCACTTTCACCTTGAAGCCGACCGTGGCCTTAGTGATGGCGTCGGGCAGATAGAGCTCTTGATAGATGGCGGACGCCGTGGCAAAGTTGGCATCCGATTCGCTGAAGATGCGCACAGCCGGCCCGCCCTGCGGATCGATGGTGGCCTCGACCTGGGCATTGTTCGACCCTGCCCCGCGCTTGGACCACCAGAGCATGTTGTAATTGAAGCTTCCATTGCGCACAAGCTCGTAAGCTGTCAAGGGGGTGGTCTGCAGCACGTCGGCGCCGAACGCAGTCACGGGACTCAACTTCAGCCCCGGCAGCATGCCCAGCACAAAGAACACCAGTAGAACAACCAGCAATAACTTCTTCTTTTTCATGGCAGATTCTCCTTTTCCGTCTAAACTCAATCCCGAACTTGAGAAACCTTGATCGACTGCGCCGCAGCTTTCAGCGTAGACCGCTCCGCCCTGTCTCCTCTGCGTCAAGCAGCCACAGTGCGATGTGCGTCGCCAGATCATCCAGGCGCTGGCACACGATCCGCTGCCCGCTCTTGACCTCGATCAGATGACAGCGCCATTCGCCCTCCGTCTCCGGTCGCCACACGCGCACGATGAAGGACGCCTGCAACGGAGCCGAAGAACCCGATCTGGCTGGATGGTCGTTTGGTTCAGTCATGTCAGGTTTCCTGTCTTCCCGCCAACCAACACAGCCGGCTGCTGTCTCAGGAAACCACAGGGATGTCTCAGAAATGTCTCAAGGAAGGGGTGAGGACGAGAGAGGCAATCTCTAATCTCTAATCTCCAGTCTGCCCATCAAGCGTCGGCAAGCAGTGCGCAGTGGGCGGGGATACTCGTCCGGCTGTGTTGGCGCTGTTCTGGGGAGAGCGTGACCAGGATGGCGTCGAATTCCTGCATGGCGAGCCTCAACGCCGTTTGCGCCGACTCATGCTGGCCGCCAGCGCGCCACACCTTGAAGCACCGATAGTGCAACAGGTAGGACTGAAAAACGTCGGGCGTGACCTGGGCGGCGGCGTTGTTGACCGCACGCAGCGCCGCCTCGATCTGCCCGAGATCGAGCAAGATTTCGCCCTCGATCGCACGCATTTCGGTGGTGAGATGCGTCGCTCCGATCTGCTGGCTGGCGGCAAGCGCCTGGCGGATCAGTTCCAACGCCTGCGCGTGGTCGCCTTCCATCTGGCAGAGCTGCGCCTGCGCGCGCAACGCCTGCGCCTTGATGTAGGCGTAATCCACACGGGCAAACGCGGCGGCCGAGCGGTCGAGCAATTCTCTGGCGCGGACGAGATCGCCTCGATAGGCTGCGTCCATCGAAAGGATATTCCATGCCTGACCAACGCAGAGGTCGTCACCGGCGGCTTCGCCCCACGCCAGCGCACGCTGCACCTGCGCGGCGACGGCGTCATCAGGTCCAACGAAGGTGATGTGCGTCGATGCGTAGTTGATGACGATCAGGCTCTGTAGTCGGACATCACCCAGGGACTGGCCAATCGCAAGGCCGTGCTCATATTGGTTCAATGCCTCGCCGATCCGGCCAAGCACACAGAGCGCGTTCGCCAGGTTGGCGGCGATGCGCGCTTCCAACAGGCGATAGCCGCATTGCTCCGCCAACGCCTGCGCTGAAAGGTAACGCTCGACTGCGCCTGCGACATCGCCCTGTTCCATGGCAATGACAGCCAGCGTGACGCTGGCGCGAGCGGCGCCGGCAACGTCGCCGAATTGCTGAAAATGCGCCAACGCCGTCTCAGCGGCCTGTACAGCTTCGGCGTAGGCGTTGCGCGCCGGCAAAATGTCTGCCAGTGTGCTCCACGCTTCTGCCTGCTGGCGCCTATCGCCGGTGGCGGTGTGGACGGTCTGACGCAGTTTCGCCTCCGCCTCCGCTGTATCTCCGCGATGGTGGAGCATCTGTCCCCATGCGGTCAGCGTCTCCACCATGCCTGCGCCGTCATTCATCTGTTGCGCGCGGGTGAAGCTCTGCGCAACCAGCGCCAGCGCATCGTCAAAATTGTCGGCGTCACCTTCTGCCAATGCCTGTCGCAGCAGCACGACCTGCTGTTGTCGTACATCGAGACCCGGTGTGTGCGCCAGCTTTGTCAGCATTTCTCGCTGTAAGGCGCGTTCACCCAGAAAGCTGAGTAATCGCTCCCACTGCATCAAGAATTCAACACGCGTGGCGCGCGTCACCGGCAGCGCATCCAACCAGTCAGCGGCTTTTGCATAATGCGTGCGCGCCAGACGATAAGCGCCTGTCCGCTGTGCGGACTCGCCCGCCTTCCAGTGATGGTGAAAGGCGCGACCCGTAGCGCCAGCCTGCTCAAAATGATGCGCCAGCAGGTCGTGGGCGTCGGGCTGATTGCGCGTCAAAAGCTCACCGGCGCGGCGATGAAGGTTGCGACGCTGTGACGGTTCCATTTGCGCGTAGACGGTGTGGCGAATCTGGTCGTGCTCGAACTGATAGGCAGTAGGCGTCTCTTGCAGGAAGCGGCGCTGCACCAGTGTCGCCGTCGCCGTCAGCAGACGGCGCCCAGAATCGGGCATGAATTGGGTCAACAGCGCCAGATCGAAGGGCGCACCCAAGACGGCGGCAGTGTCGAGCACCTGGCGCTCCTCTGGTGCAAGCTGCGCCAGGCGTCGCTGGATCAGCGCGTCCACCTGCGCAGGAAGCGCGGCCTCGTGGTAATCGACGGTGGCAGCGTCCCAGGGCGTCTGCCAATGGCCGTCAGCGGTGCGCGTCAGGTTTCCCTCTTGATAGAGTGTGCGCAGCGTCTCCAAGATGAAGAAGGGATTGCCGCGCGTCTGGGTGAAGATGCGCTGCTCGAAGATCGGTGCGGGGCGGTCAAGTTGCAGAAGGGTGCGCACCAGGTCGGCGCTTGCTTCGGCGGAAATGCCGGTTAGCTCGATGCGTTGCACACTGCTGCTGCGGTCGATCTCATGCAGAGCCAGCCACATGGCGGTGTGAGTGCGCGCTTCTTCTGCCCGATAGCTCAGCAGTACAAGAAGAGAAGCATTGCGGACGCGCCGCGCCAGGTAGATCAACAGATCGAGTGTGGCGTTGTCCGCCCATTGCAGGTCGTCCAGCACCAATACCGTCGGCGTCAACGTCGCCAGCGCCAGCAGAAGACGCGTCAGCGCCTCCAACGTGCGCACTCGGTCTGGCTCCGGCTCCAGATAAGGCAGCGTTGGCAGGTCGGGCAGCCACTCCGCCAGAACAGGCAAGCCGCGCGCGGCTTGGGCGAGCCACAGCGGGTCGAGCAAAAGACGAATCTGCTGTGCGCGCAGGGGGGAGAGCAGTTCACGCAGCGCCTTGAGCAGCGGCTGATAGGCTTGATTGTGTTGAATTTCCAGCCCTCTGCCTGCGCCGATGAGCAGACCGCGCCAGCGCGCATCGGCGATCACGCTCTCGATCAGGCGGCTCTTACCAACGCCCGCCCCGCCTTCAAGCAGGCAGAAGTGACCGCGCCCATCCTGCGCCTGCTGGAGCGCACGCAACAAAAGGCTGCGTTCCGCCTCTCGCCCAATCAATGGCGGCAGGTAGGTCGGATCGACAAAAGCAATCGACGTCGCCGGCTGACTGCGCTGCGCAGCAAGTTGCTGCGCCAGCGCCGCCAATTCTGGTGAGGGGACAATCTCGAAAGTCTCTTGTAGCGCGGCGACAAATTGTTCATATTGCTGCAAACTTGTTCCGGGACGCCTTAAGCTCAGGGCAATCTGCAGCGACTCGGCAATCCAGACTTCGGAGAGCGGGTCTAGCTGGCGCAGTGCATCGACCACCGCTGTCGCCGTTTCCCAGTCGCCCACCCGCTTGCACTGAGACAACAGACGCATCAATGCAGCCGAGTACGCCTGAAAGAGACGTTCACGCGCCACCAATATCCAGTCGTCGAAGTAGCCGGGCAGCAGCTCACCGCGTTGAAGGGTGGTCAGTTCGGCAAGGGAGGGCCAGGTGGTGAGGTTCTCAACCTGGCAGCGTTCGAGCAACATCTGAAGTTGATGTGCATCGCAAACAACGTCAACGCCGACAGCGAACTGGATGGCGTCGCCCTGCGCGGTCAGCGTGGCGGTCAGCCCAACTTTACTCAGTTCGTTGTTGATGCGCCACATCTCCTGCGTCAGCCGGCGCCGCGCCTGTTTCTCCGGCAGGTCGGGCCAGAGCAGACCAATGAGATGGCTACGCGGCTGCGGCGTAAGGTGTAGCGCCAGATACGCCAGTAACAGACGGCTGCGCTCCGTCGGCAGCAGCGCCAGCGGTTGCCCATTCACCGCAACGGCGTATTGTCCAAGCAGGCGTATGTCAAGCGTTGCTGCCGTCATAGGTGATCATGCTCCGAAGGCGGTCGCACTGCCCGGCAGAGCACATCATCAGGACGTTTCCATCGGATACTTCATGCCCAGTTGCGCGCGAATTTCATCCATGATCGCCATGATGCGCACCGACTCGTCGAGCGACATGGTCTCGCTTTCCAGCTTGCCGGCGCGCACGCAGCTCGCCACTTCGATCGCCTCGTGGCTGTAGCCGTTGGCGAGATAAGGGCGTCGTATCACCTGCGGTTCTTCACCGGCAGGATGCAGGGTCAGCGTGTCGCCTACCCACCACGGGCTGTGCAGCCGGATCGTGCCGTTGTCGCCGATGATGACCGCTTCCTGCGGCGTCGTGGCGCGCACCGAGGTGGAGAGCAGCGCCACCTCGCCGCTGGGGAAGCCAAAGAGGATGCCGGTGTTCTCGTCGATGCCGGTGGCGCCGAGTGCAGCAATGGCGGCAATGCGGTCGGGCTGACCGAGCACCATCGTCGCCAGCGAAATCGGATAGACGCCGACGTCGAGCAGTGCGCCGCCGCCCAACGCCGGGTCGAAGAGACGGCTTGCCGGGTTGAAGCTGGCGCGAAAGCCAAAGTCGGCTTGGATCATCTGCACCTTGCCGATGGCGCCCTCAGCGATCAGTCGGCGCGCCTCGACGATGATCGGCAGAAAGCGCGACCACATCGCCTCCATCAAAAACAACTGCTGACGCCGCGCCTCATCGACCATCTCCTGCGCCTGTGCGGCGTTGATGGCGAAAGGCTTTTCACACAGCACATGCTTGCCGTGGCGCAGCGCCAGCAAGGTGTGTTCGTGATGAAAACTGTGCGGCGTCGCAACATAGATCGCATCGACGTTGGGGTCGGCAGCCAGCGCCTCATAGCCGACATGCCGGCGCAGAATATCGAAGCGATCGGCAAAGCGATCCGCCGACGCCTGCGTGCGCGAGCCGACAGCGATCACCTCCTGGTCGTCGAGCGCGGCGACGCCGGCGGCAAACTTGGCAGCGATATTGCCGGGACCGAGGATCCCCCAGCGAAAACGTGCAGTCATGGTGTGCTCCAGTCGGCTGTCCAGCGGTCAGCCATCGGCATTCCGCTAGTAAAGGCGTCTTCTATCACGGTGTGTACGTCGACGGGGACGCGACGCAGTGCGACTTCAACATCTGCAGGTGAACGATAGTCGAGGATGGCAAACTCCGCCCAAGGCGGATTCTGCGCCGAACCGTCGCTACGCAGAACAAAAGGCAACCCCACGCTGCCCGGGTTGACAATCAGGCGATGACGGTGGCGGCGCACCATCTGCGTGTGCGTATGGCCGCCAGCGCAGATCACCGACGGATCGTCGCCGAAGATTTCGTCAAGAATGGCGTCAGTGGTGGCTGCTTCGATCGACTCATCAAAGGAACGCGGAGAGCCGTGGTAGCAGAGCAGCGTGTTCCCATCGCCCAATTCCACCTTCACCGTCGGCTGAAAGGTGCGGATCAACGTCCGATCCGTCTCGCTGAGTTGTGCTGCGCCCCACCCCTCCACCGCATTGTACAGGATGGTGAATTCGTCGCGCTCTGCATGAGGAACCGGATCGAGCGCCCAGGCATCGGTGTTGCCCATCACTATCGGGCAGTGCAATGCGGCAATGGCGGCCAGCGTCTGGCATGGCTGCGGACCAAACATGGCAACGTCACCCAGGCACACGACCTGGTCAGGACGCTCCGCCTCGATGGCGGCCAGTACAACCCGGGTGGCGTGCAGGTTGCCGTGTGTGTCGGAAATGAGAGCAATGCGCATGGCGGTCAACTTCTTTGCAGCGCCCTCCACACTCGCTCCGGCGTGTAGGGCAGTTCGTCGAGCCAACAGCCGATGGCGTCGTGGATGGCGGCGCCGAGGGCGGGCGCAACTGGGATGAAGGGCATCTCCGCCATGCCGCGAATGCCGAGCGGTCCCTGCGGGTCGGGAAATTCCAGGATGATCGGCTCGATGATCGTCGGCGCATCGAGCACGCCCGGAATCAGGTAGGTGCTGAGATGCTGCGTCACGGCGCGCCCTTCGCGCTGCACATACTTCTCCATCAATGCCCAGCCCATCGCCTGCACCACTGCGCCCTCGATCTGTCCCTCGACCATCTGCGGGTTGACGGCGCGCCCGACATCGTTGGCGCTGATCACGCGCGCAACGTGGACGTGTCCGGTGTCGAGATCGACCTCGACTTCGACGACCTGTGCGCAGTAGCCATAGCTGACATTCGGGTCGGATGCGCCGTTCTCACGGTCGTAGGGCGTAGTGGGGCGCGGATGGAAGATGAACTCGGCGCGCGCCGGACGCTCCTCATTTTGCCACTCTTGCAGCGCCCGTTCCGCCGCGCCTTTGATGGCGTTGCCCGCCATGAAGGTCATGCGGCTGGCGGAGGAGCTGCCGCTGGAACCGGTGACTTCGGTCGATTCTGTGCGCACCTCGACCTGTTCCGGCGCCAGACCGAGCACTTCCGCCGCAATCTGGCGAAAGGCGGAGTGCGCGCCCTGCCCCACTTCGGCGCCAACGCAGCCGACGACGGCGTGCTCGATGTCACCTTCGCCGTGCAATTCCACCCACGCCGAGCAATGTTCGGGAAAGCCGAGGCTAAAGCCGACATTCTTGAAACAGCAGGCAAAGCCGACGCCGCGTGCAAGCCTGCGCGATGTCGCTTGGAGCGAGGAGCGAGGGGCGAGGGGCGAGGAGCGGACCTCATCATCGTTTGCGGTGCGACGCCAACCCTGCGCATCACCCTGGGCATCGCCGTGACGCCAGCCGCCGCGTTCGGCAGCGGCTGCCACCACTTCGCGGATCGTGCAGCCGGCGGGCAGCGGCGCTTTGGTGGGCAGGATCGTCCCTTCCTGCCAGAGGTTGCGCATGCGCAGTTCCACCGGATCGATGCCGAGCGCCGCCGCCAGCTTGTTGACCTGCATCTCGGCGGCGAAGTGTCCCTGGGGCCCGCCAAAGCCACGGAAGGCGCCGCTGGGCGTGTTGTTGGTGTAGACGGTGCGCGCCACGACATGGACGTTGGGAATTTTGTAGGGACCAAGCGCAGCAAGCAGCGTGTTGCCGAGCACTTTGGTGCTGGTGTAGGCGTAGGCGCCGCAGTCGCTGGTGATGTCCATCTGTGCAGCGACGATTTTGCCGTCGCGTGTAGCGCCCCACTTTGCTTTGATTGTGTAAGGGTGGCGCTTGTGGTGGCCGACGATGCTTTCCTCACGGCTCCACACCGTCTTGACGGGTCGCCCCGTCTTCCACGCCGCCAGCGCCAGCACAATCTGAATCGAAATATCCTCGCGCCCGCCGAAGGCGCCGCCGATCGCGCCGTGGCGCACGACGACCTGCTCCTGTGGCAAGCCGAGCGCATGGGCGATCTGCTCGCGCTCTTCGTGCATCCATTGACCAGGGCAGGTGACTTCGATGCGACCATCCGGGCGCACCCAGGCGACGCCGGCTTCGGGCTGGAGATAAGCGTGCTCCTGGGCGTGGGTGTGGTAGACGCTCTCGACGATGACATCCGCCTGGGCAAAACCTGCTGCGATATCGCCGTCGATCAGGTTGTACTCCAGCAGCACGTTGGAGTGTGGATCGCGTTCGCCGTAGGGATAGCGGAACGGATAGGGATGGAGCGGCGGCGCGTCGGGCGCCATCGCTGCAAAGGGGTCGGTGATGACCGGCAACGGTTCATAGTCGATCACAATTGCTTTGGCGGCGGCTTCCGCCTCGGCCTCGCTCTCCGCCACGACCAGGGCGACATGGTCGGCTTCCCAGCGCACGATCTCTGCCTGCGGCGTGCTGCCCAGGCCACAGAGCACCGGCTGGTCGGGCATGATCAGCCCGTACTCGTTGACCGGCACGTCGGCGGCTGTCAATACGGCCACGACGCCCGGCATGGCGCGTGCAGCGCTCACATCCATCGCGCGGATGCGGGCGTGCGGTGTCCCGGCGAAGACCACCTTGAGCCACGCCTGTCCGGGCAAGTCGATGTCGCCAGCGTAGACGCCAGCGCCTGTCACTTTTTCCGCAGCATCGATTCGAGGTAGGCTACTTCCCACTGCGCGCATATCGGTCCCTCAACTTTGACGCACCAACATAGGCCCAAGCCGCCGACCGCCGAGCAGATGCAGATGCAGGTGATAGATTTCCTGCCCGGCATCGCGGTTACAATTCACCAACAGACGGTAGCCGCTTTCGGCGACGCCCTCCTGCACTGCAATCTGCTTCGCCACGACAAACATATGGCCGAGCATCTGCTCATCCTCGGGCGTCACATCGTTGGCAGTGGGGATGAGCTTGTTTGGCACAATCAGGATATGGACAGGCGCCTGCGGGTTGATGTCACGAAACGCTGTGACCTGCTCGTCCTGATAGACAATGTCCGACGGAATTTCACGGCGAATGATCTTGCTAAAAATGGTTTCGGCTGGCATTGGTCGCTCACAATATGCTTGGTGTTGCGTGTTGCGTGTTACGTGTTACGTGTTACGTGTTACGTGTTACGTGTTACGTGTTGCGTATCGAGTCTTCTGCACGCAACACGCAGCACGCCTTCAATCTGGCAATCAACGCTATCGTCAGTATACCGTATGCCGCGCGCTGCGACAAAGCGATTATTGGCGATAGAGGCGCCCCGAACTTTTGGCGAGATGCGTGCGTCACACCGGTCAACGCGTCTTGCGTGCGCGCCAAGAATTTGAGACGCACTCGTGGGTGATGAGGTGCGTCCAAAAGTGGGATACGGGAATTCTGCGGCGGTTAGCGAGGTTTATTCCGCTTCACCGGCGAGCATCAACACATCCGCTACCAGCGATGCGGAGAAAAAGATGCCTGCCATCTGCAACTCGTGGATCAGCGGCGCCACCTCTGTCAGGTATCCTTCTCTCTTTGCCTGCACCAACAAACCCATCGTGCCAGTCAAGGGCACGGCGAGTCGTTTCGCATATCGACGCGCGCGCAGGTCATCAATGACAACCAGGCGAGCATGTCGCTCTTGTGCCAGCACCAGAACTTCGGCTTCGCCGCGACCGATGCCCACAAATGTATCCGCACGACGTGGATCAGCAAGGCTGGCAGGGCGAATCCAGGCAGCAGCGGCAAGCGCTGATTGGCGGAGTGCGCGTTCTGTTGCCAGAAACTCGGCGTACACTGCTGCTGGCGCCAGGACTTCATCAAATAGTAATTGAAACAGATCGAGTCGCTTCAATGTCCACAGGGCTACCAGTGGCGTATTATTAACGATGACTGGCCCTGCGGGCATTTTCTATATCCTCAGCCAGTTCTGCTGCAGTTGCACGAAACGGCGACAACCCATGTTTGCCCAACTCAAAAACAAATGCAAAGCGGGACATTCCCGCCAACTGTGCTGCAAGCTCAGTTGACAAACGGCCAGATTCATATAAGGTGAGGGCAAGCAGCAGGCGAGCCTCAGCTTCAAATTCATCCGGTTCCTTATCCATCGCCCAAAGGACGGCTTCTGGGTAATGAATGACTTGTTCGCCCGGTGTATTCATGCAGAATCTCCTTTGACTGGTTGTTGCACACTTTCCAGTATAGACAGCCCCTGCCCACCCGTCAAACCCACCATCCGCACCAGGTGCGTCCGCACCCCTCTCGCCGATAATGTGGGATGCACTCTGTGCGATAATGGGAGCATACACAACAGCACTTATCTCCTTCAGGCTGCAAAAGAGAGGTCTCTTATGTCCACATTTGCCGAGTATGAACACTTCGACGCGCTGGGGCTGGCGGAGCTGGTGCGCCGCAGGGAGGTCTCGCCGCTCGAACTGGTCGAGGCCGCCATCGAACGCATCGAGGCGCGCAATCCGCAGATCAACGCGGTCGTCTACACGATGTTCAATCAGGCGCGACAGGCGGCGCAGGGCGATCTGCCTGACGGCCCCTTCTGCGGCGCACCGTTTCTGGTCAAAGACCTGCTGGCGATGGTGGCCGGCGCGCCAACTTCGTATGCCACACGGCTGCTGCGTCACAACACGCCCTCCATCGACAGCGAACTGGTGCGCCGTTGGAAAGCTGCCGGGCTGGTGATTATCGGTAAGACCAACACGTCGGAGTTTGGCTACACACCCTGGACCGAGCCGGAACTGTTCGGACCGACCCACAATCCCTATGATCGGACGCGCACGGCGGGCGGCTCCAGCGGCGGTTCGGGTGCGGCGGTGGCGGCGCGCCTCACGCCGATGGCAAGCGGCGGGGACGGCGGCGGCTCGATCCGCGTGCCGGCGTCTGCGAACGGCGTCTTTGGGCTCAAGCCGACGCGCGGGCGCAACCCGGTCGGGCCTGTCTACTACGAGCTGTGGGAAGGCTGCGTCAGCGAACACGCGTTGACCCGCTCTGTGCGCGACAGCGCGGTGCTGCTCGACGTCACCGAAGGCATGGATATCGGTGCGCCCTATGCTGCGCCGCCAAAGGAGCGTCCCTATGCCGAGGAGGTCGGGCGCGATCCGGGCAGGTTGCGCATCGCCTACACTGCGCAGGCGCTGATCGGCGTCGACGATCCGCCGCCTGACGCCGAATGTCTGCGCGGCTTGCAGGCAACGGTGAAATTACTGGAAGGGCTGGGGCATGAGGTCGTCGAGGCGGCGCCGCCGATCCAGCGCGAGGAGTTGGCGTTGGCGTTCATGACCATGATTTGCGGGCAGGCATGGAACGACATCCGCGAGACGGCGGAACTGGTCGGCAAGACGCCCGCGCGCCGCGACTTTGAGCTGAGCACGTGGGTGACAGGCATGGTCGGCAAGGCATTCTCCGCCGCCGACTATGTGCGGGCGACGCGTTTCCTGGGCAAGAGTGCGCGAGAGATCGGGCAGTTCTTCACGGAGTACGACGTGTTGCTCACGCCGACGCTGCCAACGCCGCCCTTTCCCATCGGCGCCATGCAGCCAACCGAGAGCGAGCGCCGGCTGTTGGAGACGCTCGCGGCACTGCACGCCGGCAAGCTCCTGACCGCCTTCGATCTGGTGCGCCCGTTTGCACTCAAGACATTCACATTGATCCGCTATCTTGTGCCCTTCAACGTGACCGGACAGCCGGCGATGTCTGTCCCGCTGCACTGGACGCCGGAAGGTCTGCCGGTTGGGATGCACTTTGTCGGTCGCTTCGGCGACGAGGCGACGCTCTTCCGCCTGGCAGGGCAGTTGGAGCAGGCGCAGCCGTGGGTTATGCGGGCGCCTGCGCTATAGCGGTGCATTGATGCGGCATGCTACACCCTCGCAACTTCAACCGCCTGCCGCCGGATGCGAAACGCCGCCGATCGCGCCAGCACCTGCGCCACAAAGCGTTCGGGGACATCGACCAGCGTGTGATGCTCGTCGATGTGGATGCGCCCGATGGCGCCGCCGGGCACGCCGGCATGATAGGCGATCGTGCTCACGACATCAGCCGGTCGCACACCGTGCACCTTGCCCTTGCTGAGCGTCAGGCTGACCATACCCGCTTCTGGTGCGCCGTGCGGGCGGCGTTGACGTGGCTGGCGTTCAAAGGGTTGGCGTTCGAGGCGCGATGCGTTGTGTCGCTGGCTCCGCTCTGACCGCCGCTCCTGCACCTCGTTGACCGGGAGAATCTGACGCTGGTTCTCGTCACCACGCACCAACCGCAAAGCTGCTGCTGCGATCTCCATGGGATCATGGCCGGCTTCCATCAGCGTGCTGACCAATGCACGGTCTTGCCCCAATCGCCCCTGGAGCAGACCGCTGCTCATGCGTTCGAGTAAGTCCCTCTCGCGGCGTGCGTGAATTTCTTCGACCGTGGGGATGGACGCGCGCCGGATCGATGTTTTGATAAAGCCCTCGATGCGCGCAATCCGCCAGCGTTCGTTGGGCATAACCAGCGACAAGGCAACGCCGCTCTTGCCGGCGCGGCCGGTGCGCCCGATGCGATGGACATAGACCTCCGGGTCTTCAGGTAGATCGAAATTGAAGACGTGCGAGATGTGGTCGATGTCCAGCCCGCGAGCGGCCACGTCGGTGGCGACAAGCACCTTGATCAGGTTGCGGCGGAAGCGATTCATCACGCGTTCGCGCTCTTCCTGTTCCAACTCACCGCTCAACGCCTCGGCAGGAAAACCGCGCGCCGACAGCGCCGCCGCCAGTTCGCCGGCGCCGGCGCGCGTGCGCACAAAGATCAGCGCACTGGTGATCGGCTCGACCTCGAACAGACGGGTGAGTGCAGCCAGCTTGTCAGCCTCATAGACCACATAGTGGCGCTGCTCGATGGCGGCGACCGTAACCTGCTCGCGCTGAATCGAGATCGACTGCGGGTCGCGCAGGTAACGATCGGCGAGGCGGCGAATCTCCGGCGACAGGGTGGCGGAAAAGAGTGCAGTCTGGCGTTCGGTGGGCGTGGCGCGCAAAATCGCCTCGATGTCCTCAATGAAGCCCATACTCAACATCTCGTCGGCTTCGTCGAGCACGACGGTTTCAAGGTGGCTCAGGTCGAGCACGCCGCGTTCGAGCAGGTCAAGCAGACGGCCCGGCGTGCCAACCACGATGTCCACACCTTTTTGCAGACGGTTGATCTGGCGCCCGTAAGGTTCGCCGCCATAGACGGGCAGCACGCGCACGCCGAGCGCGTGACCAAATTCGTGCATCGCCTTCGCCACCTGCACCGCCAGCTCACGCGTTGGCGCCAGCACCAGGCTCTGCGCGTGATCGGTTCCGGGGTGCAGCCGCTGCAAAAGCGGCAGCGCAAAAGCGGCGGTTTTGCCGGTGCCGGTCTGCGCCTGCCCGACAACATCGCGACCGGCAAGCATGACCGGAATCATGGCAGTTTGAATCGGCGTTGGCGCAGTGTAGCCAAGCAACTCGACGGCCTGCACCAGTTCCGGTCGCAGACCCAGTTGGGAAAATCCAGCAGTCATCGTATTTCCTATCGCTGTCAATGCAGCAAGTTCAGCACTGTTTCGATGACTCCACTGCGCCGCGCCGTCTTTGCAGATACGCTGGCTGATTACCGCCAACTGCTGTGCGCTACACAGGCAGCGCACGATTCTGACAACAAAAATGCTCGACCCGTCTGAGTCGAGCAACCCATTGGAATAATCAAAACAGGATTCAATTGTTTCTGCCGCCAGATTGCGGGCAGAAATTGAATACTATCACATCCACCGAAACCGGCAAAACCTGAAAGAGTGTAGTTGCATTTGGAATGTTCTTCATGCACCTACAGCCATCACTCATCGCGCAGACAACGCAACAGCACAATCTGCGCTGCGTCATCGTAGATCGCATAGCGCGGCCACGGCCCATCTTCGGGTGCACCCGCGCTGCCAACGCCGACGACGATGCGCACGCTGGGCGTCAATCGCACCAACGTCGGATTGGACAGCGAGCGCAGCTGGTTTGTCGCCAGTTCCCATACCCAGACCGTCTGCACATGCGTGTGGCCGTGAAAGAGCACGCGCACGTCATGGCTCTCCATCCACGCCAATGCGTTCCAAAGTGCGTCGCCGTTCCGATGCAGGCGCGGAAAGAGCGCGCTCCAACTCATCCCTGGCTTCATCCAGTTGGCGGCGGCGGCGGTCGTCGGCAGCACGGCGGGCATGTCGGGCGAGGCGTGACAGTAGATGGCGTCGCCTTGGCGCAAGATCGCCGGCCACTCGCCGACCCATGCAGCCAGCGTCTCCGGCATTCGGTGCAGACCGCTCACCTCCCAGTTGCCGTAAACGCAGGGAATCTGGCGCACCTGAAGCGCAGCCAACAAGCGCGGCTTATGGCCGGCGTCACCCAGAAAGACGAAGGCATCCGCCCTCTGTGCGTCAGCGTCGGCAAGCACGGAAACCATCCCCGCATAGTTATCATGCAGGTCGGCAAAGATCGCGGTGCGCATAAGGTTATCATCGTAGGACAGTAACACTTTTTTTACAAACTTTGTAACTTATCTTCATCTTTCATTCCGGTTTGTCCTCTACAATGTGCCTGCGCAAACCGGCTTCTGCTGGCGGGTGCATTTCAATCCGGATACAGAGTCAGAAGGAGACAAGAGATAATGTCGAAACGACTGTTCCTAACAACTTTGCTGCTGGCTGTGCTGGTGATGATGCTGGCGGCGTGTCAGAGTCAGGCAACGCCGGCGGCGCCCGTGGTCGAAAACACTCCAACGACGGCGCCCACCGTCGAAACGCCAATACAGGAAGAATCGATGACAACCAGCAACGCCAATGCGGATGAGAGCAACGGAGAAGCCGCCAGCGATGGCGCGCTCACGCTGCGCTTCATCAACGGCGACACGGAAGCTCGCTTCTTGATCAATGAAGTGTTGCTAGGTCAGGATAAAACAGTCGTTGGGATCACTTCGCTGGTGGAAGGTGAGTTGACCGTCGATCCCGGCGATCTGGCTTCCGTGCAGGTGGGTGAGGTTCGCATCGACGCTCGCGGCTTTACAACAGACGATGACCGCCGCACCAACCGCCTGCGCAACGACATTCTCCGCTCAGCGCAGGACGCCTATCGATATATCACCTTTACACCTACGAGCATCGAGGGGCTGCCAGCATCGGCTGCGCCGGGTGATTCCTTCAATTTTCTGGTGACGGGCGATCTGAAAATCCTCGACACAATCCGATCGGTTGCCTTTGCCATGAACGCGACCGCTGTCGATCCCGTTACAGTGCAAGGCAGCGGCACAGCGACGATTCGCTACGCTGACTTTGGCATCAGCATCCCACGCGTGCCAATAGTCGCCAGCGTCGAGGATGAGGTGATTCTAGAGATCGATTTCACGGCGCAAGCCGGCGAGTAAATTCAGGGCTGATTGCCGACTTTGAGGGAAAGACGTAAGAGAGCCAGATAAAAAAGCGGGGCTGTTCCCTCGCTTTTTTTATCTGGCATCGAGTCACGTTCTTCTTAAGCAATTGCTTGTTCCTGTTTGCGCAGGAACGGCTGTTTCCCCATGTAGTTGGCAAAAAAGGCGACAAAGACGCCAAGAAACAGACCCATCAGCGCGCCCAGAGCCGTCGTCACTGTCAGGCTGGTGCGCTCTTCAGGCTGCAGCGGCGGCAGCGCAGGCGAGGCGAAGCGCACCTCGCTGGTCAGTGCGCTGCTGGCAAGTTGCAGTTCAGCAACTTTGTTATTCAGGGTCGTCAGCGACTTGAGCGTCAGGTCACGCGTGCGCGTTAATTGGTCGCGTCGGCTGATTTCGGACTCGCGCTGCGCCTGAAGCGCCTTAATCTCGCGTTCCATGGCGTCAATAGCCGCGGTCAACGGCGCAGCCGCTGCAGTGTAAGTTGGCAAATCTTCCAGTCTCTGAAGCTGTAGCATCTCTCGCGACCGTTCTCCGCCCAACATAGCAAGTTCGGTGTCAGCCATTATCTGCTCTGTCAACGCCGACAGATCGCCGACATCGAATAGATTAGGATATAGCTGCTGAATCGTCTCCAACAGTGGCGTCGTCGAAGTCAGCACGGTTGACGCCTGCGCCAACGGGCCGAGGGCGAAAAGCTCGTCGTAGCGCGCCAGGATCGCCGCCGAAAAATCGCTGCCGGAGACGACATCGAGCGACGCCAGAGCGCCCACGTCGAAGAGAGCGGCGTATTGCGCCTGAAGCTCGGCAAACAGAGGATCGTCGACCGGGCGCTTTGCGTCGAGCAGCGTGTAGCCTTCGTTGGCAAACAACATCTGCGTCTGCGCCTCGATCGACGCGGTCAATTCGGCGATGCGTGCTTCGATCACGTTCACCAACGCCGTCAACTCTATAACCTGACTTTCAGCACTGCTGTTCAGCGATGCAAGGTTGTCAAGACGGAGTTGGAGAGGCACCGACACTGTAGCCCCTTGTGCAGCGGTAGCCTGGGCAACGGCAGCCTGGGCAGCAACAGCCTGGGCAGCGGTCGCCTGCGAATTATCCGTTTGCGCGATATTAGTCTGTACAGCAGCAGCCTGGGCAACAGGCGCATACGTGTTGTCAGTCTGTGCAATGCTGGCTGGTGCAGCCGCAGCAGTGTTGAACACCTGTGTTTTGAGCAGTAGCAACGCCAGGGCATTGGTGGCGGCGCCGGCGTCGCCTGCTTCACGGGCCTGCGCCAATAGACTGCGCGCATCGGCGAGCAGCCGCTCCAGGTTCTGACGCGTCTCATAACTTTGCGCCAGCGCCTGCAAACGAGCATCCACCTGTTCGTTGAAAACTGTCACTTTGCTACGCGTGTCTGCCGCAGCGTACGCTTCAAAGACCTTGCGCCGCTGATCCTGGTCGGTTGCCAGCGCCAATGCACGGTTTTCCATCTCCGCCTGCACATATTGGTCGAAGAGCTTGCGCCGAGCTTCCTGATCTTTCTGGAAGGCGGCCAGACGGTTGCTGGCATCGGCATCGATCAGAGCAGCGATCATTGCGCGCTTGGTTTCTTGCTCCTTATTGAAGGCAAGCAACCGATTGCTGGAGAGCGCATTGATATAGGCTGAAATAACCTGGCGTTGCGCTGTCAGCTCCTCGTCGATGATCGTTTGAATCGCCGTCTGTTTACCTGCCTGCAGGCTGGTGATGATCTGCTGTTTCTCGGCAATCTGGCGGTCGAGGCGGCTGATCTCATTTTCGCTGATGAATGCTTCTAGATTGCGTTGCGCTGCATCAAAGTCAGCCTGCGCCTGTCTCAGCTCGTTATGCACCGAGGCCACCAACTGTTCCGGCACCTCACCATAGAGACGGTTGACGTGCTCCACATAGGCATACGCCCAGGCATTGGCGAGCGCCGCCGCCTTTTCCGGTGTATCGGCGCTGGCTGTGATCTGGATCAGGTCGCCTTCGGCGCGGCTGCCTGGCGCAACCACTGCAGCCGCGCCAATCTGCTCCATCAGGCGCCACGGCAGGCGTTCCTCTTCCACAAAACTGCTGTCAAGCGTCGAGGCGACCGCTTCCGCCACAGCGCCGCTGCGCACCAGACCAACCAAGGCGGCGCGACGGGTGGTGACCAGCACATCGGCGCGCGCCGCTGTGGTCAGGCTTTGATCTGTCAGAATGGTTTGGAAATTCTGATCGAAACTGACATTGCTGCTCGTGCGCACAATTGCCACTGTCGAGCTTGCCTGATACACCGGCGACTGGAAAAAGCGCATGCCGAGCACCAAAGCCGCAGCCAACAGTGCTCCGACTACCGTCGTCGCCAGAATTTCTCTGCGCCAGGCGATCAATATGTCGATATATTTGCGCAGGTCGATCTCATCATCCAGCATCTCGGGAGAAGTGGCAATTCGGGTTGCATCCTGCATGTGATTCACTCAGTTCTGTTCTGCAAACGACTGCTCCAATCCAATTGGAGAGCAACAAAGGTTGCCAGACCGCGTGCGTCGTGATTGACGCCGATAGACAAAATTTCTGAGGAAGTGTTCGTCATTTTATGCGCGGCAGAAAATTTCACCAAGACGCCGGGCAGCTTCTTCAAGCAAAACGTTCCTGATAGACCCGCCAGTGTTCAGCGAACACCTCCGGAGCAATTGTATAGAGCATCTTGAGCACTTCTTGCCCCAACGCCCGAATTTCCCACTGAGCCGCCTTGTCCACAGCACGCAGCCAGAGAAAGTGGCTCCACGCCGCAAAGTTCATCGTGGCAACGATGCGCGTCTCGGCGGCGTTGGGCAACAGAAATCGCGCATCTTCCTTGCGGATGCCCAACTCGCGCAGACGAGCGTATTTCTCCTCGGCAATGCGCCAGAACTCAGCCAGCTCGGACATGGCTTCTGCATTTTCAGCCACAGCGGGCGGAACAATTGCCTGCCAGCCGCCTTTGCTCAATTCGACATAGCGTTGTGATTCCTGGCTGAAGGACGCCAGCCGATGACGCACCAGTTGATGTGTACATGCACGGCTGATCCCCTCAAAAAAGAATGTGGCGGAACCGTGGTCGAGACGCAGCGCCGGTTTGTCGAGCAATGGCTGAGTGTAGCCAAGCAAGGTGACGCGCAGCGGACCGAGTTGGACGGGCAGAAGCGGAGAAGGGGAAAAGGGGAGAAGGGGAGATTGGAGATCGGAGATTGGAGCGTTTAGGTCAACGTGTTCCCACTCTTTTAATCTCCAATCTCCAATCTCCACATCTTCAAACTCGCTGAAGACCGCTGGCGACACGGCTTTGAGAATCGGTAGGGCGCCCAGCGCCGCGCCGCGCCGAAAAAAATCGAGCCAGACGCGCGTGTTGCCGCTGACGATCCATTCGTCGGGAGCGACCTGGCTCACTTCACAGTGACGGTTGAACAGACGCCAGGTGAGCGGTTCCTCCGAACCGCTCACACGCACAGTGACAACGACGTGCTCGATGATGTCCTCGTGTCCTTCACGCACACGCGCTGCAATAAAATCAGGCGCTGCGCCCATCCGCTGCGTGGAACGATAGCAGACGCGACCGGCAAACTCCATAATCGCCTCAGCATAGGTGCTCTTACCGAGCAAGATCGCAGGCAGGTCGCCATAAGGGGCAAGCGTCTCCGCAGTCAATGCGGGGTTGCGCCGCGTCAACGCCAGCAGTTCGATATGCATTGTCACCGTGTGCTTTCTGTCACTGTGCGCCGAGCAGCGCGCCCATTCCCATTGCGCCGATGCCAAAGATCGCGGCGATCATTCCCACAATCGCCGTAACGATGGCGACGGCAAGCCAACCACCGATGACAGTGATCAACGTCTTGCCATCATCCAACTGGTGCACCTCGCGCACGGCGAAGAAGCCGCATGCCAGTGACCAGACGCTGCCGACCAACGCAACCAGGCCGCCAAAACAAGGGATAAAGCTCAACACGCCAAGCGCCATTGGCGCATACGCATAGCCCAACGAACGCAGCAGTTGCGGCGCTGTCGCTCGCCCTTGAAAGAACTGAGAGCCAATATAGTGTACGACATAGACCCAAACATAATAGCCCGCCACTGCCAGCGCCACGCCCAAAATCAACCCAAACAGCGCAGAGAAGATGGTGCCAGTGAGCACGTTGCCGAGAAACGCCCCCAATCCGGAGAGTGCAGCGACGATCAGCACGACGGTCAATGCCTGCTGGCTATAGCGCTCGTCGTTGGCTGCTTCACGATAGAACGTGGCGTCGAAACGCACGGCGCGTATGACGTTTTCGAGCAGATTTGTAGTGTCCATCGTATTGATTGCTCCCTTTCTTTGCCTTGAGGTGCACGACCCTATGGTGTGTAGTTGACATTATACCTATGCATCCATAGCGGTCAAAAGAGACGTTAACGGGGCTGCCTCACGTCGGAGGCAGGGTGCGTGTTGCGTGTTGCGTGTTGCGTGAGGGATTCGGACACGTAACACGCAACATTGCGCTCGTTAGATCATCAAGCGCCTGTTCGCACAATCCATCAGTTCCGGCGCAGCCGCGAGATAATTCGAGACGCTGCGGAAATATTCAAGATCTTCGTAATATTCATGAACGGGAAGCAGCCGTCCTCCGGGCAGAATACGCGCAAGCCGATAGCCGAGCGGGTGGAGCAGATCCCAAAAGTCGTGAAAAAAGGTTCGCGTATTGATATTGCCTGAACCAAACTCAAAACTGATGGCGCGGATCATGTCGGGGTGCAACAGATCGTCGGCGCCTTGCAGAACCTCCAGTTCGTGACCCTCGACGTCGATTTTCAAAAAATCAAGCTGCGTAATTGCAAAGCTGCGCAACGCCCACGCCAATGTCGTCACAGCAACGCTCTCCGCGAGAATGGGCGCATCGGTCTGGTGATAGGTGTCGCGGCGCACCGTCAGCGACGCCTGCGGCGAGCCAGGCGCAGCGCTATACAGGAGCCGTTCGCCGGGCTGAGCAGCCAGCGCCATGGGCGTCACGATTGTCAACGGGTGGCGCCGTCGCTGCAGCTCGCGCACACAGGCGGAAGCCGGTTCAAATTGATAGATATGGCAGCGCACGTTGAGCAGCTTGCGGCGCAGCCCATCTGACCATTCGCCCATGTTGGCGCCGACATCGAACACCACGGCGTCGTTGCGGCGGATGAGGCTGGTCGCAACCCGCACCTCCCCCATCATGTCCCAGCCTGTTCCAGAGCCTCGGCCCTGCACAATTGCCAGATAGGTTTCAAACAATCGGGTCAGCGGCTCAGTTCGCCGATTTGCCAACGCCAATGAAACAAAAGGCGTCAATCGTTTGGCAATGCGATTGAATGCGCCGGCTTTGTGGGGTTTGATCATGGTTTAGCATCAATCCCAGCCTGACGGCAATGTTGCAAATAGAGCAAGGCGCTGAGCGCCAGCACCAGCCAGGAGAGAAAGCCCAACTTGTAGCTCCAATTGATCGCAGAAAAGACGCCGCCGACCAGCATCCCCACATACGACGCCAACAGCCCGGACGCCAGCGCCCAGCGCAGCGCGTGCCGTCGCGCCCGCACCATGACGCCGAGCATCCAGAAGATGGTCAGGATGATGGCGACATAGGCGAGCAAACCAGGAATGCCAAGATCGATGGCGACCTGCAAAAAGTGGTTGTGTGCGTCGGGGATGGTCACGGCTGGAGAGATGAGGAAATAGGGGTACAGCAGCGGGATCACCTGGTCAAATGCGCCGATGCCAACGCCGGTGAATGCGAAATCCTGGATAGCGTAGAGCGCGCGTGACCAGATTTCAATGCGCTCGTCCAGCCCACCGACGGTGGAGGTTGTAAACAGGTCTTCGTAAAACGACGCCGGCAGCAACCAGTAGGCGAGAGCGCCGCCAATCAGAAAAGCCAACAGCATCGGTGCAAGCAGGCGTGGATAGCGCAGGACAAAGAGCAACGGCAGCATTGCTCCAAGCGCCAGCAGGCTGCCGCGGCTGCGCGTCAACACAATGACGCCGACCAGAAACAACCCGATCACCCCAAGCAACCAGGGCAGCCAGCGGCGCGCCGTCCAGTCGCGCCGCAATGCAAGCGCCAGCGGCAGCGGCGCGACGACCAACAGCGCGTTGGCAAGGATGTTGGGATTGATCGTCTCACCGAGCCTGGCGGTCAACGGCGCGGCCACGCGCTGAAGCGCGAGCAAGGCGCCGGGCGTCCCGCTTTCTCCGGTCATGAGCAAGGGGCCAACCAGAGCCAGCGCGCTTGCAAAGCCGATCAACAGCCATGCCAGGCGTTGTGGACAGCGTTGCATTGGGGGCCAGTTGACCAGCGCCACAAAGAGCGTTACGCCGATCAACAGATAGCCTGCGCTCTCCCAGGCGCGCACGGCATCGACCGCCGCCCAAATATTGACCGGCAGCCAGAGCAAAATCAACAGAACCGCCAGTGAAATCGGCGTCTGCAGCGGAACTATCCATCGACCGTTGGCGATTCGCCAATGCAGCCAGCGCAAGGGCCAGAAAGCAAAGAGCGCCATCACCACGCCGGGCTGCCACGCAGCGGGCAGCAGACGGCCCGGAAAGAGAATCAATGGCGCCAGACCTAACAGCCAGAAGGGTTCAATCCAAAGTAAACGATGGAGCATGATCGACTTGCGTCTAGGCCGAGCCTGGCGCCGGATGAATGGTGGGATTGGGTTTGTACGGCGGGCGTCCGTTGATACGCGCCTGTTCTGATTCGGGCGGGCAGTATTCGGGGATCAGATTCTGCAACGTGCGAATGATAGCGTTGCGGTCGTTGAGATCGGCCGCGCGCTCAAGCGCGGCCAGGGTCTCGTCGAGACGGCCAGGCGCCAGCTTGTTGGCGTTGCTGGCGATGAAGATCTTCTCATGGCGCGTGCGTGCATACTCTTCCTCAGGCAAGAACAGCTCTTCGAAAAGCTTCTCACCTGGCCGCAACCCAGTGTAGGTGATCGCAATGTCGCGACCAACCTGCAACCCGGATAGTCGGATCAGATCGGTCGCCATGTCTACGATTCTGACTGGTTCGCCCATGTCGAGCAGGAAGACTTCGCCCCCGCGCCCGAGTACGCCAGCCTGAAGCACCAGCTGCACCGCTTCGGGAATCGTCATAAAATAGCGGCGCATATCGGGATGAGTCACCGTCACCGGACCGCCAGCGGCAATCTGCTTGCGGAAAGTAAGCACAACGCTGCCGCGGCTGCCCAGCACGTTGCCAAAACGCACTGCCATGTAAGGCAAACCGCTCTGTACAGCGGCATCATAGACGATCAACTCGGCAGCGCGCTTGGAGGCGCCCATCACACTGGTTGGATTGACGGCTTTGTCGGTGGAGATCATCACAAAGCGTTCGACGTCAACGGCGCGCGCCGCCGCCACTACGTTGCGTGTGCCAAGCACATTGTTGGTGATCGCCTCAGCCGGGTTCAGTTCCATCAGCGGCACATGTTTGTGCGCAGCGGCGTGAAAGATGATCTGTGGTTTGCAGCGTAGGAAGATCGCCTTGATACGGTCGGCAAAACGGATATCGGCGATGATCGGAGTGAGCTGGACGCCACCGTTGAAGATGCGCTGATTTTCGAGCATCAGCTCGTTGTGCATCTCAAAAATTGAATTTTCGCCGTGACCGAGCAACATCAACTCCGCCGGGCGACAGCGCAAAATCTGGCGACAAAGCTCGCTGCCGATCGAACCGCCGCCGCCGGTGACAAGCACACGCTTGCCGCGCAGCAGCTCCGCCACCGCCGCCGTATCGGTGTGCACGGGTTCGCGACGCAACAGGTCTTCGATGCTGATCTCACGCACCTGTGAGAGACGCACGCTGCCGTCGAGCAGTTCGTAAAGACCGGGCACCGTGCGCGGTTTGACGTTTGCAAGTTCGCAGATACGCACGATCTCGCGAATCTCGCTGCCCGGCGCCGTCGGCATGGCGATGATGATCTGGTCGATCTTGTGGCGCTTGACCAGCTCAGGAATGGCGTTGCGGTCGCCCAACACAGGCACGCCGTTGACGCTGAGCCGCTGCTTGTTGGGGTCGTCATCGACAAAACCGACCACGTGCAACCCAAGCGAGCGGTTGTTCTGCACCTCGCGCAACATGACTGCGCCGGAGTCGCCGGCGCCGGCAATCAACACGCGGCTCGGGTTCTGAATATAGGCATTGGCGCGGTGCAGCTCGTGCGGGCGGTGACGTTCCTGCAGCAGACGCAATACAAAGCGGCTGCCAGCCAACAGCGCCAGGCTGAGGATGCCCTCCAGCAGCCAGACGGAGCGCGAGAGCATGTAAGGCAGATCAAGCAGCGGCGCCAGCCCGAAGTTCAGCAGATAGAGCAACGTGCTGCTCAGGACGCCGGCAAACACGATCATCTTCATCTCGCCCATGCTGGCATAGCGCCACATGCGGTTATAGAGGCTGAAGCCAAAATAGATGGGCAATCGCACCAGCGGAGCAAGCACAAAATACAACCAGCTTGCCCGGAGATAGGGCCAAACGTAGAAGAGCGCTTCGTACCGAATCATAAAAGCCAGCACGATGGCGAACCAGATCAGCAGCAGGTCGAACACCATCATGTAGCGCACACGCAAGCCGATCAGCGCCGGCGAAGAGAAGCTCTTGTTCGGGTTGCTTTTCATAGAATCTGCCAGTAACTGTCCTGGAAATCCTTTCGCTGTTGATCCGCTGTTCCCACACAGTAGAAACCGCGTAGATCGGAGTATACTTCAAATCAAACAGGTTATCGAATCGGGAGGGTCGTATCGAAGACAAAGGGGCAGAGCACCAACACGCCGGCAAAAGGCAGCCGGGCGTCCGCCAGACCATCGATGCCATCCATGAAACTGTAGACGTTGGTGAGACACCAGCCAGCCACAAAAAGGTGAGCGGAATGCCCAGGCAGCCGACGGAGGGGACAGGATACGGCGACAGCTCAACGCGCACGAAGCCGCATGAGAAGCAGGGTGCACAGCGGCAGCATAGGTAACATGGAGCAACGCCTTGCAAGTCGGTGGGACTTACAGGTCTTCGGGGCGCAGCCCTGGTCGTTTGGCAACGCGAGCCAACATGCGCGGCCCGATTTCCTCCTGATCGTGAAACGCAAATACATAGTCAGGCCAGCCCGACCGCGACAGAATTCGGTGCGAACCGTGCTGCCGTTTTGTCTCCCATCCAATTTGGTGCAAAGCGCAGCAGGTCTTTTGCCTTGACCGACGACCAGTTACTCATGCGTAGGCAAATGTCACACTGTCGATTCGCTCAGACTGATCTTCATCTTCCACCCAGTCTGCCAGAACGCGCAAAGCCAGCGCTTTTGCTTTGGCAATGGCGGTCAACACATGTTTTTCTCTCTGCATGCTCTGCGGATCGAAACACTCAGGATTGATCCGCAGAGCACGCAGATCGTGCAGAGGATGGACACGCCGCCGCCTCGACACGCCCGACGCCCCCACCACAACAGCCCGCCGCACAGCGGCGGCAGGCGCGTCAACCTTGCGGCACACGGCGGATCACTTCGACGACGCGCTGCAATTCTTCCTGGCTGAGGTTGGAGCCGGAGGGCAGACAGAGACCATCCCGGAAGAGTGCCTCGGCCACAGCGCCGCCCACCGCCTCGCAGTCAGCAAAGACGGGCTGCAAATG
>CALJMI010000006.1 GCA_937981885.1 uncultured Caldilinea sp.
CCCAGAGTATTGCATCACTCCTGCTGACGACAAAAATTTCACGAAGCGGCAAGGAATCAACCGATGTCACGCCTGCTGAAAGGCAACAGGTGACTCATTCAGGTTAAGGTTGTCCGGACGCAGATAGCACCATGGTTGCAGCAAGCAACCAGTGATGCATGACATAAAATAATGTACGCCTAATAGGACTATATACGTTTATATACCTTTAAGATGATATTATCATTGTGAGTGACTCTTTGTCAAGAGGCAGTTTCAGTCAGCGTCATTGAAGACGATCTGCGCATCAAGCCTTCGACATGAATGGCGTCATCGACAGGTGTAGGGTGTCGAACCAGTGTGGAAAACTGTTGTTGATTGAAGTGACGGGTGGGAGAAGAATGGTTATATTGCCTAACGCAGCGCGAGACGTTGGGCGCCAGAATGGGGATTTTCACATGTAGGGGGCAATTGATTTGTTATTTGCTCCGGAGAGTGGCGATAAAGCCTGCGTGTGCTTCGCTTTGCAGCCCTTGTTGCAGCGTCGCCAGCACAGCGGCCAGGTCGCCCGCCAGCAATGCTTTGGTCGCCAGCCACAGCCCCGGGAAGACCTTGCTACGGATCACGCCCGCGTCGTCGGCCGGTAGGGCGACGTACTCGCCCTCTTCGAGTGAAAACCAGTCGATGGCGCCATCGTCCACGCGCCAGATCAGATACTCGTGCACACCGCTGCGACGATAAATCCGGCGTTTGACATGGTAATCATACGAAGCTGTCGTGAGCGCAATTTCCACAATCAGCTCAGGAGCGCCAGTAATGTAGCCTTCGATGCCGACATGGGACGCACCGCCGACTTTCTCTAGTAGCCGCAGATGGGCATCCGGCTGCACCTCATTGTCAAGGTCAAGGCGCACGGTAGCGTTTTCGCCAACTTCTGTGCCCGGTGTGGCCGCAGCGTACCCGACAAGCCACCACACCATGACACTGTTCGCTTTGCTATGCGTGTTTGACACAGGCGAGGGCATAATCACCATGCCTTCGATGAGTTCGGCTTTTTTCACGTCCGGCATGGCAGCATAGCGACGCTCGAATTCGGCACGCGTCAAGTGATCGCCGTTTTCCAGTCGCGGCGTTTTTTGCGCTCCGCCGGCTTGCGCAGCCATAGTAGCCTGCACCGTTGCTGCAACCATCTCATCCTCCTTTGCTGCGTCCCGTCACATAGCGACACGTCACGCAGTTACACCTCGTCGAATCGCCATAAACTTCTTTGCCGTTTCGACCGCCACCGCTGCATCGCGGCAATACGCGTCCGCCTCGATCGCCTCGGCAAAGGCTTCGTTGAGCGGCGCGCCGCCGACCAGCACGATGATGTCCTTGCGGATGCCCTTTTCCTTGAGCGCGTCGATCACGACCTTCATGTAGGGCATGGTCGTCGTCAGCAGCGCGCTCATGCCCAGGATGTCGGGCTTGTGCTTCTCGATGGCTTCCAGGTAGCTTTCGACTGAATTGTTGATGCCCAGATCGTACACCTCGAAGCCGGCGCCCTCCATCATCATCGTCACCAGGTTTTTGCCGATGTCGTGGATGTCGCCTTTAACCGTGCCGATCACCATGCTGCCGATCTTTTCGGCGCCGGTCTCTGCCAGCAGCGGGCGCAGAATCGCCATACCCGCTTTCATCGCCTTTGCCGCCATCAACACTTCAGGGACAAAGAGGATGCCGTCGCGGAAGTCGTTGCCGACGATCTCCATGCCGGCGACCAGGCCATTGGTCAGCACCTCGTACGGTTGCTGACCGCGACTGAGGGCTTCGTGGACTTCCTCTTCGATCTCCTCAGCCAGTCCGTCATAGAGATCTTCTTTCATCAACTCGTACAGGTCTTCCAACGACAGCTCGGACAGAATGATCTCTTCGCTCATGAATTGCTCTCCGATAAATCTCTCATGCAGTTTTTGTTTTGACCAGGAGTTACGACCTTCCTGGAGGCTCTGAACTTCCGGGAAGGTGAGCAAAGTGCGTAACTTCGATTGATGCTACAGTTCAGCAGGATCGACGCCGAGCGCCCGTAGCCGCTCTGCCAGGCGTTCAGCGCGCTGGCGTTCGGCTTCGGCGCGCTGGCGTTCAGCTTCGGCGCGCTGGCGTTCAGCTTCGGCGCGCTGACGTTCAGCTTCGGCGCGCTCGTTTAGCTCAACAAAGGTCTCGAAGCGGCGACCATCGGGACGCGTCAGAACCAAGTCAGCGCCTTCCAAATCGAAACGCACGCCCAGCCGCGGACTGATCCAGCCTTCCATCGGCGTGATCTCCTCGAAGTCGTCGCCGACGCGTCGCCAGCCAGCCAGTTCCCCGCGATCCGGATCGTAGACGTAATACTCCTCCACGCCGTATCGTGCGTAGAAGTTCAGCTTGCGCGCCATTTCCAACGGCGTATTGCCGGGCGAGAGCACCTCAAAGACGACCTGCGGCGCAATATTGCCCTCACGCCATTGAAGATAGGAGTCGCGATCTCCTTTGGGGCGACCAAACGCCACCATCACATCTGGCGCCACGCGCAGTTGATTGTTGCCCTCGACTGGATACCAGAGCAGGTCGCCAGCAACGAAGACGTTGGGATCATCCTTGAACAGCGCGTCGAGACCACCCTGAATTGTCACAATATAGCGAAATTGTCGGGTGTTGTCCGCCATCGGTTTGCCGTCACTTTCAGGGTAGACGATTTCTGGCGCCGGGTTGATGTCTTTGTCTGCAGCGGCGATTGTCGCCGCAGGCGGGTCAAGCACTGTGTCGATTGCCATTTGCAACTCCTCTCTGGCGTCGATGACAACGCCACTTACCTCCTAGCGCGCTCGCATTCGTCGGCGTGGCGTAGATGTCTCTGCCATCGCCGCCGGTTCGGGCAAGATGTCCGCCAGGTGCGGGTACGGATCGCTGGCGTGCGGAATATGGATCGCGCCGACAAATTCGTCCTGGAAATCCTGGGCTACGGCGGTTTCGACGTAGCGAACGCTGTGCGCCAGTTCCATCGCTTCGCGGCGTTTGGCGCGGTTGAGCAGCGCAATGCGGGCGCCGTCGCCCGCCGCATTGCCGACCGCCGAAATCCGCTGCGGGTTACAGTCGGGAATCAGCCCGAGGACCAAAGCGTACAACGGATCGATATAACTGCCAAACGCCCCCGCCAGCACGATCCGGTCGACAGTCTCGACGCCGGCGCGCTTCATCAAAATTTTCGCTCCAGCGTAGAGCGCCGCCTTCGCTAGTTGGATGTTGCGCACGTCGTCCTGCGTCACGTAGAGCGGCTGGCCGTTGGCGGTCTGCTCTGGCGTCGCCAGGATGTAGGCGCCGCGACGCCCTTCCCACACCAGCCGGTCGGTCGGGTGCGCGGCGTTGAAACGCCCGTCGGCCTGGAGAATGCCGGCCAGGAACAGTTCCGCCACCACTTCGATGATGCCCGAACCGCAGATGCCAGCCGCCAGATATTCCGGCTTGCCCGCGAGCACTGAAGGAGCGTGCACATCCCAGTCATCCGACCAGCGTTCGTCGCCGATGACGCGGAAGTTGGCGTGACCGGTCGCCCGGTCGATGCGCACGCGTTCGATGGCGCCTGGCGCCGCGCGCATCCCGGCGCTGATCTGCGCGCCCTCGAACGCCGGCCCCGTTGGGCTGGACGCGCTCATCAGCCACTGCGAATTGCCAAGCACAATCTCGGCGTTGGTGCCGACATCGACGATCAGCTCGATCTCCTCCTGGCGGTGCGGCTCCTCGGCGATGAGCACCGCCACGTTGTCGGCGCCGACATGACCAGCCTCCGACGGCAGCACATGCACATTCGCCGCCGGGTGCAGCCGTAAGCCCAGGTCACGCGCTTTGATGTCCATTGCATCGCGGTTGGCAAGCGCAAAAGGTGCGCCGCCCAGTTCACGCGGGTCGACGCCCAGGAAGAGATGGATCATTGTGGTGTTGCCCGCCACGACCAGCTCATGGATGTCGCGCAACTTGAGACCTGCTGCGTGCGCCGCCTGTCCCGCCAGTTTGTTGAGCGCCTTGATGATGGCGTCGTGCATCTTTTCCGTGCCGTCGTCGTGCATCATCACATAGGAGACGCGGCTCATCAAGTCTTCGCCAAAGGTAATCTGTGGGTTCATCGCTGACTCGGTCGCCAGCACCTCGCCCGTGCGCAGGTCGCACAGATACGCCGCCACCGTCGTGCTGCCGATGTCCACCGCCAGCCCGTAGATGCCTTCGGCGTAGCCGGGGCGCACCTCGATCACTTCGCGGTCGTTCCACACCAGCACGGTCAGCGCACGCTTGCCTTGACGCAGCGCTGGCTGCAGTTGACGCAGCGCGTGGAGATCGATGGTCAGATCGGTCAAGCCGGCTTCTTTCGCCAGCGCATCTTGCAGGCGCCGCCAGTCGCCGCGATGCTCGCCCAGCGCGGCGTTCTCGACCTGCACATAGTACTGCCGCACTGCCGGGTCGATGTCGATCACGCGCTCTGTGGCCGCCTTGCGGATGATCTGTTTGTGCGCACGGCTCTCTTCGGGCACGTAGATCAACACATCGCCCGTCACCTGCGCCGTGCACGAAAGGCGGCAATCGTCGGCGTGCATGGCGTGTAGCAAAGCAAATTCCTCACTGCCGACGGGCGTCAGATGATCCGCCGCCGAGGTGACGCCATGTTTGGCAAATTGCCCCTCTTCGACGCGCACCTTGCACTTGCCGCAGGTGAGCCGGCCGCTGCAAATGCTCTCGATGCCGACGCCCAGCTCGCGCGCGGCTTCTAAAACGGATGTACCGGCAGGGAAGTAACCTCGCCGGCCCGAAGGCATAAAAATCACCAAAGGATCTTGATCAGACATGCTCAACTCTAGTCTCGTATAAACCAGTCAATTTCGATGAGCCCATTTGCGGGTCAGACAACGAATGCACCATATCGGCAACGATCGGTTTCCCGAAACCTTCGCATGACCACGCAAGAACCTTAGCCGACTATAATGAGATACAGTATAGCGGTCAGGAATGATAGCGACAATCCTTTTGACCGTTCTTGTTCACTTACGAGCAGATCGAGGTCGAACATGCTTGTTCTCGATGCGTTCTCCAAAGTATTGCCGGTGCTCTTGCTCTTTGCTCTGGGCGCCTTCTTCCGGCGCACAGGCTTCTTGCAGCCGACAACGATTCAGGATATCAAGCAACTGATCGTCACCGTCACCTTGCCAGCCGTATTGTTTCTGGCATTTGCGGCGGTGACGCTGGAGCCAGGTCATCTTGTCATCGCCACAGTGGTTTTTGCAGCGTGCACGGTGGTCTTGCTCGCCGGGCGCCTGCTCCACAGCGTCGCCGGGACGCCCTCCGGCTATCTGCCGCCGCTGCTCACCGGCTTCGAGGCGGGTATGATGGGCTACGCCGTTTTTACAGCCGTCTATGGCGCCGATCACGTTTTTAACTTCGCAGTCGTTGATTTGGGACAGGTCGTCTTCGTCTTCTTCATCCTTGTGCCCTATGTGCAGCGGCTGGGAAGCGGTGCGGCGCCGTTCCGCCAGACTGCGCGCAGTTTTTTCACGACGCCGGTCATCTTGAGCATCTTTGGCGGCATTCTTGTCAACCGCCTGGGCATCATGTCGGCGCTGACCGCCTTCCCGTTGACGAACGCCATCTTCACCACGCTGGGCTTGCTCGGCGCTGTGACTACACCCCTGATCGCACTGGTGATCGGCTATGAAGTCAACCTGCAGCGGCGTGGTCTGGCGGCGCCTGTGCGCACGATTGGTGTGCGGCTGGTGATCTGGGTTGGGATTGGGCTGCTAGTCAACGCGCTGGTCATCAGCCGCCTTTTTCCCGGCGACCGTGTGCTGCAAGCCGCCGTGATGACGATGTTTGTACTGCCGCCGCCCTTTGTCATCCCGCTCTTCATGCGCAACGCTACACCGGACGATCAACGCTACGTAGTCAACACGCTCTCGCTCGCCACGTTGGTGACGCTGATCGCGTTCACGATCGTCAGTGTGCTGTACGCAGCGGTGTGAAATCTTTTCACGTGACGTTCCTCTACAGATTCTAGCGGTGAAAGGTTGAGAACTGCCGACTGACGGCGAGAATCATGTCTGGGGCGAGCGCAACATAGTCCGTCGTGGCAGGCCCAGTCTCGGCGCGCTCGATCAGGACGATGTGCGCGTCCAGCGACATGACGACGTGATGCCAGACCGACTGACGCACGTTGTATGCCACATTCGGCTGCATCGGGATCACATGCGACTTCGTGGGCGCGCCGTCCGCCTCATCAAGCAGAATCAGATCGGCGCGGCCTGCGGTGAGGATAAACACCTCATTCGTGTTCCAGTGTCGCTCGACGCGATGAAATGTCTCCGGCGCCACAACATCGCAGTAGCGCAGCATCGCCACTTTCCAGCCGTCGAAGCTCAGCACCGGTCGGTAGGTTTGCGCAAACGAACTCCCGATTTCGACGAGATGGTCGATTATCTCCGAATTGCTCGCTGCGGTCATGCATAGACTCCATGTTTCCGGGCAGTTTCGATCAGGGCGTGGACATTCTCCGGCGGCGTCTTGGGCGGGAGCGCGCAGCCAGGGCCCAAAATCAACCCGCCGCCTTCGCCCAGAATCGCAATTGCTTCGCACGCGGCATCCTCGACATCCTGCGGCGTGCCCAGCGCCATCACCCCGCTCGGATCGACCGGGCCAAGCACCGTCGTCCGTCCGTGCGTGGCCGCCTTGACGACGGGCATGTCGATTTTGTAGTCGAGTTCGAGCACAGCGGCGCCGGTCTCCACCATGTCCGGCACAATTGCCGTGGCGTCGCCGCAGATGTGATACGCCAGCGCAATGTTGTGCGCCTTGAGGTTGTCGACCATGCGTTTGGCGTAGGCCCACTCGAAGTTCTTGTACGATTTGGGCGAGCAAACATCAGGCCCGGAGAGCGACTCGCCGATCGAGGTCATGTGTGCGCCGGCTTCGATCTGGGCGTAGGCATAGCGCGTCGTGACTTCGAGCGCAAATTCGAGCAGGCGGTGCAGCTTCTTTGCCAGTTCCGGATCGCCCCCACCGCCGCGTCGTCCGCCGCGCCCGCCGTCTGCCTGCGCAAGCCGAAAAAGAAACTCCTCCATGCCTAACAGCATCGCCGCCAGCGAGAACGGCCCTTGATCAGCGCGCCCGATGATGAACGCTTTGTCGCCGATTTCGTTTGCCACGATGCGCGTGGCTTTGAGGTTTTCCGCCAGCGGGTGCGCCTTGTACGGATCGGGCACGACGAGTTTATCGATGTCGTCGAGCGACTTGATCGCCGGTCCATGACAGACGGGCGCGCTGCCTTCCATATACTCCACCTCGGCGCCACACGCTTCAGCCAGCGCGGCGGTGCCGTTTTCGAGCAGCAGCACATCGTGGCCGAACTCGCGCCATGCCTTGATCTGCCCTTCCGCCATCGCCTCGCCATCCTGGAAAAATTCCGGGAAGGGCGCTCCCGACGCCTGCGCCACCATCATGAAATTATGCAGATCGACCGGCACGCGGTCAGGAATGCCGCCAGCGAGCACGGTGCGCACGCGCTCAATTGAGTTCATTGTGTGGGTTGTCATGCGAACGATCCTCTCATGGTGTGATGCTCACATTGTAATGGTGAAGGTGCTTGTTGCGTGTTGCGTGTTACGTGTTGCGTGTTGCGTGTTGCGTCATCCCGTACAAAACGCAACACGCAACAAGCAACACGCCTTACCGCTTGATCATGAAGCCGCCGTCTACAAACAATGGTGAACCAGTGATGAACGACGCATGCTGTCGATCTTTTCGACTACTGTCGTTGCAGATGGAGAACCAGCAAACCACCGCGCGGCGCCTTATCGTGCCGGATCACGTGCGTCACATCAGAAAACTGCCCCGCACTCAACATCTGCGGCGGCGTCTCTTGCCACAAATCCGTAACAGTGAGCAGCGCGCCGACATCCCACCCCAACGCAGCAAGCGGCAACGCAATGCGCAGCGACAGGTCGGCATCGGTGTGCGGATTGCCAGCGATCAGTAGGCACTCGTCGCCGTTATGATACAGATATGGAATGGGCGCCGCCTGCCCGATTGTTGTATCGGCAGCCAGTAGATGATCGACCGCATCGCCGACGCGCAGCGGGCGAATCAGATAGCTGAAGCGTTTGCGAATGGCGATCAGCCGCTTCACATCGGCGAGCATGGCGGCGTGAAGCGGTGCTTTGAGTTGCGACCAGTCCAGCCAATTGGCGTAGAGCCAGCGCCCCTGACCAAACAACTCGCCGCCAAAAAGCCTGGGACTGTGCTGCGGCAAAGGGCGATAGTCGGCGTCGAATTCCTCGCCTGCCATGAACAAGGGCACAGCCGGCGCCAGCATAAAGGCATAGCCAAAGACGAAGCGGCTGCCCTGCGCCACATAGGGATTCTTGTCGAGCGGCGAGGCATCCCAACCGTCGTCGTGGCTGCTCAGTTGCACGGCAAGCCGCCAACCGGGCGGATACTTTTCGGTGAACTGCAAGCGTAGCCCTGTCGCCGTCTGTTCCACGGCGACGCGACAATCTAGCTCCACCCAGGGCTGCCAACGCCACTCCTGTCCCTCTTCATCGACGACGATCACGTCGGCGATTGGTGCGTCGGTCGGCGCGCCTTCGACGTGCAGCGTGACCACGAATTGCTGCCAGAGCGGCGCGCCAGCATCGTCGCACATCACTTTCGCGTCATGCTGCTGTGAAATAAGGCGTAGCCGTGCATCCCCGTCGGCGGTCGAAAACGTGGCGCCATCCTCAGTGACAATTTTGACTTGATAGATGCTGGAGTGCGGCGTTGCACGCCGTCGGAAATAACCCGCTACGTCGGTCAGCAGCGGACTGTCGTGCTTCAGCCCGCTAGTCTGTTCACTAAGACGAATCGAGCCGCGCTGAAAAATATCGTTGACGCCAAGATAACCCGGCCCGTGTTCGGTGACGATCACGATCGGATGACCGGCGGCCAGTGCGCGCGCCCGAATGCGCTGCCATAAATCCCAGCGATAGACTGCCACGTCGAGCCGAAAGCCGTCGACGCCGTACCGCTCCACCATGCCTGCCCACAGATCGACCCACCAGTCGTCCAGATCAGGGATGTGGCCGGCCCAGTCGAAGTCAGTCATGCCCCAGGAGCCGCCTTTGAACCAGTGCGGCTTTTCGCGCACGAGCGGACTTTCGTTCATCACGCCGTGGGTGACGACTTCCAGCAACACCTTGATGCCGTGTGCATGGGCGGCGTCGATCAGTGCACGGAAATCCTCTTCCGTGCCCAGCGATGGGTCGATCTTATTCGGTTCGATGACTGCGTACTGCGTCCATACATTGTAAAAGTGCGTCGGGTGCGCCAGCGAGTGACCGGTCAACCAGATGCCGGTGACGCCCAGATCGGCAAGATAGGGCAGACGCGCCTGCAAGCTGGCAAACGTACCCGATTCGGGACCTGCCGGCGACGTGTACCCTTTGGTCGCAATTTCGTAGAGAATCAGATCGTTGATCCAGTCCGGTGCAGCAATCGGCGCTGCGGCTGTCTGGCTAATCTGACTAAGCTGTGTAGTCGTTGACATCGGTTTCTGTGTCATCCTTTGACTGCGCCTGCTGTCAGCCCGCGCGTGATGTAGCGTTGCAGCAGCAGCGCCATGATCATTGTCGGCACGATGTACATCACCGCCGCCGCCGAGAGATTGTCCCAGCGCACGCCGTATTGCAGATTCATCTGCGACAGCGCCACCGGCATCGTGAGCAGATCGGGCGTCGACACCATGATTAACGACAGCCCAAAATCATTCCAACTGAACAGGAAGGCGAACACCCCCGCCACCGCCAACCCCGGCGCCGCCAACGGAAAGACAATGTGATAGAGCACCGTCAGGCGATTGCAGCCATCCACCAGCCCGGCTTCTGCCAGTTCGTGGGGAATGTCCTGAAAGAAGCCGTACATGATCCAGATCACCAGCGGAATCTGGATGATGGCGGAGTGCGCCATCACCAACCCAAACGTCGTGTTGGTCAACTGTACGCGCGAAAAGAGCAAATAGAGCGGGATGCTCACGGCGATGGCGGGTAGCATCCGCATGCCCAGGGCAAAGAGCAGCCCGACGTTACTGCCAGGAAAGCGATAGCGCGTGAAGGCATATGCCGCCAGCGCGCCGGCCAGCACCGAGATGGCGGTGGAAAGCAGCGCCACGCGCAGGCTGTTGCCCAAAAAACGCGCCACCGGATAGGAGTTGAGAATGGTCACGTAGTTCTGCAGCGTCGGCGGGTTGGGCAAACTGATCTCCAGAATCTGCGCCGGCTGCTTGATCGAGCCGAGAAAGAGCCAGATGATCGGGAAAAGAAAGATCACCAGCGCGGTCAACACGATCAGATAACTTGCCACCAGTGTGGCGCGGCGTTGCAATCTCATGCAGCGGCTCCTTCCCGACGCATGGCTCGGATCAACAGCAGCGCAAAGACCAGCAAAATGGCGGTCATGATCCAGGCGGCGGCAGTGGCGCGCCCAATCGACAACTCGGTGAAGGCCGTGCGATAGGCGAAATAGGAGAGCACATCGCTGCGCATCGCCGGGCCGCCTTTGGTCATCACATATACCACGTCGAAGACACGGAACGCATCCATCCCGCGCAGCAACAGCCCAACCAGAATCACCGGCGTCAGCAGTGGCAGCGTGACGCGGCGGAAGCGCTGCCAGGCATTGGCGCCGTCGATCTGCGCTGCCTCGTAGAACTCGGCTGGAATCGCCAGAATGCCAGCCAGCAGCAGGATGATCAGCATCGGCGTCGTCGCCCAGATATCGACTATGATGATGCTGTAGAGCGCCAGGTTCGGGTCAGCCAGCCATAACGGCGGCCGGTCGGTGATGCCCAGCGCCTTGATCAGGTAGTTGATGACGCCGAACTGGTCATTGTACATAAATTTCCACATCAACCCCATCACGATCGGCGCCAACATCATCGGCAGCATCAACAACATGCGAATCACGCCGCGCCCTTGCGTGATGTTTGCCAGCGCCAACGCCAGAATCAGCCCGAAGAGGAATTCCAACGGCACTGCCACACCTGCGTAGATCAGCGTATTGCCCAGCGCACGCTGAAATTCGGCGCTGGTGAGCACGTCCGTGTAGTTTTTCAGCCCGATGAAGGCAAAATCCTGCGGTCGCGGCAGATAGAAATGATGGACGCTCATATACGCCGAATAGAGCAGCGGATAGATGAATACCGCCAGCAGAATCAGAAACGCCGGCAGAATCAGTAGCACCCCAAACGCGCCGTTGCTTAAATGGAACGACTTCCGTTCACTTTGTAGGCGAGTGCTCGACTCCAGATGTTGTCGTGTCGCATCCGATGCGACGCGCATGGTCTCACCTCCCATCGACAGGTGTAAATCTTCCAGGCAGGCGACAGAAAGATGCTGCCAACCTTCCCGGAAGCGCTGCGCTTCCGGGAAGGTGAACATGCCGCTATTGTCCCTTTAACTGCGGCAGCAACTCTTCGTAGAACTTGTTGCGGTTCAGGATTTCGATGATCGCGGCATTGGCATCGTCGAAGGCGGCTTGCGGCGTCTTGGCCCTGATCAGCGCTTCCTGAATCGCCTGATACTGCACCTTCTCGATCTCCATCCACGAGGGGCCGGTGTCGATCCACTTCACGCCACGCCCGTCGCCCAGGTTGGCGCCGATGGCAGCAGCCAGCACCGGGTCATTCTCTGCCACAACCGCCGAGACCGACTTGCGCACCGGGTTGCCGATATTTGCCTCGGCGTAAGCCAGCGACGCATCCGGCGACCCCATCCACTTGGCAAACGCAATCGCCAGGTCGGGGTTGGCGCAGACCTTGAAGACATTCCACGACCAGCCGCCGATGTTGCCGCCGTGCGTCACCTGTCCTGGCTTGCGACCCACCGCCACCTTGTCCACGACCTGCGACTGCGCCGGGTCCTGTACCAGGCCCCACATGTAGGGCCAGTTGATCGCCATGGCGACTTTGCCTTGAATGAACAGGTTGTGGAACTCCGTGTAGTCGAAGGTGTTGGTGTCAGCCGGATAGATGCCGTCGTTCAGGTTGTCCACCACCCACTGCAAAGCGGCGACTGCCTCCGGCGAGTTGAGCGTCGGATTGTAGTCGGCGTCGAACAAGTCGCCGCCAAAGGCGTACAGATAGTTGTAGTATTCCCAGTTGGAAGCCAGCCCCGCCGTGCCCTTGAACGCCGAGCCATAGACGGCGATGTTGTTCGCGTCGAAGCCGTCCTCACCCGGATGTTTGCCGTTGACATCGGTGGTCAGCTTCAGCGCATACTCGCGGAATTGGTCGTAGGTCTGCGGCGGCTGCGTCGGGTCGAGACCGGCCGCTTCGAACAGATCGGTGCGCCAGTA
Source organism: uncultured Caldilinea sp. (assembly GCA_937981885.1). GTDB lineage: Bacteria > Chloroflexota > Anaerolineae > Caldilineales > Caldilineaceae > Caldilinea. The sequence continues at coordinate 12,361 of CALJMI010000006.1, forward strand.
GAGCAGGTTGGTGTCAGCCACCTTCGGCATACCATAAAGTTCACCACCGATGCTGTACTGCGCGACATCGCCTTCGTAGAAATCGCCGATGTCAGGCGGCGTCGGAATCGGCAGTAGAAAGCCGCTCAGTCCGAAATCTTTGGCGCCGCCGGCGCCAGTCTCGATCATGCAGTACGTGCCGGAGTTGTTGGCAAGCTCCAGACGCACCTTGTCGTACATCTCATTCTCGGGCAGGATGACATAGTTGACTGAAGCGCCGCTCAGCTCGTTGAACCTGGTGCGCAGTCCCTCCATCGCGCTGCGATTGGCTTCCTGCGAGAAGTGCGTGGCGTTGGCGACGACGTTGATTGACTGTCCATCGAAGCGACCTGGCGTGTAATACGCCTCCTGCTCCGGCGTCATTGGCATCTTCCACTCTACAGTGGCGGGCGCCTGGTCAGCAGCGGGCGCCGCAGCCGGCGGGGCCGCGACTGGCGCAGTGCAAGCCGCCCCCATAGTCAGCAGTAAACCCGCCGCTATGAACCTGAAAATCTGTTTTCCCCATCGATGATTGATACTTCGCATGTTCGACTCCCTCCTGAATCATGAATGTATCCTCAACCCGGCAGACAGAACGCCGAATTGGCCACGCAGTCGTATCGGTGAAATCGCAACCCGAAGGTGCGAAACAAACGGTAAAGACGTGCGCATATGGGGTCTTGGCGATTTTGCGACAGCGCTGTCGCAAAATCATCAAAAAAAGACGCCTTGATGCGATCAGGTTCGACGCGTCAGTGGCGCTGTCGAGCGCCGCACCACCAACGTGGTCGGTAAAATGATGCCGTCAGCAACGGTCTTCTCCTCAGGAATCAGCTGATCGATTAAGAGCGACATCGCTGTGGTCGCAATCTGGTAGATCGGCTGGCGAACAGTTGTGAGTGGTGGGCAGAGCTGTTCAGCCAGCGGGTTGTCATCGAAGCCAACCACCGAGACATCCTGCGGGCAATGCCAGCCGCGCTCCCAGATCGCCTGAATGACGCCGGCAGCCGCATCATCACTGCTGGCGACAATCGCGGTCGGGGGCCAGGGCAGCGACAAGAGCGTGCGCGCACAGGTCAGCCCGGTTCGGTAAGACCAGTCACCCTGCTGCGCCAGCTCTTCGACGTGTGTAATCCCAAATTCGTCCAGCGCACGCCGATAGCCGCGCAGACGTTCCCAACTGGCGCTGTGATGTGGATGTCCCTGGATGAACCCGATACGCGTGTGCCCAAGCCGGATCAGATGGACAGTGGCATCATAGGCGCCTTGCTCATCGGTGGCCGCCACCCAGGAGACATCATTGCGTCGGTCGTGCGGCGTCAGCATCACAAAGGGCACATTGAACCGCTGCAGCGCAGCCACAAAGTCGATCGCATTGTCGCAAGGCGGTGTGAGCACAAAGCCATCGACGCGCATCTGACTGGTGAGCGCCGCCATCCGTGCAACATCGGCGGTATTGGCAGGATCGAAGCGATACAGCCCGACACGATAGCCGTGCACGTCGGCGAAATCAAGCATTGCTGTCAGCACTTCGTTGATGTAAGCAGCCGTGGCGTCGTGAAAGCACAAGCCGATCAACTGCGAATAACCGCGCGCCAGACGTTGCGCCCAAACGTTAGGCACATAGCCAAGTTCGGTCACGGCTTGCATCACGCGTTGTCGGGTGACTGCAGAGACGCGATCCTCGTTGTTGATGACGCGTGAAACTTGCTTGACCGAAACTCCGGCGCGTTTGGCGACATCGGCTTGTGTAACAGACATTGAACTCATCACCTGGGGAAGCTGAATTGACCGTTTGCGACAGCGCTGTCATAATTCTAATGCATCGCTCATGCATTGTCAATATCGAAAAAAGCGTACAATGCATAGCTGAAACAACGATTGGTGCAGTTCATGATGCTCGATATCGAAGCGTTTTCTAAAGTTCTTCCCGTTCTTCTGATTTTTGAACTCGGCGCCATCTTCCGGCGCACAGGCTTCTTGCAGCCAACAACGATTCAGAGCATCAAGCAACTAATCGTCAACGTCAATTCGATTACACAGCATCATGTATCAATCTGGGCACTGGCGAAACCCTCACACGATCAACATCGCATCCCCAAACGAAAAGAAGCGATATCTCTCGCGCTTCGCCTCTTCATACACAGCCAGCAAAATGCGCCGCCCTGCATCCAGGTCGTCGGGATGCACCTGGGCGATGAATGCGCTGACCAGCATCAGCAGGCTGGAGCGTGGCAGGTGAAAATTGGTGATCAGCGCGTCGATGGCGCGGAAGCGATAGCCGGGATAGATGAAGAGGTTGACGTCGCCCCCAAATGCGGCCACGCGCTGCCATGGGCATGCCTGCGTGTCGTAGGGATCGATGCCTTGCGCGCCGGTCGCCCCCCATTCCAGCGTGCGCACGGTGGTGGTGCCGACGGCGACGACGCGCCCGCCCGCCAGCGTCACGTCGTTGATGCGTCGCGCCGTGGCGCTGCTCAGCTCCGCCCATTCGCTGTGGATGGGATGATCTTGCACACGCTCGCTCTCGACCGGCTTGAAGGTGTCCAGCCCGACGTGCAGCGTGACGGTGTCGAAGGCGACGCCCTGGTTGCGCAGCGCCATTAGCAGTTCCGGCGTGAAGTGCAGCCCGGCCGTCGGTGCGGCGACGCTGCCTTCGGGTCGGCTGTAGACAGTCTGATAGCGCTCACGGTCGCCGGTGTATTGCGTGATGTAGGGCGGTAGCGGCACTTCGCCGAGCGCGTCGAGATAGGGATGCACCGGCTCGGTGAACTCGACGATGCGCGTGCCCGTTGCCGTCACCTCGATGATGACGGCTTCCAAGACATCGCTCACCGTCACCGTCACGCCTTCGCGCAGATTGCGCCCGCGCACCAGACATTCCCACTGCACGCCGTCGTTATCTTGCTGGCGCAGCAGGAAAATCTCCACCTCGCCGCCGGTCGGCTTGCGTCCGTGCAGCCGCGCCGGGATGACGCGGCTGTCGTTGGCGACAAGCAGATCGCCGGCGCACAGATAGTCGCCGATCTCGCGGAAAATGCGATGCTCGATGCGTCCGTCAGCGCGGTGCAGCACAAGCAGACGGCTGCTGTCGCGCGGTTCCGCCGGTTGCTGCGCAATGAACGATTCGGGCAGGTCGTAGTCAAACAGTGCCGTTTCCATCGGCCCCCAGTTTCTCTGATAGACCGCGGATGACGCGGATTGAGCGGATCAAAGCGGATCGGAATCCGCGTGAATCCGCCCAATCCGCGCTGTCTGCGGTCTATTCTTCCTCCACAATCTCCGCAATCTCCTCTGCCCAGGCAAGCAGCAGTTCGTCATCGCTGAAGCGGGCAACAAGTTGCAGCCCCACGGGCAACCCGTTCACCCGGCCGGCGGGCACGGTCAGCGCCGGGAAGCCGACGGTCGTCCACGGCAGATTCATGTTCGGGTCGCCGGTCGAATTCAGACCGGCGGGCGCCGGTCCCAACGCCGCAGGCGCCGCCCACAGATCGATACCGGCCTGTTGCATCTGCTTTTCAAGCTGGTCGCGCAGGTCGATGCAGGCGCCGCGCAGGTCAGCGAGTTCGGCGTCGCTGACCTGTTTGCCCAGCTCGATGATCTCGGCGGTGCGCGGGCGATAAAGAGAGCGGTGGCGGGCGTACATCTGCGCATGTTCACGCGCAAACTCGCCAAAGACCAACCGCCGATGCCACTGGTTGATCTCGGCAATATCGAGCAGCGTGGGCACATGCCAGACCGTGAAGCCTTCCGCCTCCAGCCGCTGGAGTTGCCGATGGAACGCCGCCAGCGCTTCGGGTGACGCCTGCCGCAGGTAGGGCCCGTCGGCGACGCCGATCACCGGGATGTCATCTTCGCTCAGGCTGACCTCTTCCCAGTCGTCGCACAGCGCCGCAGCCGCCAGCGCCATGCCCGCCATATCCTGCGTGAAGAGGCCGATCTGGTCGATCGTGCGCGAAAAATAGACCAGTCCCGCCGATGGGATGCGATGCAGCGTCGGCTTGAAGCCAACCACGCCGCAAAACGCCGCCGGGCGGATCACCGAGCCGATGGTCTGCGTGCCGAACGCCAGCGGGCACAGCCCTGCCGCCACCGCCGCCGCCGATCCGCTGCTGGAACCGCCGGGCGTGTGCGTCAGATTGTGCGGGTTGCGCGTCGGGCCTGGCTCGAAAAAGGCAAACTCGGTCGTCACGGTTTTGCCGGCGACCAACCCGCCTGCATCGCGCAGGCGGCGCACGCTCACCGCCTCCTCGCCGACAAACTCCTCCGGCGGCACGGCGGTTCCGGCATGCGTAACAAAGCCGTTGACATGGAAAATATCCTTGATGCCTGTGGGTGCGCCAAACAAGAGCGGGCGGTCGTCAGGATCGGGAAAGGTCGCCAACAATTCATCTGCGGCGGCGTGCAGGCGGGCGCGTCGCGTCGGCTCCGGCAGAAACGCCTGCACCTGCGGATCGACCTGTTCGATGCGGTCGCAGAGCGTGTCGATATAGGTGTGAAGGTCAAGGTCGCCGCTGCGCAGGCGGTCGGCGATCTTGGCGAGGGGAGAGGACTGGGTTAACATATTATCCGAATCCTTGAAATATCCTGAGCAGTGTGCCCGTCTTTGGGAGATTGAGAAGCGCAGCGTTCAGGCCAGCGCAGCACCACAACTTCTTCACGCATCTGTTGCCTGGTTGCGGTGGCCAGTCGCGTGCGAAACAGGTCGATGTCGACCACCTTGTACCCCAGTTCAGCAGCGATCTCGGCGAGCAGCCGCCCGGTCTGAATCAGCACCTGAAAGAAAGACGCCTGTTCGCCTACCACATAGCCGAGATAGGCGCCGGGCTTTAAGAATGGGCGGAGTTCCGCCAGATGGCGCGCCATCCCGCCGAAGTAGTGGCGCGTCACACGGGCATACATTCGCTCGAAGCCGGACGTTTTGCCAAGCTCGATCCTGCGTTGCTCAATTTCGATAGCCAGCGCCTGAATTTCGGCGTTTTGGGCAATCCATCGGTCATCGTCATCGTTTTTGTAGATATTGCGCGAGTTGGAACGCAGCAATCCTTGTTTGACCAGACGCAGATCATCTTTGTTCTTGATTAGCCCCAACACAACTGACTCCAGCCGCGTGGTGCGCGTATAGTCTTTCTCGTTGGGGTAGGGCGGAGACGTGAAGACTGCGTCGATTGATCGCGGCTGCAGCAGGTTGGCAAGCCGGCGCGCATCGGCGTGATGAATCACGGCAGGCGGGGCGGTGCGATCAACAATGCGCAGGTCATCAGCCATCCGTTGCACCGTTGCCAGCCAACACGCAACGACCGGCGCATCCTCCAACTTGACGCGCTTCACCCCAACCTCAGGACCGAAATGCAAGTTGCTGACATCGTAGACTAGAGTGCGCGCCAGCGCCAGGCGCAGATGGCGATAACACGGCTGCACTCGCAACTCTTCGATCGTTTCGAGCAGCACGAGCGCCTTGTGCAATGGCAGCGGACTAATGGACTCTTTGAGCAGGAGCGATTCTGCCTCCGCGCTGAGTGTGCGCAGTTCATCGGGAAGGCTGGCTGCAATCTTCTTCTCTGCGGCGTCGGCGATCATCTGCGCACACGCCATCAATGCATCGGGATTGACGCTCCAGTCGGTTTTGACGCTGCCGGCAAAGTGTGCGAGCGCGTTGGCTTCGACGCCGATGCCGCAAATGCCATGCAGCTTTGCTTCGACAACGGTTGTGCCCGTGCCGCAGAACGGGTCGAGCACGGTCACACCCGGCGCCACCCCAAACCGTTCCAGATAATCGCGCACCAGATGGGGCGGAAAGGAAAGCACAAACCGATACCAGTCATGGATGACGCGATCGGATGCGTCTAGCCGGTTGGCGATCGCATTCGGTCGGGCGCCCTCTCCTTCAAACAGGTCAGGCATCAACGCAATCTGGGACATATCCGGAATTTGCTGGGCAGGTGATGTAATGTTGTCACATGCACATTGTACCATAGTCCAGCGACCTGCCTCTCACCGCAGTTGCATCCGTGAGATTGGCTGCAACACACATAAACGACGTCACTGCTAGGTGTACTTCAAGTTGGGGGCGCGTGTCGTTAGGTCGTCGCCTCCGGCGTGACATGACGCCCATCACGCCGGAGGCGATGACCTACAAAACAAGCTCTGCCCTCAATGTGAAGTACAATGCCAACAATGTTGCCACAGGGCAAAAAACGGTTACACTTGTAGCAGCAACCGTGCATATTCTCCAACATCATGAACCGATGGGACAGTTGATCGATGGCGACCATTGAGTATTTTTTCGAGAGTGTGACGCCGGGAGCGGTGCTCGAGCTGGGCAGCGTTACTGTCAGCGCGGAAGAGATTATCGACTTTGCGCGCAAGTTCGACCCGCAGCCCTTTCACATTGACCCCGAAGCCGCCGCGCAATCGATCTTCGGCGGCATCATTGCCAGCGGCTGGCATACGTGCAGCCTGACGATGCGGCTGATGGTGGATAAGTTTCTCAGCCGCGCCGCCAGCCTGGGTTCGCCTGGCGTCGAGCAGATTCGCTGGCTGCGACCGGTGCGCCCCGGCGACACGATCTCGGCGCGCATTATCGTGCTGGAGACGCGCGCCTCGCAAAGCAAGCCGGATCGCGGCGCCGTGCGGATGCGCACCGAAGTGACCAACCAACATGGCGAGCTGGTGATGAGCATGGAGAGCACAGGATTGGTCGGGCGCAGACCGGCGCTGTAAGCGCGCCGACGCCGCAAAAGGCATCTTGATGCAGCCGATCTCTGAAACGGCGTTGGCTTCGGTCGACGACCACCCGATTGTGCGGTCATGGCTGCATGTCGAACTGATCAAAAAATATGCGATCAAACATAGGCTGATCCAGCCCGAAGCAAGGACGAGGAGGTCGCCATGAATTTTGCAAGCTGCCGTTATTGCGCACCGATTGTTGTCGCCTTCTTCTTGCTGCTGACAGGACATGCTGCGTTCGCACAACCGGAACGCAGTGCTGGCGAGACCGTGCCGCCGGCGACGCCCGAACGTATCTTCGCCGGCGGCTTCGAGTGTGACGCGACCGGCTATCGCGATGATGGGATTCCTGAAGACGAGCTGATCGACACGCCCAATCGCATCCCCAACGGCTGGGAGCTGGTTTACAACGGGAAGATGCCGGTCGTCGATAGCGCGCGCATTCACTTTGCCAGAAGTTGCGACGGCTCGGCGCATGTCGAAAGGATCGAGGGCATCGACAGCGTATTGATGCGGGCGCTCGATCTGGAATGGTCAGCGGCGCCCGGCAAGCCCTTCGACGCCAGCCTCTACCAGCAGGTGCATGTCTTCAGCGGCACGACCTATAGCCTCAGCGGCTGGATGCTCACGCTCTGCGGCGGCAGCAACACCACACCGCGCAACGACTGTCCGGAGGGTTACTACATGGCGAAGATGCTCGGCATCGACCCAACCGGCGGCGTCGACCCCAACGCCGCAACGGTGCAGTGGGTCGAGAATCGGCGCAATTTCGTGCAGCCCGACGGTGTGACGCGCTTCGGCTGGCAGAACCTGCGCATCGGCGTCACGGCGCAGGCGCCGACGATCACCGTCTTTGCGCGCATCGACAGCCCCTTTCAGTGGCACGGCAACCACGGCTTCATCGACGCGCTGAGCCTGGTGCAGGCGCCGACGGCGACGCTGACTGCCTCGACGCCCATCACCGGCGACAATGTTATCACGCTCACCTGGAGCGGCGATCTAGGGCCAGACATCCCGCTGATTCCCAACAGCTCGCACCGTCTGCTCTTCGATGTGCAATACTGGCACGACGCCAATCAGCGCTGGCGCGACGCGATCGAGGATGTCGAAGCTGGCGAGACTGCGTTTACTGCCGTGTGCACGGGCAGCTACCGGTTTCGTGTACAGCCGCGCGCCGAGCAGAATGGCCCAGGCGCCTGGCCCAACCAGCGTTATCCCGGCGTATGGAGCGAGCCAATCGAGGTCGTCGTCCTGGCAGCGCCGATCGAGCCGATCGAGCCGTTTACGCCGACCGAACAGCTCTTTCTGCCGTTGATCGGCGTCCAGCGCACCTGCTGAAACGTCCCTAACAGGTGTAATTCAGGCTCCGTTCTGCTTTGCCGCGCGTTCGTTTCGTTGGTAGAATTTGGGGATTATGATGCCCGATGTGACGCGGACTGAAGAGATCGCCGCCCGGTTGAGCGAAGTGCGTGCGCGGATGGCGGCGGCGGCGCAACGCGTCGGTCGGCGGCCTTCCGATGTGCGGCTGGTGGCGGTGAGCAAGACGTATCCGCTGGAAGATATCGAGGCGGCGCTGGCGGCTGGTCAGGTCGATTTTGGCGAGAATCGGCTGGAGGAACTGTGGCCAAAGGTCAAAGCGGCGCAGGAGCGAAGGTTGGATGCAATTCGCTGGCACATGATCGGCGCGATCCAGAGTCGTAAATCGCGCGACGCGGTCGGTCCTTTTGTACTGATTCACTCGGTCGACCGCGTCAAGATTGCGCAACGCCTGAGCCGCGACGCCGTGGCGGCAAACTGCGTACTGAATGTGTTGCTCGAAGTCAACGTCAGCGGTGAAACAAGCAAGCATGGCTTCACGCCTGGCGAACTGCTTGTCACAGCCGGCGACTTGCTGGCGTTGCCCGGTCTTCACATTTGTGGTCTGATGACGATGGCGCCATTTGAAGTCGAGCCAGAGAGGACAAGACCGGTTTTTCATGGGCTGCGCAGCCTGCGCGATGAATTGGCGGAGCGTTATCCACAAGGAGAGTGGCGCGAACTGTCGATGGGGATGACCAACGACTTTGAGATCGCTATTGAGGAAGGCGCCACGATCGTGCGCATCGGCTCGGCGATTTTCGGACCAAGAAACGGATGAAACAGATGCTCAACGGAACCAACATCGCCTTCATCGGCAGCGGCGTGATGGGCGAAGCAATGATCAAGGGGCTGCTGGCGCAGGGGCTGACCACGCCAGAATGTCTGATTGCAAGCGATCCCTGGCTTGAACGCCTCGACTACATCCACAAGACCTATCAAATTGAGGTGACGCCCGACAACACGACCGCCGTGCGCAACGCGGGCATCGTGGTGCTGAGCATCAAGCCGCAGTCGCTGCCCAAAGTTGGCAAAGACCTGCACAGCAAGATTCATCCCGATGCACTTGTCTTAAGCATCATCGCCGGTACGCGCATTGCTACGCTGCAGAACAAGCTTTTTCACGATCGCATTGTGCGCGCTATGCCCAACACACCGGGGCAACTGGGCAAAGGCATGACGGTGTGGACGGCTACTGATCATGTCACTGCGCGGCAGATCAAGCAGACTGAGGAGATTCTTGGCGCAATGGGCGAGCAGCTTCAGGTCGATGAGGAGGGTTTCCTCGATATGGCGACTGGATTGAGCGGTTCAGGCCCTGGTTTTGTGCTGTTGCTGATCGAGGCAATGATCGACGCCGGCGTACACATGGGCTTTTCACGTCGCGACGCCGAAAAGATGGTGCTTCAGACCATCGACGGCACAGTGGCGCTGATGCGCGCCAGCGGCCGTCACTCCGCCGAACTCAAAAACCAGGTCACCAGCCCGGGTGGCACCACCGCCGCTGGCCTCTACGAGCTGGAAAAAGCCAGCATCCGCGCTATTATCAACGACGCCATTTTTGCCGCTTATCGCCGCAGCCAGGAACTTGGCGCACTCAGTGAGAAAAAGGACGCTTCATGAACACACTTTTTGCAATTTTAGCTGCCGTGCTCGAGCTGTACAGTTGGGTGCTGCTGGCGCGTGCACTGATGAGTTGGATACCCAATCTCGATCCCTACAATCCAATTGTCCAATTTCTCTATCAGATCACCGAGCCTGTGCTGGAGCCAGTGCGTCGAATCATTCCGCCGCTGGGTGGAATGATCGACATTTCGATCATCGTGGTTTTCTTTGCGATCTTCATCTTGCGCCAGATGCTGATGACGATGGCTATGTAAGACGAAAGGGCGCCGCAATGCGTTTTCACAGCCGATTTGTGTTACTGGCGTCGGCAATCATGGTCGTCACGGCGTCATTTGCGCTGACCGCCTGTCAGCCGGTGCGCCCGCTGACCGAAGTAACGCCAGCGCCGGTCGATGCGCCGTTTTTGTCAGTGGAAGAACAGGCCATCGCCGACGCCGCGCTTCAATTTGTCGCCGGTCAACTCGGAGTTGAGAGCGAGGCATTGCACATCCAATCGGTCAAAGCGGTGCAGTGGCCCGATGCGAGTCTTGGCTGCCCGCAGCCGGACATGGTCTACGCCGCTGTCATTACGCCGGGCTATCTGGTGACGGTGGAGCGCACAGGCGAGCTATACGCCGTCCACACTGACAGCAGCATCGACGGCGTCAAGACCATCTGTACGCAAAAGTAAGCATATTGCACATGCTGGAGCCAGGATTCTACATCTCACGCCGACGCTTTGAGGAGATCGTCACCGAGGCGATGGAGGAAATCCCCGAAGCATTGTGGGGCGTCATCGACAATCTGGTGGTGACAGTCGAGGAATGGCCCAGTCGCCGCCAGATCGAGAGCGTTGGATTGCCGCCTGGCAATACATTGTTTGGGTTATATGAAGGCGTGCCGTTGACAAAACGCACAACGCATTATGGTTTGACGCCGCCCGACAAAATCACAATTTTTCGTGGGCCGATCCTGCAGTTTTGTCCGCCAGACGAAGACGCGATTCGTACACAAATTCGCCGAACCGTTCTGCACGAAATTGCGCACCATTTCGGCATCAGCGACGAACGATTGATTGAACTCGGCGCCTATTAGAAGCGATATTGACTATGGATGACTACACCACACCTGCTGACAGCGTAGATGGCGAAGAATCCTCGCCCAATGTGGAAGTTGTGCGACATCCATCCAGTGCTCACTACTATGCAATCTACGATCACGAAAACGAACAACGTGCGACGTTGATTGTCGTCGTTAGTCCGCAAATGCGCGTCTTGCACGCAGAATTATGGTATTACGAGCCATATCGGGTGCAAGAGTCAACACTGGCGGCAATCTATCAGCGCGCAGTACAACTGCTTGAGTCTGACTACCTTGGCAATGGGCTTGGCGGTTCACAACTGCGCATCTATGAAGGTGAACGTCTCAAAGAAGAAATTGTCAGCCATCACAACCCCGACCCGCGCTATCAGCCGGAGCGCCTTATCCCCATTTTCCCATTTGCAGTGGGTTATGCGGCAATCGTGCTGGTTTTGTTCGTCGTCCTTCTGCTCGGCCGCACTTTATTGCGACCATCGCCCGCTGGTGTCGCTGCATTGAGAGATGTCTCAACGACGGCGGTGGGGCGAGCCGCGCCAACTGTCGATGCAGCGCCGCTTGAAGCGTTGGCTGCGTCGGATGGTTTGCTCGAACCGCTGCCGCAGGCTGAAACCAACGGGCTGGAACCCAGCGTCAAGGCTGACAGTCGGCTCATGGTCGGCATGGTTGCACGCATTCGGCCCGGCTATCGCTCCTTCGTGCGTTCGGAGCCTGGCCCCGATGCTGGCGAATCGGTTGGTTTTATGGAAAACGGCGCCACTGCCAGATTGCTCGGCGGCCCGGTCTGGAAAGAAGGCAACGCTGACACCATCGTCTGGTGGTATGTTGAGACAGAGACGGGTATCCGCGGCTGGACGCCCGCCAACACCAGCGAACTGACCTTGCTTGAACCGGCGGAGTGAGAGGAGACGGAGATTGGAGATTGGAGATTGGAGATTGAACGCTTCATCCGCCTGTCGATCTCTGAATTACTCAATTGCTTAATCTCCAAATCACAAATCTTCTTGTCCCCGTCTTCTATTCTTCCGCCACCAACAGCATCTGCGCACTGTCCAGCCAGAGATCGATCACTGCACCAGGTTCAAAGAGATGATCGCGACCGCGCGTGCGAAACTCGAAGCGCAGCCGCTGCTCGCCGTGCATTGAAGCCACTTCCAATCGAAAGAAACTGCCGCGAAAGGTCGTAGTTAACACACGCCCTGCAAAGGGAACGTAGGTCGGACCGGGCTGTTTGTCATCGAGCACGGCGGCGTCGGGCGGGATCAACAGTCGGCAGGCGCTTATCGGTCGATCCGGACGCGCTGGCAGTGGGAAATCGCCAACCGGTGTGCGGACAACATTCTCCGCCGGATTTGCGCGCTCGACGGGCAGTAAATTGTCGAAGCCTAAAAAGCTGGCGACGAACATGTTGATGGGGCGGCGATAGAGCTGCGCCGGCGGCGCAGCCTGCTCGATGCGTCCGGCGCGCATCACGGCGATGCGGTCGGCCAGGGAGAAGGCCTCTTCCTGGTCGTGTGTCACAAAGACCGTTGTCATTCGCACCTGCTTCAGGATGCGCCGCAACTCCCCCATCAACTCCTCGCGCAACAGCCGGTCGAGGTTGGCGACTGGTTCATCGAGCAACACCAGCGATGGATTCGGCGCCAGCGTGCGCGCTAGCGCCACCCGTTGCTGTTCGCCGCCGCTCAGATCGTCCACGGCGCGGCTGGCGTAACTCTGTAAGTTGACCAGCGCCAGCATCTCCTCAACGCGGCGTTGGCGCTGTAGAGCAGGCAGTTTTTTCATGCGCAACCCATAGGCGACGTTTTCAGCAACGCTCAAATGCGGAAAGAGCGCGTAATCCTGAAACATCAGACCAACGCCGCGCTTGTAGGCAGGCAGCTCACCCACATCAACGCCATTTAACAACACCTGCCCGCGGTCTGCACGCTCCAGTCCGGCGATGACGCGCAGCAGCGTACTCTTGCCGCAGCCGCTGGGGCCCAACAGACAGACGATCTCCTGTGGCGCCACAGTCAGTGCGACCCCGCGCAGCACTTCCTTGTCCGGCGCAAAGCGCTTGTAAATATCGCGCAGCTCCAGCATCAAAACTCCTCTTCGCCGGGCAGACGAAAACGTTCGATCAGGATCAAGGAAAGTGCAGTCACAGCCATCAAGATCGTGCTCATGGCGAGCGCCTGACCGTAATTGATCAACCCAGGCCGGCTGAGCGCCTGATAGATGACCATCGGCATCGTCGGGCGATCAGGGCGAGCAATCAAGAGCGTGGCGCCGAACTCGCCGAGGCTGATCGCAAACGCAAAAGCGGCGCTGATCAACAGTGCACGCATCAGCAGCGGTGCGTCGATCGTCCACCAGCGACGCAGCGGCGTGGCGCCAAGCATGGAAGCTGCATCGCGCAGGCGTTGGTCGAGCGCACGCAATGCGGGCAAAAAGGAGCGTACAACAAAAGGCAGCGCAATCAGCGAATGTGCGACCGGGACCAGCCACGGCGAGGCGCGCAGCGGCCCCATCGCCACGATGTAGCCAAAGCCAAGCGTCACCGCCGACGTGCCCAGCGGCAGCAGCAATAAGGGATCGAGCACTGCTGCCCAACGCGAGCGCGGCTGCGCCAGCATGTACGCTGCAATCACGCCCAACGGCAGGCTGATCGCCAGCGTCGCCGCTGCATAGAGCAGCGAGTTGCCGATGGCGGCGACCGGCGGCGCAAAGAAGGCGCTCTGGCGCAGATTCTGTCCAAGCGCCTGATAGTAGATGGGCGTCAATCCCTGATTGCCGAGCGTGAAGCTGCGCACGATCAGCGCCGCCAGCGGCGCCAAGACGCCTAACGCCGTCATACAAAGCGCGCCGCCGACCAACAGCCACTGCCGAAGATCGGCGGGGCGTCGCGGCTGTGAACGTCGGCGCCGGCGCAGCGAACGGCTTAGCCTGGCTTGCATCCTTGTATAGACGACCATGACTGTAAAGGTGATGCCCAACTGCACAATGCTGAGAAAAGCAGCAAGCGGCAGGTTGAAATAACTGACTGCCTGCCGGTAGATTTCCACCTCGATGGTGGCAAATCGCAGCCCCCCAAGGATCAACACCACGCCAAAACTGGTAAAGCAAAAGAGAAACACAAGCAGGCTGGCAGCCAGGATGCCTGGCGCCAGCAGCGGCAATGTCACGGTGCGGAAAACCTGCCATGGCCGTGCGCCCAGCGCGGCGGCGGCTTCGCCCAGACTCGGAGATAGATTACCCCAAAAACCACCGACAGTGCGGATCACGATAGCGACATTGTAAAAGACATGCACCATCAGAATCAGCCAGATCGTCTGTTCGAGCTGGATCGGCGATGCAGTCAGGCCGAAACTTGCTTGCAGCCAGGTGTTGAGCACGCCGTTGCGTCCGATCAGCGCCAGAAACGCCGGCGCCACCACGACCGTCGGCATCACGAAGGGAATGGTCAGCAGCGCAGCCATCAGCCCTTTGCCTGGGAAGTCAAAACGGGCGAAGATCGCCGCCAGCGGCAACCCGACCAGCACCGTCAACAACGTCGAAAGCGCCGCTTGCCAGGTTGTGAACCAAAGCACGCGCCAGAAGGATGGCGACGCCGCCATCTCCAGCGTTTGGCTGACCATACCGGGCGCAGGGGTGCTGAAGCTGACGCGGAAGATCGTCAGCAGCGGATAGACATAGAAGACGGCTAGAAATAGAATCGGCAACGCGTAAAGCGCCGCCAGTAGAGAGCGTCGCAAAGAGCGCCTCGTCGTGGTGAATATAAAGCTAATCGAACGCAGATGACGCAGATTGGGCGGATTCAAGTAGCGTTGCGAATCTGTAGATGGTGCAGATTTCACAGAGAAATTTCAATCCGCGTCATCCGCGTTCAATTCTTCACTCCGTCATCAGTTCGACCCAAGCCTGCACCCAACGTTCGCGGTTGGCTTCGATGGCAGCCGGATCAAAGATCACCGGATCGGCTGGCGTCTGCGCAAACTGTACAAAAAGATCGGGCAGCGCGGCATTGGGATTGGCTGGATAGACGAACATTTGCAGCGGAATGTCGGACTGGAACTGCACGTCGAGCATGAAGTCGATGAACCTGCGCGCCAGCTCCGGCTGTGCTGCGCCTTTGAGCACGCCTACGAACTCGATCTGACGGAAAGCGCTGCCCGGCGGGAAGATGTTGACGCTGGCCGGTTCGGTGCGCCCATCGGTGGCGTAAACGACATCGGCGGGTGGGCTGGTGGAGTAGCTGACGACCAGTGGACGGTCGCCTTCGCCGCCTGACCCGACCGTGAAATGGCTGAAATAGGCGTCGCTCCAGCCGTCGGTGACGAGCACATCGTTGGCTTTGAGGCTGCGCCAGAAGTCGAGATAGCCGTCCTCGCCGAAGTAATCGATCGTCGCCAGCAAGAAAGCCAATCCCGGTGACGAGGTCGCCGGGTTCTGCACGACCAGCAATCCTTTGTATGTCGGATCAGCCAACTCTTCCAGCGTTTGTGGCAGTGGAATGCCCGCAGCCTCGAACCACTCGCTGTCGGCGTTGAGATTGACAAAGCCATAATCGACCGGCGCCAGCCGATGCTCCGGATCCAGCTCCAGTTCGTCGGGAATCTGTTCCAGCAGCGGCGATGTGTACGGTTCGAAGATATCCGCCGCCAGCGCACGGCTCAGGAAAGTGTTGTCCACGCCAAAGAAAAGATCAGCCAACGGTGCATCCTTGCTGAGGATGATTTTGTTGAGCGCCTCGCCTGCATCGCCGAGCGTCAGCACCTGAACCGTAGCGTTGTGCTCCGCCTCGAACGCCGCCAACACCTCCTCGCTGATGTTGAACGAATTGTGCGAGGCCAGCACCAGCGGCGTTGGCGTCTCGGGGCCGGGCGCAACCGGTTGGCACGCCGTCAGCACCAACAAAATCACCAAAAGAATCGACAACCCAAATACGCCTTGCAGTGCAGACGCGCCCCTGCGCGCCCCTGCTCCTCTCGCAACTCGCAACTTGCCATACTTACGCATGATTTGACCTCCTGAAAACAAAAATGGCCTTACCGTATTTGGTAAAGCCAGCGCAGTCAGGCGGAAACGCCTTTTCGATTTACTCCCTACGCTGGCATTACCCAGATCAGGTTTAGCGGGTCGGTGGCAGGACGGCCACCCTCTCAGCCCGGCGCTCCGAGCTCCCCATTGTTTATCGCTATACAATTATAGCAAAGGGCGCAAATTTCTCCGAAAATTTACTACGGCAAAATCGTCTTCGTCTATTCCTCCGCCCAAGACTCCACAACCAGTCGAAAGATGTCGCTCTCGGTGATAATGCCGACGACTTTGTTGTTGCGCACAACGGGCAGGCCGCTGATCTGATATTCAAGCATACGTTCGGCGGCTTCTTGAATGGTGGCGCTGGGGTTGATCGTGATCGGCGAATAGGTCATCACCTCGCCCACCGTGCGCTGTGTGAGCAGGACTCGTGTATGATCGTCTGTCTCATCAACCGAGGCGGGGATCTGTCGCAAGATGTCGCTGTTGGTGATGATGCCGACCAATTCACCGTTGCGCACCACCGGTAGACGACGCACCTCCTGTTCACTCATCAGTTCTTGCGCAGCGGCAAGGCTGGCGTCCGGTGAGATCGTGACCGGATTCTCGCGCATCCAATCCTGCACTTCGGTCAAGTGCCGTTTCTTCATGGGGAGCCTCCTCACGTAGCCTGTGCGCCGTTGTGCGCTTTAGGTTGAACGGATACGAACAAGCAACACCGACTGCTCGACATAGCGGACGATCGTGTTGGCAATGCTGCCTGGAAAATGGCCGGGGCTGGATTCGCTGCCCACCACAACCAAATCATACCCTGTTTCACGCGAACGCTGCAAGATCACTTCCTGCACAGAGCCGGGCTGCAAGATGATCGAAGAGCGGTTGTAGCCGTGTGCTTCGAGTTTGCGCTCCCATTCGTGTAGCACGGCGGAGAGTCGCGTGCCTTGCGAGATCGCTGCTTCCACATCCATCGTTGCGCCGGAGTCGGTGGAAAGGTAAGGCGCCGCCGACGGGGGCATGACATGGAGTAGATCGAGCCTGGCGTTGAGCGCCTGTGCGAACTGCGCGCCAACTGTCACGACTGCATCATCTTCGACGCCAGCACAGATCAACACTCGCCGGAAGGTGTGACGGTGTCCTTTGGTGAGCAACACGGTAATCGGCGCTTCTTGCACGATGCGATGTGCGGTCGGTCCAACCGCGTTGACGCCGCCAGCTCCACGATCCGAAAATGCGCCGATCACCAGCAGATCAATCGGGTTGGCGTTGAGGTAGCTCAGCAACACCTCGTCGGCGTAACCTACCAGCGGCACAATTGTGCGCGCAAACTTCTCGCCGTTCGCTTCAGGCGGCAGAAGCGCAAGCGTATCAGTCATCACCTGGTGCGCTTTATCCACGCCGTCTCGATCCGAGGCAATCACCAACACCGTCAGATCACCCACCAAGATTTTTTGCAGTTGGGTGGCGAGCGTGACTGCACGTTGTCCAAATGTGGAGCCATCGGTCGCCACAGCCATACGTAGCCGCGCGGCTTTGCTGAGCGCCAACGCCAACTTCTCGCCAGCGGTCTTGACTACTGCAGCCGACTCCGGGCGCAGCAGCAACACCGGTGCAGTCGAACTGCGCAACACGCGCTCTGCTACGCTGCCCATGACCAACCGCCCTAAACCAGAACGGCCGTGCGTCGCCATCGCAATCAGCCCAATGCCTTCTTCATTGGCATATTGCACGATGCGTTGCGCCGGGTCGCCGAACTGCACCTCGACTTTGACTCCGTATCCCATCTCACGCAGGCGATCTGCTTCGGGACGAAGCTCGGTGAGTAGACTGTTGCGCAACGCCTGTAGCTCTGCCTCGACCTCGCTATAGCCCTGCTCCACCGCCGTGCTGTAGGTTTCATAGGTGCCAGAGAGCGGGTGGCTGCCTGTCAACATGGTGCGCGTCGAAGAAATCTCCAGCGGCAGGCTCGGCGGCGTCGCCACACGCAGCAACACTAGCGACACATCACGCGGATCGAAGAAATCGAGCACGATGCGCACAATCTGCAAACTAAAGTCCGACCCATCAAGTGGAATCAGAATCTTACGCTTCATCGTGTTCACCTCCTATAGGGAGTCATTGGAGTGAGTATGTGTGACAACCTATGCGCCGACGTCTCACACGCTCCTCTCCAGCCTTGTCCAGACGTTCAATCGCTATCGCATCAGGACGCCGGTCGGGTCGAATTTCCACGACTGCAAGACCTTCATGTAGTTGGCGCGCTCGAATGCAGCCGGCTCCGCTACATTTTGCTGGCTCATGCTGCCGCGCGCCTGCGCCAGCGAATCATATTCATGCTCCTCCAGCCAGTGCGCCACTTCCTGCACAATCAAGCCTATGCGTTGGATGCCGTTGCGCAATAGCTCCGACGCCATCATCGTGACATTCGCGCCAGCCATCACTCCCTTCAATACATCCTCATACGAGTGCACACCGCGTGTAACGGCAAAATCCACCGGCACGCGGCCATAGAGGATCGACACCCAGCGGAGCGGCGTGCGCAGTTCCCACGCACTCGACAGCGTCAGGTTTGGCACTACTTCCAGCCGTTCGAGATCGAAATCGGGCTGGTAGAAGCGATTGAAGATCACCAGGCCATCGGCGCCGGCCTTTGCCAGCTTCATCGCCATATTCGCAAACGAACTGAAGAACGGCCCAACTTTGACCGCCAGCGGAATCGAGATGTTTGCCTTGACGTCGTGCACGACATCGAGATACATCTGCTCGACTTCGGCGCCGGTCAGCGCTGGGTCGGTGGGGATGTAGTAAATGTTGAGCTCCAACGCATTGGCGCCGGCCTCTTCGATCATGCGCGCATATTCCACCCAGCCGCCGGTCGAGACGCCGTTGAGACTGCCGATGATCGGAATCTGCACACTCTCTTTGGCGCGGCGGATCAGGTCGAGATAGGCATGTGGACCAACGTTGTAGCTGTCCATCTCCGGGAAATAATCCAACGCTTCAGCAAAACTCTCGGCGCCGTAGGAAAGGTAATGATCGAGCAGATGGCTTTCGCCCACGATCTGCTCCTCGAAAAGCGAATACATCACGACCGCCGACGCGCCGGCGTCTTCCAGCCGTTTGATCTTGTCCAGGCTGTCAGAAAGCGGCGACGCCGAAGGGACGACCGGATGTTTCAGTTTCATGCCCAGATAATTCGTTGTCAGGTCGATCATAGGTCAACTCCTCCTATGGGTCTTTGGTTGGTTGCACGATGACAGCGCGTTCGCCGCCTCTGGCTTGTGAAATCCCTATTCACTGCTGTGGCGCAGAGTGCAGCACATGATGGGTTCGGTGGGGAGCACCATTCCTCCAGGCGACCCGTCACCCTTGACGTTCGAGCGGCCATCCTCCCGCCATGCGCTGCACTCATGCGCTCACACCGGCTCGGCCGCGAGATACTCCAGTTCTTTCCAGCGCCGGGCGATCACTTCGTCGGCCTCTTGCATCAACTCTTCCGCCGTCTGCGGGTCGGACTGCATCAACATGCGATAGCGCGTCTCGTTCATGGCATATTCGCGGAAGCGAATCTTCGGCGCTTTGGAGTCAAGTTGGAAGGGATTCTTTCCTTCGGCGCGCAGGCGTGGGTCATAGCGGTAGAGCGGCCAATGTCCAGACTCGACCGCCAGCTTTTGCTGATCCATACCTTTCGCCATGTTGATGCCATGCGCAATGCAGTGGCTGTAGGCGATGATCAGCGAGGGGCCGTCGTAGGACGCCGCCTCCTGGATCGCGCGCAGCGTCTGAGCATCGTTGGCGCCCATCGCCACGCGTGCAACATAGACATAGCCGTAATCTATCGCCATCTTGGCGATGTCCTTCTTGGGCGTGCGTTTGCCGCTGGCGGCGAATTTCGCCACTGCACCCAGCGGCGTCGACTTCGAGGATTGCCCGCCTGTGTTGGAATAGACTTCGGTGTCGAGCACGATCACGTTGACGTTGCGCCCGCTTGCCAGCACGTGGTCGAGACCGCCGTAGCCGATGTCATAAGCCCAGCCATCGCCGCCTACGATCCAGACATCTTTCCAGATCAATTTGTCCGCCAGGCTGAGCAAGTCGCGCGCTTCGGGCGTATTCACTCCATCAAGCGCCTGTCGCAACTGTTCGACGCGGACGCGTTGTGCGGCGATGCCGGCGTCGTCCGATTGATCGGCGCTGAGCAGCGCGTCCGCCAGCTCATTGCCGATCACGTCGCGCAGACGATTCACCAGATCGCGGGCGTATTCGTTCTGCTTGTCGAGCGTGATGCGCATACCGAAACCGAACTCGGCGTTGTCCTCGAAGAGCGAGTTCGACCACGCCGGGCCGCGACCCTCGGGATTGACTGACCATGGCGTCGTCGGCAGGTTGCCGCCATAAATGCTCGAACAGCCGGTCGCGTTGGCAATCACCGAGCGCTCGCCGTAGAGTTGGCTGATCAGCTTCAGATAAGGCGTCTCGCCACAGCCGGCGCACGCCCCCGAAAACTCAAAGAGCGGCTGCAAGAGCTGCACATTCTTGACGTTGTTCCATTTGAGCGTATCGACATGCGGTGTCTCGGGCAGTTTCGTGAAGAAATTCCAATGACGGGCGCCTTGCTCGCGCAGCGGCAGTTGCGGTTCCATGTTGATTGCCTTGCGCCCGACCGCCTGCTTGTTTTTCGCCGGGCAGACTTCGACGCAAAGCTGGCAGCCCGTGCAATCTTCGACCGCAACCTGAAGTGTATACTTGCGATCCGGAAATTCGCGCCATTTCGAGGGAGCGGTAAGGAAGCCCTCGGGCGCATCAGCCAACAGTTCCGGCTCGACCAGTTTGGAGCGAATCACGGCGTGTGGGCAGACATAGACGCACTTGCCACACTGGATGCACACATCCGGATCCCACACTGGCACTTCGAGTGCGATGTTGCGTTTTTCCCATTGCGTCGTTGCTGTCGGGTAGGTGCCGTCGACCGGCAGTGCACTCACGGGCAGCAGGTCGCCTTCCCCCTTGATCATCATCGCAGTGACCTCCTGCACAAACGCAGGCGCTTCGGCGGGCACAGGTGGCGGCAGCTCGAGCGTGCTGGTCACTTCGTTGGGAACTTTCATCTCAAACAAGTTGGCTAACGTGGCGTCCACCGCCGCATAGTTGCGTCGCACGACCGCTTCGCCGCGCTTGCCGTAGGTCTTCTTGATCGCTTCCTTGATTTTGGCGATCGCCTCCTCGCGCGGCAGCACGCCGCTGATGGCGAAGAAGCAAGTCTGCATCACAGTGTTGATGCGTCCGGCCATGCCCTGCTCGGCGGCGACGGCATAGGCGTCGATCGTATAAACTCTGAGCTTGCGGTCGATGATCTGCTGCTGCACAATGCGCGGCAGATGATCCCACAATTCATCGACCGGATAGGGCGAATTGAGCAACAGAACGGCGCCTTCCTGCGCTGCGCTCAGCACATCGTAGCGCTCGATAAAGCCAAACTGATGTACGCCGATGAAGTTCGCCTTTTGAATCAGATAGGTGCTCTGGATCGGCTTTGTGCCAAAACGTAGATGCGAGACCGTGCGCGCGCCCGACTTCTTCGAGTCGTAGACAAAGTAGCCCTGCGCGTAGTTGTCGGTCTCCTCGCCGATGATTTTGATCGAATTCTTGTTGGCGCCCACCGTGCCGTCGGAGCCAAGCCCCCAGAAAAGCGCCCGCACCACTTCGTCCGATTCGGTCGAAAACGCGGGGTCGTAGTCGAGACTTGTGTGCGTCACATCGTCAAAGATGCCGATTGTGAAGTGATTCTTGGGCTGCGCCTTGCCGAGCTCGTCAAAAATGGCTTTGACCATCGCCGGCGTAAACTCTTTCGACGAGAGGCCGTAGCGCCCTCCGATCACCTTTGGAAGCTGCACAAAAGGCGACCAACCTGCCATCATGCCTTCCGCCAGCGCCGTCAACACATCCTGGTAGAGCGGTTCGCCCGCAGCGCCCGGCTCTTTGGTGCGGTCAAGAACGGCAATCGCCTTGACTGTCTCTGGCAGCGCCTTGACAAAGTGCTCGACCGAGAAGGGACGGAAGAGGCGCACCTTAATCAGACCAACTTTCTCCCCGCGTGCATTGAGCCAGTCCACAGTTTCGTGCGCAGCCTCAGCGCCTGATCCCATGATCACGATGACGCGCTCGGCGTCCGGCGCGCCGAAATAGTCAAACAGGTGATAGTGACGCCCCACCAGTTGGGCGAACTTGTCCATCTGCTTTTGCACGATGCCGGGCGTCGCCAGATAGAAAGGATTGGCGCTCTCGCGTGCCTGGAAATAGACATCGGGGTTCTGCGCCGTGCCGCGCATGATCGGCTTTTCGGGATTGAGCGCACGCGCCCGATGGGCGCGCACCAGTTCGTCGTCGATCATGGCGCGGATGTCTTCATCGCCGAGTTGCTCGATCTTGGCGACTTCGTGCGAAGTGCGGAAGCCATCGAAGATATGCAGGAAGGGCACGCGCGCCTCCAGCGTTGACGCCTGTGCGATCAACGCCATGTCCATCACCTCCTGCACCGAGCCGGCAAACAACTGCGCCCAACCAGTGCTGCGCGCCGCCATCACGTCGCTGTGGTCGCCGAAGATCGACAATCCCTGCGCCGCCAGCGAACGCGCCGCAATCTGGAAGACAGTGCTGGTCAGCTCGCCAGCGATCTTGTACATGTTGGGGATCATCAACAGCAATCCCTGGCTGGCAGTGAAGGTTGTGGTCAGCGAGCCGGTTTGTAGTGCGCCGTGCACTGCTCCAGCCGCTCCACCCTCGGATTGCAACTCCACCACCGTCGGCACGCTCCCCCAGATGTTGCGCATTCCGGCGGCGCTCCAGGCGTCAGCTAGCTCGCCCATTGGGGAAGAAGGGGTGATCGGATAGATTGCGGCAACTTCGTTCGTCTTGTATGCGATGTACGCCGCTGCTTCGTTGCCGTCAATTGTGACTAGTGCTCTTGGCATTGTAGGTTCCTCTTTATCTTTGCCGCTATACCTCGCGCGCGTCGACGACATGGTCGCCAAGCGCCTCGATTGCAGGGATTAACGCCTCTTTGGTGACGCCGGTCACCTTGATGATCAGCTCGCGCTCGTTGTCGGTTTCACGCGACATCGAGCCAACGCTCAGGATCAACCCACCCAGCTCGGTGATCTTGCCGGAGAGTCTGGCAAGCGTGCCCGCGCCAGGCGGCACCTGAACCGTCAGACGTAATCCCGGCTGTCCCCCACCTAACATCTCGACAAACGCTTTGAAAATGTCGGTCTCGGTGATCACACCGACAATGACGCCGGCGTCGTCCACCACGGGCAGGCCGCCAATTTTGTGATTCACCATCAGGCTGGCGGCGTCTTCGATGGGCATGTTCTGGTTGATGGTCAACACGTTGTGCGTCATGATGTCGCTGACCTTCAACTTCCACAGCAGATAGTTCACCTCCCACACACTCAGCGAAGTTGCCGGCGACGGCGATGCGTGCAGCAGATCGCGCTCCGACACAATTCCTACGACCTTGCCTGCTTCATCCACGACCGGCAGCCGTCTGAACTTTTTATCGCGCATCAACTTTAGCGCCTCTTGAAATGGCGTGCCAGGCATGATGGTCACTGCTGGCGATGTCATACGCTCACGAACTAACATTGCAGAATCCTCCTTGCAAAGAATAAGGACACAGGGCTAACCCACTATAAAGCAGAATCTCCCCACCCTGCGTCATGCACGTGGGGAGATTCCCAATAGTCAAATGTGCAGTCAAGAAACTGGTCAACTGACCAGGAGGAGGCGATTGAAGAAGATGCAAAGAATAGCGCATCAATCACATATTAAGCTTGCAATCCGTCAAAAAAAATCATAGACAGTTGCTCAATCAGCACTACGGTTGGCGCCTTTCCTGCAACGGGTGAAACATGAAAGTAAGGATACATCATCCCCAATAGCGCCCATGCGCCAATTTGCGGATCGACCGGTTTGAACTCGCCTTGCGCGACGCCTTCAGCAAGAATGGTTATGATGCGGTCAATAAATTGAGAGTGATAGCGCTCGACGAATTGCTGCCGCGTGATCGCATCAAGGTTGCCCAATTCCTGGCTGGCAAGACGCAGGCTGGCGCGCCGTTCCAGCGGCAGCAACATGACCTGTCGAATGATAGCCTCAATTTGTGCACGGTGAGAGCTGTTGTCTGCGCGACAGCGCTCGATCAGAGCGGCAAGTTCGTCAAGTACATTGTTCAGCAGCGCGATAAACAGCTGCTCCTTATCGCGGAAATGGTAATAGAGAGCAGCTTTGGTCATGCCGACTTCGCCGGCGATCTCGCGCATGGAGATGCCGCGATAGCCGCGTTCGACAAAAAGCCGTTCAGCGGCCGCCAGAATTGCTTCGCGACTGTGGGTTGATGGTGGCTGTGACATGAACCGAAGTCTGTACCACCCCCCTTCCAGGAAGAGGTCTGCTTCCTGGAAAGGGGGCTATGGTTCCAAATCAGCTATGCAAACCAGAGCATGAGCGACTCCGCCAGGCGGAAGAGCGGGCGTCCATACACTCCAGACCATGGCCACGGAATGGCGAAGAAGATGGCGATGGCGGCAATGGCCGTGAAGATGGCGCCACGTTTGAACTTGCTGGCGCTACTTTGCGCCCTTCTCACAAAGACGACGGCAAGATGCGCTAGAACTAGCGCGATCAGCATCAGAATCCAATGCTCGATGACAAAGAAACGCAACGCTGGCTGGCTCATGGCATTGGACATGTTCTGGAATTGGCTCCACCAATTGTTGCCGACAAAGAGCACCAACCCAATCAACAATTGTACGTCCATCGAGATCGCAAACCAGGAAAGCGATTTACGATCCTGTTCGGTGAAGTCCCGCTTCTGAAAGATGCCCATGAACATGCGCACAAGCGCATAGATAACCAGTACGATCACCGCCCAGCGCGTCAAGTTGTGCAGAATCAATACAAAACTCATTTGCTTTGCTCCCTTTATACGTTGACTTGTCCTGTATGCTACAAATATATCTCCAAGGCGCCAACAATTTTAGAACGCGATTGGCGCCTCGGAGGAAGTTTGTACAATTCAATCAGCTCAATCAGCGGTGCTGACAGATTTTGATGCAACCACCATCGTCGCCATCTCTACAGCACGCGATTTCAATCCAAATGCCAGCACGGTGAGCAGCAGTGCAACGACGCCAATGGTCAGATATGCGGCGCTATAGCCAGAAACGCCGCCGCCCATGCTGGCAGCCACCGCGCCGACGGACGCCGCCCCCACCAGTTGCCCGACGCTGGTGAAGACAGTCGCCACTGCCTGCGCCGCCGCGCGATCATCAACGCCGACCTCATTGAGCATGATATATCGGATCGGCGCGCCCAAGAGTGATGAAAGCCCCAAACCCACCAACACGCCAGCCACGTAATATGCAATCAGGTTGACGCCGAGCAGCCACAACAACAACATGCCTGCCGTCAGCAGCGCCGTGCCGCCGATGATCACCGCGCGCGAACCGATCCTGTCGAGCAGCCGGCCCGCCACCGGCGAACCGATAAAGAGCGCAACAACGAGCGGCAGCAGCATGAAGCTTGCCCTGGATTCGCTGACGGCAAACGCCGCCACCGCCAACGATGGCAAGAACAACACCGCCACCTCGCCAAGTCCTGCGCCAAAGGCGATGCCCGATGCCAACCGCAACTGACGCGTGGCGATCAGACCAGGGCGCAAGATCGGATCGGCGGCGCGGTGTTCGACGCGCAAAAAGAGTGGCAGCAGAACGACAGCCAGCAACAGAAACGGCCACACCAGCCACGAGCTAAGGCTGCCCGCCAGATTCGTTGCGTCGATCTGGTTCAGCCCAAACGCCAGCGCGCCGAGCAGAAGAGTCAAGATTGCCATGCCGGCCCAGTCAAACGCCGCCAACGCCAGACGCTCCACCGTTGGCAGGGATCGCCACGCCAAGACTCCAATCACAAGGGCAATTGGCAGGTTAATCGCAAAAATCCAATGCCAGCCAGCCAATAGCAGCAATCCACCGATCAGCGGCCCGATGATGAACGCCAAACCGAAGACGGCGCCGATCAGTCCCAGCGCGCTGCCACGTTTCTCCGGTGGAAAGGTGTCGCCGATCACAGCGGCGGCGACCGGGAAGATGCCACCAGCGCCCAGACCCTGCACAGCGCGGCCAGCAATGACAACAGCAAACGAAGGCGCCAGCATCACCATCGCCGAGCCAATCCCAAACAGGCCGATGTCCAACACATAGATTGACCTTCGGCCGTATCGATCTGAAAGCTTCGCCATCAGTGGCGTCCCAACCAGATTCATCAAGACATAGATATTAAAAACCCATGATAAGAGACGTTCATCAACCTGAAACGTAGCCTTGATGGCAGGCAACGCTGGCCCAACGATCGCTATGTCGAGCGCAGCCATTAGCACACCGAAGAAAAGTATCCAAAGCACTTTGTTTTTCATCGATTTCATCCCTGTACTTGTTTACCGACCGGTTAGTAAGTATGCTAAAGGAAAAGAGCTTTATGTGTCAAATCAGACGATCGGTCTGTGGGATGAATCAGCGGTCAATTTCGATGTCTTCCATCGAAACAGGGTCTTCCACCGGCTCTAAGTGTGTCATAACTGTCGTTGAACCGGGCAGGGCGCCGCGAATGTCGCGTTCGATTTGTTCAAGCATATTATGGCCGCGCTGCACCGTCCACTTGCCTGGCACAAGCACATGCACGGAGACAAAGCGCCGTTGCCCGGCCTGGCGCGTGCGCAACGAATGAAACTGAACACCCTGCGGCGCATAGCGAGCAAAAACCTCAACGATTGCATTGCGTTCCCGCTGTGGAATCGCCGAGTCGAGCAGTCCAAGTGCAGAGCGCCGCATCAATTGCACACCGGACCAAACGATGTTTGCCGCAACCGCCAACGCAATCAGTGGGTCGAGGATCAGCCAGCCGCTCAAAGCCACTGCCACGACCCCGACGACGACGCCAGCCGACGTCCAGACGTCGGTCATCAAGTGCTGTGCATCAGCTTCGAGCGTGATCGAGTTGTGGCGGCGGCCCGCCTGCAGGAGTATGCGCGCCACGCCAAAATTGATCGCCGAAGCCAGAATCGAGATGACAAGACCAACGCCGACATTTTCTAACGGCTGCGGCTCGAAGATGCGCTGGATTGCGGTCACACCGATGCTGTAGGCTGCAAGCAAGATCAAGGCGCCCTCTGCGGCGCTGGAGAAATACTCCGCCTTGGTGTGGCCGTAAGCGTGATCTTCGTCGGGAGGACGCTCGGCGATTGTCAGCAGAATCAGCGCCAACAGCGCCGCCGCCAAGTTGACCAATGACTCTAAAGCGTCCGACAGCAAGCCGACCGAACCGGTCAGATAATAGGCGAGGCTCTTGAGTGCAATTGTGAACAGCGCCGCACCGATTGAAAGAAAGATATATCGTCGCAGAGATGGCGACGCTGACGAGGGAGAAGACGCAGCGCTCACAACGCCCTCCTGCACATTGGCAAATAAAAAACGAGAGCGAACGCCGTACCCGAAGCCGAAGCCAGCAGCGCAGCCGTGTACGCCTGCGGCGGATAGTTCACGCCGACGGCAGGAAACAGCGAGATGATCAGCCCCATCCACCACTGCACCAACGCCGCGCCGCCGATGGCAAAGAGATTGACAGCCGTAGTCGCCTGTCCGGTCATATCTATGGGAAAGACATAGCGCGGCTGCGCCAGCAACAGGATGGTGAAGCCGCCGCTCATCCCAAACAATACGCCCGTCGCGGCCATCCACATCAACGGCGGCTGCAACGCCAGAATTACCTGTGCAGCCACAAAGAGAGCGCCGCCAAGCGTCACCAGGTTCGTCAATCCGATGCGGCTGCTCAGCCAGCCAGAGAGCAGAAAACCCGCTGTGGCGCCGCCGCTCAGCAGCAACAGCACATTGCCGCGTGTAATTGCATCAACCTGATAGATATCATTGAGATAAGGGCCGGCCCATAATCCCTGAAACGCCAACAACGCGCCATTGGTGAAAAAGACGAGCAGAGCCATTCGCCAGAATCTCACATCAACAAAAACAATGCGCAGAGTGCGCAGATCAGCCTGCTTTCCTTGCCAGGCGACGCCGGACGGTGTGTTGCGCGTCCCAATAATGATTGCTGCTGCAGCCGCAACCACCAATCCTGCACCGAGCGCGAACACCGTGCGCCATCCCACCACAGTGTTGAGCCAGGCCAGTGGCGTCGCCGCCGCCAGCGCGCCAGCCGACCCCACCCCCACCAACAGCCCGGATAGGGTTGGATATTGCTGCGGTGAGTACCACTGACTGAAGGTCTTTAGAGCGCCCATCAGGATGCCCGCCATGCCTACGCCGATCAATGCGCGTCCGACCGCCAGCGCGCTGAACCCTTGTGCGTTGGCGAAGATTAGACTGCCGACTGCGCCTGCCATCATCAGGGTTGAGGTGACAAAGCGTGGCCCCACTCGGTCTAGCCCCAACCCCAATGGCAACTGCACCGCCGCAAATGCAGCAAAGAAGAGACTGGTCATCACCCCCAACTGCGCTGCAGCAAGATTCAGTTCGTCGGCCAAGTCAGGCGCAATGACAGCGTTAGCGGATCGATAAAAGTAGGAGAGAAAGTAGGCTAGTGTAAAAATAACAAAAATGCTCGCACGGTTTGGCATGAAAGTCTGCGCATTCTGACGAGAGGCAAATCATAGATGAACGTATTGATCTACTGATTGCTAGGCAGAATTTTTATGTTTTCAGTGTTGCGTGCTACGTGCTGCGTGTCGGAATCCCTTACGCAACACGCACTACGCAACATTGCGCTTATACAATGCCAACCTAGAAATCAGTAATTTGGCGCTGCGCAATATCAGATCAACACGCGCTGCGTCAGCCGGGTGCTTTCTCCCGGCTGACGCAGCGCCAACCAGTATATCAGATTTCGGAGAACGCGTCTTGTATTTATTCTACAGCCAGGATGTGAATCTTTGGGTGAGGGATGGTTTCAAACGAGCCGAAGTGAGTCTTCAGCGTAAATCCACGCTCCAGGTGGGGTTCGTCGACCATCAACTGCTTCGCCTGAGCAACCGACCACTCGAAAAGTTCGATAAAGCGATGAGCGTTTTCTGCCTCATAGCTCTCAGTGCTGTCGGTGTGCTCGAAGGGGATCGCCAGCCAATGTACAATGCTTTCTGGGTGAATGCTCTTGATAATAGCGAACTGTTTTGCATCATCGCGTGCGATGATTGTGCCTGGCTCGACGCCGCGCAGAATGCTACAAAAAGGGCATGACGCCGTATCCTCTACTTGCATGGTCTTCTCCTTAGTTGCATGTAGTTTGGTGGAGACATGAACGAGCAAAAAATGTATTGTTGGGTCAGCGCCATCGATTGAAGCATAGTGCTGTTCTGGTTCGCTTGAAGATGCGATCGTTGAACCTGCACTCAGCCGATCGCCAACAAACGATCTCGGTGCGCCGATAGCAGCAGCCAGAACAACAGCAATGCATCACAAATCAAAACAACCAGACCGAATCCGCCCAACAGCGGTGCGATATACTCGACGTTATAGAAAGGCTGCGCAACCCACCAGACCGTCAACCCGGAGGTCGCCAGGACGAACGAACCCACGAATGCAATCGTCATCAGCAGTGCAAGCCGAGCACTGGGAATGTAAAGAGCGATCAATGCCCCGACAATCACCGTCAACGGAATACAGGGCGCGCAGGCTGCGAGCAACCCGACGGTCAGACGCACCAGATCGATTCCTTCGAATCCAGTGACGGGCGTAAATATGTTTTGAAGCACTCCAGGAAGCAACCCCACCAGCAACAGCGCTACTCCAGCCAGCGTGACGGCAATGACTTTGCCAAGAAGGATCGCCTGATCGGGCAGGCGCGAGGCAAGCAATGTCTCCAGCGTCTGTCGCTCACGTTCGCCCGCAAACGAATCGATGATCATCACACCAGACAGAGCCAATGGCAACGAAGCCGACAAAATCGCCATAATCAGCAAACCAGCTTCCAATTCCCCCAGCAGATGAGGCGCAACCAGACTCCAGACAAAGATGAGCGCCGCCAGCGCACCCCAGCTCAGCCGGGCGCGCAGCGCCAACCACTCGCGCCATTCTTTGACGGCAATGATCCAACTGTCAAACAACAGGCTCGGCTGCATGGTTCTTCTCCAAAATAGTACGATAGGTCGCCTCCAACCCATCGTTGCACTTGGTCACCGAAGTGACATCGGCGCCCGATTCCACTAACAGATTGATGATCGCCGCGCACGTTTTCTCTGTTGCGACCTCGACAATCAGCCGATTTTGTTCGACCTGTGCGTGCTTGACATCTTGCCGGCTGTTCACCAATCCCAACAGTTCTTGCGTGAACCCCTTGCCTGTGATCAAGATTCGATTGGATGCGTTCTTGCCGCCTAATGATTGCGGCGCGCCGCGCATCACGATCCGGCCATGATGCATGATGGCGACTTCGTCACACAGCGCTGCTTCTTTAGGGTCGCGCGTTGTCACCAGAACGGTCACTCCTTCTTGATGCGCCAGAATGGTCAAATCATCGCTTAGAATCTCCTGATCAGCGGCGTCGAGGCTGGCGGTCGGTTCATCGAGGATCAACAATGTCGGGCGATGCACCAGCGCACGCAAGATAGCGAGCTTGTGTTTCATGCCCGTGCTCCAATCGCCGACGCGTTCGTTGCGTTTCTCCCACAGGTCGACATGTTGCAACAGTTCGCGGATGCGCGCCGTGCGTTCGGCGATCGGCAGATGCCAGATGCGCGCGTATAGGTCAAGGTTCTCAACCGCGCTCAAGTTTTCGTACAAACCCGGCGATTGCAACACAACACCCGTGCGCGCACGGATGGAATCAGCGTTGGTGCGCACGTTATAGCCCATCATCCACGCCGCCCCGCTTGTCGGCGGAACGAGACCAAGCAACAGGCGAACTAGTGTGCTCTTCCCCGCCCCCATTGGTCCCAGAATGCCGTAAACGGCGCCAGCCGGCACGCAGAGATCGACGTGATCGACCGCAGTATGGGCGCCAAAGATGCGGGTGAGTTGTTCGGTGACAATCGCCGGCGGCGGCACAACACTCCTTCAGTATGCACAGTTCTACAAATCCAGAATATGCGCGCATCCTGAAGTATGCCAGCAGCCAACTCTGGGGAATAGGGGCAGGTGTCACATGATATTTGTGACAGATGTCGATTTGTTTAGCCTTCGCGCTTTTCAATCGGAGCAGTGACCGCTACGCGCGCGCCGGCGCCGGGCGCAGTCTGCAACCGGAACTCGCCATGCATGCCGCGTGCACGTGCACGCATGTTGCGCAAGCCATTGCCCTGGCTTTGGCGTGCATTCGTCGCATCCATGCCGGCGCCGTCATCTTGCACACTGAGTTGCAGCAGCCCTTCTGCGAAGCCAAAATGTATTGCCACTTGTGAGGCGGCTGCATGTTTGCGCACGTTGGCAAGCGCCTCCTGCGCAATGTGTAGAAACTCATCCACCTGTCGTGGGGAGCAGATAGTCGCCGCCTGTTCGTCAATCGTCACCGAAACAGTGAGCATCGTATCGTTGCGCAATTCTTGCGCCAGCGCTTCTAACCCTTGACGAATGCTGCGCCCCTGAAAACGACGCGGGCGCAGATGTTGGATATAGTTGCGGATGTCGGCAATCACTTCGTTTAGCCCGGAGATTGCCGCCCCGATCACCTCGCGTGATTGCGCAGGTGCACTGTCGATGCGGTGGCGCGCATCGTCGAGCAACAGGCCGATCGCATAGATCGACTGGATGACGCCGTCATGCAAATCCATGCCGATGCGTTCGCGCTCGCGCAAGACTGCGATCTGCTGGTTCTCACGATAGAGCTGGGCGTTTTCGATGGCGATGGCTGCCTGCAATGCAAACATAGCCAACAACTCTTCGTCTTCGGCGCTGAACTCGCCCTCGATGGCGCCGCCCGATGGCAGAGTGATGCGCTTATCGGTGAGATAAAGGTTTCCGTATATCCTGCCTTTTGACTGAATCGGGACGCCGACCAGCGTGCGCATCTTCGGGTGTTCCTCTGGAAACCCTGCTGCGCGCGGGTCACCAGCAATATTTGTCAGGCGGATGGGCTGCCCATCTTTGCTCATGACGCCCAGGACGCCCTTGCCAACAGGCATATTCTGCAGACGGTTGTGCACTTCAGGGCTGAGGCCAGACGTGTAAAATTGCTCTACTGTCCGACCATCGGCGCCGATCACTGCCAACGCACCATAGCGCGCATCGACCAGCGCGCGGCTCTGGTCCACCACTTGTTGCAAGACTTTGCCGATCTCCAACTCAGTCGTCAGCGCCAACCCGGCCCGACGCAGTGCATCCAGATGTTCACTGCGCCGACGGATTTCCGCCTCCCTGCGCTCCAGGTTGACGGCGACCCAATTGGCAAACACTGTTGCTCCAATTGCAATGATCGCAAGCTCAATAGCCGTCGCCGTCAATGAGAGCGGTTGGCGCAAGATAAGCGACCGGATTGCAACCCAAAGCGCCCACGACGCCAGCGGAACCAGGACGCCCAACCATCGCAATGAACGTGTGTCAATTTGATTTATCATCTCTCACACCGCAGAATTGCTGCACATCATCATTTATTTTGATGAATGTGATATAATCTTCACGTCCCAGGCAAGGACGCTGGCAGGTATTTTTTTAGAAACAACATTCATAAACAAGTTCCTATGCACATCCGAATTTTGCTCGTCGATGATCATGAAATCGTACGTCTTGGCCTCAGGGCGCTCCTCTCTCGCTATCCACATTTCGAGGTCATCGCCGAAGCCAGCGATGCACAGGAAGCGCTCGAGCAGACGATGCGCCTTGAGCCAGATGTGGTCGTCATGGATATTCGACTGCCCGGCAAGAATGGTATCGAAGCGACGCGTGAAATCATTGAAATGCGACCCGACACCAAGATTATCATGTTGACCTCTCACGCCGACGATGACATGCTCTTCGATGCCATCAGCGCTGGCGCCAGCGGCTATGTGCTCAAGCAGATAGGCAGCGATGACCTGGTGCGTGCACTGGAAACAGTTGGCCGCGGCGAATCAATGCTCGACCCGGCGATCACACAAAAGGTGTTTCAACGCGTGCGCGAGACTGCACGCCGCGCCGAAGACGAATACTTCGCAACCCTGACCGAACAGGAGCTAAACATCCTTTCCCTCATCACTGAAGGACTGACCAATCGCGAAATTGCCGAGCGGATCTTCTTAAGCGAAAAGACTGTTCGCAACTATGTCAGCTCCATTTTGTCAAAACTCGATCTTTCCACGCGGGCTGAGGCGGCAGCGTACGCCGTGCGCCATCATATCCACGAACATATCTCCGGCAGGCAGGTCTGACCACCTACGGCGCCAGCGCAACCAACACGCCAGTATGTCGCGCCCCATTGCGCAGGACTGGTCATATGACCAGTAGCCAAACCATACGTTCGGTGAATCCGCTACGCGCCAATTCAACATACTATGATAGTATAACGTGGGTGTGTATTCGGTCTACTTTACGTCTGGGGTAGAGTTTGCGTTGTAAGTCATTGCCTCTGGGGTGGCGGGGTGCGATGTCATGTTGGAGGCGATGACCTACGATACGCGCCAGTTTGAAGTACACCCGCGCATATTCGTGTGCATCCGCGCCTTGAGGTGTATCGACGCTTGCAATCAGGGTTGATGAGAGCTGTGTTGAGCAGTCAACACGCCTATAAAAACATCGGGTTCCTGGTGTTGTCAACGTTCATCGAAGAGCAGGCAGGTCTCAAAGGAGAGAAACAATGTATAAAACAATCTTGGTGCCATTGGATGGGTCGCAGCGTGCTGAAACAATCCTTCCGCACGCTGCATCGTTGGCTGCCAAATACGAGGCGAAGCTGGTGCTCCTCCAGGTGGTCGAGCCGATCGTGGCGATGGTGACTCCGTACGACATGGTTCCTTATGTCGATAAGGATGCTGCAGAGCGCACAATGCAAGAGGTAAAATCCTATCTGGCGGCGAAGGAGGGCGAGCTGCGCGGCGTGGGCATCAACGTCAAATCGGTCGTAGAAAGTGGGCCAGTTGTCAGTGTGATCCTGGATGTGGCTGAACGCGAACAAGCCGATCTAATTGCGATGGCAAGTCATGGCCGCACGGGTTTGTCGCGCGTTTTCTATGGCAGCGTTGCAGCCGGCATTCTGCAAAAGGCGGATCGCCCACTGCTTTTGATCCGCGCGCAGGATTAGCTCAGCTGCCCGGAGGCAACCGCTGCCATGTACAAGAAAATTCTGGCGCCGCTCGACGGCACGAAACATTCCGAGGCCATCCTGCCACAGGTGAAATCGTTGGCGCAGCAATGCGGCGCGACAATCGTCCTGCTCGAAGTGTTGGAGCCGCTGCCTCCCCATGCAACTGTAGCGGCGCCTGAACTCATCCATGAAGGCGCTGCGCAGCGAGCATCTCAGGTCAGGCAATACGTGCATGGCATTGAGGAGCAATTGCGCAAAGAAGGATTTGACGTTCAGGCAGTCGTAGCGCACGGCCCCGTTGTGGAAACAATTCTATCGGTGGCGCAAGAAACTGGGGTCGATCTGATCGCCATGGCAAGTCACGGCTACACCGGGATCAAACGGCTGCTGTACGGTAGCGTCGCCGGTGAGGTATTGCATCGCGCCAGGACGCCGCTGCTCGTGCTGCACGCTGAGGATGACAGCAATTGATAATTGATCTAAAAACTGACCGAATCCAGGTTGCTGTGGTGGAACGAGTGATCTAAATTCTATGCAATACGTTTATGGCCCAATTCCATCACGACGACTTGGTCGTTCGCTGGGCGTTGACCCGATTCCCCTCAAGACTTGCAACTGGAACTGCATCTATTGCCAACTTGGGCGCTCGACGCCGCTGACCAACGAGCGCCGCGAGTATATCCCGCGCGAAGCAATTCTGGCGGAGATTCAAGAAACGCTGACGCACCATAGCAGCGAGATCGATTACATCTCTTTCGTTGGGTCGGGCGAGCCAACGCTGCACAGTGGACTGGGCTGGCTGATCCGCGCCGTCAAGGCAATCACAACGATTCCAGTGGCGGTGATCACCAACGGCGTGCTGCTGCACCGCGCCGACGTCCGCCAGGAACTGCTCGCCGCCGATGTCGTCATGCCCACGGTCAGCGCCGGGACAGCCGAACTCTATCGGCGCATCCATCGTCCGCATCCTGACGCCAGCTTTGAGCGGCTTATCGACGGACTCTGCGCATTCCGCGCCGAATACACGGGTCAGCTTTGGGTCGAGGTTATGCTGATTCGCGACGTCAACGACAGTGAGGTCGCCTTGCGCGACCTGGAGCGCGTGTTGCGCTGCATTCAGCCCGACCAGGTGCACATCGTCTTGCCCGACCGACCACCCGCTGAACCGTGGGTGCAGCCAGCCGACTCGGAAGGGTTACTGCGCGCTGAGGCGCTGCTAGGCCCCGTGGCGCACATCGTTCATCCTTTCTTCAACGGCGTTCACGCCAGCGATTACGCGTCGCCAGATGAAGCGATCGTGAGCATCGTGACCAGGCATCCCATGAGTTTTGCGCAACTGACAGCAACCTTGAACGCGTGGACGTCTGATGAGGTTAGCGACGCGCTTGTTCGGCTGGAACAGGCAGGCGCTATCCGTCCAGTCGAACGTCTCGGCGTCCGTTTTTGGGCGGCGGCAATGTCAGTCTTCCCAACTTGAGCTATCAACTCGTGGGCGGCTAAGCCTGCCAGCCAATCATCACTTGGGCGCTCATGCTTCATCCAGACCCATCACGGAAGGCAATATCTGATGAACGCACTTTCTGCCGCCACATTTCACCGGCTTGAAGAATTGCATAACAGCATGAAACAGGTGCTTGCTGCGCTCCCTGCTGACGCACTGGATTGGTCGCCGGCTCAAGAAGTGAACTCGGTCGCTGTATTGGTCACCCACGTGTGTGGATCTGAACGATTCTGGATCGGTGAAAAAGTCGGTGGTCTGATCATCCAACGTGATCGCGATGCTGAATTTGCGGTGCGCGGGATAAACGGCGCTGAGTTAGCCGCCATGCTCGATGACACGTTGACTATGGCTCGATCTGTGCTCGGCGCCCTATCGCTCTCAGACCTGACGCGACCAGCAGGAGTGTCAAAAAATGGCTTTGCCTACGATGTGGCATGGGCATTGCAGCATGCGCTGGAACATGTCGCTCTCCACACCGGGCATATCGAATTGATGCGGCAGTGGTGGGAGAATCGCTGATCGCTTCCTGGTCAATTGACCAGGAAACACACCCTTCGTGTGTACAGGACAATTTCCCTTCCTGCGCCTGTAGTCAAATGGTGCAACGCGTGCTAGGGTAGAGGCGTCATATCGCTGGTTCGTGCATAAGCTCCCACGCCTTTCTATCAACAGCCAACAGGGCTGGCGAATCGACCCGTTTTTGATTCAGCAATCAGTGCGAGAGGATTGTATGTCTGTCAAAACCAGTCCACAGTCACGCGCAAGACCGAGGGCGGCAACTGAGCATCCAAGCGGCGACCCGCGTTTCAGCCTGATCGACCGCACGCTGAAGCGATTCAGTTTTCAGCAAGATGCGCTGATCGAGGTGTTGCACACTGCGCAGGAGGCGTTCGGCTTTTTGAGCGATGACCTGCTGATCTATGTGGCGCACCAACTGAAGCTGCCGCTCAGTTGGGTCTACGGCGTGGCGACGTTCTACCACTTTTTCACGCTTACCCCGCAAGGTCAGCACAATTGCATCGTCTGCATGGGCACAGCTTGCTATGTAAAGCGCGCCGCCGAAATCGTCGCCGCACTCCAGCAAGAGTACAAGATCACGGCTGGCGAAACGACCGCCGACGGACGCCTGAGCTTGAGCACGGCGCGCTGTCTTGGTTCATGCGGTCTGGCGCCGGTGCTCGTGCTTGACGGTGAGGTATTGGCGCGCGAAACGCCGGAGAGCGCGCTCGAACGCGTTCGCCAACATCTGGCGGAACATGCCGGCGTCGCCAAGCCGGAAGCCAACGGCGCAGGTGTGCATGAACGGAACGACATAGAAAACAATGGAGGCATCCATGAACCGATCTGATCTGGAAGCCATGGCGCAGCGTGAGCTGCAGCGTCAGCAGGCATTTCGCTGCCGCATTCTCTGTTGCGCCAGCACGCCCTGTCTGTCGTCGGGCGGATCGGCTGTCTATGATGCGATCAACGCGGCGATCAAAGAGGGCAACCTCGACGCCGAAGTGCAGGCAGTCTCCACCGGCTGCATGGGGCCGTGCAGCCGCGGCCCCATGATCACCGTGCAGGTCAACGGCGGCGAAGAAGTCATCTACGAGCATGTGACGCCCGAAATCGGTCAACAGATCGTAGCGCAGCATGCCACTGTAGGCGCGCCCGACAGCGAAGCCGCACCCGAGGTCGAATCAGCGCCGGCATTGAGTAAGCATATATTGCCCGGCGATATTCCGTTTTTCGTTAAACAAAAGAAGATCGTACTCGCTAACAGCGGGTTGATCGACCCGGAGCGGCTGGAAGACTATGTGGCGCACGGCGGCTACAAGGCGCTGGCGTATGCGCTGCGCGAAATGACGCCGGAACAGGTCTGCCGCGAGATCATCAACAGCGGACTGCGCGGGCGCGGCGGCGCTGGCTATCCCACCGGCTTGAAGTGGGACATGGTGCGCAAGGCGCGCGGCGACAGAAAATACGTCGTCGCCAATGGGGATGAGGGCGACCCCGGCGCCTATATGGATCGCACACTGATGGAATCTGACCCGCACCGCGTGCTTGAGGGCATGGCGATTGCAGGCTACGCTGTCGGCGCTGAGCAGGGCTTTATCTATGTGCGCGGCGAATATCCCATCGCCGCCAAACGGCTGGAACGCGCGATCCGTGCGGCGGAGCGCCGCGGTCTGCTGGGCAGCCGCGTACTCGAAAGCAACTTCAACTTCCGCATTGATGTGCGCATCGGCGCTGGCGCGTTTGTCTGTGGCGAAGAGACGGCATTAATGGCTTCCATCATGGGGATGCGCGGTCAGCCAATCCCACGCCCACCTTATCCGGCGCAGAGCGGTCTATGGGGCAAGCCAACGCTGATCAACAACGTCGAGACTTTCGGCAGCATCGCCCCGATCATCCAAAACGGCGCCGAATGGTTCGCATCGATCGGCACGGCAAAGAGCAAGGGCACGAAAATCTTTGCGCTCGCCGGCAAGGTCGACACCACCGGTCTAATCGAAGTGCCGATGGGTATCACTTTGCGCGAGATCGTCTATGACATCGGCGGCGGCATCCCTAATGGGCTGGCGTTCAAGGCGGCGCAAACCGGCGGACCTTCTGGCGGCTGCATTCCGGCGACACACCTCGACACGCCGGTGGATTACGAAAGCCTGCGTGCGTTGGGGTCGATCATGGGGTCGGGCGGTCTGATCATCATGGACGAACACTCGTGCATGGTCGATGTCGCCAAATTCTTTATGGAATTCTGTATGGACGAAAGCTGCGGCAAGTGCGTGCCATGCCGAGTTGGCACGGTGCAGATGCACCGACTGCTCGAACGCATCACCGACGGGAGCGCCACCATGCAGGATTTGGAGACGCTCAAAGAGTTGTGCGTCATGGTCAAAGAGACCAGTCTGTGTGGCCTGGGCCAGTCGGCGCCCAATCCGGTGCAGAGCACGATTCAGTACTTCCTGGAAGAATATGAAGCCCATATCCGAGACCACCACTGCGCAGCGGGCGTCTGCCCGCTCGACAAGCGGCCGGTGATGGAGTGGGTGCATGCCTGATCTCGAATCTCCAATTTCCACTTTCGCCATTCGAGATTGGAGATTGGGTTGACACTGTAAGGAGATACGCTATGTCAGTTGTGACATTGACAATCAACGATGAACTGGTGAGCGCCCAGGAAGGGGAAACGCTGCTCGCCGTGCTGCATGAGCGCGGAATCGACATGCCGACGCTCTGTCATCTCGACGGGTTGAGCGAGCGCGGCGGCTGCCGGCTGTGCATGGTCGAGCTGGAGGGCAGCGCTCGCCTGCAAGCCGCCTGCGTGACGCAGGTGCAGGAGGGCATGATCGTCCACACGCACAGCGAGCGGTTGGTGAAATATCGCAAGATGATTCTGGAGTTGCTCTTCTCAGAGCGCAACCATGTCTGCGCCGTCTGCGTGATGAACGGCAACTGCGAGTTGCAATGGGAAGCCGCCAAGATCGGCATGGATCATGTGCGCTACGACTATCTCAATCCTGATCTGGCGATGGACGCCAGTCACGACCGCTTTGTGCTCGACCACAATCGCTGCATTCTCTGCACGCGCTGCGTGCGCGTCTGTGACGAAATTGAAGGCGCACATGTGTGGGATGTGATGGGGCGCGGGGTCAACAGCCGCGTGATCATTGATCTCAATCAGCCGTGGGGGACAAGCCAAAGCTGCACAAGCTGCGGCAAATGCGTGCAGGTCTGTCCGACCGGCGCGCTTTCCGCCAAGGGCGCCACCGTAGCGGAAATGGAGAAGCAGCACAATTTCCTACGATGGATTTTGGATGGACGCGAGAAGAATGTATGGTCGTACGGTAACGGGAAATAGAGTTATGAAAAAGATCAAATTTGCTACTGCCTGGCTCGGCGGTTGTTCTGGCTGTCACATGAGCTTTCTCGATCTTGACGAAAAACTTATCGACCTGGCGGACAAGATCGAGCTCGTCTACAGCCCCATCGCCGACGTGAAAGAGTTTCCCGAAGGCGTCGATGTGACGCTGGTCGAAGGCGCGGTCGCCAACATGGACAATCTTGAGCTGGCGCAGCAGATTCGGGCGCGCAGCCGCCTGGTTGTCAGCTTTGGCGACTGCGCGGTGACCGGCAATGTGCCGACGCTACGCAACAAACTTGGCGTCGACGACCTGCTGACTGCGGTCTATCACGAAGGCCCGGGGCGTCATCCCACCGGCGGCGACACAGTGATGCCCAGGCTACTGCCCAAAGTGTTGCCGCTGCATCAAGTCATCAAAGTTGACGCTTTCCTGCCCGGCTGTCCGCCCGACGCCGACCGCATCTGGACTGCGGTCAGCGCCTTGCTGGCGGGCGAGCCGGTCGTGCTCGAACCAGAGATGCGAACCTTCGGATGATCGGAGCTACCCTATGACCAAAACGATTACCATTGATCCTGTGACCCGCATCGAAGGTCACGCCAAGATTACGATCCATCTCGACGACAACGGACAGGTCGAAGACGCCCGCTTCCATGTCACCGAGTTTCGCGGCTTTGAGAAGTTCTGCGAGGGGCGCAGTTTTTGGGAAATGCCCGGCATCACGGCGCGCATCTGCGGCATCTGCCCGGTGAGCCATCTGATGGCTTCCTCCAAAGCCGGTGACGCCATCCTGGGCGTCAACATTCCGCCGACCGCCGCCAAATTGCGCCGGCTGATGAACTGGGCGCAGCTCGTGCAAAGTCATGCGCTGAGCTTCTTTCATCTGAGCGGGCCCGACCTGCTGCTCGGTATGGACAGCGACCCGACGAAGCGCAATGTGATGGGGCTGATCGACAAATTCCCCGATGTGGCGCGCAATGGCATCCGCCTGCGCCGTTTCGGGCAGAAAGTGATCGAGATGCTTGGCGGGCGCAGCGTGCATCCGGCATGGACAGTGGCGGGCGGCGTGCGCGAACCGTTGAGCGATGAGAATCGCAGCAAGATTCGTCGTATGCTGCCCGAAGCGCTCGATATCACCGGGCTGGCGCTCGACATGCTGCGTGACGCCACCGACAGCTTCCGCGACGAGGAGGCAATGTACGGCAACTTCCCCAGCCTCTACATGGGTCTGGTGACGCCAGAGGGTGGCCTGGAGCACTACGACGGTTTGCTACGCGTGGTGGACAGCGACGGCAATGTGTTGGAAAAGGGGCTGGCGCCGGCGCGCTATCGCGAAATTCTGGGCGAAGCCGTGGAGCCGTGGAGCTATCTCAAATTCCCCTACTACAGACCGGCGGCCGTGCGCGAGGCGCGCGGTGGGCGGGCAACCGAACATTACATTGCGGGCATGTATCGTGTGGGTCCGCTGGCGCGGCTCAACGTGTGCGACTTTGCCGGCACCCCGCGCGCCGATGCCGAGCTGCGCGAGTTTCGCCGCCTGGCGCCGCGCGGTCGCCCGGTCGCCAATAGCTTCCACTACCATTACGCCCGCCTGATCGAGATTCTCTACGCGCTCGAACGTATCGCCGAAACCGTGGAAGATCCGTCGATCACCGAGAAACGGATTCGCGCCCACGCCGAAGTCAACAACATGGTCGGCGTCGGCGTGAGCGAAGCCCCACGCGGCACGCTCTTCCACGAATATCATGTCAACGGCGACGGCATCCTGCAGAAGGTGAACCTGATCATCGCCACCGGACAGAACAACCTGGCGATGAACCGCACCGTCAAGCAGATCGCGCAATATCACATCAACGACGGCAAGGTGAGCGAAGGCATCCTCAACCGCATCGAGCATGGCATCCGCCTCTACGATCCTTGCCTGAGCTGCTCAACACACGCCGTCGGACAGATGCCGATGGTCGTCGAAATCTACGACGCCGCTGGCGCCCTGGTTGAGCGGGTTCAGCGTGACTGACGACACTCTGCCGGGCGATATTCTGATCATTGGCATCGGCAACACCCTGCGCCGCGATGATGGCGCAGGGTGGCTTTTTGCCGATGCGCTGGCCGCCCATCTCCGCACCGCCGGGCTGTCCGTCCACCTTGAACGGCGCCATCAACTTACCCTTGAACTGGCGCTCGACGTCGCAGAGTTGCAGCCTGCCGCTATCGTCTTTGTCGACGCCAGCATCGCCGTCGATGAACCTACGCTCACTCCGCTCCTTTCCAACGAGAGCGCCGTCGCTGCCAGTCACGGCTTGACGCCCGCTGCGTTGGTGACGCTGATGCGCCGCCTCTACGCCGTCGATGCACAGTGCTGGCTGGTGCAGACCCCCGCTAAGGAATTTGAACATGGTGAAGGGCTGAGCGCTGTGGCGCAGCGCGGAATGAATTCAACTATCACAATCGCTTCGTTGCTGTTGTCCAGATTTTCATTCCGTCTCAAGCCTGCAGAATAGCGAATCTCGAATAGATCAGGTACAATCTGGCGAAACGAAAAGGAGCAAGTGTGACGTATTACGTAGTGAATCAGCTACGTTGAACATGTTGGAGAAGGCAGCGTTGGTGTTGAGGAAACAGTTGCAGATAGTCCTTGTCTAGGGGCGCCAGTGATAATAGATGGGCATAGTTCAATGGAGGGCGCAAAATTTCCTAGACTTGTCTCAACTACTTTGTTTGCCCTGACTGCGGCCATTGCACTGCTGCGCACGGTCAGCGCTCAGGCGCCGATCATTACACCCAGCGATATTTCCACGCCGACGCCCACACCGCTGATATTGCCCACGCCTACACAGCATCCTGCAACGCTGCCGCAGGCTGCTCCGGTTTCGCCATCGCAGCAGCCTGCGGCGCGTTCAATCCATGCGCTTGACGCAACGCCGATCACATATACAGTGCAACCGGGGGACACATTGTTCACCATTGCGCTGGAGATGGGCCTTGATCTCGACGATGCGCCGTGTGCGGTGCGCGCGAACTTCGCTGTCGATCAGCCTCTGGTGATCGGCGATGTGTTGTCGGCGCCGCCTGCCAATGTGGTTTGCCACGAAGTGCAGCCAGGTGAGACGGTCGAATCAATTGCGGCGATATATTTTGTCGATGCCGGGCAGATTCGTGCGCTGGCCTGGAATCGACTAACTGGGGACCCTGATCGCCCCTTGACAGCATATACGCATCTGCGCGTGCCGCTGGCGGCGTTGACGCCGGGTCAACCTGCATCGGACTCGGATCTGAGTTTTTTGTTGACGATGCTCAACATGCCTGTCAACACTTCGCCTTTTGTTGTCTTCGCACAGAAAAGTGCAACCCGTACTCCGGAAAGCGTGACGGTGGGGCCGGTTCCTGCCGACTGGCCCTATGGCAGCGGGCGCTTTACCTGGCCCGTCTACGGGTGGTTGAGTCAAAATTATCGCTTCGACCATCGCGCCGTTGACATCGCTGCGCCGCAAGGAACGCCGGTCACCGCCTCCGATCGCGGTGTGGTGCTGCGCGCTGGTTGGAACAACCAGGGGTATGGACGCTTTGTGATCATCGATCATAAGATCGACTACGTCACATTGTATGCGCACCTTGACCGGGTTTTGGTGAAAGCAGGCGAGATTGTGGGGCAGGGACAGGTGATCGGCACAATCGGTTCGACAGGCAACAGCACCGGGCCACATTTGCACTTCGAGATTCGCGACTTTGGCCGGCTGACCAATCCGCTCGAACTGCTAACAGCGCCTTGATGCAGCGGCGTAGAGGTTCGCAGAGCAACTGCAACAATGTTCTGGCTGATCTCTACGTCTCTCTGCAGTTCCACGCCTCTGCATCGATGATCCGCTCACAAATGCAGGCCGCCAACCATCTCGCGAAATGCCTGAAAGACCTGCTGATTGACCGCCATTTCGGTTTCGACTTCGAGCAGGGCGGCGGCGCCAGATTGAGCAAAGAATGCGGGCAGCGCGGCAAGCAGGTCCTCTTCGTGTGCAGCGTAATGATAGCGCAAGCCGTGGTCGAGCGCAGTGCGCCGCGCCGAAAGCGGCTGCGGCGTCAGGAAATAGGTGGTGCGGGTGTCGGCGTCGAGACGGTTTGGGCCATCGATGATGTCAAAGATGCCGCCGCCGTGGTTGTTGAGCAACACAATGCGCAGGTTGGGCGGCAGTGCGCGCTGCCACAGACCGTTGCGGTCATAGAAGAACGCAAGATCGCCGACAATCAGCGTTGTCAGCGCTAATGTGGTCGATGCGGCGCCGACTGCCGTGCTCACACAGCCGTCGATGCCGCTTGTCCCACGGTTGGCGTTCACCTGAAATGGCGCGTGTTCGGGGCTAATGCCAGCAAAATTCGCATAGCGAATCGGCATGCTGTTGCCGAGTTGGAGCAGTCCGCCTCCTGGCAACGCGTTGAGCACAAGCTGCACTGCGCGAAATTCGCCGAACGGTTCATTGTTCAAGAGGCGAAAGAGCGACTGGCGCGCCTGGGTGTGCAGCGCGCGCCAGTTTTGCGCGTAGTCACAATGGGTGGATGCCGCAGCAGAAACCGAGACGCGCTTTGCCAGTTCATCGAGAAATGTGGCAGGCGCCATGTGAATCAGTTGCGTCGTGCGCTGATAGGTGTCGGGTGCGGCGCCGGCTGGTTGTATACGCCACAAGTGCTGCGGCGGATGTGAACGCAACAGCGCCTTCAGATATTTTGATGTCACCTGACCGCCGATGTAGACCACCAGATCGGGCGCCAACGCGTCGAGGCTGGCCGGGTCGCGCGTGCCCAGCGCCACGTCGGCGTGGACGAGCGGGGCGGCGTGCGGCCAGCAGTTGGCGGTGATGTCGGCAAA
This sequence comes from uncultured Caldilinea sp., assembly GCA_937981885.1. Classification (GTDB taxonomy): domain Bacteria; phylum Chloroflexota; class Anaerolineae; order Caldilineales; family Caldilineaceae; genus Caldilinea. Next base: position 56,666 of record CALJMI010000006.1, read on the forward strand.
GACGACAACCGACGGATCAGCCTGCAACCGCAGCAACGCAGCATGCAACATCGAGTCGGTCGGCGTCATACCCACGACAATCAGCTTGCGTCGGGCATTTTTCCATTGCGTTAACAGCGGCTGCCATGCCGACTTGGTCAATATCGAATGAGAAGAAACTCTCTCGGCGGTCGTGATGGGGCGATTAAAGTCGTGTTGATAATTCGGCGGCGGGTAGAGCGGCTCGCGCAGCGGAACGTTGATATGCACAGGCCCTGGCTGCGGTCCCTGCGCCGCGTCAAGCGCTTCGCCCACCAGACGCACGGCATGCCAGCGCGTACTCTCGTGGCCGTCATCGATGGGCAGCACTGCGTTGCAACGGATGTGCGGCGCGTACATGCCCACCTGGTGAATCGCCTGGTTGTCCTGTTGGTCGATCCATTCCGGCGGACGATCGGCAGTGAGCACCAGCAGAGGAATCTGTTGGTAAAACGCCTCAACCACCGCAGGTCCAAAGTTCACCGCCGCCGTTCCCGATGTACAAACCAGACCTACCGGGCGACGCAACTGCTGCGCCATACCCAACGCCATATAGCCAGCCGATCGTTCGTCGTAGACGACGCGCACGCTCAGGTCAGGGTGGTGCGCCAACGCTACTGTGATCGGCGCCGAACGCGAGCCAGGCGCCACAACAAACTCGCGCATTCCTTTGGCGACGCAGACCTGGATCGCCAGCTCAACGAGTGGGAAGACGCCTTCTGTCATCGGTGGAAATCGGCGCCCTCCGGCTCACCGAGCACGGCGAGCACTGTCTCGGCTTTGAGCACTGTTTCACGCCATTCGGCTTCCGGGTCCGAGTCGGCGGTGATGCCGGCGCCAACATACAAATGCGCCTGCTCTGCGCCGAGCTGCATACAGCGCAGGTTGACATACAGGCTGGATTGTCCCTGGATGTGTACAGGCCCAAGAAAGCCGCTGTAGAAGCTACGGTCATATCCTTCGTGTGCAAGGATGAATTCGAGCGCCTGATGCTTGGGCATGCCACAGACTGCTGAAGTTGGGTGCAGTTCGTCGAGCACACGGTTTGCCAGCGCGAGTCGTTCAGCTTCGGGCAGATCGACGCGGAAGATTGTCTGCAAATGGACAACCGAACCCGCCGCCATCGTTTGGGGGCCGCATTCCTGGACATTGGCGATGCCAGCCTCGGCGAAGAAGCTGCGCACATACGCGCCCACCATCTCCTGTTCGACTGTCTCTTTGCGTCCCCACTTCACTGCATCGAGCGGTTGATCGAATGGGCGCCGTTGTGTGCCAGCTAGCGCCATGGTCGTGACGCCGCTGTCATCGAGCGTAAGCAAGACTTCCGGCGTGGCGCCCAGCCACGTCCCAACGCCAGGAATCGCCACCAGCGATACGAACGCATGAGGATAGCGGCGGCACAAACTCAGAAAGGTTGCCACCGGATCAAAATCGGTTGTCAGCGGCATGGAAGCAGTGCGGGAGACAACGACTTTGGCGATGCCGGTTTGGCGAATGAAGTCGATGGCATCGCGCACAATCGCAGTGAACTCGCTTTCTGTGGCGGCATGGTTGCGGATAGTTTCGGCGGTGTACCACTTTCGCGGCGCGTACAGCCGATCGGCCAGGAGCGTCGCTCGAAAACGCTCTGCCCGTTCTACGCGCGTAGGTGAGCCGTTGCTGTGCTGAAGATGCAGACGTCGCCCATCGAACCAGAGATCGGCGTGCAATTGAAATGCAGCGCCGGCCGGGTCGGAGACAAACGGTGCAAATGCGAATATGGAGCGCCGATCCGCAAAATTGATCGGAGCCAGCGGAGGCGCAGCACTAAAATCAACCACTGCTTGAGGCTCCGACATGCCAGGAATTTGCCATAATGCCGCTGCGCTGCCCGACGCAATTGCAGCGTCATAGATTCGCTCCAATTGTTTATCGATTGTAAGTTGTTCCACCTGAACGCCGTTTATTGTCAACGACATAGAATCCAATCCTTAAAAACAGTTTTTGTATTGCGTGAATCTATCGATTCATCCCACAGTGATTCATCCCACAGTATTGTAACGAAATTATAGCGAATCGATGGTGTGCGTGACGTGAAGTTGCGTACCTTCGTTGCATTTTTCACAATAGCTCGCAATAGAGTAGGAATATCACAACGTGCAGTTGCTGTCAAAAGGGAGGTCTCTGTTCGTGGAAAGGTTTTTGTGAATGAAGGCGTCAGCGCAGAGTGGAAATGGAGCGACCGCCAGGACGCAAGGGGGCGTCCTGGCGGTCGCAGACGGGTTAATGCATCTCTAGTTCGTGCAGCAGATCGTGCAGCTTCGTAGCCAGAGGGCCGGCGGCATCCAGGTCGCCGTTTTCGATTGCAGAACGAAGCGCTTCAGCCGAGAGTTTGATTTCGGCAATCGCTGTTTCCAACTCTGCGGGCCAGGTGAACGTGTTCACCTGTTCGAGAAGGGCGTCGAGCGTAGCGATCGCTTCAGTCTGGTCAAGCTCCTTGCCATCGTGCAGCGTCTCGTCGATGTTGTGCACAGCGCTGATTGGCAGAGCCTTGATCGCGTTTGCAAGCGCACTATCCATGACGCCGTGGCTGTGTTCCATGCTGCTCTCGCCATGATCGTGCGAGTGCTCCTCGCTCTTGGCATCTGAGTCTTCTCCGTGATCAAGGTGATCGTGACTCGTATCGGGCATCTGCATATTGCCCGGCATGGTCATTTGCATGTCGAGCACCGGCACGGTCAGTTCCATTGACTCGCCGTTGTCGAAATTGACGGTCAAATCGACAGTGTCGCCGGGCGCCAACGGTTTGACGATGTCGATCAACATGATGTGTTTGCCGCCGGGCTTGAGCATGAGCGCTTCACCTGCCGGTACAGTGTACCCTTCAGGCAGCGGGATCATCTTCATCACGCCGTTTTCAGCAACGGTCTCGTGCGTCTCGACGACATTGGCGGCCGGGCTGCTAGCGGAGACGAGCTGTACATCGCTGTCAAGACCGTTGAGTATGGTAAAGTAGACGGCGCCCGTGCCGCCTGCCAGCGGCGCCGGACGCGCACGCGCGTCAACGATGGTGAGCTTGCCTGGCTCCGGTTCGGGTAGCGGCGCTTCTGTCGCCATGGCCGTCATGTCGCCCATTGCGCCAGAAGGCTGCATGGGCGCAACGGTGCATCCTGCCAGCAGTGCAGCCAGCAGCAGAATGATCAGGGTGAGTAGTTGTCGATTCATCATGATTCTCCGAATTCTCCGAGTCTCCATCAGTCAGGTGGCGGCTGTTCAGCTATCCTGAATCAACCGCGCCAGAGTGTTCCAGTGCATGCCTGATAGACAGCGCAGGTGGACTTTGCTCATCTTCTCGGAAGCTCTGAGCTTCTGGGAAGATGATGAATGTAATGCTTTTGACCAGATTTGATCAGGCAGAGACACGAAGACGAGGGGGTGGTGTGGCAACGTCGCACAGGAACAGACGCGGGACGAACAAGCCAGGCTGCTGGGAGAAGCCACCGTCGTCGCGGCGCGTCGGCGCAGCAATCATGCTGATAGCGGCAAGCATCAGCAGCGTGATCGCCAGCATCAGCGGCGTCGACTGGCTGACCGGCGACGTTGATGTGGATTGCGCAGCAGAGGAATGGGCGCAGAGCTCATGCACGCCGCTCGCAAGGCTATCCGTTGTTGCGCGCAACAGGTCGTGGGCATTTGTTGGGTTGCTTTCTGTGTGTCGCACGCTGTGCACTGGCGACAGAAATACGAAATGCGCCCGCATGTGCGGATGTCCTGGCGTTGCCTCGGCCCCCCAGCAGATAAAGGGCAGAACCAGGCCGAAGATGACGACCAGGGTCAGATGCAGCCAGGGGAGCCATTGATTCGGCATCAGTTGTCGGCGCGCCGCATTTTGTTGCATAGCGGGCAAGGATAGCAAAGTCATCTACTTTGTGCAAACAAGCTCATTTCTGTTCGACTTTGACTTCAATGCGTAGATCGATACGCCGTTTTGGCGATAGCAGAGTTGCGCAAACTCGCGTCCGTCGATCCCCGCGCTTTGCAGTGAACCGACGCCCTCACGTATGTAGAGATGAGTGACGCCCTGCGCCGTCAGGTCGGCGCGCAGTGCAGGGTCGTCAAGGTTGCGCGCTGCGGCCAGACGAGCAAGGAGTGCGTTCCTCTCTATGACAGCGGCGCGCGGCAGCGCGCTGGCATAGAGCGCTGGCGGGAGGAGCGATTCGCGATCTGTTAACACTGGAATCCAGTAGCCGCCGTCGCTCCCTGCATAGATGCCTTCCATCCACTGCCTCGTGTTGACGATGAAGCGCGCGTCAGGCGGGATGTTGTCGCGTATCCATAACAGCGCAGCGCGGTCAGCGGGCGTTGCCAGGATTGTCGTCGGGTTGACGATCGTGGTCATGCCGCTTGCGCCCCAGAAGGTGAGACCGAGCACCGCAACGCCAGTGGTAAAAGGCGTCAATCGTGGTCGCGTCAGCAGACCGAGCATCCAGGCCGTCAGGCCGCCTGCCGCCAACGTGAGCGGTGCATAGAGCGTGATGATGCCTGCATTGACGTGGATAAAGCGCATAGCGGGCAGCCCCAACCGGTTCGCCTTCAACAGCAGCGTCGCGCCTGCCACCCACAACGCCATCAGGAGCCACCCACCCCACAGGCGACGCGTCGGCATACGCAGCTTTGGGCGCTGCCATGCCCACAATGTTGCGATCATCAGCAGCGCCAGCCATACAGCGCCGGCAGGATAGGCAAGATAGGGCGGTGAATCGACGCTTTGCCAGTTCATGAGCAGGCTGAAACCGCCACTGACCGTTGCAACCAACAGGTCGTTGCGCGGCGCCCAGACCAACCCCCAGTCGGGTAGAGTGGCGGGCCACATCGCATCACCGTCGAGTTGCGGCGTCACGATGGCGCGCACGTAGGCTGATTGCCAAAGCCATAGCCACCACGGCAATGTCAAAATCAGCGCGGCGCCTGCCGCAGCAAGCCACCATAACAACATTCGCCAACGGCGCTGTACAACGAGCAGCAGCGCCAACAGCCCGATCAATAGCGCCAACAGCAACGCTACGCGTACATGGATCAGCGCCAGCCCACTCAACAGCAGCGTTGCCGCCGTCGCCTGCCGAGAATGGGCGCAGGCGCGCACCCGCCACAGTGTAATCATCGCCGGCGCCATCAAGAGCACGCCGGTCATATGTGTGTAACGTCCCCAGGACACAAAATAGGCGGGGAACCACGACACGACGCCAACGCTGGCGGCGGCAAATAGCCCGGCGCGGCGGCTGGCGAACAGGATGCGTCCGGCCGCGTAAGTCATCACCACTGTCAGCGCGTTGAGCAGCTGGCTGCCATGCAGCATCAGATCGGCGACGGCGAAACTGTCGAGCATACCCAGTCCCCATGCCATCCACGCCAAGACCGCGTGATACCCCCAATGATAGTTGAAGACGCCGCCAGCGATGAATGGATCGAAGGTTGACGGAACTGCACCTTCCGCCAGCAACAGCCGAACGATCATGACATGATGCAGCGGATCGACCCACACTGGCAGCACCAGATCGCGGACATGCAGCACGCGCGTCGCAATTGTGATCGCCAGCACGCAACCAAAGAGCGCCAGCCAGAAGCCCTGACGCCGAAGCTGTGCAACATGCTGCCGCCATCTGTCCGGCGCCCACAACAGCGCAACGATTCCTGCGATCGCAAACGTTGCGACGGTGATTTGCGCTGCAAGCGGCGTCCAACGCCAGCCAAACAGCGTACTCCACAGTAGGAGCAAGGGCCAGAACGCCAGCCCCAGACCGATCTGCACCGCCAGTGCGACCAGCCAGTCGGGCGCGCCGCGCAGCCGCAGCAGCCGATGCAGCAATACACCCGGCAGCCAGATCGCAGCAAACGCGCCGCACCATATCAGCCAGACAGGCATCGAAATTCCACCATAGAGAACCGGACAAGACGTAACCGCATAGATTTCATTTTACTTGCAGAAATGATTCGTCGAGCAATTGTAGCACGATGCAAGAAACCGAATTTTCTACAAAACTTGATTTCTTGCGTTTTTCTGGCCCGTTGGATTGTGGAAAAATGCACAATACATGCATAGGGTTTGTGATAGGATTTGTAAGCAATGATGTTGCATTGACGCTGGCTCGTGAAATGTTCAACAAACGTATGCGACATTCCAGTTTTTGCCGGTGATGTGGTATGATCGTCGGCATTATCACGTGTCAATAAGACATGTCCACATCTTCAAAAGCATGTACCACGTTCTTGTACAGATGCAACAGAATAGGAGTTTCCAATGCAAGTAGCTGTGCTTCCACGCTCATCAATCGCCAAAAAAGCGTTGATGGCCGTCACCGGCGCCGTATGGATTGGGTATCTCATCTTGCACATGTGGGGCAATCTTCACATTTTCCAGGGGCAGGCTGAATTCAACCATTACGCCGAATTTCTGCGCGAGGTCGGCGAGCCGGTCTTTTCCTACGCGCAGGTGTTGTGGATCATCAGAATTGTGATCACCGTTTCGCTGGCGGCGCATATTTGGGCTGCTTACGACCTGTACATACAGGCGCGGCGGGCGCGCTCAACCAGCTACGCTGTCAAGCGGGTTGTGCAGGCAAACTACGCCTCTCGCTTTATGCGTATTGGCGGCGTTGTGATCATCCTGTTCGTGATTTTCCACCTGGCGCACTACACATGGGGGTGGGTCACCCCATTTGACCGCTCCGATCCATATACGAATGTCATCATTGGCTTCTCGAATCCAGCGATTGTGTTTTTCTATTTGCTGGCGCTGGCGTCGTTGGGATTGCACCTCTTTCACGGCGTGTGGAGTATGTTCCAGACGCTTGGGCTGAACAGCCAGCGATTCGATGGTTTCTTCCGTGGACTGGCGGTCTTTGTGGCATTGGTCGTGCCGATTGGCTTTGCCACGGTTCCCCTGGCCGTTCTGTTTGGTATCTTGAACTAGGAGAGCACAGATCATGAGTGTGACGACAACACAGACATTGACCGAGGCGCCTACCTTCGTCGAAGCAACTCTGGATGGGCGCGTCCCTTCCGGTCCGATTCAGACGCTGTGGGAGCGCACAAAATTTGAGATGAAGCTGGTCAACCCGGCTAACCGGCGCAAGTTCAAAGTAATCATCGTTGGCTCTGGCCTGGCTGGCGGCGCGGCTGCGGCGACGTTGGGTGAGCAAGGCTACAACGTCGAGTGCTATTGCTATCAGGATAGTCCGCGGCGCGCCCACAGCGTCTCCGCGCAAGGCGGTATCAACGCTGCCAAAAATTACCGCAACGACGGCGACAGCGTCTACCGTCTCTTCTATGATACGGTCAAGGGGGGCGATTTCCGCGCCCGTGAAGCCAACGTCTACCGGCTGGCTGAGGTGAGCAACGCTATCATCGACCAATGTGTGGCGCAAGGCGTGCCCTTTGCGCGTGAGTACGGCGGGATGCTCGACAACCGTTCCTTTGGCGGCGCACAGGTGGCGCGCACCTTCTATGCGCGTGGGCAGACCGGGCAGCAACTTCTGCTTGGCGCGTATCAGGCGCTGGCGCGACAGATTGCAGCGGGCACGGTCAAGATGTTTACGCGCACCGAGATGCTCGACCTGATCATCATCAATGGACGTGCGCGCGGCATCGTGGTGCGTGATATGCGCACTGGCGAGATCACTGCGCGGCTGGCGGATGTGGTGGTGGTGGCGACAGGCGGCTACAGCAACGTCTTTTACCTCTCCACCAACGCCAAAGGCTGCAACGGCACGGCGATCTGGCGGGCGTACAAGCGCGGCGCCTATTTCGCCAACCCGTGCTACACGCAGATTCACCCAACCTGCATCCCGCCGGTGGGCGAACACCAGTCCAAGTTGACGCTGATGAGCGAGTCGTTGCGCAACGATGGGCGCATCTGGGTGCCGAAACAGCCGGGCGACGTCCGTCCTGCCGACCAGATTCCCGAAGACGAGCGTTATTACTATCTCGAAGAGATGTATCCGAGCTATGGCAACCTCTCCCCGCGCGACATCTCGTCGCGCGCAGCCAAGCGCATGGTTGACAGCGGGCGCGGCGTCGGGCCGCTGCGCAACGGCGTTTATCTGGACTTTGCCGACTCGATCAAACGGCTGGGCGAGAAGGTAATCCGCGACCGCTACGGCAATCTCTTCGACATGTATGAGAACATCACCGGGGAAAACGCCTACCAGACGCCCATGCGCATCTACCCGGCGCCGCACTACACGATGGGTGGGCTGTGGGTGGATTACTATTTGATGAGCAACATCCCTGGCCTTTTTGTGATCGGCGAGGCAAACTTCTCCGACCATGGCGCCAACCGTCTTGGCGCCAGCGCATTGATGCAGGGGCTGGCAGATGGCTACTTTGTGCTGCCTTCCACGCTGCCCAACTACCTGGCGTCGACCAAACTGGAAAAGGTGAGTGAAAGCGCCGATGCAGTCAAGGAAGCGGTCGACAACGTACAGAACATTACGCAGCGGCTGATGAACACCAAGGGCGCAAAGAGCGTCGATCACTATCACCGTGAGTTGGGCAAGATCATCTGGGATTACTGCGGCATGTCGCGTACAGCCGAAGGGTTGGAGAAGGCGATCCAGTTGATCCCAGAACTGGAAGCCGAGTTTTGGGAGAACGTACGCGTCACGGGCACAGCCAATGAGCTGAATCAGGAGCTGGAAAAGGCGGGCCGCTTGGTGGACTACTTCGAGATGGGGCGGCTGATGTGCATCGACGCGCTGCACCGCAACGAGTCGTGTGGCGGCCACTTCCGCGAGGAATATCAGACGCCCGACGGCGAGGCGCTGCGCAACGACGAAGAGTACACCTACGTGGCGGCGTGGCAGTACACCGGTGACGGCGAGATGCCGCTGTTGCATAAAGAACCGCTGAAGTTTGAGACCGTCAAGCTGGCGACGCGCAGCTACAAGTAAAAGAAGGAACCCACCATGCGACTGAAATTACGAATCTGGCGCCAGAAGAATGCACAAGTCGAAGGTCGCTTCGTCGACTACAACCTTGACGGCGTCAGCGAGGATAGCTCATTTTTGGAGATGCTTGACCTGCTCAATGAGCAGTTGATCGACCGCAATGAAGAGCCAGTGCATTTTGACCACGACTGTCGCGAGGGCATCTGTGGCATGTGCGGTCTTGTCATCAATGGCATTGCGCACGGCCCCAAGGCCGCAATCACGACCTGCCAGCTTCATATGCGCGAGTTCAAAGATGGCGACAGCATCACCATCGAGCCGTGGCGCGCCAAAGCCTTTCCGGTGCTGAAGGACCTGATTGTGGATCGCACTGCTTTTGACCGTATTGTGCAGGCAGGCGGCTATATCTCGGTCAATACGGGTCAGGCGCCCGACGCCAACGTCATTCCTGTCCCCAAGTCGCAGGCTGACCAGGCGATGGATGCGGCGGCGTGCATCGGCTGCGGCGCATGTGTGGCAGCCTGCCCAAATGGCTCGGCGATGCTGTTCACCTCAGCCAAACTGGCGCATCTCAACTCGCTGCCGCAAGGTCAAGCTGAGCGCTTCGACCGCGCCGTGTTGATGGTCAATCAGATGGACGCCGAAGGCTTTGGCGGCTGCACCAACATTGGCGAGTGCGAGGCGGTCTGCCCAAAGGAGATCAGCCTGGACTTTATCGCCATGATGAATCGCGATCTGCTGCGCGCCAACCTCATGGGCAAGGGCAAGCGCTAATTGCAATAAAGAGCACACGACTGGCTTGGTGTGCTTACATGGAACAGAGGGGACACAAGCGCAATGGTTTGTGTCCCCTTTGTTTGTCGATGATGAGGCGCATTTATGACTGGCATGGATGTCAGAGTCAGGTTCTGCTTTTGATCAACGCAGCGTCAAGTTTGCCAATCTGGACCAGCCAATCAAGTGTATCGCGCACCGTCTCTCGCAAAGCGATAGGCTCCCACTCGAAATCTGTCCTGGTCGGCGATGTATCGACAAATTGGTATCGCCGCGCATTTTCATCGACGATCGCACGCGTCAACACCGGCTCTTTCCCTGTGAAGCGAGCGCCAAACTCCATGAGCGCACCGAGAATTCGTGCAAAGTGCGGGGCTTCCACCGAAGTGACCGACTTTCTTGCCAGTGAATTCGGCGACAAGATCCGCCAATTCGACGAACGTTACGTTGGCGCCTGCGACAGCATAGCGTTTGCCTGTTGTTGGGTGCTCCACGGCCCGGGCATGGAGGTGCGCTGCATCACGCACATCGACCGCAGCGAATCCAGAATCAAAGGTCTGGCCGCTGCCGTCCGCCATGCCGAGAACGATCTCAGTGGAGGGTGTGATTCGATAGTCATATGGCCCAAAGATAGCGCCAGGACATAGCAAGATCATGGGAATGCTATAGCTTTCAGCCAGTTCCCATGCTCTGCGTTCGTTGAGCGTCTTGGCGCGGGAGTATGTTGTGTGTGGGTTGTCATGCCAATCAGCCGTCGTCAACAGCTCATCGGGGCTAGATGTCGTCCCCATCGCCATTGTGGAACTTGTGTAGATCAACAGGGACAATCCCCCACGCAAACGAGTTTTTGTAGCTCTTCTGCTGGGTTATTTGATGATTTTTTCCAAATGTATTGTGTCGGGGGCAATCTCTTGCAATGCTGCCTTTGCGCAACGCAGCTAATCGCGCCGGAAGCGTTTTTTTGCGTCGTAGGGGAAGAAGTCGAGCAGTTCGCCCGTGTTGACGCGCTGTTGGAGCGCCTGCCAGAACTCCACGGTGAAGAGCTGGCTGTGATGCTCCTCCATCACCTTGCGCAGCGGCGCCGGGAACCACAGAAACTTGCGAAACTCCTCCGGAAAGATGTCATTCTCCGCCACTGGAAACCACGGTTGGTCAGACAGCTCGTCATCGTAATCGCGCGATGCGGGCATTCTGCGGAAGTTGCACTCGGTGAGCAGACAAAGCTCGTCGTAATCATAGAAGACGACGCGACCGTGACGCGTGACTCCGAAATTCTTGATAAAGAGATCGCCTGGGAAGATATTTGCCGCCGCCAGATCGGCGATAGCGCGTCCATAGTCGATCACCGCCTCTTTGGCGCGCTCAAAACTCATCTCCTTGATGTACAGATCCATTGGGTAGAGACGGCGTTCGGTGTAAAGATGTTTGATGATGACTTCATCGTCGGTGATCGTGACGGTGTTGGCGGCGGTCTCCTGCAGTTCCGCCAACAATTCTGGTGAAAAGCGGTCGCGGTTGAAGGTCAAGCCCTCGAACTCCTGCGCGTCGACCATGCGTCCGACGCGATCGTGTTTGAAGACCAGCTTGTAGCGATCCATCACCTGCGCGCGCGTGGAGGTCTTGGGGTAGGCAAAGCGATCCTTGATGATCTTGAAGACCATGTCGTAGGAAGGCAAGGTGAACACAGTCATGACCATGCCTTTGGCGCCGCGTGCGATCTCGAACTTGTCGTTGGAGTTGTTGAGATGGCGGTAGAGGGCGCGGTAACGTTCGGTCTTGCCGTGCTTGTTGTAACCGATCGCAATGTAGAGTTCCGCTACAGGTTTGAGCGGCAGAATACTCTTGAGAAAGCCGACCAAATCGCCTGGAATTTCCGCCTCGACATGAAAGTAGGAGCGCGTGAAGCTGAAGACGACGCTCGCCTCCTCCTCGGAGAAGAGCGCCGTGTCAACGATGATGCCCTCCTCGGTGTTGAGCAGCGGCAAGATGATCGGGATCACGCGGTTGCGCTTACGCACGCGCCCGACCAAATACGCGCCCTTGTTGCGATAGAAGACTGACTTGACCATCTCCACCGCATCGAAGTCGGGCGTGTCCCAGTAGCAGCGTAGATAACCTTCCATCACCTGCGCCACGCGCTGCGCATCGCCTTCGATGTCCTGATAGGGCACGGAAAAGGCATAGTCGCGCAGAACCGCCTCGACCATAGCTTCGAGGGCGCCGAGCTGACGGTAAGTGCGTACAATTGGCGAATCTCCGGTGGGGATCGTCGTCGCGCCAAACCACACAAACTCCAGCGTCGGTTCAACGCCGATTGTGGTCAAGATGCGCCGCGTCACCGAATTGTAGAAAGTCTCAGCGATTTCGACATCTTTGCGCTGGTTGATCAGGCGTGCATAACTTTGTTTGATCGCTGCCCACAGCTCCCGATTCTCCGCCTTCTCGCCGAGCATAATGCGCAGCCCGCCCACCAGCCGTTGGATGATCTGCTCGCGCAATTCCAACCGCTCAACGGCGTCTTCCTGCCATTTTGCCCATTCTCGTCGCTCGAAGCGCTGTTGAGCGCGCCGCGCAATCGCCTTGAAAGCATTGTGATAGTCGTCAAAGGCGCTGTGAATGGCGGAGGCGGCGTTGATCGCCAGATTGCGCTTGAAGGGTTCGGGTGACATAAACAGCTTCCCGTATGACAATTGCGTGTTTCGTGTTGCGTGTTTCGTGTTGCGTGTTTCGTGGGTTGGACCAACACACGACGCAACACGCAACACGCTTACTTGCACCCTCCCGTGCTACGGGAATCGGCGCCGCGCCTGTTCAAGTTCGATGGCGGTGGCGGTGAAGCGATAGAGACGCGCCGGACGATGGTCGCCAGCGCGCATGTTGCCGGTCGGTTCGATCACGCCCGCGGCCAGAATCTTGCGGCGGAAGTTACGCTTGTCCAGTGGCTCGTTGAGGATTGTTTCGTAGACGCGTTGCAACTCGGAGAGCGTGAATTCGCTTGGCAGCAGCAAAAAGCCAAGCGCCGTCCATTCTAGCTTCCAGCGCAGACGTTGCAGCGCATAATCAAGAATTTGCTGATGGTCGAACGCCAGTTCAGGCAGGTCGTAAATGTCCCACCAGCGCGCTTCGCCTGCATCGGAGGCGCCATGAACTTCCTGTTGCGCCACTTCCTCGGCGCTCAACAATGCAAAATAGGCGACGGTGATCACGCGGGTGCGCGGGTCGCGGTCGGGCTTGCCGACAGTGTAGAGCTGCTCTAGATAGACGTTTGAGACATTGGTCTCTTCCTTCAACTCGCGCAGCGCCGCATCATAGAGGTCTTCGTTCTCGCCGACAAAGCCGCCCGGCAGCGCCCACTTGCCTTTGAACGGTTCGTTGGCGCGGCGGATCAGCAGTACGCGCAGCTGTTCTTCCTGGAAGACGAAGAGAATGATATCGACGGTGACGGCGGGACGGGGATGCTCGTAGCAATATATTGCTTTGTGTTGAACGAGTTGTGTTTCACCCACGGAACGAACTCACACTTCATTGTGTTGCTCGAGAGCACAGCGTCGATGCAGACTGACCTGAATCCTGATCGACATAGGCAAAAAGTGTCATACCGACAACATGTTTGTATTTTGCCATAGATTGCAGCTTCTTGCAAAATGGATTGTTGACGACATGGATTCCCAACCTTTATCTACGACTATCTACGACGCCAGCGACCCTCCCTCAGCCAGCCGCTTCAATTGTTCTTCATCGATGATTGGCACGCCGAGCTGGATCGCTTTTTGCAGCTTGCTTCCGGCATTCTCGCCGACGACAAGATAGGTGGTGTTCTTGCTGACGCTCCCCGTCACCTTACCGCCGTGCTGCTTGATGAGAGTTTCTGCCTGTTCTCTGGACAGCGTAGGCAAAGTCCCTGTCACCACAAAAGTCATACCGGTGAGCGTCAGGGCGTCTGCAGGCGATGACGACCGTTCGACCGTCATGCGCACGCCAGCTTCCGCAAGTTGGCTGATCAGCTGGCGATTTTCAGGCACTGCGAACCAGTCATGAATGGACTGGGCGATTCTTGGGCCAATGCCATCTATTGCGCTGAGTTCCTCCGTGGTTGCGTCCATCAAGTCAAAGAGACTGTCATAGCGCTGCATAACAAGTTCGGCGACCACCTCGCCGACATACCGAATCCCCAGCGCGGTCAGCAGTCGGTGCACCGGCTGCTCTTTGCTCTTTTCGATGCTGGAGCGAAGGTTCTCAAGCCGCTTCTGGCTTTCAGACGACTTGGATTTGCCTGATTTAAACCCCTTCAGCTCGCCGATCTTCTCCCATGGTAGCCGATAGATGTCCGCCAGGTTGTGGATGAAGCCCTGCTCGACAAACAACTCCGCCTGTTTGATGCCAAAACCGGCAATGTCCATTGCATTGCGCCCCACAAAATACTCGACGGCGCGCACAAGCTGTTCCGGGCAGGCGTTGTTGACGCAATAAGTCGCCGCCTCGCCAGCAGGTCGCACCAGCGCTGCGCCGCACGCCGGGCAGGTTGCTGGCATCGACCAGACGCGCTCGTCGCCGGTGCGTAGTTCAGGCAACGGTCGCAGCACCTTTGGGATCACCTCTCCAGCGCGCTTGACCACAACCTTGTCGCCGATGCGGATGTCGAGGTCGCGGATGTAATCTTCGTTGTGTAGTGTGGCGCTTCTGACGATCACGCCGCCAATCGAAACCGGTTCGAGTACGGCATTGGGCGTCACTGCGCCGGTGCGCCCGACGTTGACGACGATGTCCAGCAGCGTCGTAACCGCCTCTTCGCCCGCGTATTTGTAGGCAAGCGCCCAGCGTGGGTCCTTGCCGGTGAAGCCAAGCTCCTGTTGCATCGCCAGCGAATCGACCTTGATCACCGCACCGTCGACTTCGTAGGGCAGTTCGTGGCGGCGTGCGCCGAACTCTTCGATGTAGGCGATAAGCTGGTCGAACTCGTCGTCGCTGAAGCGACGTATTGCCGGACAGACCGGCAGCCCCAGCGCACGCAGATAAGCGAGCGCGTCCCAATGGCTGGCAAGCGTGGGGCCGCCCTCCACGATCAGCGCCTGATAGACCCACAGCTTGAGTGGGCGCGCGGCGGTGATACTCGAATCGAGCTGGCGCAGGCTGCCAGCGGCGAAGTTGCGCGGATTGGCGAAGGTGCGCTCGCCCGCCTCGGCCTGACGCTGGTTGAAACGCTCGAAGTCAGCCTTGTCGACATACGCCTCGCCGCGCACCACCAGTCGCAATGGGGCTGTCATGCCCGAAGAGCGGTCAGCGGGAATCTGTAGAGGCAGCCGACGCACGGTGCGCAGGTTGGCTGTGATCGTCTCGCCAAATACGCCGTCTCCGCGCGTGGCGCCCAGCGTGAACACGCCATTCTCATAGTGCAAGACGACCGTCAACCCATCGAACTTCGGCTCGACTACGTAAGCCAGGTGCGTGCGCTCCTCCTCGCTGAGCAGGCGATGCAGGCGGTCGCGCCAAGCGACAAGCTCGTCGGGGCCAAAGGCGTTTGCCAGGCTGAGCATCGGCGCTGGATGCTGCGTCTTTTCGAATCGCTCAGCGATGTAGCCGCCGACGCGTTGCGTCGGGCTGTCAGGCGTGCGCAGTTCAGGGTGTTTGGCTTCGAGCGCGACTAGCTCATTGAAGAGCGCATCAAACGCTGCATCGCTGATCTCCGGGTCGTCAAGAATGTAGTAGCGATATTGATGATAGCGAATTGCAGCGGCCAGTTGCGCCGCTCGCACCGCCGGGTCGTCGCTCTTTGCGGTCTCATCGGCGACGGGATCGGTCGGCGACTCAGTTGGCGTCATCGGAGCCCCTCCATAAAAATGGTTGATGCAAATATCTCTATTCATGCTATAGTTAACTAGATTATTTGTGCAAGTCCGAGTTGCAAAGGAGCGAATGACAATGGGCAACTTTCCATCCATGGAGCAATGGCAGCGTCTGTATGATCTGGCGGAGCAGATTAAAGCGCTGAAACCTTGGATGATTCTAGCAGAGACCGACCTTTTCGGCGTGCGCGATCCGGAAAGCGGCGTCGATAGCTTCATCAGCGTCATGGGCAGCGGCGGTGAGCATTTGGCTGTGGCGGCCTATATTGGCGTGGAGTCTTTGTTTCAATTTTGGATGTTGCAAGACCCGGATATAGGCGCTCCGCCAGAGATGGTGCTTGCAATTCGCCAGTTGCAACTTTCGTTTGAAGACCGCGACGACCTGGATGAAGATGATATCAAACTGATCCGAACATTGCAGCGCAAATACCGCGGCAAGCAGGCGTGGCCGGCTTTTCGTTCCTTCTTGCCCGGCTATCTGCCGTGGCAGATCGACGCCAGCGAGGCAAGCCTTCTCATTCACGCTCTGGAACAGACGATCGATGTGGTCACCCGAGCAATGAAAAACGTCTCGCTGCTCGAACCGCCCGATGACGACACCTATCTGATCCGTGTACCAAAAGTCATCGACGGCGCGCTCATATGGGAAGATCAACTGATCGCAGTGCAGCCGCCAAAGCCTGCAGAGTATGCTGTGCCGATTCGCTCCGATTTGCTGGAGCAGATGAAAAAACTGCCAAGACGCAAGAAATCCTCGTTTGAAATGGAATTCTTTCCTTTACCGCAACCGGTGGCTGACGAATCGGGACGCCCCTATCTGCCGACGGTGCTGCTTGCAGTCGATGACAGCAGTGGAATGATTTTGATCAACGAGATGATTCCGCCTGCGGTTGGTCTTATTGAAACGATTCTGCAGGTTCCTCAGGCGCTGGCGAAGGGTCTCGTAAAGCTAGGCTACGTTCCTGGCGTCATCAAGGTGCAGAATCCGATGGCTGCGGAGATGGCGAAATTTCTACAAGACGCCACAGGCTGGAAGGTCAAGCAACAGAATGAACTGAAAATGTTAAATTCTGCGCTGAACTTCCTGATGTCAAGCATGGAAATGGGTGTGTTTGAGGATGAGGACGATGAAGACTTCAACGCTCAGGCGCTTAACATGCTCCATGAAATGCTCGGTGAAGAGAGTGAAGAAGAGCCAGTGCGTCATCGTGGCCCAGAATTTGTCCAACCAGCAAAATCTGGCAAAGTCAAGACGCCTGCCAAAACAAAAACAAGCAAACCCACCCAGGTCTATCAGCTCAAGATCACGCTGAAGGATGCCAGACCGCCGATCTGGCGTCGCGTCCTGGCGCCCGACAATCTGACCCTCAACCAGCTTCATCAGGTGATCCAGGTTGCCATGGGGTGGTATGATGCTCATCTTCACGAGTTTGAAATTGCGGGCGCCTCGTATGGTTCGCCCGATTTCGACTTTGGGAGCGATATGAAGGACGACAACAGAGTTCGGCTCAGCCAGGTCATCGGCAAAAACACAAAGCGATTCCGCTACACCTACGACTTCGGCGACGACTGGGTGCATGTGATCGAGGTCGAAAAGATACTGCCGTATGAACAGGGACGCGTTTACCCGCTCTGTCTCGCCGGCAAACGCGCCTGCCCGCCGGAAGATGTCGGCGGCGTTTGGGGCTATGAATCCTTTCTGGCAACCCTCAGCGATCCGTCCGACCCGGAGCATGAGGCAATGCTTGAATGGGTGGGCGGCGAGTTCGACCCTGAGGAATTCGACATCGAGGAAGTCAACGCAATCTTTGCGAATATGAGCAAGCGTTGAGCCAGAAATCATCTGACGTCAGGCTTCACCAGGAAGCTGTGCAGCTTCCTGGTGAAGCCTGACGTCAGGCGCGCCGACTTCGCCACCAGACGCCGGGCAACATGCGCAGTTTGCGACCGCTTGACACGACGGCGCGACGGTGAAAATTGTCGTAGTCGTTGCGCTCGATCTCATCCAGAATGCCGCGGTAGAGCCCTGCGGCGGCGGCAATCGCAAATCGACCGTCAGCGTTGAGCATGCCGATGCCGGGCATCGCTTCGTCGTACAGGCGTCGGTTGCGCTCAATCTGGAAACGCATAAAACTGCGCCAGCGACCGGTCACAACCCCGTTCGTCAGATCTTCGTCGCTCAGCCCGTACCGTTCCAGCTCTTCACGCGGCAGATAGAGTCTGCCAGCGCGCCAATCTTCGCCAACATCGCGCAGAATGTTTGTCATTTGCAGCGCTACGCCCAGTTTGATCGCATAGGGAATCGCTGCGGGTCCGGCAAAACCGATAATATGCATGCTCATCAGCCCCACCGTTGACGCCACGCCATAACAATAAGCCGCCAACTCTTCAAAGGTGTCGTAGCGCACCGGCCGAAAATCGCGCGCCACGCCATCGATCAACTGCTCGGCATAGCGAATCGGCACATTAAAACGCAGGCGCGCATCAGCCCAGGCAATCGCCACTAAATCATCCTGCGGTGGATGAATAGCCGTGGCGCGACGTCTCCACTGCGCCAGCCGCTCCTGTGCGTCAGTCTGGGCGCGGTCGACGATGTCGTCGCTGACGCGGCAGAAAGCATACAGCGCACGCGCCGCGCGCCGCTTCTCTGTCGGCAATAGCTGCGAAGCAAGATGAAACGAGCGGCTGTGCACCGCCGTGATTGATTCACATTGTTGATAGGATTGCTCCAAAAGCGTCTGATCGAACGAGGCTGACGCCGTCGGAGAATCACCGTGTAGCGCTTCGTGGGCAAGATCGAGCAGTGTTCGCTCCCAGGTGTGTTGTAACTGCATGTAAGCTCCTCTCTGTCGATGCATGGGCTGGAAAAACCGCTACAGATTTATGACAAAAATGAAGGTAACATAGACAAAATTGATTGTCAAGGAGTCTTCACCACATTTGTCCAACTAATATCCAGAAAAAATCTGGAAAAAGGTTATGCAAATAGTTGACAACATGGTGATTCTATGTTACACTATGTTAATAACTGCTGGTGAACTGGATCGGATAATGACTGCTTGTCGCGGTATAAGTGGATAGATCAAATATCATGGGCGGAAAAATGACATATAGTGACAAGACACCAATCTACAACCTGAAAGCGGTTGTTCAGGAAACAGGGCTGAAGGCTGATACGCTGCGCGCCTGGGAGCGACGATATGGCGTGCCAACGCCACAACGCACCGATAGCGGACATCGCCTCTATTCGCAATATGACATTGATGTTCTGAAATGGCTGATCGAGCGCCAGGATGAGGGAATGAGCATCAGTCGCGCCATCGAGCTGCTCAATCGGCTAGAGGAAGAGGGGAAAAATCCGCTTGAGGCCACGATCACGCCCGGGGCGCAGCGCGTTGAAGCCCGACCGCATGAGTTGCGTCGGCTGACGCCCGCTGAGTCCCCGCGTTTGGGCGAAGTTGGCACGGTTGCGGCCATGCGAGAAGCCTGGATCAACGCCTGCATGAATTTTGATGAGTTTCAAGCAGAGCAGCTGCTGGCGCAGGCGTTTGCACTCTTTCCAACCGAAGTGGTCTGTCTCGACTTAATTCAGAAGGGTTTGCACGATATCGGTGTGGGTTGGTACGAGGGCAAGATTACAGTGCAACAGGAGCACTTTGCCTCGGCGTTGGCGATTCGCCGCATGGAGGCGATGCTTTCCTCGACGCCCGCGCCAACGCGCCCCGGCAGGATTCTGGTTGGCTGTCCGCCTGAGGAAGAACATACTTTTGTCCCTTTGTTGATCTCGCTGCTACTGCGGCGCCGCGGCTGGGATGTCGTGTATTTGGGCGCCAATGTGCCGCTACGCAGCCTAGAAACGACGCTTGACACGGTGCGCCCGAATCTGGTTGTGCTGACCGCACAACAGCTTTACACCGCCGCCAGTCTGCTCGAAATGGCGGATCTGTTGCTCGTAGAACGCGTGCCTTTAGCGTTCGGTGGGCTGGTCTTCGCTGAGGCGCCCAATCTACACGAAGCGATCCCTGGCTATTATCTTGGCGACAAGCTAGAAAACGTCATTGGTGAGATCGAACATGTCATGACGCACCTGCGTCCAACACCAGCCCAGCGCCAGGTCAGCTATGATTACAAAGAAGCGCTCGAGCACTTCCGCTCTCGCCAGGCGATGATTGAGGCGGATGTCTGGAAGAACATCGGCGTCAGCATCCCAAAACGACTGTTGGCAATCGCCAATCTCAATCTGGGGCGTAACATCCTTGCTGCCCTGACGCTCGGGAACATGGACTATCTCAATCCCGATGTCGACTGGATCGAAGGGCTGCTGGTCAACCATCACCAGATGCCGCCCGATGTGCTCGATGGTTATCTGGAAACCTACTATCAGGCCTGTGTTCGCCATCTTGATCAGCCGGGCATGGTTGTGGTCGAGTGGCTATCGCGCCTGCTTGGGCATCCGATGCATGCCTCGATGCAGCAGCGCCATATCATCTCAGAGGCGACGCAGCTACGTAGTCAAAGATAAAGAGTAAGGTTGCAGATACGCTCGTTTGAGCATTATTTATTAGATTGGATGGGAGGGGAGAAATGCGCATCATTATCACCGGAGGAACCGGCCTCATTGGAAAGCCATTGAGTAAGGCGTTGGTCGCCGACGGCCATGAGGTCATTGTACTTACACGAGCGCCAGAGAAAGTGAAAGATTCACCGGCTGGCGTCAAGTTGCAGAAATGGGACGGCAAAAGCGCCGACGACTGGGGCGAACTTGCCGATGGCGCTGGCGCAATAATCAATTTGGCTGGCGCCGGTATTGCCGACAAGCGCTGGTCACAGGAACGTAAACGCGAAATTCGCCAAAGCCGCATTGACGCTGGCAAAGCGGTCATGGCAGCGATCACAGCCGCATCTAACAAACCAGGCGTGTTGATTCAATCTTCGGCGGTTGGCTATTACGGCGCACAGACCGGCGACGCACAGGTCACCGAGTCCTTTTCGCCGGGCGGAGACTTCCTCTCCAAAGTTTGCTTTGATTGGGAGGCATCGACAGCGCCTGCTGGCAAACAAGGCGTGCGCCGCGTCGTTATCCGCACCGGTGTGGTGCTTAGCAATGAGGGCGGCGCTTTTCCAAAGCAGGTGCTGCCCTTTAAGCTCTTTGCGGGCGGACCTGTCGGCAGCGGCAAACAGTGGTATCCGTGGATTCATATCGAGGATGAGGTGCGCGCGATCCAGTTTTTGATTGCCAACGACAAGGCGGAGGGGCCGTTTAACCTCTCGGCGCCGAACCCGGTCACCAACAAAGAATTTAGCAAATTGATCGGCGAGGTGCTCGGACGCCCCAGTTTTATGCCAGCGCCCGCTTTTGCCATGCAGGTTGTCTTTGGGGAGATGGCGATGATCCTGCTCGAAGGACAGCGCGCCGTGCCCCAGCGTTTGCTCGAACTGGGCTTCAAGTTCAAGTATGAAACTGCGCTGGCGGCATTGAAGAATCTGCTTGGCGCATCGGCTTCGACCAACGGCGCCTCGTCCGCTTCCAAACCAACTGAAGAGAAGCAGCCGGAGCCCGTCGCGGCGGGTAAGGAGTAACCAGCGTGCGCTATCATCATCGTTTCACCGTCAAAGCGCCGTTAGCTGACGTGGTTAAATTTCACAGCCGCTCAGCCAGCATGGGCGCCATCACGCCGCCGCCAATTCTGGTGCGCATCCACTCGGCGCCGGAGATGTTGCAAGAAGGCGATCGCATGGACTTCACGATGTGGCTTGGACCCATGCCTGTACGTTGGCTGGCGCAGATCGAGCAGACCAGGCCCAACAGTTTCGTCGACCGTCAGTTGCGCGGACCTTTCGAGTCATGGGTGCACAAACACACCTTCGAGCCAATCGACGCTGAAACAACCGTTGTGATTGACGAAGTGAACGCCACATTGCACGCCAATTGGTTTTGGAAGCTGGTTGGCGTCGGCATGTGGTTAGGGCTGCCGATCCTCTTCGCCTATCGCGGCTGGAAGACGCGCCGGATGCTCGAACAATCGAGCAAGCGCGAATTGCAGAAGGCAATGCCGTAACGACCTGCGCACTGTGCAGGTGACTCAACGCAGAAAGTCTCGACACATGGCTGAACTTGAACCGATCGTTGTCATCGGCGCTGGTGTGGGCGGATTGACCACCGCCGCCATGCTGGCGCAAGCTGGGTTGGATGTCACCGTGCTCGAAGCGCATGTCTATCCTGGCGGCTGTGCAGGCACATTTTTTCATAAGAATTATCACTTCGAGGCGGGCGCAACACTGGCTGGCGGTTTTTATCCTGGCGGACCTATGGATATTGTGGCGCGCGCCGTCGGCATCGACGCGTGGCCTGCACATCCCACTGAGCCGTCGATGACCGTGCATCTGCCCGATGGTCAGGTGATTACACGCTACGGCGATGAGCGCCGCATCGACGAGCATCGCCGCGCCTTTGGCAAAGCCGCCGACGCTTTCTGGCGCTGGCAGGAAAGCCGCGCCGACGCACTGTGGGATCTGGCGCTGCGCACACCAGCGTGGCCGCCGCAAAGTCTGTCTGACGCGGGTGGGTTGGCCGTCGACGGCATGCGCTGGCTTTCCAACGACCTGTTCGAACGGCTTCATCCGCAGTTGCTGGCTGACGCCTTTCGCCCTGTCGCTGCCCACCTGCACGACGCGCCGAAGTCGCTGCGCCTGTTCGTGGACGCACAGTTGCTCATTGCGGCGCAAACTACCAGCACACATGCCAACGCGCTCTACGGCGCCTCGGCGCTCGATTTGCCGCGTCGCGGCGTCGTGCACCTGGAAGGCGGCATCGGCGCCATCGCCGAGACGCTGTCGGCGGCGGTGCGGCGTCACGGCGGCAAAGTGCTGCATCGCCAGGAAGTCGAACGCATTGTCTACGACCGCGGCCGGCCTGTCGCCGTTGTGACAAAACGCGGTCAACGCTTTTCTGCACACACTGTGATTGCCAACCTGCCCCCCTGGAATATCGCCAAACTGGCTGGTGAGCATGCGCCATCGTCGTTGCAACGTCTGCCAAAGAACCCGGCGCCTGGCTGGGGCGCCTTTACGGTCTATGTTGGGCTGGACGAGCGGATCGCTGACCCGGAAATGACGCTCCACCATCAGGTGATCGAACGTGAGCCGCTCGGCGAGGGCAACAGTATCTTTCTCTCACTCAGCCCTGTGTGGGATAAAGGACGCGCGCCAGATGGCCGCCGCGCCCTGACAATCAGCACACATACGGCGCTCGCACCGTGGTGGAAGCTCTTTCAATTTGACCGCCGACGCTACGATCAGCGCAAATCCCATTATGTCGAGCGAATGTTGCGTTTGGCGGAGCACATCTTGCCCGGCTTACGCGCCCACGCTGACCTGATTATGCCTGGAACGCCGGTCACCTTCCAGCGGTTTACGCGGCGTGAGCAAGGCTGGGTGGGCGGCTTTCCGCAGACCAGCCTCTTCCAAGCATGGGGACCGCGGCTAAGCCGTCATTTGTGGATGGTTGGCGACAGCATTTTTCCGGGACAATCGACGGCGGCAGTGGCGTTAGGCGGGTTACGCGTGGCGCGTGCTATAATGCGCGAAGCTGGCGTGCGAGAGAGTGCATTGCAACCACGGCTTCCCACACCGCACGCCGCCGCATCTGAAGTTATGTGACCAGAACAGTGAGGACAAAATGCAACTCCGCGGGAAAATTGGCATTGTCGGCAGCGGGTTTGTCGGCTCGGCGGCCGCTTATGCGATGGTGATGCGCGGTGTGGGTCGCGAGATTGTGCTCGTCGATTTGAACAGCAAGCGCGCCCAGGCCGAAGCAAACGACATCTTCCACGCCGTCCCTTTTGCCCATCCGATGTACATTCGCGCCGGCGATTACAAAGACCTGGCAGAGTGTCGAGTCGTTGTGATCACGGCAGGCGTCAACCAGAAGCCGGGCGAGACGCGACTGCAGCTGCTCGAACGCAACGCCGCTGTCTTCCGGCAGATCGTGCCAAATATCCTGGAACATGCGCCCCAGGCGCGGCTGATCGTCGCCACCAATCCTGTAGACATCACCACGCACCTGACCGCTCACATTGCGCGTCAGTTGGGCGCTCCTGTGCAGGGCGTTTTCGGTTCGGGCACGACGCTCGATACGGCGCGGTTCCGTGCGTTGCTCGGTGAGAAAATGGGCGTCGATCCACATCACATCCACGCCCATGTCGTCGGCGAGCACGGCGATTCGGAGGTATTGGTCTGGTCGCAGGTCACCATCGGCGGCACTCCGCTCACCGACTTCTGCCGATTGCGCGGCATCGACCTGACTGACAGCGATCGCGCTGGGATCGATGAACAGGTGCGCCGAGCCGCCTATCACATCATCGAAGGCAAGGGCGCCACCTACTACGGCATCGGCAGCGCGCTGGCGCGCATCGTCGAAAGCGTGATCGAAGATCAGCGCTCGATCCTGACCGTCTGTGCACCGACCGAGGAGGTGGCAGGCGTGCGTGATGTGACGGTGGCGCTGCCGCGGCTGGTTGGCGGCGATGGCATCCTCGCCACCTTCCCACAGCCATTGAATCCCAGCGAAGCAGCCGCTTTGAATCGCAGCGCGACGATTGTGCGCGAGGCGATCAGCAGCCTGGGCTTGTAACAATCGCCCCATGCGCACTGCGGTTTGGTGGGTTCGCCGCGACCTGCGGCTGACCGATAACCAGGCGCTCCATGCTGCGCTGGTCGACGCCGAACGCGTGATCCCGATCTTCGTACTCGACCCCGCTCTGCTGAACTCGCGCAACGTGGGTGAACGCCGCGTAGCTTTTCTCTTCGAGGGGTTGCGTCTCCTCGACGCTGACCTGCGTGCACGTGGCGCTCGGCTGATCATACGCCACGGCGCGCCGACAAGCGTGTTATCGACGTTGTGCCGTGAGGTCGATGTGGTTGCCGTCTACGCCGAGCGTGACTACTCGCCCTACGCCGTGGCGCGCGACAACGCTGTGGCCGCAGCGTTGTCGACTCCGCTGATTATGACCGATGGGCTGACAATCCGTACGCCCGACGCTACATGTAAGGATGATGGCGCACCCTACACGGTGTTTACGCCTTACGGCAGACGCTGGCGTGCACACGCGCCGCTCTCGCAGCCTGACATCCTGCCTGCGCCGCACACCTTATTCCCTGTGCCCGATGTCACAAGCGACGCGCTGCCCGACGCGCCAACGCTGGAGGCCTCCATTGTGCTGCGACCGGGCGAGGCAGAAGCGCAAGCGCGGCTGGCAGCCTTTGTCCAAGCTGAGCAGCCGCCGATTTTTCAGTACGCTGAGCAGCGCAATCTTCCCGCCATCGACGGCACCGCCATGCTTTCACCCTACCTGCGCTTTGGGATGGTCTCGCCCCGACAGGCGGCTGCGGCAGCCTACGCCGCTATCGAAGCTGCGCCAAACAACGACGCCCGCACCGGCGCCGACACATGGTTGACCGAGCTGATCTGGCGAGATTTCTATTTTTCGATCTTGTATCACTTTCCACATGTCGCCCGCGGCAGTTTTCACCGCGCCTACGACGCCATCGAATGGCAGAACGATCCCGATCACTTTGCAGCGTGGCGCGTTGGGCAGACCGGCTATCCCTTCATCGACGCGGCGATGCGTCAGTTGGCGGCCACCGGTTGGATGCACAATCGCGCACGCATGGCGGTCGCCTCGTTCTTGGTCAAGGATCTGTTGATCGACTGGCGGTGGGGCGAGCGTTGGTTCATGCAGATGCTGCTCGACGGCGATCTGGCAGCGAACAACGGCGGCTGGCAGTGGTCGGCGGGCACTGGCACTGACGCTGCGCCCTATTTTCGCATCTTCAACCCGACATCGCAAGGACAGAAGTTCGACCCGACCGGCGCCTACGTGCGACGTTGGGTTCCAGAGCTACGCAATGTCCCCGACAAGTACATCCACGAGCCGTGGCGAATGCTGCGCAGCGAACAACTGCGCACCGGCTGCCTGATCGGGCAGCATTACCCGGCGCCTATCGTCGATCACAACGTCGCCCGCAAGCGGGTGTTGTCGGTGTATAAAAAGGCGAGAGAGGGAGAATCGGAGAAATTAGGGAGATAGGGTGATAGGGTGATGGGGTGGTTGGGTAAGTAGGGCGATGGACCGTCCTGATAACCCCACTTCCCAACAACCCCATTGCCCCACCTTCGCATCTCTTTATCTTCTCATCCTGTGCTACTATATTCCCCATGAAAGA
Organism: uncultured Caldilinea sp.; assembly: GCA_937981885.1. Taxonomy (GTDB): domain Bacteria; phylum Chloroflexota; class Anaerolineae; order Caldilineales; family Caldilineaceae; genus Caldilinea. The sequence goes on from CALJMI010000006.1 coordinate 82,449, forward strand.
CGAACTTGACCTTTATATCCGCGCCCGCTATCCACTGCTCTGGGTGGTGACGGCGGAGGAGCAACGGGCGTTGCAGGAGATTGAGACGGTGGCGCAAGAGCAGCGCAAACGCGTGCTGCTGTGGAGCGCCACGGTGGGGCTGGTCAACCCGGCGACGCCCGACCGCGAGGACGCCAACCGCCGCGACCCGTTGGTGCTGCTCAAGACCATTCTCGATGACAAAGAAGCTGGGCTGTGGGTGTTGCGCGACTTTCATCCATTTCTCAAGGACGCCACTGTGGTGCGTCGGCTGCGCGAGATCGCGTTTGCACTCGGCGCCAGCCAGAAGACGGTGATTCTGCTCGGCCCTGTGCTTAAGATTCCGCCCGAACTCGAGAAAGAAGTGACAGTTGTCGACTTTGATCTGCCGACCGCCGCGCAGTTACAGGTGAAAGTCGACGAGATCATCGCCAAACTACGCGAGGCGAAGCGCGTTGACGTCAGCCTGGACAAACGCCAGCAGGCGCGGCTTGTGCAAGCTTGTCTGGGGCTGACCGAGAGCGAGGCAAGCAACGCGCTGGCAAAGGCGATCGTGCAGGCGGGCGGCATGTTAAGCGGTGCGGCAGTCGAGACGGTCACCGCTGAGAAGAAGCAGATCATCCGCAAGAGCGGCTTGCTTGAATATTACGACAACACCGAACTCATCGACAATGTCGGCGGGTTGGAGACGCTTAAGGGCTGGTTGCGCAAGCGTGTGCGCTCCTTCACCGACGATGCGCGGGCGTTCGGTTTGCCTGCCCCCAAAGGCATTTTGCTGGTCGGCGTGCAGGGCTGCGGCAAATCGCTGATTGCACGCTCGGTCGCCAATATGTGGCGGTTGCCGCTGCTGCGTCTCGACGCCGGTCGGCTCTTCTCGTCGCTCGTCGGCTCCAGCGAGGAGAATCTGCGCCAGGCGATCAAGACCGCCGAGAGCGTTGCCCCGACAGTGCTATGGGTGGACGAGATCGAAAAAGGCTTTTCCGGCGTGGGGTCGAGCAATGTCAGTGATGCGGGCACGGCAGCGCGCGTCTTTGGCAGCTTCATCACCTGGCTGCAAGAGAAGCAGAAGCCAGTCTTCGTCGTCGCCACTGCCAACGACATCTCCAATCTACCGCCAGAATTGGTGCGCAAAGGGCGCTTTGATGAAATTTTCTTTGTTGATCTCCCCTCAGCCGCCGAACGCACCGACATCTGGCGCATCCATCTTGCCAAACGCAACCGCGATCCCAATCAGTTCGACCTCACGACGTTGGCGATGGCTTCTGAAGGCTTATCCGGCGCCGAAATCGAGCAGGCCGTGATCGCCGGTCTCTACGAGGCGTTCGACGCCAATCGCCCGCTCACCATGAATGACCTGCTTGATGTGCTCAACGAGACGGTGCCGCTCAGCACGATGATGCGCGAGGAACTTGATGCGCTGCGCGCGTGGGCGAAGCAACGCGCCCGTCCAGCCAGCGATCGAGAAGGGCGCTGACGAGCGTCAGGCCTGCATCACACTGTATCTACCGAAATCTACCGAATCGGTGCATGATAGCGCGCAACAATCGCCTGTCCCGCCGGACTGAGCACGAAATCGATGAACTGGCGCACGCGACCAGGCGGCTGACGAGAGGTGATCAAATATAAAGGCTGCGTCAGCGCATACTGCTGCTCAGCTATCGCTTCGCGCGTGGGCCAGCGTTCTTCGAGAGCCAGCACCTTCACCGGAGCAGGGGCTTCCGCAGTTGCGCCAGTCTCTGTGGACGCCGTATTCTCCTCGCCCGGTATCCAGTCAACGACGTAAGCGCGCGACACATACGCGATGGCGGCGGGGTTGCGCGCAACATATTCGAAGACATCCTCGCTGCTGGGCATGACCACCGCTGTCAGTGAGACGCGATCGTCGCCCATTACGCGCTCTTCGAAGAGGATGCGCCCGCCCGCTCCGTCCTCGCGGCTGACGAGTACGATCTCGCCGGCGTCGCCGCCAAGCGCCTGCCAGGAAAGCACGCGCCCACTGTAGATATCGCGCAGTTGAACCAATGACAGCCCCTCAATGCTGTTGCTGGGATGCACAATGATCGCCAGTCCATTGAGACCGATCGGCGTGCGCAGCAGCCGCTCGTCGCCAGGCGGAGCAGGACGACCCGTCTCCGGATTGGACGGAAGCAGTGTGCTGGCTGCGATGTCATAACGTCCTGCGCGGATCGCCTCCTCCCCCAATGTGCTGCCGCCGCCGCGCAGATCAAAGACAATGTTGGGATGCAGGCGCGTGTACTCTTCTGTCAATGCACGCAACACCGGCGCCATTGCCGAAGAACCGGCAATTGTGATTGTCACCGGTGTTGGTGTGGCAACGGCGGCAGCCTCACACGCGGTCAACACCAGGCACGTCCCTAGCCCAAAAAGCAGCAGCGACAATCTTTTCACTACGCTTTTCTCCTTATAGCGCGCCCTTTGTGATGCCTCATTGCGCACTCAACCGAACGTCGTCAACACGATAACCAATAGACCAAGCACAAGACAGTAGGCTGCGAACACATACAACGTTCGATTGCGCAGATAATTCAGCAGAAAGCGGATTGCCAGGATGCCAGTGACGGTGGAGACGATGAATCCGACCACAATCGGCGCCAGCGCGTTGGTCAGCCCGCTGGCATCTTCGCCCATGACCTTGACGACCTGCAACAAACCGGCGCCAAGAAAAGCAGGTGTGCCCAACAGAAAGCTGAAACGAGCCGCCTGATCGCGGCGAACGCCCATCGTCAACCCGGCGGCAATCGTGCTGCCGCTGCGACTGACGCCTGGAAACAACGCAAATGCCTGCGCCACACCGATCGCGATGGCGTCGCGCCAGGTCATCTGATCTAGTGTGCGGCCTGAAAGTGTGTGGCGCTGCGTCATCTGTTCGCTGAAAAAGAGCAGCGCCGCCGTCACCAGTAGAAAGAAGCCAACAGCGCGCGGGTTCAAGAATATTGCCTCGAGCTGATCTTCGAAGAGCAGGCCCGCCACAACCGCCGGCAACGTGCCGACAATGATGAACCAGGCAATGCGGGCGTCAGGGTCAGCCAGCGAACGCCTGGCGACGCTCTGAAACCAGGCGCGGATCATCGCCAGAAAATCGCGCCAGAACACAACGAGGATCGCCAGCAGCGTGCCCCAATGCAGCATGGTGTCAAAAAGCAGCGAGGGCTTTTCCCAACCGAAGAGCCACGGCGCAATTACCAGATGACCGCTGCTGCTGATCGGGATAAACTCGGTGGCGCCCTGAATAAAACCAAGAATAATCGCCTGGATCAAATCAATCGATTCGTTCATTGTTGCTCTCTACTTGCCTGGCGCAGCGCGCGCTGTTCATGTCGTTTGGTCTGGTCGGTGATACGATACTGCTGGAGGAACTGTTTGCGGAATGTTGCAAAGCGCCCTTCTTCGATTGCGGCGCGAATTTGGCGCATCAGCTCCATCATGAAATGGATATTGTGGATCGTGCCAAGCCGCAGCGCGCTGATTTCGCCCGCCTTGTAGAGGTGGCGCAAATAGGCGCGACTGAATGTGCGGCAAGTGTAGCAGGCGCAGTTTTCCTGGACGGGGCGCGGGTCTTCGGCATATTGCGCATTGCGCATGTTCATGCGTCCATCCGGCGTCAGCAACTGCCCATTGCGGGCAATGCGCGTCGGCAACACGCAGTCGAAGAAGTCCACACCGCGCGCCACCGCCTCGACAATGTCCTCCGGCGCACCGACGCCCATCAAGTAACGCGGTTTGTCGGCGGGCATGGCAGGACAGGTGACATCGAGCGTTTCGTACATCTGCTCCTTGGTCTCGCCGACCGCTAGCCCACCGATCGCATAGCCTGGAAAATCAAGCTGACGTAGGAATTCAGCGCTTTGCACGCGCAAGTCCGCAAAGACGCCGCCTTGCACAATCCCGAAGAGCGCCTGGTCGCAGCGGCTGTGCGCTGCTTTGCAACGCTCCGCCCAACAATGGGTGCGCGCCAGCGCCTCCTCGTTGTAAGTGCGGTCGAGCGGCGGCGGACACTCATCGAGCACCATCGCAATGTCGGGACCGAGCGCTTGCTCGATCTCCATCACCTTCTCCGGGGTGAAATGATGCATCGAGCCGTCGATGTGGCTGCGAAAAACAACGCCATCCTCGCCCAGTTTGCGGCTGTCCGCCAGGCTAAAGACCTGATAGCCCCCTGAATCGGTCAGAATTGGGCCGTCCCAGCGCATGAATTCGTGCAAGCCCCCCATTCGCTTGATCAGCTCATGGCCGGGACGCAGATAGAGGTGATAGGTGTTCGCCAGGATCAACTGCGCGCCAGCTTCGTGCAGGTCGCGCGGCTCGAGCGTTTTGACATTGGCTTGGGTGCCAACCGGCGCAAATGCTGGCATCTCGATTAAGCCGTGCGGGGTGTGAAAGGCGCTGCGCCGAGCCTGCCCGTCCGTTATTTTCAATTCAAACTGAAAAGACATCTAATGTCGCAATTCCTTTTGCTCTGTCCGATCTTCACCTGCTAATGCTAGCACGCCGCCAATGACCAGGCAAACCAAACCAGGTTGTTGGCTGACTCAGAAAGATGATACATCTCCATGTATTTTCAACGTAGAAATCTTAAGAAATATGTCGCCAACCCTAAAAACAGGAAAAAGCCTCCTACATCGGTAAAGGTCGTCACAAAGATGCTTGACGCCAGTGCTGGATCGATGCGCAACAATTTCAACACCATCGGCACTGTGACGCCGGCAAGCGCCGCCACAATCAGGTTGCCTAACATCGCAACCCCAATCACCAGACCGAGATATGGATTCCCCTGCCAAAACCAGGCAATCAAAGCCACCATAATGCCAACTGAAATACCATTGATAATGCCAACACGCCCCTCATGCCAGAGCGCCCAGAAGGTGTCGCGCGGCTCGATCTCCTTCAACGCCAGCGAGCGCACAATGATGGTCATTGTTTGCGTCCCGGCGTTGCCACCTTGCCCGGCGACGATCGGCATGAACGCTGCCAGAACTGCCGCCTGTGCAATGGTTCCCTCAAACAGGGCAACAACGCTGGATGCCAGAAACGCTGTGCCCAGATTGACCACCAGCCACGGCAGGCGGTTGCGCACCGATTGAGGAACCGGGCTATACAATTCGGAGTCAGGGCTCATCTGCGCCAGTTTGTAGATGTCCTCGGTCGCCTCCTCCTCGATTACGTCAATCACGTCGTCGATGGTGACAACCCCGACCAGTCGCTCCTCATCGTCGACGACAGGCAGCGACACCAGGTCATAACGTTGTAGCAGTTGCGCAACTTCTTCCTGGTCTGCGGAGGCGCGCACTGAGATGACCTGGCGATCCATGATCTCTTCAATCGTCTGTTCGGGGTCGGCCAGGATCAGCGCCTTGAGATTGACCAGCCCGATTAGGCGAGCGTGCCGATCAAGCACATAAAGATAGAAAAAGTCCTCTTCCTCGGCGTAGTGGAGCTTCAGGAAGCACAGCGCCTCGGCCACTGTCCAGAAACGACGCAGCGACGGCGGCGCCGATGTCATGATGCCGCCGGCTGTGTCTGGCTCGTAGGTCATCAGCGATGCGACATCTTCTGGCTCCTCCATCTGTTCGAGCACTTCGGCGGCGTGTTCCGGCTCCAGCTCGCCCAGGAGGTCGGCGGCCATGTCCGGCTCCATTTCGTCGAGGACGTCCGCCAACATTTCAACATCCAGATGTTGGGCGACATCAGCCATGTCTTCTTCGTCAAGCTGCTCGAACACCTCAGCCAGCTCGGACGCCTGCAGGCGCTCGATAATTGCGGCCTGTTCCTCCGGCTCAAGCTCGGAGATCAGCTCGGCGCTGTCGGCCGGATGCAGAGCGCGCAGGTACTCGATTGCGCCATCCAGATCGTCGCCATCGAGAAACGCGTTGAGTCGCTCCAGGGCGTCGTTCAGTTCGATCGGATCGACCATGGTCCACCTCCTTGATGCAGAAAGCGTGCAACGGATAGGTCGTTGTACAAGCGGTGGATGACGCAAGGTGAAGCGGGACGCGCACAAAAAGAAACCGCCTGACACAATTCTGTGCAGGCGGTTGGTGAACAGCAGAGCGAACAACAATCACGATGGGCTTGCACCCATCGTCGATCTCAGGGCGCCAGACTCCAGCGATGATTGTCGTTCATGCGCCTGCTGTCGGCGCCGCCAGTGTGCTGGTCATACACCGGTCGCACAAAACGACAATTGACATTCACTTGTTCGCGGCGATATGTATCGCCAGCGATTGTTTTGACAGCAAGCGAGCCTGGTGCACTCTTGATCAGCGAACGCTGACCAGCTTCTGCGTCAGACTGACTACTGTCCGGGTCCGATTGCGAAGGCAATGGCCCTGAAGATTGTTGTTCAGAATTCATCGTTGTTTCAAATAACCGGAGCTGATCCGCACCAGCCCAGCAAAGTCTTGCAGGCAGGCAATCGTTGGATGCCCCGAGCCGTTCGATTGAAAAAAGCATAACACTCGCTGTATAGTCTGTCAAAAAGAATCGCAACGCGCCCTGGCGTTTAGTCGCCTTTCTCCAACCAGAGAACATCCTCCGGCGCCAGACGGACATCGAGGGCGGCGGCATTGGCGGCGTATTCGTCGCCATTGGCGCAACCAACCAGCGGGAAGATCACAAATGGTTGCGCCATGACATAGGCCATGGCGATCTGCGCCACCGATACGCCGCGCCGTTCAGCCAGTTGGCGCGCACGTTCGAGCCGAGCAAAGTTTTCGGGGTAACAGTAGCTCTCCACACACAGCCGGTCGAGATAGGCGGTGAAGGCGTCGAGGTTGTCGGGGTGGAAGCGACCACTGAAGAAACCGCCCGCCAGGCTCGACCAGGTCAGCAGCGGCATGTTGTTGCTGGCATAGAATGCACGTGCGTCGGCGTTGGCAGGTCCAGTCAGCGTGATGCAGTTGGGCCACGGCTCCTTGAATTGGATCGCCAGGCTGAAGTGTGGGCTGGAGACCGCGAAAGGCGTCAGACTGCGCCGCGCCGCATATTCGTTCGCTGCCTCGATGCGATGATGGCTCCAGTTCGAGCCGCCAAAGGCGTGGATGCGCCCGGCGGCAAGGTGCTCGTTGAGCACTTCGACAATGGGGCCGACCGGTACGGACGGGTCGTCGCGGTGCAGGAGATAGAGATCGATGTAGCTCGTGCGCAGCCGGGCGAGCGAATCATGCAGGTCAGACGTGATGTCGAAAGGCGTGACGCGACGGCGGTCGGCATTGTGATGCGCGCCCTTGGTGATGATCACGACTTTGTCGCGCAGACCGCGCTCCTCGATCCAGCGACCGAGCGTGCGCTCGTTGTCGCCCTGTCCGTAGACGTGCGCAGCGTCGAAGGTGTTGCCGCCGAGCGCATAGATATCGTCCAACAGCTTGAAGCTATCATCGAGTTTGTCAGAACCGATCATTACGGTTCCTTGAATCAGGCGAGCAACCGGTTTGGCGACGCCAGGAATTTTGCCATAGTGCATAAAGTGACCTCGTTGGAAAGTGTCGGAATGATTCATTAGACAACGTTGGAATCATATCATGCACCCCCAGAAATGGAACGATTCAGGTCTTTGTCTCGTCCTCAAGACAGAGGGAAGTCAGGAAGGGGCCTGACCAATGTGTCCCATGAAAGGTGATTCACCATGCGAAATAAAATGCTTGTGCTGATATTTTGTGCGATGGCTCTGACAGCGTGCGTCGCAATCAAAATGGAGGGAGCCGCTTCAATCGTGGATAGCAAACCGACAACACCAACGCCTGTTGAAGATCAGACTGCTCCGACGCAACTTGCGCCAGAGCAACCTACAAGACCGGTCGCAACTTTGCGCCCGCATATCGAACCGGTGGGCGCGCCTGGCGAGGCGGGTGAACGCGTCACTGGCGAAGCGCCGCAGGGATTGCTCGACGCCATTCTCGACGACGCTGCCAGTCGCACCGGCCTCGACCGCAGCGAGCTGGTCATCGTGCAAGACGAAGCTGTGGTCTGGCCCGATGGCTCGCTCGGTTGCCCAGAGCCTGGGATGATGTATACGATGGCGTTGGTGCACGGCTACCATGTGATCGTGCGAGCCGGGGAGCAGGAACTCGACTATCGAACCGGTCGCAACAACTTCTTCACATTGTGTGAGAGACCTGCACCTTTCAAGCCGATTGAATCGCCGTCAAGCTGACAACGAAAACACAAACAAAAAGAAGGGGAACCCTGACAGCAGGGTTCCCCTTCTTTTGCATTGCTCAATTGCAGCGAATGCTACAATTGGAGGTCATCACTTCGCTACTTCTTCACAATCACGACGCCTGCTTCGTTGCTGCCCGGCGCGCCGGGGCGATAGAGCAGCAACAGACCGTTCTCCGTGTTGTTGATGTGCACACCCGTGTCTTCAATTGTCAGCAGATCATTCTGGCGCGGTGCGATCTCGGTGAAGCCGATGCCGCCGTTCTGGAAGACGCCCAGATAGCGCTCGCCGAGCGGCGCAATTGTCACGCCCTCGATGCTGTCGCCGTCGCCGCCGAAATAGATATCGGTGGTGAAGGCGTCGAGATTGATCGGCTGGAAGAAGTTGGCTGCGTTCATTCCGATCTGCTCACCGCAGATCACCAGTACGGTGTTGCCGCTGTTGGTGTTGTGATCGGTGAAGAAGAACGCACCTGCGTTGCCCGTGCTCAAGTTAACCACCCACGACAGATTGCGCCCGTCGGTCAGATTGTTGAGTGAAAAGTCGCGGTTGATCACCAGATAATCGGGTGCGCCGTTCTGATCGGTGTCGAGGTAGATTTCGATGCTCAACGGTGCATTGGCGTGCGTCTGGCGCTCCCACGTGTTGACGGCAAACGCCAGCAGGAACGACGGATTGGCGCTGCAGAAGCCTGCCGGGACCGGATACGTGGCGTAGCCAAGATAGCGGAAGTCCGGCGTCGGGTTCTGCTCGCCAGCGTCACCCTGCGGCAGGTTCGGGCTGATGCCGATCAGCGAGTAGCTTTCGACTGACGCTGCGCCCACACTGCGGTTGCGCACCCGTATATCGCCGCCTCGCACCTTGCGCAGCGTGACATCGGCGGCTTTGCGCGGCAGCACCTGCCACGGCAGCTGGATGCGGTTGGCGCTGTTGTTCGCATCGGTCATGGTGATGTAGCCGTCGAACTCCATCGCTGTCAATGCATCGCCGCTGGCGCCTAGAGCACCGGAATTGAGGTTCCAATCTGGCAATTTGGCGCCATCGATCTCAACCTTGACCTGGAAGTAGCCCCAGTCATTGCCACGCACATTGACCGTGTGCGGAACTCTAACCGTGACTGCACCGTTGGCGGCGTCCTCTGCAAAGCGGAAGTCGGAAGAGATGTTCAATCTCACGTTGCGCAGGCTATAATTGCGCACCGCCACCCATTTCGAGAGTACGACCTTATTGCGGGTCACCTCATGGAAGCCAAAGGAAAGCGCGGGAATGCCTTTCTCTGCCTCGTAGGCGATCAGCGTACTCTTCAGCGCACGATCGACGCGCACTTCGCCGCCGCCGATGCGCGTGATTGGCGCTAGCGGGCCGCCGCCAACAACAGCACGGTTGCGGATGTTCGTCTCCGCCGTGCTGACAAGCGCGCCCTTGAGTTCGTAGATTGTGCGATGCGGATACGCCTGCTTGAGCAGCGCGGCTGCGCCGGAAACCATCGGCGCCGCGCCTGATGTGCCGCCGAACGGCTCCGTCCCTGTGCCGCTGCCGGCCACCGCCGAGATCGAAGCGCCGGGAGCGCCAATCTCCGGCTTGATAATGTTGTCGCTCATCGCCGGGCCGCGTGAAGAGGAGCCGACCATATGCTGCGCCAGCGCGATGCCGACCGCTGGGTCGAAGCGCACCACAACGCCCGCGGCCAGTCCACTCTTGAGCCGGTTGGCGTCTGCCTGGCTGATCATAAAGCCGGGAACGCTCGGATCGCCGCCGCCAAAGCCGCCCTCGAAAGGTTCGCCTGGCGCCACCAGGCCGATAATGCCGGCGATGCCGCCGCCCGCTGCAATGTTGCTAATCTTGATGCTGAAGGCGCAAGCGCCGCGATCAACAAGCACAATGCGTCCGGAAAGCGAGCCGGCCGGGAAAGGATCACAACCGAGCAAGTTGAGGCCTGCACCGTTGCCATATTGCAGTGGCGCTTCGATCGGCGCGACCAACGGCGCTGACCACGGTTGGAAGACAGCCTGATACTGCCCAACAATGCTGGCTGGCGCAAGCACCTGCATCAACGGCAAGAACGCCGAGGGCACACTGGTCTGTGCGACCGAGAGCGCGCTGGGAGCTGCGGCCGGGGTGCCGGTCACATACGGCTTGTCGGACGAGTTGCCGGCTGAAGCAATGGTCAGAACGCCAAGCGCCGAGGCGTGCTCGACTGCCTGCGACAGGTCATCGTCAAAGGATTGCCCATAAAGTGCGCCAAGCGACATATTGACGATATCGACGCGGTCACTGGTGTCGCCGTCGCCGTTCGGGTCGAGGATGTAGTCCATCGCCTGGATCAGCGCCACGCCGCTGCACGCACTAGAGACCGCAGAGCAGACCTTCACCGCATACAACGAGGCGCCGGGTGCAACGCCCTCGCCGCCCTGGTCGCTGTTGTCGATGCTCAAGCCTGCGCCTAGTGTTCCATCGCCCACCAAACCGAAGGCATAAGCAGTGTAGACCCGGCCATCGGTGAGTGCAATGCCAGGGAGCGGAAGCACAACGGTGTCGGTGCCAGCAAGACGCACTTCCAGATCGTAGACGCCGGCGGGAACTGGCGTATATGCGCCGACGACGCCAACACTCTCTTCGCCGAACGAGACGTTGCCGAAGATGACGGGACCGCCGCCTGCCACTGCAATGTCTACGGCCGGTGCGTCAGGCGACAGGTGTACGAAACGCACATGGGCGTTGCCGGGCGCTGGCGCGCTGTTGTTGTCGACCAACACCAAAGCGCCGATCGACGCCAACAGATCTTTGGCGATGACGGTGTACTCTTTGCCTGCTTCCAGCGTTAGGTCAGCCTCGATGACCACCGGCGTAGTTGCACCAGCCGGAACGACCTTGACGTTGTAAGTGGCTGGCGGCAAAGTGGCGTAACCTGTGATGTCTCTGAAGGCGACATTGCCGAAAGCGAGTCCATCATTCACCAGCACATCGACTGCCGGCGCATCGGGCGATGCGTGCACCACACGCACGCGCGCCTTGCTCGGATCGGGCATGGCCAAACCGGCGATAATGTCAGCGACATGGGTGCCATGTCCCCCAAAGTCGATCGGGTCGTCGTCCGGCGCCAATGGAGGCGAGCCTGCGCCGCCTGTCCAGGCTTCGCCGACAAAGTCAAACCCTTCGACAACTTTCTCTGTCGGGAAGAGGCCATCGCGGCGAGTGTTGGCCGGGTCGCTCGGTCCGACGCCATAGGCGGCTCGATATGCTTCCAGCGTGCCGACGCCGCCCAGTTTGGCGTGCGTGTAATCGATGCCGCTGTCGAGCACAGCTACCTTGACGCCTGAACCGTCGTAGCCCAAATCGCGTACTGCGCTGGCGCCGATGTACGGTACGGTCTCGCTCAGGTCCAGTTCATAGTTTTTGACCGGACGCACTGCGGTGACCGCTGGATTCTTCGCAAGCTCCTGGAGCGCATCGAGCGTTGTGTTCGCCAGCACTGCATTCAGCGCAATTCGTGTTGCACCGTACACGGTGGCGTTGGGATCAAGTTGCTGCAGTTGAGCGACGACGCCCATCTGCTGCTGCTCGACAGCAGACGCCTGCACGATCTGTTCATCGGCGGAGACCGCTGCGCCGCGTACGGCGGCGTCGGCCACCACCTCAGCGACCGATGGCTGGCTCAGCCGAATAATTACGTCCTGTGCGCCTTCCGACGCCAGGTCTGCACTGAGCTTGAGTTGGTTGAAATCAACACCCTGGATGGGGGCGTCCAACCTGGCTGCTGATATCCACGCTGGGAGGCCGCGAATGTTGGCTGCACTGTTATTGACCTGATTGACATCGGCGCTCTCGACTTCGATGACGGTGACAGGCGCCGCCTCATCGTCGTCTTCACTTGCCTGGACGCTGCTGCCGCCTGACACAGCGGGCAGAAAGACGCGAGTGGATTGGTCGGGTGCATCAGGGGTCTGGTCTTGTGCAAAGATTGGCGTCACGGAGCCTATCACTAACGCCAATATAAGTAGTAGATTGAGAATGATTCTTCTTAGCATTACTTCATTACTCCTTCTGTGAATGGGATTGTGTTTCATGAGCAATTCAGTAACCGAACAAACAACGCGCTGTGTAGTCTTGAGGGATGTAGTCTTGAGGAATGTTGGTGCTCCTTTCATGGATCATTTTGGCCCACCATGAATCAATTTCAACTCTTTGTGAAGTGTTTGCAAAAACGTGGACTCAAATAATACATACAATATCAGACAGGATAAGGGATGTAAAGACTCAAAAGCTTACAATTTTTCGGCAAAGTTGCAGTTAATCTTCATGGAAAGGAAGTGATGTGGGGTAAAAACAGTGATTGGAAGATGGATTCGTCGGGGATACGGCTGGGCGTGCGAGCGGCTATATCGCGAGTTCGCCTGGAGTTATGAGCTGGTTAGCCGTGGGGTGAGCTTCGGCCAGTGGGATGTATGGCGTCGCATTGCACTCGATGAGGTGCAACAACAGGGAGCGCCCACGCAGTTGATGCTAGAAATCGGTTTTGGCACAGGCGCACTGTTGGCGATGGCGCGCAGGGCATCTTTACCGGTGGTTGGGCTGGAGCTATCGTCACAAATGCACGCCGTCGCCAGCGCAACGCTCGCACGCCAGCAACTCGATGCACCACGCGCGCAGGGAACTGCCGCCGCCATGCCCTTTGCCGATCAAAGCTTCAATGTTGTCGTAGCCACATTCCCGGCGCCCTATATCCTGGAAGAGAGTACATTGCAAGAATGTGCAAGGGTGCTGCATCAATATGGTTGTTTGATCATCGTCGGATTGTGGGTTACGCCGTTGATATGCGGACGCCGCCTGCACATCCCGCCTGTGTACGGCGCGCCATCGCCAGCGCAGCAAGCCCGCGTCGAGAGGCTTTTGGCGGATGCAGGTTTCACACCAATGACGATATTGCGTCGCGCGGGCGGGGCAGAAGTGAGCGTCGCTATCGGCCAAAAGGGGGCTGTCTCGCTTCACATGGATAATTGCGGCGCTGCTTGAAACGATGGCTCAACCAAGAAAGGACAAGTTGACTTGAGTTTCTTCACATCGATCAAGAATTTATTCATCAAACCAACGTCGGCGTCGCGACTGTCGGCATCGCGACCGATTGCACCCCTCACGCCTGAACCGGAGCCTGATGACATCAGCGTGCCAGAGATGAGTGCACCTGCAGTTATCGCTGCGCTGGGCAGTGAGACGCCGCCGTTGCTACTCGACGTGCGTGAACCGTACGAATGGCGACAGGTGCGCATTGCCGATGCGCTGCACATTCCCATGAACAGCGTGCCCGATCGACTCGGCGAATTGCCGCCCGATCGTTCGATTGTCGTCTTGTGTGCGCATGGCAGTCGCTCATTCGGGGTGGCATATTACCTGCGTGAACAGGGCTTTGACGCCTATAACCTGACGGGCGGCATAACGCAATGGCGCATTCAGGGCGGCGAGGTGGAGGTGCGAAGAGCGTAACGTTCACGCCAGATGGCGAATCTGTACGCGCAAGATCAAACAAGCTGGCTGCGAAATTGAGTTTCGTAGAGTGTGGCATATAAGCCGCCTTGCGCCAGCAGATCACGGTGCACACCCTGCTCAACGACGCGCCCCTTGTCGATCACCAGGATTTTGTCGGCAGCCAGAATTGTCGAGAGGCGGTGCGCAATGACAACGCTCGTTCGTCCGCGCAATAACGGCTCCAGCGCCGCCTGGATCAACGCCTCGCTCTGTGAATCTAGATGCGACGTCGCCTCGTCGAGCACCAGAATGCGCGGATCTTTGAGGATTACACGTGCAATTGCCAGCCGTTGCTTCTCGCCGCCGCTCAATCGATAGCCTCGTTCGCCGACCAATGTGTCGTAGCCATCGGGCAGGGCAGCGATCATGTCGTGAATGTTGGCTGCGCGGCAGGCTGCTTCCAGCTCAGTTTGGGTCGCATCGGTTTTGGCATAGAGCAGGTTGGCGCGGATCGTGTCGTGAAAGAGATATGTCTCCTGGCTGACGACGCCGAATTGCTGTATCAGTGAATCGAGCGCAATGTCGCGCAAGTCGCACCCATCGAGTGTGATGCGACCGCTGGTTGGGTCATAGAGGCGCGGCAGCAGGTAGGTAATCGTTGTCTTGCCAGCGCCGCTAGGACCGACCAGTGCCGTCAATGAGCCAGGCTGGATCTCGAACGAAACGCCCTGCAGCGCATGATGTTTGAAAGCGACTTCCACATCCGTTCCGTTCTGCTTCGTCGTGCTATCGGCTGTATCTTCACCGGTCGCGCCCGGTTGTTTCTGCGCCAAGACATCGCCGATCAGCGGCCCCTGATATTGAAACCAGACTTCCTCGAAGCAGATGCGTCCTTCAACCTCCTCAAGCCACACCGCATTGGGGCGATCCTGAATCTCGACTGGTAGATCAAGATACTCGAAGACGCGCTCAAAACTGACCAACGCGGTCACAAATTCGACTTGAACGTTGGTCAACGCCGAAATGGGCCCGTAAAGCCGGGTCAGATAGGCAGTGAACGCCACGATTGTGCCGACCGTCAGCGCGTCGTTGAGCACCATCCAGCCGCCAACCCAGTAGACCAGTGCACTGCCAATCGCGCCGACTAACCCCAGTCCCATAAAGAAAAGCTGCGCGACTTCGGCGCGGCGCACGCCGATGTCGCGCACGTTGGCGCTGTTGCGCCGAAAGGTACGCGCCTCATCTGGAAGCCGGTTGAAGGTTTTCATCAGCAACGCGCCGCTGACGGTCAACGTTTCTGTGATCTGGCTGCTCATGGCCGCATTGTAGTCGAGCGCCTGGCGGCGAATCTTGCGCAGGATCAGGCCGACGCGACGCGCTGGCAGCAGAAAGAGCGGGAGCACAGCAACCGACAACAGCGCCAGCCGCCACTCGATAGCGAGCATCACCGCCAACGTCGAAACCAGCGTTACAACATTGGTGAGAATCTCCGGGATTGTGCCGGTGATGGCGCTCTGCGCGCCGACGACATCGTTGTTGAAACGTGAGACGATTTCGCCCGATTTGGTGTTGGTGAAAAAGCGCATCGACATGCGGCCAAGATGGTCGAACATCTCGTTGCGCAAATCGTAAATGATGCCTTCGCCAGCGCGTGCGCTGTAGCGCCGCTGCAACACCCCCAACAGACCGGAGAAGAGCGGCACAGCAAAGAGGCCGACCGCCAGCAGGTTGAGCAGACGAAGGTCGCCACTGGGCAACACCTCGTCGATCAACTCACGGTAGATGAGCGGCGGCAACAAGCCCAGCAGCGAGGAAAGCGTGATCGTCCCAAGCACAATCACGATCGCGCCGATATAAGGGCGCGCATAGCGAAACACGCGCCGCAGCAACGCCCGATCCATGATCGCCCGCTGCTTGTTGGATTCATCAAATGTAATGTACCGCCACCAGTTGCCGCTGTGCATAGTTGCTCTGTTTGTAGAGAAGGAGAGAGTAGAGATTGAAGATTGAAGATTGGAGATTGGAGATTGGGCAGGTGCAAAATCTCCAATCTCGACTCTCCCCCTATCTCCGCCTCCGCATCATCACTTCCGTCAATGCACCGCCGATGGTGCAGAAGGCGCCAGCATAGAGCGCAGGTTGCCAGCTTCCCTGAAAGATAAAGAAGGTCAACGGCAGCACGCTGAGCATTCCGCCAAGAAAGGCGTGCATCCCGCCGCGCTGACGGACATAAACCGCTGTGAGTGAACCGGCAGCCAATGGCCCCAACAACGTTGCGATGACTTCATACTCGATCGGTAGACGCATGGTCTGCACCAAACCGGTCAACACTGTGACCAATAGCATGTTGCTGGCAAAGGCGAAAAGTGCGCCTTCCCAACGCAACTGCGGCCTGGGTTCTGGTGTTGATTGAGGCTTTGACGTTGCTTTGGGTTTGGCAGGCGCGCCTCGACGTGATCGACGGCTCATCTTCACTCCTGTTTCAGTTGTGACCGATTCGACTCACTGTAGCGCTCGCGGCGCCAGCAAAAGCCAAGATCTTCGATCACACCGGGCTGCCGGGCATTGATCAGTAGGTGCAGTCTACGAAAAATCATGGTGTGTTGTTGCAATGGGGCGTGTGGCTCGCCGAATCGACCGGAATCTAACGATAGGTTGGCTCGCCCTCGCTCATGTCGAAAGGCGACTACGACAACAAATGAACGCCAGCCGTTGTGATGAGCGCGCTGCGCGCTGCCGACAGCGGTTTGGTCAAGCGTACAAACGGAATCGCAGCATCGTCCACGAACTGCGCGCTGCATTGCGCAGCTCAACTCGCCCAGAAGTGCGCCACGTTTGGAATCGTGCAAAGTCGATTGGCGAGTTTCTCCACCCAGCTTTTGTTTTCACGCATAATTATAATTGTAGTATAGCGTTGCGGCGCTCGATCGCCAGAATGACGATTCCATTTCCATGCAATTGACGCGGCGTGCTTCGCTTCGTACAATGCAGCCAGGCTCCCATTGTTCAATCCTAGAGAGAGAGGACATGATGACAACTGTTTCTCACCAGACATTTGCGACCACTGCCCGTGGACTTGACCGCAACGCTGCGCCGATGCGCCTTTTCGAGAAAGCCAAACGCTACGGCGTCTGGAACCCCAGTGACATTGACTTTAGCCAGGACATCGCCGACTGGCAGCGGCTGACGGCGCTCGAACAGGAAGTGTTGCTGCATCTCACCTCACTCTTTCAAGCTGGCGAAGAAGCGGTGACCGCCGACATCTTGCCGCTGCTATTGACGGTGGCTGCCGAAGGGCGCATCGAAGAGGAAATGTACCTGACCACCTTTCTTTTCGAAGAAGCCAAACACACCGACTTCTTCCGTCGCTTTTTGGACGAAGTGACAGGTGTGCACACCGATCTCTCGCATTTTCACTCGCCAAATTATCGCGCGATCGTCTATGATGCGTTGCCCGCTGCAATGCAGGCGCTGCTCACCGACCGATCGCCTGCTGCGCAGGTGCGCGCGTCGGTCACCTACAACATGATCGTTGAGGGAGTGCTGGCGGAGACCGGTTATCACGCCTATCTCTCGGCTTTGGAGCGCAACGGATTGATGCCGGGGCAGTGCCGGGGCATTCGTCTGCTCAAGCAGGATGAATCGCGCCACATCGCCTATGGCATCTACCTGATCTCGCGCCTGGTCGCCGCCGACGATAGCCTGTGGCAGATGGTGGAAGACACCATGAACGATCTGCTGGGATCGGCGCTGGGTGTGGTTGCCGACACCTTCGACTGTTACGAAGTGATGCCTTTCGGGCTGGATGAAGGCGAGTTCGCCAACTTTGCGCTCAACCAATTTCAGAAACGCATCGAACGCCTGGAACGGGCGCGCGGTGCGTCGTTGGAGGAGATCACGTGGATCACCGATCGCGCAATCGATCAGGATGACGTATAAACTGCATAAACTGCACCCCTTGCACCCGTTGTTTTCCGAGACCGGCGGCCTGTGATACACTTTTGGTTTGTGACTACGTTTCTTGAGTTGCTTTTTTCACCGCTGGGCCCGCCGCTGATTCTATTGATCGGCGCAGCAATTGAGATAGGGCCTGGTCGCTGGATCCGACGCGCTCAGTGGCGCACCTGGGTGGCGCTGGCTTTTCTTGGATTGGCCGGATTGGTTTATATCGGCTTGCAGTTCACTGGCGTGGTGCCAACCTTCGGTCGTCCCTGGCAACCGTTGTTACAGGGCGCGACCAATCTCTATTGGATTGCCGACGGTTGGAACTACTATCTCGGCGCGTTGATCTTGTTGATCGGCGGACTGGGCATCTTGCTCAATCGGGCGCGCATGGCGGACGGCAAACCCTTGCCCCGGCTGCATATCGTGCTTGCCACCGACCTGACCATCATTGCCGCCAGCCTGCTTTTTGTGCAAAGCGGCAACCTGCTGACAGTGCTTCTGGCATGGGTGTTCCTGGACATCACGATCATTCTGCGTCTGGCGGCGGAGCCACTCGGCAGCGCCGCATTATCGGATCGCGTGCGCTCCAGTGAGGCGCAGATTCTCAGCCTGCTTGGCGCAATGTTTCTGTTTCTCGCCGTGCTGCCTGCCGGGCCGACCGGGTTGGCGCAAGAATTGGCGCTCGGTTCGCTGCCTGTGGAGACCCTTGCGCTCTTGTTGCTTGCCGCCACTGTGCGCAGTGGTCTGTATCCCTTGCATCTGTGGCTGCTGCCGCGCTCAACGCGCGAGTTGAATCTATCGGAGCGCCTGCTCGATCATCTGGCGCCGGTGTTGAGCGGGCTGTGGTTGATCGGGCGCGCCCTGCAGCTTGGCGGTGCTGAATTGCTACTTGCGCCTGGACTGCTCTTTATGATTACGTTGATGATCTTCGGTTGTGCGTTGGCGGCTTTCACTGCACAAGACCATGTTCACTATGTTGCGTTCGTGCTCATTACGTCGGCGGGGACGGCGACGCTCGCTGGATTGTTGGGCGAAATTCCAGGCCCAGCGTCGCTGATGTGGCCTGTGACAGCTTTTGCGCTTGGCGGCGCTCTCTGGCTGGTGGGCGACCAGGTCTGGCGTGCGTGGGGCTGGCAGGTGCCGGTGAGCGTCGGTGCGCTTGCCCTGGCTGGCGTACCCTTTACGCCCGGCTTTCTTGCCCAACCGGCGTTGGCAAGGCTATTGACGCAAGGGCTGGCTTTCTGGCCTGTGTTCCTATTGTATGCGCTTGCGCAGGGTATGTTAATTGCCGCGGTGCTGCGTAGCTGGAATGCCAGTTTCAAACCCTCCACTGATCTACCCAATAGCTATCTGATCCGGTTACTGGCCGCCTGTCTGCTTTTGGGTTTGCCGTTGGCGATTGCTGGCTTTCTGCCCCGTTTCACGGAAACGTTGATCGGCATCCCAAACACCATTGACAGCGCGCTCGGCAATCCGCCCAACGTGGTCGCAGGCGGCGAGGTCTGGATCGTCCTGGGGCTGCCATTGGCGCTTGGCTTTGGTCTTGTCTGGCTGCACCCGCGCATCTGGCCGCAACTGGGCGCCCTGCCCAATCGCATCAGCCGCGTTAGTCAGCTCGAGTGGCTTTTCAACCTGATGATCTGGGGTATTGATCGCGCCGCACTCGTCGGCGCCAACGGTCTACGCGTCGTCGAAGGTGCAGGTTATGTCGGCTGGTTCCTGGCGATGCTGTTGCTCGGATTGTTGCTGGTGCGCTGATGCTAACGACGCCGTTTGAACTCGCTGGCGCGTTGCTGGCAACTGGCTCCGGCATCCTGTTCTTAGCAGCGCTCGCCGCCAGCATCGTGCTGATCTGGGAGTGGCGATGGGCTCTGGTGGGCAGCGCGCTCCTGTTGTTGGGCGTCAGCAGTGTAACCGCCACGCTGCACGGCGTACCGGCTTTGATCACAGCAAACCAGTGGCTGTCGGTTGTAGTGGGAATCCTCTTATTGGGTTTGTCAGCGCGTTTTCATTCAACCGGCATTGTGACACGCGCCAACGCAAACTGGCTCCTGCGTGCGCTGGCGCTCAGTTTCCTGTTGGGCGCATGGTGGGTGGTTGATCCCGGCGTGCGTGCACCTCTTTTTTCGCAGGTTGAAACCGACCTGCTGATCTGGGTTGCGTTGTGCGGCATCCTGTTGTTGAGCCTGACTACCTCGCCATTTTTCATGGGCATTGGTTTCCTGTTGCTGCTTGCTCCTCTCCAATCGATTGCGCCGGTGTTGATGCCTGGAGCGGGTCTGTCGATCTTCGTCGGCATCGCACAGATTCTGATAGCATTGGCGTGCGCCTATCTCACATTGATGCAGTCTGCGTACGTAACCAACCAATATCGAGTGGTGACGCCGTTGATTGCGCCCGTTGCCGCGCAGCCGTCTGTCGCGCCGACACAAACAACGCAGCCCTCTCTGAGGCCAGTGTTCCGCCGCCCTGCACTGTTTTCCGCCAGAACTGCACCCGCCAACACAGCGCCCTCTGAGCCTCAACCTGAAACACAGACATCTGTCGAGGAGCGGGCATGAATCAGGTCGGTGCAGTTGGTCTGCCTTTTCTCTACTTACTTTTCATGTTCTTCGGCGCCGCGGCCGCAGCAAGTTATCTGCTGCGCGCATGGTCGCGCAACATAGGGCTGGCTGGCGCTGCGACCGCGCTGCTGTTGGCAGTGTGGGTCTGGTCGCTCGACTTGAGCCTGCCGATCTGGGTGTTGCCGGTCGGCGGAAGCGTCGATCTCGAAGCGCCGATTTCGTTCGCAGGCTATTCGTTGCAATTGATGGCTGTCAACGCGCCGGTCGTCGCTGTCTACCTGGCGGTTGCTGCGCTGGCGTTGCTGATCGGCGCTGTACATCGCCACGACGCCGTATTTCCGGCGCAGGTCTGGCTCATGCTCGCTGGCTACACGGCGCTTACGTTGTTGGTCGGCGCGCCTACTGCGCCGGTGAACGTTGCTCCGGTGCTGCTGATTCTGCTCACTGCGCTTGGCGTTTACATGCTGTACGGCGACCCGGTGCAAGGATACAAAAGTCGCGACGTCTCTGGCCCGTTACGTGCACTATTGCCACCCATATTGGCCGCAACGTTATTTTTGGGCGGCGGCTGGTGGGTTGAGCAGATTCCGATCAATCCACAGGACCTCATGATTACACAGTCCGCCGGGACGTTGCTTGGACTTGGCGTGCTGCTACTGTTGGCGCCCTTTCCGTTGCACGGCGCTTGGCCCGCCGTCAGCGAAAGCTCGCCGCCAGCCGCAACCTTGCTGATCAGCCTGTTTTACCAGCTCGCCGTTCTCTATCTGGCGTCGCAAACGCTGGCTGCCTATCCGTTCATCTTGCGTCAGACTGACTGGGCAGTGTGGCTGGGAGCGCTCGGTTTGTTGACCGCGGTGTGGGGGGGCGTCGCCGCGGTTGGCGCCAATCATGCTGGGCGGTTGTGGGGGTGCGCTGCACTACACGATTGGGGGTTGATTGTCCTGGTGTTGGCGACCCCTGGTCTACGCAGTTGGACGCTGGTGCTCTTTCTGTTTGCGCTGCGCACAGTCAGCATGATGACGGCGGCGGTCGGTTTGAGCGCGATCAAACAGCAAACAGGTTCGCTGGAAATGGAGCAGATGCGCTCTGTTGGGCTGCGTATGCCCTGGAACAGCGCAGCGGTGCTGTTGGGGGGGCTTGGTCTGATGGGCTTTCCATTGACTGCTGGCTTTGCCGGACATTGGGCTGCGCTGCAGTCGTTGGCAGTCGTCGATTGGCGGCCGGCAATGGCGATTGCGCTGGCCTCTGTCGGCGCAATCCTGGGGTTTGTGCGTCTGGCGCGGCTGATGTTTGGGATTCAGGAGGCGCGTTCGACCGCGCGCGAGAGTGCGCTTACGATCAGCGTTGCTGTGAGCGCGCTCGTGATAACGCTGCTTGTCGCCACGACGCCGCAGCTTTTCAGTACGCTGATCACGCGCGCGCTCGCTGCCTTTGGATGAAATTGTTCAGATAAAAGCGCGAGAATGTTGCGTGTTGCGTGTTTCATGTTGCGTGTTGCGTGTTGCGTGTTGCATAACGAGACACGCAACACGAAACACGAAACACCTCTTACACGAAGAACGAGAATCGTACGATGACCGACCAGCCTACTTCGCAGCCGCTCGTGGCGCGTTCGTCGCGGTTGAGCGGATTCTATCAGAAGAGCGTCGCCGAACGCACGGCGCTGATCGCCCGATGGGCGAATCTCACCGCCGAGGAGGTCAGCATTCTGCACGCCGGTTTGACGGTGGCGCAGGCCGACAAGATGATTGAAAATGTCATCGGCGTCTTTAACCTGCCGCTAGGCATCGGCGCCAACTTTGTCGTCAACGGACGCGAGGTGCTCGTGCCTATGGTGGTCGAAGAGCCATCGGTGATCGCTGCGGTCAGTTACGCCGCCAAGCTGGCGCGCAATGGCGGCGGTTTTCGCACGGGCAGCACGCGCTCGATCATGATCGCACAGGTGCAACTGTTGGGCGTGCCCGATGCAGCACTGGCGACGGAGCGCATTCTCCAGGCAAAGCCGGAGCTGCTGGCGATTGCAAACACCAGCCCTAGCATCGCTGCACGCGGGGGTGGACCACTCGACATCGAAGTGCGCCATCTTCCCGTTACGCCGACCAAACCGATGCTGATCGTGCATCTGCTCTTCGACGCGCTCGATGCGATGGGCGCCAATGCCGTCAACACCGCTGCCGAGGCGATAGCTCCACATCTGGAAAGGCTGAGCGGCGGACAGGCGCTGCTGCGCATCTTGAGCAACCTGACCGACCAGCGTCGCGCTTGGGCGGAAGTAACGATTCCCGCCAATACCTTCAGTTCGATCCACGCCGCTGGCGCCGAGGTCATCGAAGGCATCGCACATGCCAACGCCTTCGCTGTCGCCGACCCTTACCGCGCCGCCACGCACAATAAGGGCATCCTCAACGGCATTGACGCAGTCGCCATCGCCACCGGCAACGATTGGCGCGCCATCGAAGCAGGCGCTCATGCCTACGCCGCGCGCGATGGGCAATACCGCGCCCTGACCGAGTGGAGAGTAATTACTGACAATCAGACAACGGACGAGCAAACTGAGAATCAGCCGAATCGCACTGGAACTGCGCTGTACGGTCGTCTGGAATTGCCGTTGGCTGTCGGGATCGTCGGCGGCGCAACGCGCGCCCACCCCACTGCACAGGTGGCGCTCAAAATTCTCGGCGTGACCAGTGCACGTGAGTTGAGTGAGATCATGGCGGCGGTGGGGCTGGCGCAGAATCTGGCGGCGATTCGGGCGCTGGCAACGGAAGGCATCCAACGTGGACACATGGCGCTGCACGCACGGCAGGTGGCGATCGCCGCCGGCGCCGTCGGCAGCGAAGTGGATCGCATCGCCGGACAAATGGCGAACGAAGGACAAATCCGCGTCGAACGCGCGCGGGAATTGTTAGGGAAGAAGTGATATTATGTTGAATCAGCCAATTCGCCCGGTCGGCATTGTTGGCTATGGCGCTTATGTGCCACGCTATCGACTGCCGGGCAGCGAAATCAGTCGGGTGTGGACCGATGGCAACACCAAAAGCCCAGTGCGTGAAAAGGCCGTGCCCGATCTCGACGAGGATACGGCAACGATGAGCGTCGAGGCGGCGCGCAATGCGCTTGCGCGCGCACAGATCGACCCGCAGCGAATCGCAGCGGTTTGGGTGGGCAGCGAAAGCCATCCATACGCCGTCAAACCAACCGGCACAATTGTAGCAGAGGCAATCGGCGCCACGCCCGCCACACTTGCCGCCGATTGGCAGTTTGCCTGTAAAGCTGGCACAGAGGCGCTGCAAGCCGGGATCGGTTTTGTCGGCAGCGGCATGGCTGATTACACGCTGGCGATCGGCATGGATACAGCGCAGGGGCGCCCAGGCGATGCGCTCGAATACACTGCGGGCGCCGGCGGCGCAGCATACATCGTTGGCCCGGAATCCGAGGCGCTGGCAGTGATTCTACGCAGCCTCAGTTACGTCTCAGACACGACCGACTTTTGGCGGCGCCCCACCACACACTACCCCAGCCACGCCGAGCGCTTCAGCGGCGATCCAGGCTACTTTGGCCATATCATGCCCGCCGCCGAACAAATGATGCAGATCATGGGAACCACGCCGCAGAGCTACGACCACGTGATCTTTCATCAGCCCAATCCCAAGTTTCCAACGCGTGCGCTTGAAGACCTGGGTTTCAGGCCTACACAGTGGAAGACCGGCCTGCTCGTGGCGGAGATCGGCAACACCTATGCCGGCTCGGCGATGATCGGCCTCTCCGCCGTGCTGGACGAAGCGCAACCTGGCCAGCGCATCCTGATGGTCAGCTACGGCAGCGGCGCTGGCTCTGATGCGTTCGACTTGTTGGTGACCGACCGCATCGTGGATGCACAGCGCCGAGCACCCACCACGCGTGACTACATCCGCCGCCGCGTGCCGATTGACTATGCGCGGTATGTGCGTATGCGTAAAAAACTGGCGCAGCACTGAACGCTATGCCATATCACTCATGACTATGGACAAGCTATTGCGGGACAAGCTATTGCGCAACCTTATCTTGCTCGGCGCAATCGCCTTGATTGTGCTTGGGCTGTTCCTGATTGTGCAGGCGGTCTCCACATGGCCGGGAAGCACTGCACGCTCCGCCCCCAACCAAATTATGGCGGACATGGCTCCGGGCAACATCGCTACCGATATCATGGAAGACGCTGTTGGGGCAGATACAGCGTCGAACGCGGTTGAGCCAACCTTTGCTGTATCTGCAAGTCCACGTGCGGACTCTTCACCCACGGTTGCGGTCGAGCCGCCGACACCCACGCTTGCGCTTTCTTTCAGCGCAGACATCCCGCAGCATCTGATCGATGAGGTTGGGAGTGTGCAGCTTGATGATATGGAGATCGTCACAAGCACAGCGGCTGCGCCTGTTCACTTCAGTGCACGACGCTCGCCTGGCAGCCAGGCAGTCTACACAGTCACCTTTGCTGCAGCCACGCGCTTCGACACCATCGACCCATCGATCACCTGGGATGCGCTTCGGTCACTTTGGAGTGGGGCGCCCCTCACTACAACCGAGAAGAGCGCTGCACCATTGTTTACGCGCATCGCAGTGTTGACAGATACGCTGCCACTGTTGACACAGGTCATGGGTGAGCCGGCCGACTCTGTGGTTGGATATGACGGCATGTCAGCGCTGGTCGAGGCGGCCTGGGCAGATCGAGCGACGCTGGCGATTGCGCCCTTTGATCAGCTAGAGCCGAGGCTGGTCGCACTGGCTATCGACGGTCAGAATCCGGTCGAGAATAGCGCGCACTTTGACCCGGCGCGCTACCCGCTGACAGCTCCTGTCTACATGCAAATCGACGCCGCCGATGCAGAGGAAGCGGCGCTGGCGGCGCAACTGCTCTCCGCGCTCCCGACCGGCAACCGCATCGCCGAACAGCTGACAGTGCTGACGATGACCGGCGTGACAGCCATGTGTCGCATGACCGCTGCGCAAATGGAAAAGTTTGGTCCGGCGTGGCCTGCAGAAGTCGTCGGCCAAGAGCTTGCCAGCGCCGACATTACCCATATCAGCAACGAGGTTCCCTTTGTCGAAGGGTGCGTCCCCAACACCGATCCCAACAACTTCAACTTCTGCAGCAAACCGGAGTATATGGAGACGTTGTGGGCTTCGGGCGTCGACATCGTTGGCATGACCGGGAACCACCAGAACGACTTTGGACGTCAAAATGCCATCAAGTCGCTGGAGATGTATGAAGCGTGGGGAATACCTTACTATGGCGGCGGAAAAAATCTGGAAGAGGCGTTCAAGCCACTGTATATCGAACACAACGGCAACCGGCTGGCGTTTCTTGGCGCCAACAGTTACGGTCCACAGATGGCATGGGCGACCGATACGTTGCCGGGGGCGGCGCCTTTCGATTTGAATGTACTTTCAGCGACGATTCGTTCAATCAAGGAAAAGAACCTTGCGGATGTCGTACTGGTCGAATTGCAATATCAGGAGAGCTACGACGCGCAGCCACTGGTCGACCAGCGCATCGACTTCAAAGCGCTCGTGCGCGCTGGCGCCGACATCGTCACCGGTGTGCAGAGCCATGTGCCACAGGGGATCGAGTTCGCTGATGGCAAACTGGTGCTTTACGGGTTGGGCAATCTCTATTTCGATCAGATGTGGGCGCAGACAACACGCGAAGGGATGGTCGTCAAGCACACGTTCTATAACGGACGCCATCTCAGCACACAGATTCTGACCACATTGCTCTACGAGTACGGCCAGCCGCGCTGGACAACAGACCAGGAGCGCGCCAGCATCTTGAGGCGTGTTTTTAGCGCCAGCTATTGGTGACTGTCATTGGCAACTGTCATTGGCAACTGTAAGTGAACTTCTTGCCGATGTTTATGGTGCAATGTATACTGACAGGTCGCTTGGTCAATCATGGCAAATTTATTCGATATTGAACTTATCAGTGCTGAAGCAGCAACAAGTTGGGCATCCGTCATTATGAGCGATCCAGGCAGAGTGATAAGTCAGGGGAAGCGAAGAAAGGCGAAATCATGACCGCAAGTGTGAAGAAAAAGAGTAGCAAAGCGGCTGCTGGTAGGACAAATATTGGATTGTGGCTGATCGGTGCAAGTGTTGCAATTGTTGCCATCGTAGTGGGGATCATTATTTTCAACGAACAGCGCACTGTTTCGGCGCCGGTTGAACAGCCAGACGTGCCGTCTACATGGATCAATCGCACTAGTCTCGGCAGTCCAGAGGCCCCGGTCGTCATCCAATTGTGGGAAGATTTTCTCTGCCCAGCTTGCCAGAGCTTCAGTCGCACCGTGAAACCGCAGATCGTCGAAGAGTATGTCAAAAGTGGCAAAGTGCGGCTTGAATTCAACCATTTCCCCTTGCAGCAGCATGCGCCTGGCTCGTTTATGACAGCGCTGGCCGCAGAATGCGCCGCCGATCAGAATCTCTTCTGGCCTTACCACGACAAGGCGTTCCAGGTCATTTCCGTGGAGCAGCAACGTGGCGCAACTATCGACAAGTTGACCGAATTTGCCCGCTCCTCGGGGCTTAATGTGAATGAGTTTCAAGCCTGCATGAGCGGGTCGCGCCATCAGCCCGTGATCAATGCTGCGCTGGCGCAGGCGGGGCAGCTTGGGCTGCGCTTCACGCCCTCGGTGATTGTAGACGGCCAGCTATTGGAGAACTCCAGCTATCCCAGCGTCAAGGCGGCGATCGACGCTGCGTTGGCTGCGAAAGGGCTGTAGGCGCATAGACGGGAACCAACGAAAGCGATGGAGCGATTCTCTCTCTGGCTAAACCGCAACAGCATGTACGTTGCATTGCTTGCAGCGTTGATTGCCACCTGCGGCAGCCTCTATTTCAGCGAGGTGCGCGGCTATGTGCCGTGCGTGCTGTGCTGGTATCAGCGTATCCTGATGTACCCACTGACCGGCGTCATCGCCGTCGGCTTGCTTCGCCGCGACCGAAACCTGCCCTACTATGTACTCCCGCTCTCACTCTACGGCGTCGGGATGTCCGGCTACCATTATTTGCTAGAAAAGACCGACCTCTTCGCCGGTTCTGCTGCGTGTGCACAGGGTGTGTCCTGTACAACGCAGTGGATCAACTGGTTTGGATTTGTCACGATCCCGTTTCTAGCATTCACTGCCTTTCTCATCATCACGTTGATGAGCGTGATTGCACTGCTCAACGGCGAGCCAGCCGCAGAGGACGAAGAGGGCGAGCGGCTGCGCACGCCGTGGCTGCAGGTGAGCGGCGTAGTGGTTGCAGTTCTGGCGGTTTTTGCCGCGCTATTCATCAGCGGTTCGGCCAGTCAGGCTGCCGCCAGCGCTGCACCGTCACCCTTTGCCGCGATGGCGGTGACGCCCGGCCCGCAAATCTTGATTGATGGGGCGGTCAGCGATCCGGCAACATTGGCACGCGGTGAGCAACTCTATTTACAGTCGTGCGCAGCGTGTCACGGCATGGATGGACTCGGCGTGACCAACCTCGGCAACCAGCTTCGCAATTCCGAATTTTTGGCGAACAACTCCGATGACGAAGTGCTTGCCATCATTCGCCAGGGGCGAGAATTGAATGATCCGCTGAACACAACTGGTTTGGTGATGCCGCCCAGCGGCGGTAGACCTGACCTGAGCGACGCCGATATTCTTGCGATCATTCAATACATGCGGCAATAGATAGAATGTAGATGGTGTAGATATGGTGGACTTACACGGTTTTTTCATGAACAAAGAACGATCATGGTTGGATTGAGCATTCTGTGGCGCTTGCGACAAATCGGATTTCCTCTTGCCCTGCTGCTTGCCAGTGTAACCATCCTGCTCGCCGCGCCCGCTTATGCGCAGAGCGAGTCCGGCATTACATCTCCTGCACCTGGCTCGGCGATCTTCGGCGATGTTCCGATCTTCGGCACCGCCACAATCGATCCTTTCCAGAAATATGAGCTCCACTTCAAACAGGACCCAAGCGGCGATGACGCCTTTATCTACTTTGCTGGCGGAACTTCACCTGTGATTGGCGGGCAGCTTGGCGTTTGGCAGGCAGGTGGGTTGCCGCCTGGAACATATACGCTGCGCCTGCGCGTCGTCAAAGCCGACGGCAACTATGCCGAGTACTTTATACCCAATCTGAGCGTCAACCAGGCGGCGCTCCAGCCGCCGACGCCGACGCCAGATGAATCGCCCACCGAAACGCCGACGCCGACGCCGACCTTCACGCCAGCGCCGCAGCCTACGCCAGCGGTCGGACAGGTCGCACAGCCGCAAGTTGAAGGGGATCAACCAACGCCGACGCCAGCCCAGGTCGCCGTCGTCGATCCGGGGCAGACGCCGGCGCTCGGCGGGTTGCTGCCAACGCCAACCCCATCGGGCTTGACCTCAATCGACACACCCGCTGGCGGCGCGCTCACACGTGAGTTAGGAGAGGCATTGTCCTTCCAGCGTCTGCAAACTCAGTTCTTCAATGGCATCCGCATCAGCGCCGCCATCTTCATCAGCATTGCTGCCATCGTCTTTGGCAAGCGTATTTTTGAGTGGGTCTGGCGTCGCTATAGTTGATCTGGGCCGCACGACTATCGCTGCGAAAAACCGGTAGAGCGATCGACGAGATCGCTCTACTTTTTTGTTTGGCGCGCCCTGCTCGTTGATGGTTAAATGAGGTGTTGGGCATACGATCGGCGCAAGGTGGTAGGTATGAGTGAATTGAAAATGATCGTGGGCCTGGGCAATCCAGGTCCACGCTATAGCCGCAATCGACACAACATTGGCTTTCAATGTGTGGAATTGTTTGCACAAAAACAGAACATTCCACTCGATCGAATGCAGCTACGCGCTCAAACGGGCAGCGGTTTCATCACCCGCAACGGAGTGCGGCAGAAGGTGCTGCTAGTCAAACCGTTGACTTACATGAACGCCAGCGGCGAGGCGGTCGGGCCGCTGGCGCGTTTCTATCGGGTTGACCCACCGTCGATTCTGGTCGTCCACGATGATCTTGACCTGGCGTCAGGCAAGTTGCGGCTGCGCGCCAACGGCTCGTCGGGCGGGCAGAACGGCATTCGCTCGATCATCGACCATCTCGGCTCACAGGAATTTGCGCGCGCCAAAGTAGGCATTGGCCGCCCACCCGGTCGCATGGATCCTGCCGATTATGTGTTGCAAGACTTCAGCGCCGACGAGGAAATGATCTTTACGCCGCTGCGCGAACGCGTGGTCGATGCAATGCTTTGCTGGCTTTTCGACGGCATTGAGCGCGCCATGAATCAGTTCAATGGATGAGGCTTCCGATGCATCTTTCCGGTCTGCTCGATCTGCTGCCGCGGGTCGCCGCCTTTCGTGAGTGGCTGCAAACCCTGAACAGTCCACCCGCCGAGGCAACGCCGCAGGCATTGCTTGCATCTGCGCGCCCATTTGTTGTCGCTGGCGTGCGGATGCAGCGCGCCGCACCGCTCGTGCTGATCACGGCGCGCAGCGAGATGGCGCAACAGCTTTGCGACCAACTGGAGAGATGGTTGTCGCCGACCGAAGAGGGCGGCCCGCCAGTCTATCTCTTTGCCGAGCCGGACGCGCTGCCCTACGAACGCATCAGTTGGAGCAGCGCCACCCGTCAACGCCGCCTCAATGCTTTGGCGGCGCTGCAAAGCAAAGTTGGCGCGCCGCCGATCATCGTTGCCAGCGCACGGGCGCTTACCCAAAAGACATTGCCCGCGCGCGAACTACGGCTGGCAATGCGCACGGTCAAAGTGGGCGGCGTCCTACGCCTCAACCAAGCGACCACGGGGTGGGTGCAGACCGGTTACAGCCCGGCTGAAGTGGTGGAGGAGCCAGGAACCTTTGCACGGCGCGGCGGCATCGTTGACATCTGGCCTCCCAACCTGCCGACGCCGGTGCGCATTGACCTGTTTGGCGACGAAGTGGAGAGTCTGCGTCTTTTCGACCCATCCAGTCAGCGCACGATCCGCAGCATAAACACGGTCGAGATCGGACCTGGCAGCGAGGCGCTGAGCAAATATGGGCCGGCGGCATTGGAACGACTCGGCGTGCGCGGGGCAGACCTGCGCTCGGCGGAAAATGTGGCGCTAGGTGAACAAGCCAGCCCGCTGCTCGATCCCGGTCTGCTGCTTGCGATCCGTGAGGAGATTCGTCTGGAAGTCGATCACCTTGCCGCCAGCCGCAGCTTTCATGGCATCGAGTGGTATCTGCCTTATTTCTACAGCCCGGCGATCTCACTGTTGGAGCATCTGCCCCCCGAAGCGACGCTGATCGTCGACGATGCACTCGACCTCTTCGCCACCCTGCGCGAGCTGGACATCCAGGCCGACACCCTGCGCGCCGAGTTGATACATACGGGTGAGCTGCCGCACGATTACGCGCGCAGCAGCTTTACCGCTGACGAACTCAGGACAAAGCTGATCGAACGTCGTCCAGCCCTGCTCGGCTATGGCGATCTCTATGGCAAGACCACCAGCGCCAACACGCCGCTTGCCCGCGCCTTTGCGCCCGGCCCCCGGTTTGGCGGCAAAGTCAAAGAAATCGCCGCCGACCTTGTCAAGCTGCGCAACGCCGGTCACGCCGTTGTACTCGCCACGCGGCAGGCCGCTCGCATGCGCGATATTTTGCAAGAAGTGCATCTCACCAGCCACGTGCAAAGCGAAGTCAAGATAGCGCCTGCTCCAGCCAGCGTCACGCTCGTGCAAGGCGTTCTGGGTGAGGGGTTTATTGTCAAGGGTATTGAGGCGACGAGAGAGGATGAGAGCGGGAGACAGAGAAAGGAAGAGAACGCAGGCAATGACGCGCCAATCTCCAATCTCCAATCTCCAATCTCCCAATCTTCCAATCTTCCACTCTCTCCCTCTCATAATCTCCACTTCTTCACTGACGCCGAACTCTTCGGCTGGAGCAAGCCGCAGGCGCGCACCCGACCGAAACCGCACAGCAAGGTCGCGCCAGAGCTCTTCTTTGCCGACGTCAAGCCGGGCGACTATGTCGTCCACATCGAGCATGGCATCGGCAGGTTTGAGGGGTTGACGCGTATGACGCTCAGCGGCGTCGAACGCGAGTACCTGCTCGTCACCTATGCGCGCGAGGACAAGCTCTATGTGCCGGTGCATCAGGCCGACCGCCTCAGCCGCTATGTAGGCTCCGGGGACGTCACACCGGTGATCAATCGCCTGGGCACGGCGGACTGGCAGCTTGTCAAGGAGCGCGCCAAACGCGCCGTCGCCGAGATCGCCGACGACCTGCTCAAGCTTTACGCCGAGCGCGAACTGATCGCCGGTTACACCTATAGCCCTGACAGCCCATGGCAGGAGGAAATGGAAGCGGCGTTCCCTTATCAAGAGACCGAAGATCAGCTTGTGGCGGTGGAGGCGATCAAGCGCGACATGGAGTCCGACCGCCCGATGGATCGGCTGATCTGCGGCGACGTCGGCTACGGCAAGACGGAAGTCGCCGTGCGCGCTGCGTTCAAAGCGATCAACGACGGCAAGCAGGTCGCCGTGCTCGTGCCGACCACCGTTCTCGCTCAACAACACTATCGTACGATCAGCAACCGGCTGGCGCGCTTCCCGGTGCGCGTCGAAGTGCTCAGCCGCTTCCGCACGCCTGCACAGCAACAAAAAGTGATCGACGGGCTGCGCACGGGGGCGGTCGACCTGGTGGTTGGCACGCACCGGCTGCTCAGCCAGGACGTCGAATTCAAGGATTTGGGACTGCTGATCATCGACGAGGAGCAGCGCTTCGGCGTTGCCCAAAAGGAGCAACTCAAGCAACTGCGCACCAAAGTCGATGTGCTCACACTCAGCGCGACGCCGATCCCGCGCACGCTGCACATGAGTTTGAGCGGCATCCGCGACATGAGCACGATCAACACGCCGCCCAAAGAGCGCCAGCCGATCCACACCGTGCTTGCCGAATATGACGATGTCCTGGTCAAACAGGCGATCCAGCGCGAGCTGAACCGCAAAGGTCAGGTCTTTGTTGTCAACGACCGCGTGCGCGACATCTATTATCTGGCGGAGCGCATTCAGCGACTGGTTCCCGACGCCGTCGTCGCCGTCGGGCATGGACAGATGGCGGAGCGTGAGCTAGAAGATGTGATGATGCGCTTTGCCGACGGCGAGGTCGATGTGCTTGTCGCCACCACGATCATCGAGAATGGGCTGGACATCCCCAACGCCAACACGATCATCATCAACCGCGCCGATCATTTTGGGCTGGCGCAGCTATACCAGTTGCGCGGGCGGGTCGGGCGCAGCGCGCAGCGTGGGCACTGCTATCTACTTTATGACAAATACATCACGCTGAGCTATGATGCGCGCCGCCGGCTTGAAGCGATCCTCGAAAGCAGCGAGGAGTTGGGCGCCGGCTTTCGCATTGCGATGCGCGACCTGGAGATTCGCGGCGCTGGCGACCTCCTCGGCGCGCGACAGAGCGGCCACATTGACAGCGTCGGCTTCGACCTCTACACACGGCTGCTGGCGCAAGCCATCAATGAAGCGCGACGCAAAAAGGAGCGCTTTGACAAAGCAATGCAGGCCGGGAATAGTGCGGTGGGGGATTCGGGTAGTGGGGATGTAAGGTCTTTGGGTGATGGGGAGACCCAAGCAGCAACGCGCCTAATCTCCAATCTCCAATCTCCAATCTCCCAATCTCCAATCTCCCAATCTCCCAATCCCCAAATCTCCGCCGAAGAGCTGCCTTTCGACCTCGCCGATCCGCTCCAGCCGCCGGTGCAGCTCGACCTGCCGCTCGATGCGCGCATCCCGGCGACCTATATCGAGGACGAAGAATTGCGCCTGCAGCTTTACCGTCGCATTGCCGGCATCACGCATCCGGAGATGCTCGACGAGATGCGCCGCGAACTGATCGACCGCTTTGGCAAGGACGCCGACACCGGCTCCGTGCCCGAGGAAGTGGACAATCTCTTCTTCCAGATTCGCATCAAAAGCCTGGCGGCGCGCGCCGGCGTCGACCGCATCGGTCGCGACATGGACAACCTGGTGCTGCATAGCGAAGCGCTGGAGAACATCGACCGCCGCACGCTGGAGCGCCGGCTGCGCATCGGTCTGGGGCGCATCTCGGAAGACGACGCCAGCTTTATCCCCGAAGACGCCGCCCGCGTTGGACGCCGCGCCATCTACCTGCCCATCGACGAGGCGGGGCAGTGGCGGCAGGCGCTGTTGCGCACGCTGGAGATTATGGCGGTGGGGTGAGGGGTGGTGCGTGTTTCGTGCTGCGTGTTTCGTGCTGCGTGGTGCGTGATGTGAGGTGGCAGCGTTTGTGGCAATTCCGTATGTATATCCCACGCAGGTTTGTGGGATAAATGTGGGATAGTTGTGGGATAAATGTGCGATAGTGTGCAGAGGGTATTTGAATGAGCAGTGAAGATTTACCCGCATGGAAGCAATTGAACACCAGAGCGCTGAATGCAAAAGCCACCTGATTGGACTGCATTGACGCTTGCATGTGCCTAAAGCTGATTTGAATTTGGCGCAATCGGCGATCAATCTCCGCTGGCAAGCTATTACTGTGGTTCGTCCCACCGAACTTCAGCCTTCATGCTCAATGCACCCCACCAAAAGCTGCCACAGCGCACCCATCCCTGCCGCACACGTCCATCGCTGCGGTTGACGACTTTGATGTAGTATACCGTTTGGCCTGAGGAGCTTGTCCAGAAAAACGGCCCCTGGTTGAGCCAGTTGATCCTGCTTTCCAGCAATTCATATCCATTTGTTTCAATCCACCGGTGTAGGATCGCTTTTGATCGCCTGACATGCCAGACGGCCATCAACACGATCAGCGCCAGAGTAAGACCAACTGTGAGCAGCACCAATAACGTTTGTACGAATTGCTCGGATTGAATTGTCATTCTTGTGCACCTGCTGATCACTAACAAACCAATGTGTTCAGGCTGCTGTATACGATCTGAGCCGAGCACCGGGCTGTGGGAGAATTGCTATAGAGTCAACATACATTGCTGCGTCACAATCTGCAACCACTTTGCCGCAGCGCACGGTGTGCGAAAATGCAGCACGGTCAGATGTGCGTGTTCGGGCAAGGCAAGCAGCGGCGCCGGTAGCGGGTCTCGAGCGCCCACACGAACAGTGAATCGCAGATGGCAAATTGGCCGCTCCAAGTTCGGAACCGGCTTCCAGTTTGGCTCCCCAAAAGTGTATCCAACTCGACGAAGGGATAGTGGAGCAGGCATGCTAATTGCTCTGCCAATGTGCTTTTGCCCGATCCAGTTGTGCCGACAATAACGATGCGTTTCATTCGTTTGTCGATGGCAATGGTGCGATCGGTTGCATGGAAATTGTACAAATGAAGCACATGGACTTCTCCGAATCGGACGCCAAAGGGTAGAATGCGATACGGCGTCGCGCACAAAATCAGGCGACGCCGTATGCTTGATGCTGGAGTAAGTCGATGAAACAACTAATCTTGCTGCTCGTGACCGTGTCGTTGAATGTCTTTGGGCAGTTGATGATGAAACGCGGCATGAGCAGCGTCGGCGCCATCAGCGGCGACCTCAGCCTGCTGGCGGAAAGCCTGTTGCGAGCGATCATGAATCCCTACGTGCTGGCTGGCGTTGCATCTTATGGCTTTAGCACAGTTTTCTGGCTGGTGCTGCTGAGCCGCGTCGAGCTAAGCTACGCATATCCGGCGCTGAGCATGGGGTATGTGCTGATCACGCTCGTCAGCGCCTTCATCCTCGGCGAACAGGTGAGCGCCATGCGCTGGGCGGGCGTGTTCATCATCGTCACCGGCGTAATTCTTGTCACGCGCGGCTGACAAAATCACCTGTTCAACAGCAAAGTCCAAACTTCACTCTACGCAGCGGCGAAGAGTTCCTTGAATTCTTCGCCGCTGAGCGTCTCACGCTCTAGCAACGCATTGGCGACCTTGTGCAGCATGTCGATATTCTCCGACAGCAGTGCACGCACCCGCGCGTAAGCTGCGCTGACCAGCTCTTGCACTTCAGCATCTATCTCCTCGGCGACCTCCTCGCTGTAATCGCGTTGTTCAGCCAGGTCACGCCCTAGGAAGACCAATTCATCTTGTTGACCGAATTGTAGCGGCCCCATCTTCTCACTCATACCGTAGCGGGTCACCATTGCCCGCGCCATCTGGGTGAGCTGTTGAATGTCCATCGCCGCGCCGTTGGAGATGTCGCCAAAGACCAGTTCCTCAGCAATGCGACCGCCGAGCGCCACAGCAATGTTGTCGAGAAAATAGGCGCGCTTGGCAAGCAGGCGATCTTTCTCGGCGACGCGCCACACATAGCCGCCGGCGCCGCCGCGTGGCACGATCGTCACCTTCTGCACCGGGTCTGAATGTTTGCAGAGATGAGCGACGACTGCATGGCCCGCTTCATGATAGGCGACCACCTTCTTTTCATGCGGCGTCATCAGCCGGCTACGCCGTTCTGGGCCGCCCATGCCGACGCGCTCGACGGCTTCCTGCAACTCACGCATGCCGATCGCGCGCTTGTTGCGCCGCGCCGCCAGGATCGCAGCTTCGTTGACGACATTTTCCAGATCGGCGCCGACGAAACCGGGCGTCTGCCGGGCGATCAGATTCAGGTCGATGGTCGGTTCGACTGGCTTACCCTTGACATGCACTTCCAGAATTGCACGGCGCCCCACAACATCGGGGCGATCCATCGTGACGCGACGGTCGAAGCGTCCCGGACGCAGCAGCGCCGGATCGAGGATATCCGGTCGGTTGGTGGCGGCGATCAAGATCACATTGGTGTCGGTGCCGAAGCCATCCATCTCGACCAGAATCTGGTTGAGCGTCTGTTCACGTTCGTCGTGCGAGCCGCCCAACCCAGTGCCGCGATAGCGACCGACTGCATCGATCTCGTCGATGAAGATGATGCACGGGCTGTTGCGCTTTGCCTGCTCGAAGAGGTCGCGCACACGGCTGGCGCCGACGCCGACAAACATCTCGACAAATTCCGAACCGGAAATGCTGAAGAAGGGCACGCCTGCTTCGCCGGAAACCGCCTTTGCCATCAACGTCTTGCCTGTGCCAGGTGGGCCAACCAGCAGCACGCCTTTGGGGATGCGTGCGCCAAGCGCGGCGAATTTCTGGGGCTCCTTCAAAAATTCGACGACTTCTTTCAACTCTTCTTTGGCTTCGTCAGAACCAGCCACATCATCGAACTTGACAGTGGGCTTATCGCCTGTGAAGACGCGCGCCTTGCTCTTGCCAAACGAAAGCGCCTGGTTGTTGCTGCCCTGCGTCTGGCGGAAAAGGATAAAAAAGAGTGCGCCGATGAAGACGAGCGGCAGCAAATTGACGAGCAGCGACAACCAGTTGCCGGCATTGGCGGGTGACTCGTATTTGATGTTGACGGCAGCCAATTGCGCCGGCTTGACGCCAAGCCCGGCAAGTATCTGTGTGATCGGAACATCTCGCTCCCGCCGCGAGACGACAGCCGCATCGTTCCCTGCCAAAATGATGCGCAACTCGCTGTCGCGCACGATCACGGTCTCGACTTCGCCCGCTTTGATGCGATTGGCGAGCTGGGTCAGGCTGATCTGCTGCGGTGCGTCGCCCGGACGGTAGATATTGATAAAGAGCGTCGCCGCCGCCACAATGATCAGCAGATAGACGAACGCGTTTCTACTCCAGTTTGCACTCATCCATGCCTCCTAATATTCAATGTTGGCATTGTACCAGACGCTGTGCTGAAAGGCTAGTGATCTGAGATACGGTTGGCGTGTTCGTCTGGTCTGACATTGCCCGTTCGTCACGACGGGCGTATAATTACGTTGGATTGGAATTTGGGGCGCTGCGCCTGATGATACGAAAACAGACAATCGTGTGACAACTCGATCTTTTATTGCATTCCCAACCCAAACCGAGACGCGTCGGTCGCTGCTCGACATGGATTTCGACCAGATCGTCCAATTTCTGGCGGATTTGGGCGAGCCGTATTTCCGCGCCCGGCAGGTGTGGGAGTGGATGTACAAGCGTTACGCTGGCGATTTCAACGCGATGAGCAACCTGCCCAAAGCGCTGCGCACAAAGCTTGCTGACATCGCCACCATCACACCACTCGCACTTGTCACCGAAGTGGTTTCACGCGACCGCGACACGCTCAAGGCTCTCTTTCAACTGCCCGATGGTCAAACAATTGAAGCAGTGTTGATGCTCTATGATGAGCGGCGCACACTTTGCATTTCCAGCCAGGCTGGCTGTGCGATGGGCTGCACCTTTTGTGCAACGGCGCAAGGCGGACTAGCGCGCAATCTGACGCCCGGCGAGATCGTGGCGCAAGTGCTCTACTTCGCCCGCTATCTGGCTGACCCCGTGCTGCCGCCCGACACCTCCGTTGAACGGCCCACCACCGTCACCAACATCGTGTTGATGGGCATGGGTGAGCCGCTGCACAACTACGCCAATGTCTGGAAGGCGTTGCGCCGGCTAACCGACGTCGATGCGTTTGGGCTAGGCGCTCGCCACATCACGTTGAGCACCGTCGGTTTGGCGCCGATGATCGACCGTATGGCTGACGAAGGGTTGCAGATCGGGCTGGCTGTTAGTCTGCACGCACCCAACGATGATCTGCGCACGCAGCTTGTGCCTGTCAACAGGGGCTATCCTGTCGACGAAGTGTTGGCGGCCGTGCGTCGCTACGTGGCAAAGACCAACCGCCGCGTCACCTTCGAGTACGCGCTGATGGCGGGCGTCAACGATTCGCCAGAACTGGCGCATGAGTTGGCGGAGAAAGTGCACGGCATTCTTTGTCACGTCAACCTGATCCCGCTCAATCCGATCCCGGATAGCCCTTTTCAGCCGACCAGCGATAAAGAGACTGAACGCTTCGCACAGATTTTGCGCGAGGCTGGCGTACCGACCACCGTGCGGTTGCGCCGTGGCATCGAAATCAACGCTGGCTGCGGCCAACTGCGCCGCACTGCCATTACCGCGGCATCGAAATAAAACAGCGCCAGTTCGCTGTAGAACTGGCGCTGTTTCGACGGAAAAATGAAAACGCCTGGGCGTCGTTTGTCAGGCTTTGACTGCTGTCTTGATACACGCGGTGCAGAGACGCCTGGAAACAGGCTTTCCGTTCTCTATCAACGTCACTTTCTGGATGTTCACATTCCAACTGCGGCGCGTCGCCTTCTTCGACCACGGGCGATTATTGCCGAACTGTGGCCCCTTTCCGCACTTCTGACACTTGGCCATTGCTGCTATCCTCTCTTCCCAAAAACCCTGGCCAACATCACAAGCGCTGGCGCCGGGCATGATTTCTGCACAACAAACGAAAGGTAACACAGGCGCATGTAGCTGTCAAAATTGAGGGCGTTTACGTTGAAAAACAGCATTTGACAAAGGTTTGGCGATATGCGATACTCTGCGACAGCTAGGTGGATGGCAACGCCAACGCCCAGCCTGACTCCGCTATCCCAAAATAAGGAGGTGGTGTACATGGACGGTACTCGTTTTAGTCTGTGTCCGGTAGCATCACCTCGGGGATATATCCTCTAGGTGCTACCGGACGCCAAAGAGAAAGCCCTTGCTACTAGCAAGGGCTTTCTCTTTGGCGTCCGGTTTGTCGGAAGCAGTTTTGTGGGGCGACCAGCGGGGATTGAACCCGCGACACCCAGAGCCACAATCTGGTGTTCTACCGCTGAACTATGGCCGCCACGCAATCATTCAAAAACGACGGGGCAGGTTTCCCTACCCTGTGTCTGGCTGGGGGACAGGGATTCGAACCCCGATTGACGGATCCAAAGTCCGTAGTCCTGCCGTTAGACGATCCCCCAGTAGGGAACGCTCAGGTGCCGAGGCCCAGACTTGAACTGGGGACACCAGCATTTTCAGTGCTGTGCTCTACCGACTGAGCTACCTCGGCGCATCAGTTGTCAGGAAAAAGGTCGGCTGCAAGGCCGACCTTTTGAGAGCGGGCGATGAGATTCGAACTCACGACCTTCTCCTTGGCAAGGAGACGTTCTACCACTGAACTACGCCCGCATATTGCCTGCATCTCACTCGCGGCGATCTTGTGAAAGGTGGACCCGGTCGGATTCGAACCGACGATCTTCTCCTTGCAAAGGAGACGCCTTCCCGCTAGGCCACGGGCCCTTAAACCGGCCACATCGTGGTGCCGACGAGAGGACTCGAACCTCCACACCTGAGCGGTAATAGATCCTAAGTCTATCGCGTCTGCCAATTCCGCCACGTCGGCATTACTGCCGCTGCATTTTCACAGTATACAGGAGATGGTGTGTCTGTGCAAATTCGGAGCAACTTTGTACCCCCGATTCTGTCCACATCTGCACCCAATTGCATGGGGCGGATGCTTTGCCGTCATCTGTCTCGCCCGGCGCCTGATCAGGTCAGGCATCGCAGACGGCGGTTTGTGGCCTGTCAGGTGTTGCCTGACTTCACCCGCACCGCTGCGGCAAGATTCAACTGTCTTGCAACGAGCCGAACCCACTTGCCTTGCTCCCGATTGCACGCTCGCCTAGCCGGGTGCATCGCTGCACTCGCTGGTAGGCTCTTACCCTACCCTTTCACCCCTCACCAGATTGCGTCACATGGACGCGCTGGCGGGTCTACTCTCTGTTGCGGTTGTAGTCGCAGAGCCGTTGCCAGCCCTGCGCCCCCACTTGCTGTTTCGTGGGGCAATCGCATCGGTCACACCGATTGGGAGTCGGGAAGTTCCTCTACCGACAATTGCCGGCAGTGACGACATTGTCGCTCCGAATTTGCCTGTATACTGAATCGATTTGTTAAGTTGCCGGTTCTGTGCTGCATGGTTTGGATTGTGACATATCGCTGCCGCAAGTGTAAATCATGCAGTGAACGCCTGTCGTTTCCTGTGACATTTGCCACAGTGCAAGTATATTTTTTTATCATTTGCCTTTTGTTTTTGTCAAATTTGCAAGCGTCTGGTTTTATTTGCATTTCATTTGAATCTCACCACAAGGTGAATCTTTCAGCCGGGCGCGGTGTTGATCAGTAAAGAAGATTGATGTCGATGTTCGTCGTGTTGGCTGGCGAGGAGATGCAAATGGAAAAGGTGGAGAACGAGCGCGTTGGCGTCGAAATTGCAGAGTCTGCTGCAATTGTCGAAAAGGTGGGCGGATCAGACGACCAGTCGGCCAGCGCGCCTGTGTTGCACGAAAAGTATCCCGATAACCAGCCGGTGACGGCGCTGGATGCCTACGATCTGCAGTCGCTCTTTCATGCAGCCTACGAGTGGTTGGCGCACAACTACGAATTGGTCAATCGGCTCAACGTCTTTCCCGTGCCCGACGGCGACACCGGCACCAATATGTTGCTAACGATCAAATCGGCGTGGGCGAACATCGCCGACCGCGCCCATGACACCGTCGGCTCAGTCGCTGAAGCGGCGGCGGAAGGGGCGCATCACGGCTCGCGCGGCAATTCCGGCGTCATTCTCGGTCAGATTTTGCAAGGATTCAGCCAGGGAGTGCGCGAGAAAGTCACACTTGACGCGCAGGATATGGCGCAGGCATTGCACAAGGCGACCGAATTCGCCTACGCCGCTGTGCCAGCGCCGGTCGAGGGCACCATTCTCACCGTCTCGCGCGAAATCAGCATGGCGGCGGAGATGGCGGCGCAGAAGACGCGCGATCTGCGCGAGTTCCTGGCGCATATCGTCGAAGCCGCCGATACGTCGGTGCGACAAACGCCGGAACTGTTGCCGGTGCTCAAACAGGCTGGCGTCGTTGATTCGGGTGGCAAGGGGCTCTATTTTGTGTTCGAGGGCATGTATCGCGCTCTCACTGGTCAGCCAATGTCGAGTGGAGATCACGCTGAAGCCATTCCTGCCATCGAGAAGCGCTTCGAACAGCGTGAACGCAAAGGGCATCGCCAACTCCCGCCAACGCAATGGGGTTTCGATGTGCAGTACTTGATCGAACAGCCCAACAAACCGGTCGACGTGATTGCCGCAGAGATCGCAGCGATGGGTGATTGCCCGCTTGTTGAAGGCGACGAGCATCTTGTCAAAGTGCACGTGCACGTCTTTGATCCCGGGGAGGTGCTCTCTTACGGTGTTGCGACCGGTTTTATCACCGATATCATTGTCGAGAACATGGATGATATGGCGGCGGCTATGCAGCAGCGCATGGATGAGACGGCAACCTTAACGGCTGACGCGCCAGTCAACGGCGATGAACAGGGCATTGCATCGTCATTGCCTGACAATTTTGCAGCGCCGGATGCACCGCTGGATGAAAACAGCGTCGGCGTGGTGGCAGTCGCCCCAGGCGCTGGCTTTGCCGAGGTCTTCAGACATCTGGGCGCGCATGGCATTATCCAGGGCGGCCAGAGCATGAATCCAAGCGTGGCGGAAATCGTTGAGGTTGTACAGAAATTGCCGATGCGCCAGGTGATCATTCTGCCCAACAACAGCAACATCCTGATGGCGGCGCAGCAGGCGGTCAAGATTGTCGCCAAAGGTGGGCAGCCGCATCATTTGACCGTTGTCCCCACGCGCACCGTGCCGCAAGGAGTCGCTGCGCTCACCGCTTATGACCCGGCTAACCACGACGCCGCCAGCCTTGCAGCGTCGATGAAGATTCAGGCGGACGCAGTGCACACCGGCGAAGTGACGCAGGCGGTGCGCAGCGCCACGGTGGATGGCATCGAAGTAAAGCAAGGCGATATTATCGGGCTGCACGATGAGAAATTGGTGAGTTGTGGCTCGGGCGTGACGGATGTGGCGCTCGAGCTTTTAGAGAAAATGGGCGCCAGCAACGCTGCGTTGATCACAATCTACTTCGGCGACTTTGTCGCTGAAGCAGCGGCGCAGGATTTTGCCGAAACCGTGCGCCAAGAGTATCCTGAACAGGATATTGAATTAACATACGGCGGCCAGCCACATTACCATTATATTTTATCAGTCGAATAAGGTTGACTCGATTTATCCCGCGCTTATGAGCAAAGTACGGATTGTTACGGACAGCAACGCATATTTACCGGCGGATGTTGTCGAGAAATACGCGATCACAATCGTCCCTCATCGCATCAAAATAGGCGGCTCTTTTTTCGAGGAAGACGCTGACTTCAGCGCCGAGGAACTGTTTGAGAAAGTGCATGAAGTTCAACGTATGGGCGTCTCAAAACTGCCGGAAGTGCAGGCGCCGAATGTCAACGCCTTTCTTGATATCTTTCATGCTGGCGGCGAAGGCGAGCAGATTGTCTGCATTCACATGAGCCGCGAGCTAAGCCCGATGTGGGCCACGGCGCGCAAGGCGGCGGAGATGTTGCGCGGCCGCTTTACAATACGCGTGATCGACAGCCAGAGCGTCTCTTTT
Organism: uncultured Caldilinea sp.; assembly: GCA_937981885.1. Taxonomy (GTDB): domain Bacteria; phylum Chloroflexota; class Anaerolineae; order Caldilineales; family Caldilineaceae; genus Caldilinea. The sequence continues at coordinate 124,930 of CALJMI010000006.1, forward strand.
GGTTTGGGGCTGCTGGTTCAACAAGCCGCCGAAGCAGCCGAAGCGGGCGCCAGCGTCAGCGAGGTGGCGCGTATTGTCAACGGCGCCATCCCCCATCTCTATTTCGCTGGCTTCAGTGAAAGTCTGCATTATCTTGAGCGCAGCGCATCGCTCAGCGCCTCCCAAAGTCTGCTCGGCACAATGCTCGGCATCAAAGCCATGCTGATGATGGAGGATGGCCGGCTGATGACGCAAGAAAAAGTGCAGACACGCGACGAAGTGGTTGAAAAACTTGCTGAATTTGTCACCGAATTTGCATCTGTACAGGAGATGGGCGTCTTCGAGCACAGTTACGACAGCCAGCGCGCCGACCTCATCGGGCGCCTGCGTGAGACCCTGCCCAGAACGCCGATCCACAAAGTCATCTATCCGCCGAGCCTGGCGACCTATCTTGGCCCGAATGTCGTCGGCGTGCTTGTCTATGAAGGGACATATTGAGCAGTGGTTGCGGCGGCGCTTACACGCATTGAACGGATTCTCGATCTGGAAGAAAGACAAGGATGGCGCAATCGCGGCGTCATTGGCGGCTTGCAGGCGATGGCTGAGCGATGGGCTGGCGATGCGCGCGGAGAAGGTGTAGATGAGCGCCAGATCGAGGCGTTGGTCGAGTTGATGCGGGCGTACGGTGTGGCTGAACAAGTCGACAGACCCGAGATCGCACGCGCCATTCGCCGCGCTGCTGACCCCGATTTTGTGGCAACGCTGGAGATCGAAGACCTCGCCGAGTTGATCGAGGTCAGCGACGACCTGACGCCGCTGACGATTCCTGAGGGCGAAGCTACTCCGGTCGTTGTGTCCGACGACCTTGTTGCGCCAGCTTCCGCCCCTTTGCCTCCTGCTCCCGGTCTTGGCGCCGCCTATGTCGCAGAGGGCGACGATCTTGCTGATTTTGACGATTTCGATGAGCTGGTCATTCCACCGCCGGAGCCAACGCACAAGGCAAAGGAGCGCATCGCCCGCCAGCAGCAGAAATCACAGCGCAATCCCGCTGACCTGGATGCACGCGTCACCGTTCTCTCCGGCGTGGGTGAATCGACTGCTGAACAGCTGGCGCGGCTCGGCATCGTCAAGGTGATCGACCTGCTCTGGCATCTACCACATCGCTACGACGACTTCAGCCAGATGCGCACGATTGCCCAGCTTCGCCCCGGCGAGCAGGTCACGATTATCGCCAACGTGTGGGACGTGCGCGAGCGCAAAGTCGGCGTCAATCGCGTCATCGTGCAGGCAATTCTTGGCGACTCGACCGGCACGCTGCATGCCACCTGGTGGAACAAGTGGATCGCCAAACAACTGAAGCCTGGCTCGACGCTGCGTTTCAGCGGTAAGGTCGGGCTATACATGGGACAAAAAACGCTCGACAATCCGGTTTTTGAGGAGCTTGACGACGAGCGCGTCGCCACCGGTCGTCTGTCGCCCGTCTACCGGCTGACTGAAGGACTCAACAACAACCGGCTGCGCAACCTGATCTACGATGTGCTTGAAGGTTATGTACAGTTTGTTCCTGACCCGCTGCCGGAGTCGATTCGCCAGGAATACGACTTGCTCGACCTGCCAACGGCGTTGGAGCAGATTCATTTTCCCGACAGCCACGAGCGGTTGGCGGCGGCGCGACGGCGGCTTGCTTTCGAGGAGCTGTTCTACATTCAGCTTGGCGTGCAGCAGCGTCGCGCTGCGTTGCAGCAGGAAGCCGCCCTGCCGCTGCCACTCAGCGATGAACGCTTTGCGCAATTTTGTCAGGCGCTTCCCTTCGACCTGACCGGCGCACAGCAGCGCGTGATCGATGAGATTCGCCGCGACCTGGCGCGCAGCATTCCGATGACGCGGCTCGTGCAGGGTGATGTCGGCAGCGGCAAGACTGCGGTGGCGGCGGCAGCGATGTGGGCGGCGGTCGGGCACGGCGCACAGGCCGCACTGCTGGCGCCGACGCAGATCCTCGCTGAACAGCACCATCGCGGCATCGACCGGTTGCTCAGCCAGTTGCAACGCCCGGATGGACAGCCCGTCAATGTGGCGCTGCTCACCGGGCGCGTCACCGGGCAGGCGCGCGAGCAGGTGCTGGCGGGTCTGGCAGAGGGCAGCGTCGACATCGTCGTTGGCACCACGGCGCTGATCCAGGAGGGCGTCGAGTTCAACAATCTCGGCTTGATCGTCGTCGATGAACAGCATCGCTTCGGCGTCGAACAGCGCGGCGCGCTGCGCACCAAAGGCAGCGGCCAGCCGCACCTGCTCGTGATGAGCGCTACGCCGATCCCGCGCAGCCTGGCGTTGACTGTCTACGGCGATCTCGATGTGAGTCGCATCGACGAAATGCCGCCGGGTCGCATGCCAGTCAAGACAAAACGATTCACACCCGCCGAACGTGAGCGCCTCTATGGTTTCATCCGCCGTGAGGTCGAGGCGGGACGACAGGCGTATATCATCTATCCGCTCGTCGACGAAAGTGACAAACTCGATGTCGGCGCCGCGGTAGAAGAGCACAAACGACTGCAAAGCCAGGTTTTCCCCGAAATCAGCGTCGGACTGTTGCACGGTCGGCTCAGCGGCAGCGAAAAAGACCAGGTCATGCGCGATTTTGCCGAAGGCAAACATCAGGTGTTGGTGAGCACCACAGTGATCGAGGTCGGCATCGACGTGCCCAACGCCACCATGATCATGATCGAGGACGCCGACCGCTTTGGGTTGGCGCAGCTTCACCAGTTGCGCGGGCGCGTAGGGCGTGGGGAGCACGCCAGCTACTGCGCGCTCGTCAGCCGCGCCGAATCGCCCGACGTGCGCGCCCGGCTTGATATCTTGACCGACACCAATGACGGCTTCGTGCTTGCCGAGAAAGACCTGGAGCTGCGCGGCCCCGGCGACTTTTTCGGCACGCGGCAGAGTGGCCTGCCCGATCTGCGCATCGCCCATCTCACCGACACGGCGACGATCATTACAGCGCGCGAGGCGGCGCAGAAGCTCTTCGCCGAGGACCCAACGTTAGATCGCTATCCATTGCTGCGCAGCCAGGTCGAACGTTTCTGGCGCGGTCACGGCGATGTGAGTTGAGGAAGAAAGGCGAGTTGCGAAGGGCGATTTCAGAACCGCACCTTCTTGCCGCATGTAGAAGCGAGGCCATAGTCCAGCATCGCAAAATCGCTGATCGCGCACCTTCTTGCCGCATGTAGAAGCGAGAGGCGTCAACTTCACAATTGACGATTCACAATTCACAATTCAAACTTCAACACACGCTGCTTAGCACAAAAGAGGAGTTGGCTATGGAAAACCAGAAACGACCGCTGATTGAAATTTGGGGCCCGATTCTCGGCGTCTTTCTGTTTGGATATGTCTTCTGGGCGGCGGCTGGCTATCTGGAAGCCGGGCAGCTTGCGTTGAAGCAGGCTGCTGCGCAACAAGCTGCAGAAGAGGCCGCGGTTGAAGCAAATGCAGAAACCGCTCCACCTGTCGAGCCTTCTGACGCCAACGTCTCCGCTGCTGAAGCGGAAGCCGCACCGGAAGCCACCGATGCCGCAACCAGTGGCGCTGAAGTAGAGGCGACTGACGCTGCACCCACCGATGACGCGACCAGCGACGCTGAAGTCACCGATGCTGAAGCGGAAGTTGCTGACGCCGCAATCAATGACGCCGGAGCAGAATCATCTGCACCTGTCGAGACGGCCGATGTTGTCACTGACACAGTCGACGCGCCTGCGATCGATGCATCTTCGACGATCACGGGGACAGAGACAATCACCGAAACCGAAAGTTTGGATTAAAAATCCCATGGGTTCATGAGAGAACCTTGAAGAGCAGCGCATGACCGTTCAGAGCGTTGTTGCCCGTCGTCGTGAACAGCGGCGTGAGCGCCAATCCGCCGCTGCCGTCCATCCTGTCACCCAACCTGTCAACACTCTGCCCGTCTATGAACTTGTGGACGAGGCGGCGTTGCAGTTGATCGACGATGCGTCAATGACAATCCTCGAAGAGATCGGCATCGACTTCTACGACGGCGATGCACTTGCCGTGTTGGCGGCAAATGGTGCGGTGGTTAAGGGCTCGACTGTCTACTTCGACCGCAAGTTGCTGCGCAAGTGCGTCAGCCAGGCGCCAACACATTTCACACAGATGGCGCGCAACCCAGAGCGCAACGTCGTCATCGGCGGCAGACACATCACCTTTGCGCCTGTCTATGGCCCGCCTTATGTCTATGATGTAGAGCGCGGCCGCCGCGCTGCAACGCTTGTCGACTTCGAAAACTTTGTCAAGCTTGCCTATCTCAGCCCGTACATTCATCACTCCGGCGGTACAGTCGTGGAGCCGACAGACCTGCCGACTCACACGCGCCATCTCGACATGCTTTACACTCACATCAAGTTCAGTGACAAACCTTTCATGGGGTCGGTGACAAGTGGGGTGAACGCAGCCGACAGCGTGCGCATGGCCGAGATTGTCTTTGGGGCTGATGCAATCCGTCAGCAGCCCGCCCTCCTCTCGCTGATCAACATCTCTAGCCCGCGGCGACTCGACGACCGCATGCTGTCAGCGCTGAAGGTTTACGCCAGGGCGCGCCAGGCAATGATTATTACACCTTTTATCCTGTCGGGGGCGATGGCGCCAACCGCAATTGGCGGCACGCTGGCGCAGTTGAATGCCGAGGCATTGGCAGGCATTGCACTTGTGCAGATGATTGAGCCGGGCGCACCCGTAGTCTATGGGGCGTTCCAAACCAATGTTGATCTGCGAAGCGGCGCACCGGTCTTTGGATCGCCCGAAAGTCAGGTTGCGCTGATCGTAAGTGCACAGCTCGCACGGATGTATGGGCTCCCCTTCCGCTCTGGTGGCATGTTCACCAGTTCCAAAATTGCCGACGCCCAGAGCGCTTACGAGTCGGTGCAGGTAATGCTGCCCACGATAATGGCGCGTGTCAACTTCGTGCTCCACGCCGCTGGCTGGCTCGAAGGTGGGCTGACCGCCGGCTATGAGAAGTTCGTACTCGATTGCGAGTTGCTTGGCATGTATCACAAATTCCTGAAGGGGCTTGACTTGTCTGAAGAGGGGCTGGCAATGGAGAGCATCCGCAGCGTAGCGCCGGGCGGTCACCATTTGGGCACCGCTCATACGATGCGCAACTTTCGCACTGCGTTTTATCGCGCCGACTTGTTCGACTACAACTCAGCCGAGCAGTGGCAGACAGAGGGAGCGCTGGACGCCCAGCAACGTGCACATCGAATGCGCCGACGCCTGCTGCAAGAGTATGATGCACCGGCGTTTGATTCGACGACGAACGAAACGTTGCGCGAGTTTATAGCGCAGCGTAAGGCGGAGATCAAGCCCGAGTACTGAAGTCAAAGCTGCACTCCCACCTCAGTCGTAAGAAATTGGGTTTTACCCGATGCAATCGCCCGACGTGCGGCTTCGATAATTTCGATCACATGCCGCGCCTGTTCTCCACTGGCGCGGCATGGACGGTCTTCCATAATCGCATCCACCAGTTCCATGATATCGACGTAGAGATGTGGCTCTTCGATTGCCAAATGCGGGGGCGTGAGATAGGGACAGTCAGCCAGATTTGTAATCTCTTCGGTTGTATCGCCACTGGCGACTGCCCAAGAGCCTCCTCGTCGTACAATGAAGCGCGTCGGATAGCCGCTAGCGCCGTCGACTTCAGTCACTTCGAGCGCCCCTTGCGTGCCATATACGCCTAGCCCACCCCACGGATTTATGTTGCTGCCGACGCAATCCGATCCCACTGCCACAGCCAGCGCGCCGCTGCTGAATTCCATCAACACAACGTTGTTATCTTCCACCTCGATATCGATTGTTTGATTGCGCCACGTGCGCTGCGGCATGACCTTATTGCCCAAGGCGGTCACACGGCGCACCGATCCAAGCACGCTGGTCGCCAACTGAAGGGCGTAAATGGTCACATCGGGCAATGGGCCGGCGCCAGTGCGGTAATACCAGGTAGGATCGATGGCGTTGAGCGCGCCGTCGCTGCGACGGATCGGCTCGTGTTCGTGGCCGAAGCCCAGTGTGTAAGTGTACGCAATCGCCACATGACCAAGCGCACCACTCTCCACAACGTTGCGCATTTTGCCTATCGATGGAAAGAGATCGAAGCCCGGTGCAGCAGCCAGCTTCACCTTCATCCGATCGCGTGCAGTGAGCAGGGCGTCGGCTTCGGCCAGCGTCGTCGTCATTGACTTTTGAATGTAGACATGTTTGCCGGCCTGGATGGCGCGCATGGCGTGCTCGAAGTGCTGTTGGATCGGCGTGATCACCAGCACGATATCGACATTGCTTTGCGCCAGCATTGCGTCGATGTCTGTGTACCACGCTGACACACCCCACTTCTTCGCTGATTGCGCGGCGCGCTCAGCAACAGCATCGACGACAGCTACGAGCTGGACGCGCTCTTTTGCATCGTCTAGGCTCAAGTGGGGCAAGACGCCGCGTTGTGACACGCTTCCACAGCCGATCAACCCTGCACGCAAGGGAAGAATGCTCATCTCATCAGCTCCTTAATCGATCCGGTGGGTTCATTACCCAAGTGAAGACACAACAAGCACACCGAGGCGCAACATGCGCTGAGTCTGGCCTATGAATCAGCAACTCTGCCCTTCGACTGGTCAACTGAGCTCAACTGTACAGCCGGTGCGCGCCGATTCCGCTGCGGCTTCAATCACGCGTAATACATGCACGGCCTGGCTGAGGCTCAGTTGTGGTAGGCAGCGACCTTCGATGCAATCCAGCAGATGCACGACGCCGAGGATATGATCGGGGCCAACGCTGCGACCAGGGCTCGTGTTAGGAAAAGGCGGCGTCACTGTCTCCCAGGCGCTCCCACGGCTCAACACTTCCACGGGTTGTTGGACATAGATTGGGTCGAAGGCGATTGTGCCCGCCAGCCCGTGCAGTTCGAGCGGTGGGCAGCGCGTATCGACGACCACGGCGTTGGCGGCGACGCTGGCAATGCAGCCGTCGCCAAAGTCGAGGAGCACATGCCAGTGATCGTCAACCTCGACAGGTACACGCAGCCCAGCGTGCGGCCCTTCGGTTACGGTGAAGCTCTCGTGCACTTTGTTCACCAGTGCAACGACGCGTCGCACCGGCCCTATCAGGGTGGTCAGGGCGTGCAGCGGATAGACGCCCATGTCCATCATTGGCCCCGCGCCAGCGGCAAAGAAGGGGCTGGGGTCGGAGAAATAACCTGCCCACGGCGGCACACCAAAATGACCATGGCCGCGCGCCGAGTAGATCGGCCCAATGGCGCCTTCCTCTATCAAGTGCAATACATATTGCATCTGAGGGAAGAGGCGGATGCTTGGCGCGCAGGCCGCCTGAAGACCGCGCGCCTGCGCCAACTCCGCCAACTGTTTCGCAACGAGAGAGCTGCTCGCCACCGGTTTTTCGCTGTAAAGATGACGACCCGATTCAAGGATGGCGAAGTTCGTCTCGTCGTGTAGAGAAATCGGCGTCAGGTTGATCACCACTTCGGCGTTGCTTTCGGTCAACATGTGGCGATAATCGGTGTAGCCATTCGGAATGGCATAGCGTTGCATCGCTTCCTGCATGCGCGTGACGGAGCGGGTGCACACGGCAACGATCTCGGCGCGATCGGCCACGCGATGGAATTCAGGCAGATAGTCGCGTTGCGCCACATCACCACAGCCAAGCAACGCCAGTTTGAGTCTGGCCATCGTTGATCATCCTTTCACGCCGGTCAGGGTCACACCTTCGATAAAATAGCGCTGCAGAGCAAAGAAGGCTGCAATCAGCGGCACGGTGATTGCGAGTGCAGCCGCTGTGATGAGATTCCATTGGAGGGCAAAACGTGTGCGAAAGGCATAGAGGCCGATGGACAAGGGATATCGGCTCGAATCGTCCAGATAGAGCAGCGGCCCTAAAAAATCGTTCCATGCATAGATGAAATTGAAGATTGCAACGACGATCAACGCTGGCTTCACCAACGGAAGGATGATTCGCCATAGAATCAGAAAGTCGCCTGCGCCATCGACATAAGCAGCGTCGCTCAATTCAACAGGAATCGTCAACATGAACTGGCGTAGCAAAAAGATATTGAATGCGCTTGCAAAAAAATAGGGAATAATCAACGGCGCGTAGGTTCCAACCAATCCCATGCGTTGAAAGAGCACGTAGGTGGGAATCAGTGTGACGACCCCAGGGAGAAGCAGCGTCGCCAGCGTGATGCCAAAGAGCAGATCTCGGCCGGTGAAGCGCATGCGCGCAAAAGCGTAGGCCACAACCGCCGACGAGACGACAGCGCCGATTGTGGAGGAGACGCAATAAAAGAGTGTGTTGCCCATCAATCGCCAAAAGGGGAAAGCTGGCGAGGTCAAAGCAGCAACATAATTCTCCCACTGCGGCGGCTGCGGCCACCAGATCGGTGGAATGGTGAGAATTTGATCGATCGGTTTGATTGAGGTGATGAATAGCCACCAGAGCGGTATCAAGAACAACAGTGAGACAGCGAATAGAAGCGCATGGATAATCCCCTGTCCCAGCATCTTGTGCACTTTCATTGCGTTTCACTCCTGCTTCTGTCGGTTTGGGCGCCGGTTTGCTGCATCATGCCCTCCCTGTCATCGCGGCGGAGCGCCCTCATAGTGCACCCATTCCCTGGAGGAGCGCACAACGAGCAGCGTCAGCGCCACCAGCACGAGGAAAAGCACAACCGCCATCGCCGAAGCATACCCCATCGAAGAATAGCGAAACCCTTGTCGATAGAGATGCACCATGTAGACCAGCATCGAGTTGAGGGGGCCGGCGGCGGTGGCGCCGCTGGCTGAAGCCGTCGCAACAAAGGCGGTTGTAAAGACCTGAAATGACGCAATCAACGTGATCAACAGATTGAAGAAAATCGTTGGCGTGAGCAGCGGAATGACTACACGCCAGTACCGCTGCCGACTGTTGGCGCCGTCGATAATGGCGGCTTCGAGCAACGATTTTGGCACGTTCTTCAAGCCGGCCAGGAAAATTAACATCGGCTGTCCAACACCCACCCAAAGTGAGATGAGAATCAGCGACGGCTTCGACCAGGCGACACTGTGCATCCAGCCAAGTTTGGGCAGGCCCATGGCATCCAGCGCAGCGTTGGCAAGGCCGGCACGTGGGTCCAAAATCAACATCCATAGCAGCGCCGTCACAACAGCCGGCACCAATGCGGGGAGATAAAAGGCAGTGCGATAGAGGCCGATCCCGCGAGTGCTCTGGTTGAGCAAAGTCGCCAATATCAACGCCACGAGCATCTGCAGCGGCACGGAAATGAAGGTGTAATAGAATGTGTTCCAGACCGCCACCCAAAAGAGATCATCCTTGGTGAACATCACCTGAAAGTTTTCTAACCCGATCCATACTGGCGGCCTTACAACCGTGTAGCGTGTCATGGAGAAATAAAACGAAGCCAGCATTGGATAGGCGGTGAAGACCAGCAGAGAGATCAGCCAGGGCGATACAAATAAATAGGCGTGCAGATTATCGCGAGTCTTGCGGGACATCGAGGCCCTCCTATCTTGGCTCAGTCTTCCTGGAAGCTGATGCTTCCAGGAAGACGCGACCATCCGTAGCCATTACGCTGCGCGCAGCGTCTCTTCCAGTTTCGCCTGGATCAACGCCTGCGCTTCGTCCATCGCTGCCTGTGCGCTTTTAGCCTTGCCGAGCACCGAGGTGATGGCTGTCTGCAACGTATCCGACGCAAAGGCATTGATCGGCGAATCCCACATCGGCGCCGCGTTTTCCAGGTAATCCAGGAAGAAGCGATGTAGATCCAACGCTCGTTCCTCGCCCACCTTATCGATGAGCACTTGCGTGACGACGTCGCGTGAGGCGCCCTTCCAGGCTGGTGTATCCGGGATCGCTTTGTACCATGTCTCCCATCCTCTGGTGCAAAAATACTCTATAAAGAGGAACGACTCGTTCGGATGAACGCCGCCTTTGGGCAGGGCGAACCAGTTGGGCCAATAGCCTGAAGCCGTTCTTGTGCCCGTTGGCCCGTATGGCAGCTTGGCGACTTCCCACTGGAACTGAAAGTCGATGTCGGTCATGATCCAGCCGCCATCCACAAACATGGAGGAGAGTTGGTTGTAAAAGGCCGAGTTCTCGTTAGGGTAAGCAGTGCCCCAGTTGCCGGCGATGTTGATTTGCTCAAAATTCCCGCCGTATGCACCGTCAAGCCAGTTTGCCCAGTACTCAATCCACGCGATGTTTTCGGCGCTGTTCACTGTGTATACACTGTTGGCGGCGTCAAAGATCAAACTCCCGTTGAGTACGCTCCAGACTGGGTAGAGCCAGGCTGCGTTCCACGGCGGCATAAAACCCGCCTGTTTTACTTCGCCGTTCTCTATCACGGTAAATTCGTCCGATAGGGCGCGCAGCTCGTCCCAGGTCGCTGGGAATGTATCGCGCGTCATAGCAATCCCCTTTTCGGCGAATAGATCTGTGTTGAAAAACATACCGGCCGCCGCTGCTGAGGCTGGCAATCCGTACGTTTGTCCTTGCCATTTGCAGGTGTTCAGTACATTTTCATAGAATGCGTCTGGCGTGGCGTCTGTTGCCTGCGCCATCAGCTCATCGATGGCTGTCAACGCTCCCAGCGCTCCATATTGTGACGGGGCGTCCCAGAGGGTGATTGTGTCGGGTGGATTGCCGGCCGCAATGCGCGAGAGCATCACTTCGGTCAGGTTGCCGCCGCCCGGCGGCCCGCCGCTGATCTCATAATCGACCTTGATGTTGGGATGCATTCTCTCGAAATCGCTGACAATCTGCGGTGCAACCTCCTGGACGGTGGGTGTGCTAAATCCATTCCACCATGAGATCGAGACCTGGCCATCCGCAACGGTTGGCGCCCCTGGTTCACCAGATGGCGCAGACGGCGCACAGGCGGCCAACACCGTGATGCCCGCCGCCATGCCTGTGAGACGCAAGAAGTGGCGGCGGTTGATGAAGTTGCGTTTTACATCGTTTCCCATACAGTTCCTCCTTGGTTGGTTTGAACGCTTGCCGAGCAAATACCACGGTCAATCTTGAGTTATTCGAGAGGTTGTCTGGCGAAAACAGACGCGCCTGCCCCGATGATTCCGGCGTCGACGCCACACACAGCATGCACGATTGGCAGAGATCGGCTGTCATTGGCGAAAATATGCGCCCGGGCAGTGGTGACGACGCTCTGCCAGTAGAGGCCGCCAGATAGTCCCAAGCCTCCACCCACAATTACTGCCTCCGGATCGAGCACATTTACCAGCCAGGCGATAGCGCTGCCCAACGCCTCGCCGCCGCTGCGCAGGATAGCCGCAGCAACCTCATTTCCCTGTGCGGCATCGGCGACGATCTCCTCGACGCGGGTGACGCCTGCGCTGTGACGACGGTATCGTTCGGTCAGGCCAAGCCCTGATGCAAAGGCTTCGAGCGCAAACTCGATCTTGCGTTCCTGATCGTCGAACGCCACGATCGGCGTTGTTGCCAATACCAGGGCATTGCCATGTACGCCAGCATAGGGGCGCCCATCCAACACCAGACAACTGCTGATGCCGGTTCCGACGCTGACGAAGACAAAGTTGGTCAGCCCGCGTCCGGCGCCAAAACCCGCCTCGGCAAAGGCATGTGAGCGCACATCCGCTTCGACCACGGCAGGTGCAATCTGCTCACTAAAGATCGCTTGCACCGGGATGGTCTGCCACTGAACAGTGTGGCTGCTGGTGACGATGCCCTGCGGATCAACCAACTCGCATACACTCACGCCGACGCCCACGACCTTGCGCCCTTCGATCTCGGCGGATGCGCGTAGGCTCCGAGCCAGTCTCAGCGATTTCTCCAATACCGCTATTCCGCCTTGCGCTGCGTCAGTCGGAGCGGTTTGGCGCGCTATCACGTTTCCGCAGCGATCGATCAGCCCTGCTGCAATCTTCGTGCCGCCGACATCAAGACCAATGGCGACTTCATGCTCCATCATTCAGCCATGCACCTCGAACAGACGCTCACTGATAGTCCGGCGCAACGCCAAACATCAACTCCACTGGCTGATCCGTGATATTGTGAAACTGGTGCGGCGTCCCACCTGGCGCAAAGAATCCATCCTGCGGCTGCAGTTCGAACCATGCCGGCCCTTCACGCTGTTCAGGGCAATAAATGTTGAGTGTGCCGCGCAGTACGTAAAGACTTTTGTCGCCAGGATGATGCAATACGTCGCTTTTGCGTCCGGGCGGCAACAATAGCTTGCCCACTAGCAGATGCTCGGTGGAGCAGAGCACTCCCACCAACACTTCATTCTGGCTCCCCTCAAGCCGCCACAAGAGATCGGTTTCACGAATCACGTTGATGGTAAAGTCGCGTTCGATTGCTGCACGATGCATCGGCCAACGCCCCAAGGCGTAATCGACGCCGTACTTGTTTTCGGTGAGCAGGGGTTTGGTGCGTGCGTAGGCGCCTGATGTGCCTTGTGAAGGGGGCGGCGCAAAGAATTCGAGCACGCGTAGCGCCTCCGCCCCGTAATTGAACGCATGATGCCACGTGTCTTTACGGAAGAACGCTGCTTCGCCGGGCAATACCCGATGCACCTCGCCCGTTTCTGGATTGGCGATCACCATCGTTCCGCTCAGAACATAGTAGACCACGTCTGCGCCGAAGATTGTGCGGAATTCGGCGGAGTGGCGAAACGCACCACCAGGCGCCAATCCCCACACAAGCTGGTGAATCTTTAAACTGGATACATAAATCCAATCGGCGACCTGTCCGGCGTCAGCGTCGCCCCAAAGATGACGCGCCGTCGTCTCATAACGTAACAGGGTCGGTTCATCAAAGCTTGGACGAGGCGATGGTCTATACGTCATAGTCTGTCTATACGTCATAGTCTATTGTCAATTCGTGCGATCATGCTTCAGGTGTCCAGCTTCTTCTTTCTGCGCCATCTGAAAGGTAGGCGGCGTGAAAGTGCTTTCAATCGTTTGCACTACGCCCGTCTTGCCGACGATGCGCGCCTTCTCGATGATCTCGATCACGTGGTAGGCGTGCTCTGGGTCATGGATCGGTCGTTCGCCGGTGCGGATGCAATGCACCAGATGGTTGATGCCGTCTGTCCACGGCCAGTTTGGGTCGCTTTCGGGATAGAGCATCCAGGCGCCTACGTCGTTCTGCCACAGTTCATATCCGTCAGGGTCCCAGTCATCGCCTAGCATCTGGATCGTGCCCTTGCTGCCGTAGATTTCGATGGCGGGCGTACGGTAGCGTTGGATCGTGAAGCCGGTCGTCACGACTGCGTAACAGTTGTTGGCGAACTCGACGCACAATTGCACGTTGTCATCGGTCTGCACTTCGATCATCTCGCCTTCGACAATGCGCTGTTTGATCGCCGTACCGATCAATCCGGAGACGCGCCTGGCAGGGCCGAGAAAACCGGTCAGACTAACCAGGTTGTATATGCCCAGGTCGAACATGGAGCCGCCGCCCGGTTCGTAAAACCACTTTCCCCAATTGGGCCCGGCCCATCCGTAGAAAGCGCGCGCTAGATAGGGCGTTCCGATGTCGCCGTTATGGATGTGTCGCCACATCTTTTGATAGGTGGGGCTGAGCAATACATGGGGTGCTGGCGCCAAATAGCCTTTGCTCTTGCGAGAAAGCTCCACCAACGCCGCAGCCTCCTCCAGAGTGTGCGCCATGGGCTTTTCGACCAGCACATGCTTTCCCGCTTCAAGTGCAGCGCGCGCCACCATGCCATGTTCACGCATAGAGGTGGTCACCAACACCAGATCGACATCATTCGCTGTCACCACATCCTCAAAATCGGTGGTGAAACGTTGGTAGCCGTACTCCGGCCCGGTGACGATAGGTTTACGATCTTCTTTCACATCGCACGCCACCACTGTTTCCACATGACCACGCATCTTAAGATTGTTGATCTGGCGCGAATAAGCATGGAGCATCACACTCCCGCACCCCACAACACCGATCCGTACAGCATTTGTCATAAAACTCTCCTTGTCCGTTTTATAGTGCTTTCGATCATTTGGCGCCATGGGGCCTTGCTCATGCAACAACGACGCTCACGCGTTGGCCGCCGCCTGTTTCCATTGCGCCATTGCGCCAGCTTTCTAATTGGAACTTACAACGATCTCCTCGGTAGATCGCCTTAAAATATTCGACCGGCAGATCATGCTCGCCATAGGCCACACCCTCAAGCAACAACACTGCTGCACCTGAATGTAGACCAAAAAGTGACTGCTCATACTCGGTGGCGGCGGCGCATTCCATTGTTTGCTGTGCACGTTGCAACGGCAAGCCGTAATGACTTTCCAGCACCCTATAGAGCGAGTTGGTTGCCAGATCGACCAACTCCAGACCTGGGCAGAGCGCCGCCGGAATGTAGCTTGTCTCAAGCAACATCGCCTCCTGGTTCACCTTGCGCAGGCGCACGATCTTCACAGTCTTGTCGTGCCCATCGAGAGCCAATCGTTGTGCAACGCGAGCAGGTGGCTCCACGATTGCTTGTTCCAACACAATTGACTCTACATGATCACCGCGGCGACCGATCTCTTCCGAAAACCCAAGTAGATGCAGCGCATCGTAGGTTTGTTTTGGTTGGGTCACAAACGCCCCGACTCCCTGGCGCACCTCGATCAAGCCATCGCGCTGCAAATAATTGATCGCCTGGCGCACGGTCATACGACTGACGTCCAACTGATCGCTTAATTCGCGCTCCGATGGCAGGCGGGCGCCGCTTGCCAACTCTCCGATAGCAATTTGCTCTTTCAGGTGCTCGGCAATCTGGTAATAGAGTGGAATCGGACTGTTTTTGTCTATCATATTGTTTGGCGCCTTTGTGGTATAGAGGTCTATACCAGTTGTAAAAGAGAATAACATGTAAGTGGCAAGATGTCAATCGTTTTTCGGTGCGCTGGATCTACTTCACGCCTGGGGTAGAGTTTGCGTCAGTCGGGCGTTACGGCGCGCGTTTCGGTCTTCTATCTCATTGTCTACGCAGCGAACTTTCGCGCACCACCAGTGACGGTCGCAGCATAACGGCAGGTGATGCGCCGTTTACTTTTCGTGGAATCGAGCCAGCAATAAGGCGAACCAACTCCACCACCGAGCGGCGCCCGATTTCGATAACCTGTTGACGAACTGTTGTCAGGCGAGGCTGTGTAAAGGCAGCCTCTGGAATATCGTCGAAGCCGACCATCGCAATGTCCTCGGGAATACGTACATGTAGATCGTTCGCCGCACGTATTGCGCCTATCGCCATCTGGTCATTCGAGACAAAGACGGCATCCATTTCTGGGTACGCTGCAATCAATTCGTGAAAAGCTTGCTCTCCACTTTGCGGATTCCAATCCCCAACCGAGACGGCTCGCGGGACGATCTCCCTACCCGCTTCACGCAACGCCATCTCCCAACCCGCTCTGCGCATTTCCGCCGCATACCATTCAACCGGCCCGGTAATCAGCCCAATGTGCCCACAGCCGTTGGCGAGAAGATGCTTCGTGGCGATGTATCCACCATAACGATTATCGATATCGACTGAAACGGCGCCAGGCCATCCCTGATTGTTCAAGTATACGACTGGGACAGGCAAATCTGTCATCCATTGCTTCCACTTACTTCGATTCTGCCCAATCTGTGGGACTGCACAGATGATGCCATCGACCTGGTGAGTAATTAGGTTGGCGACAACCGGCTCAACATCTTCCATCGCCGGTTCATGGAGTAGGCTTAAAATCAATGTATACCCACGCTCGCTTGCCTCTTGTTCGATGCCGACCAATGTGCGCGACGGGCCAAAAAACTCTAGACCGGACGCCACCACCCCGATCGTCTTGCTGCTGCGGCTGACCAGACCACGCGCCAGCCGATTGGGGCGATAGCCAATCTCTTCGACAATCTGTAACACACGTTTGCGCGTCTCCTCGGAGACAGGACGATTTCCGGTCAAAACGTTCGACACTGTGCTGACCGAAACCTGGGCGCGCCTGGCGACATCGTTGATCGTTGCTTGTCTGAAGGACATATATCCATCCTGCTGCATCAGCGCAAGCTCGAAAGTTGGCTGTTTCCCAACGGAAAAAAATCAAAACTGCCTATTGACATGTAAAACGTTTTTGTGGTACGCTATTGCCACATAAAACGTTTTACATTAATTGTAGCTATCGTTCTCTGTTTCTGTCAACTGTGCAACTACAGCTTCTGCCGGTTCGCTGGACTAGACCGATTAGCTGGCGCACGCCGTGCGAGGCGACCGCTGTTTTGCATGGTATTTCCGGTTGAGCATGTTTTTGGGCTGGTTGGCCGGAAATTTTGAGCACTCTAGCATAACCTTTAACCTTTGTAAACCATCAATCACAAGGAGCAGACGAAAATGATACAACCTACTCTCAAACTGAACCGCAGCCGCGCCATGTTCAATCTGTTGGTCATCGCGGCTATGCTGAGCGCGCTGCTGGCGGCATGTGCACCGGCTGGCCCTGCCAGTGAAGGCGGCGCTGGCGCTGCAGATGCGCAGACAACGATCACTGTGTGGGGTTGGCCGGCTGCAGATGTTGCATACGAATCATTTTTAGCCGATTTCGAGGCTGCCTACCCCGATATCAAACTTGACATCCAAATGATGCCGACCGCTGAACAGCACGATAAACTGCTGGCTTCGCTGGCTGCTGGCGCCGGTGCGCCTGATGTAGCGATGATCGAGATAAACTACATCGACAAGTTTGTCGCCAAGGGCGGGCTGGTCGACTTGTTAACCGAACCGTTCAACGCTGGTCAGTACAAAGATGAGATGGTTGCCTACAAGTGGGCGCAAGCCAGCACGCCGGACGGACGTTTGGTAGCGTTTCCGTGGGATATCGGCCCCGCCACTTTCTTCTATCGACGCGATCTTTTCGAGCAGGCTGGGCTACCCTCTGACCCGGAAAGCGTCGCCGAATTGATGGCGACGTGGCCTGGTTTTATTGAAGTTGCGAAGAAACTGACCAACCCGGATGCGCAGCGCTGGGCTATCGGCAATGCCAGTGATATCGTCTACACCAACTTTGCGCACCGCAATCTCTTCGACGCCGACTGGAACTGCGCCGTCAACAATGAGCTTGCTGTTCAACTGCTGACCTATGCCCAGGAAGCGCGCAATGCTGGCGTCGATGCAAAGGTCAACAACTGGTCGGCCGAATGGCAGACGATGTTGGGCAACGATTCAATAGCGATGCAGTACGGCGGCGCCTGGTTCGGCGGCTTCCTAAAGGGGTGGCTGAAACCTGAAGGCGTCGACTGGGAAGGCAGGTGGGGCATCTTTGAGGTGCCGGAAGACCCGGGTCAAAATTGGGGCGGCTCTTTCTTAGCGATCCCGGAGCAGAGCCAGAAAAAGGAAGCGGCCTGGAAGTTTATCGAGTTTGCGCTGGCTCGCGCCGACTCGCAGAACAAGATGTTTGCTGCGGTGGACTACTTCCCGGCCTACATTCCAGCCTTCGACGACCCGATGTACCAGGAAGCTGACCCCTTCTTTGGCGGGCAGAAGACGCGCGCCATATGGGTCGATATTGCTGCCAACAAGATTAAACCCTTCATCACGACGCCGATGGACGCCCAGGCTGAGCAAATCTTCATGTCTTATGTTGCCAGGGCGCTTGACCAGAATCTTGATCCGCAGCAGACATTGAACGAAGCCTGCATCGAGATCGAACAGCAGACTGCGCCAGACAAGGAAGAGGCGCTGAAACTGCGTCAGTAAAGCCGGAAGGGCCATGTGCGTGGCAGGGACGCAGCCTCCCTGCCACGCACATGGGGAAGGAGACCATCGATGAGCCAACTGGCAGCAGCCGGTGTTCCGCCAACATCTGTGCGTAAGTCTTCTTTGTGGCGAGAGATGCGACGCAATTGGGTGGCGTATGTGTATATTTCGCCCTTCTTCATTCTGTTTGCGATCTTTGGCGCATTTCCAATCTTCTATTCTTTTGTGCTGAGCTTTCAGCAATGGAATGGGATCAGTGCGCCGCAGTGGATCGGTTTTGAAAATTACGCACGTTTGCTGCAAGATCGCCTCTTTTGGTTGGCGATGTGGAACACGATCTTTATCGGTGTAATCGCCCACATCCCTATCCTGGGTGGGGCGATGGTGCTCGCATTTATCATCAATTCGGCCGCAGTGCGTTTCAAGCACTTCTACCGCAGCGCCTACTTTTTGCCTGTAGTTACGTCGCCGGTGGCCGTATCGCTCGTCTTCAGCACCCTTTACGGCGTGCGTTTTGGTCTGATCAACTGGCTGTTGACGACGCTGGGCTTCCAACCGATCGACTGGTGGGGAGGCAGCGGCGAATGGATCAAGCCAGCGATCATCATTCTGTTCATCTGGCGCTGGCTGGGTTGGAACATGATTATCTACCTGGCAGGACTGCAGGGCATCAACCCGGAACTCTATGAAGTGGCCGCGATCGACGGCGCCAACCTGCGTCAAGTTTTCTTCAAAATCACGCTGCCGTTGATGCGCCCGATTATTCTCTTCACCCTTGTCCTTTCGACGGTGGGGGCGATGACGCTCTTTGATGAACCGTATATGTTGGTGGGCGTCACCGGCGGCACCAACAACGCCGGCCTGACCATTGCAATGTATCTTTATGATCGCGGCTTCAAGTTTGCGCACTTCGGCTATGCGTCGGCAATGGCCTATGTGGTGTCGGCGATCATCGTTTTTGTCTCGGTTCTAAACATTCGGTTTTTTGGCCGCAGCAATACGGAGGCGTGACACCGTCATGGCTACGACAGATAACACCGTGCGCCCCCAAACCCACACCGCCCACAGCGTCACTGTGCGCCGCACGCGCTGGCAGCCGCTGGCGCGCAGCGTCCTGTTCAACGCAGTGCTGCTGATCGGGGCGTTTCTCTCGGCCTTCCCATTCTACTGGATGTTCATGCTCTCGACGCAGAGCACACAACAGATTTTTAGTTGGCCGCCACAATTCACGCCAGGCGACAGTCTGCTGACAAACTATCAAAATATCTTTGCTATCATCCCTTTCTGGCGCAACTTTGCCAACAGCGCATTTGTCGGCGTCACCCATACATTGCTGGCGCTGCTCTTCTGCTCGATGGGCGGTTATGCCTTTGCCATGTATCGCTTTCCCGGACGCAACTGGCTTTTTGCACTGTTGCTGGCAACAATGATGATCCCGTGGATGGCGGGCATCGTGCCGTGGTTCATTCTGATCAGTAAGTGGCTACAGTGGATCAATCGTTACGAAGCGTTGATCATCCCTGGCGCCGCCAGCGCCTTTGGCATCTTCTGGATGCGTCAATATATTCAGGAATCAATCCCAACCGAGCTACTCGACGCTGCGCGCATCGATGGTTGTCACGAATTCACAATCTTCTTTCGTATTGTTGCCCCACTGTTGACGCCGGCATACGCTGCCCTGGGCATCATGATCTTCATCGGTAGTTGGAATGCTTTTCTGGGTCCGCTGCTGGTGATGCAGGAAAAGACGATGTACACCCTGCCGGTGGCGCTTTCTTTGTTGCGCCAGGACCCGCGTCGCGGCTTCGATGCTGGCGTGCTGATGTTGGGCACGGCGCTGGCGACGCTGCCTATGCTGATTGTATTCCTCATGGCGACCCGACGCTTCATGGCTGGCTTAACCATCGGCGCCGTCAAAGGTTGATTTCCAGCATACAGCTGATTCGAATGGTGTGTGAGCACAGCCGCACATCATTGGCTATACGCGCCTTTTATAATTGTAGGAGGTTATGTTCATGTTTCGTTTTGGCGTTGACTACTACCCCGAACATTGGCCCGAAGAACGTTGGGAGACGGATGCACGGCTGATGCAGGAGGCCGGCTTCAACACCGTGCGCCTGGCGGAATTTGCCTGGAGCCGGTTGGAGCCGGCGCCGGAGTGCTTCGACTTTGACTGGCTTGACCGCGCCATTGCCATTTTGCACGCCCGCGGCCTCCAGGTTGTGTTGGGCACGCCCACCGCTTCGCCGCCGCCGTGGGTGATGGCGATGCATCCCGACGCGTTCCGGGTGATGGAGTCGGGGCTGCCGGTCAGCTACGGCAATCGCCGCAACTACTGTCCGACGCACGCCGGTTATCGCGAGCGCAGCCGCATCGTCACGCAGGCGATGGCGGAGCACTACGCCGGCCACCCTGCCGTGATCGGCTGGCAGACCGACAACGAGTTCGGCGACCGTTGCTACTGCCGGCACTGCCGGAGGGCGTTCCAGAGCTGGCTGCAGCATAAATACGGCAACCTTGATGCGCTCAACGCGGCGTGGGGGACGATCTTCTGGAGCCATGTCTACACCGAGTGGTCGCAGATCCCGGCGCCGCTGGCGACGGCTGCACCCTTTGGCGACGGATCGCACAATCCCGGTCTGGCGCTCGACTACTATCGCTTCATGTCGGACCAGTATGTCACTTTTCAGCACGAACAGGTCGAGATTCTGCGCAGGAGATGCCCGGCGCACTTCATTACACACAACCTGATGGGCGCAGGCTACGACCGGCTCGATTATTTCGACCTGGCTGCCGACCTCGACTTTGTGAGCTGGGATAACTACCGGCGTATGCAGTGGACCTTCCGCCCGGAGGTCAACCCCAGCGAAGCCGCGCTCTCGCACGCCGTGATGCGCGGGTTGAAGCAGAAGAACTTCTGGGTGATGGAGCAGCAAGCCGGTTCGGGCGGCTGGCAGATCGTGAGCGTGGCGCCCCGCCCCGGCGAGTTGCAGCTTTGGGCGTACCAGTCGATTGCCCACGGCGCCGATGCGATCATCTTCTTCCGTTGGCGCACCGCCCGTTTTGGCGCCGAGCAATACTGGCATGGTCTGCTCGATCACGATGGGCGCACCGGACGCCGTTACCAGGAGATCAAGCAGATGGGCGCCGAGATCGCTGGCGTCGGCGCACAGATTGTCGGCAGCGAAGTGCGCGCCGAGGTCGCCATCCTACTCGACTACGACAGCCGCTTCGCCTTCCAGATTCAAGCCAACAATCCAGATTTTCACTACACGGCGCATCTACACGACATCTATCAGGCGTTCCACACCCACAATGTCGCCGTCGATGTGGTGGCGGCCAACGCCGACTTCAGCCGTTACAGACTGCTCGTCGTGCCCGCGCTCTATGTTTTGACCGAAGCGACCGCCCGCCGAATCGAGCAGTTCGTCCAGGATGGCGGCGTCGTGCTGGTGACGCCACGCACCGGCGTCAAGGATGAGACCAACACTGTCGTCAACACACCGCCGCCTGGCTTGCTGGCAAAGGTATGCGGCGTCGAGGTCGAAGAGTATGATTCGCTGCCCGAAGGCGTCAGCCAGCCGCTGGCATTCGAGCAGCCGGGCGTTTACGACGGCGCGTCGCCGCATGCCCGCATCTGGTGCGATGTTCTGCGCATAGGAAACGCTCAGGTTGTTGCGCGCTACACGCAGGAATACTACGCCGGCACGCCAGCGATCACGGCGAATCGTTACGGCGCCGGTCACGCCATCTATACCGCAACCTTTGGCGATGCATCGCTATATGCGACGCTGGCGCCTTGGCTGCTCAAGCTGGCGAACGTGGAAGGAACTATGGCGACGCCGGTTGGCGTCGAATGCTGTGCGCGCTGGCAGGGCGAGCGAGCGATCTGGTTCCTGCTCAACCATACGGCGCAGGAGCGACATGTCACGTTGCCCGCGCCGATGGTGGATATCGTGAGTGGACGGCAGGTTGATGCGGCGGTCGTTCTGAAACCACGTCAGGCGTTGATGCTTACGACGTAGCGGACTCGTTTGAGCCAGAGGTGCAGCGTTTCGTAGTGACGACGTTTGGTCGCACATTCCCGGCGGAACAAAGGCCCCTCTGCAGGCGGCGTCCGTCATGCCATCTATGCTCACGCCTTACCGATGTTGCTGTGGCTGGCATCATCTACGTCGAGCGGCGATGCTGATGCGCGGCAGAGTTAAGGCTCGTTTGTCAAACAACATTGGTTGTGGCACGATGTCGCATGATGTACGCTTTCGTTACAAACGGCGTCGGCTTTCAGTGAGACGAAGGCAACCGCAATAAGATTGGCGGCGTTACCGACAACAGATATGGGGAAACGCAGCGAGAGTGGCCTCTGCCTCGCGGCATAGCAGGAGGTTTTCGTTTTGCGTCAACGGTTTGGTCCTTATCCGCCGTCAACACGACGACCGGGATTCGGCGATCTGGCAGTGGTGTTGGCTGTCGCCGCCATTCTCTATTTGGGTGTACAACTGGCGTTTGATGCGCCTCCGGCGGTGCAAGGACCGGATATTGAGCTTGCGCCGCCGGCGCTGCCCTGGTACGCCGCCCTTTCCGTCGGTCGCATGACCGCTGCCTACTTATTCTCATTTCTTTTCACTATCGTCTATGGCTACGCCGCTGCCTATAACCGTCGCGCCGAAACGGTCTTGATGCCGCTGCTCGATGTGTTGCAGAGCGTGCCGATCCTCTCTTTCTTGCCAGTGGTGCTGCTGGGACTTAGCGCCATCTTGCCGGAGGGGATTGCCGCCGAACTGGCGGCGATCGTTTTGATCTTCACCAGCCAGGTGTGGAACATGACCTTTGCCTGGTATCAGTCGCTCACCACGATTGGCAAAGACCTGCGCGAGGCGAGCGCTACGTTTCGCTTCAACCGCTGGCTGCGTCTCAAGTGGCTGGAGCTGCCTTTTGGCGCCATCAGCCTGATCTGGAACAGTATGATGAGTTGGGCCGGCGGTTGGTTCTTTCTGATGGCTGCCGAAAGCTATTCGGTGGGCGAGCGTAACTTTCGTCTGCCGGGGCTTGGCTCTTATCTACAGAAGGCGGCCAGTGATGGCGAGATTCAGGCGCTCTTTCTGGGGATCGGTGTGTTGGTGCTGGTCGTCGTCGCCCTCGATCAGCTGGTGTGGCGCCCACTACTTGCCTGGGCGGATCGCTTCAAGCTGGAGATGGTCGAAGATCAGGCGCCGCCCACGTCGTGGTTTTACGACCTGTTGCAAGATTCGCGATTGGTGCAACAGTTCGGCGCCCGTCTAGCGACGCTCAACGAACGGTTTGACAATTGGCTGAACAAGCGGTTGCAACCGTTGGGTATGCCGCAGGTGGAAATATCACAGTGGACGCCGCTGTCGATCGGCGTCATTGTAGTGCTGGTGGCAGCGGTTGGATATGGCGCTTTTCTGGCTGTGCAGACGTTGTTCACCATATCTCTGGCGCAATGGCTGGAACTGGGTGTTGCGCTCGTAGCGACATTTCTGCGCGTCACTGTCGCCATGCTCATTGCACTGGCGTGGACGATCCCGGTGGGCGTGGCGATTGGCTCGAATCCGACGCTGGCGCGCTGGTTGCAGCCTGTCGTGCAGATTGCTGCGTCGGTGCCGGCGACGGCGCTCTTTCCGGCGTTTCTGTTGCTTTTTCTGGTGTTGCCCAATGGGTTGAACATTGCCGCTGTCGTGTTGATGTTGATGGGCACGCAGTGGTATCTGCTTTTTAACATCATTGCGGGTGCATCGGCAATTCCGCAAGACCTCAAACATACGGCTGCGCTGCTGCATCTGAGCCCAGCCACGCGCTGGCGAACTCTGACGCTGCCAGCGCTTTTTCCTTTTATCATCACCGGCGCCATCACCGCCAGCGGCGGCGCCTGGAATGCCAGCATCGTCGCCGAATACACCGAGTTCGGCGGTGAAATTCGCTCGGTGACCGGCATCGGCGCCACCATTGCACACGCCACCGCCGACGGCGAGTTCGCACTGTTGTTGGCTGCCACGCTGGTAATGATTCTGGCGGTTGTAGCGATCAACCGTCTGCTGTGGCATCGGCTGTATGTGCTTGCTGAAGAACGTTTTCGCATGGAGTAACCTGCATGAGCCAGACAAATGTCCTCTTGCACTTGTCCAACGTCGAGCAACGCTATCGTAGCGGTCAGCGAACCTTTACCGCTGTGGAGAATGTGAACTTCACGATGACAGAGGGTGAATTCGTCGCGTTGTTGGGTCCCTCGGGTTGCGGCAAGAGCACGCTGCTGCGCATTATCACCGGACTGCAAAAACCCAGCGAAGGACGCGTCCTCTACCGCAACCAGCCGCTGCAAGGGGTCAATCCGCACGCCACCATTGTTTTCCAGACCTTTGCCCTCTTCCCGTGGTTTTCGGTCTTGGAGAATGTTGAAATCGCACTCAAGGCGCGCGGCTTGCCTGCATCAGTGCGCATACCGCGTGCAATGGAATTGCTCGACCGCGTCGGATTGGATGGATTTGAGAGCGCCTATCCACGCGAGCTATCGGGAGGAATGCGTCAGAAAGTAGGCTTTGCACGCGCCATGGCTGTCGAGCCGGAATTGCTCTGTCTGGACGAACCATTCTCGGCGCTCGACGTGCTCAGCGCCGAATCGTTGCGCAACGACCTGATCGAACTCTGGATCGAAGGCAAGATTCCCACCAAAGCGATCCTGATGATTACGCACAACATTGAAGAAGCGATCATGCTGGCGGGACGCATTGTCGTGATGGACAAAGGGCCTGGGCGCATCGTCGCCGATCTGCCCGTTGACCTGCCGTATCCACGCCAGCGCAATACATCTGCTTTTACTGCGCTTGTCGATCGGGTGTATGGGATTCTTGCTGGCCAAACACAAGCAGAGCATCTTGAGCTTGGCACTGCGCCCGGCGAACCAGGAACCACCCGCATGTTGCCGCAGGTTTCGATCGGCGATCTGACCGGTCTGCTGGAGTATCTCTCCGGGCTTGAGCGCAGTCACGCCGACATTTACTTGTTGCCGGAACGGTTGGGCATTGACTCGGACGAAGTGCTGCGTTTGCTCGAAGCTGCAGAGTTGCTTGGCTTTGTGCATGTGGCGCAAGGCGATGTGGCGCTGACGCCGTTGGGCGACACCTTCGCCGACGCCAGCATCCTAGCGCGCAAGAACATCTTCGCCGTACGTATCCGGCGACTACCGATCTTCAAGTGGTTGATGACGATGTTGCGCGCCACCGAAGGCCGCAGCCTGGAGTGGGATGTTGTGCGCACTGCGCTCGAACTGGAGTTTCCACCTGACGAAGCGGAACGCCAGTTAGACGCCATTGTGGACTGGGGGCGCTACGCTGAGGTGCTCGCCTACGATGATAGCAAGGCGTTGATCACGTTAGAACCGGAGGCTGGCGTTTTGGAAAAACAGAGCCTATAAGCTTATAATTTGTCAATAACAATGGTCATGTAATTGTATTCGACCGGTGATGAGGCTCGCCAATCGCTCGGCCAACCGAGCTGATAGTCTCTGTACAGCGCCTTTGAGGCGTTATACAGAGGCTTTTTTTATGGTGATTTTTTATAGTTCTTTTACGGTGCGAAACTCATGGCGGCAAGTTTTCAATCAACCGAACGATTCGCTTATACAGTTGCGTCGCTCGATGACCTTGAGCCGACAATCGCAGCATTGTTGCGTGCACAGATCAAGGATGAACCGATCCGTAAAATTGTCATCGCGCCGCGGCAGCAGCGCTTGGGGAGACACACCGGATGGCGCCGTTGGTTAGCCGGGCTTTTGCCATGGCAATTGACGCCTTCATGGGTTCTGGTGCTCACTTCAGAACGATTATTAGTTGCAGAGATTGCAAAGCCAGGCGATACGCCGATACTGCACTCAATTCCGACAGCCAGGCTGCTCACTATCGAGTTAGGAGTGCTGCTGCTGGTTGGATGGTTGAGTTGCAGTTGGGTGGGTCATGGGCGCGTCGAGACGATCCAAATCTGCTTCAATACAGTGAGCGACGCTTACTTTTGGGAAATTCTGCGCGCGCTCTGCCGAGATTCGATCCGGCAGAGCGAAGCTCCGGCAGCGCCAAGCGAACGCCATTTGGAACGGCTGGATTCGTTGCCATTCATGTATAGAAGCCTTATCCCCTATCGCCAGCTACTTAAAGATGAATGCGTGAAAGCGGTGATTTACCAGCCGGCAATTTGGGAACGCAGGTTTTTACTGTTCCGCCGCCGATTGTCGCCGACAACGGTCGTATTATTGAGCAATTATCATTTGATGCTCACATCGGGTGAAAAGGTCTCCGGCAACCCGGCAACGCATGGCGTAATTGTGCGCTATTACCCGCTCAGCCGGGTTATCGCTTTGAACACAGAAAAAACGACAAAAGGGATTCAGCTAAAGATTCAGGTGGGTATTGGCGACGTTAGTGAAACGCAGATCGTGTTTCTGGAACGTGAGATGCAGGATGATGTGCATGAGTTGATCCATCAAATCGGCCGAACAGGCAAGAGCGAATAATCATGATCGGATTTTTTGACGAATTCGTGCTATCTTTTCTTACAAAAATCGCACTTCGGCGGATATAAGGTCGTTGCGAATGTGATGCGAGTGACCGAGAGGAGCCATGGCGCAATTTCTTTATATTTCTATCGGCGCAATTGTAGGCGCCAATGCCCGCTTTTTGATCAGTCAATGGGCTGCAGAACGGTTGGGGGTAGGATTCCCCTACGGTACGTTTTTTGTCAACGTAACGGGCTGTTTCATTATCGGATTGTTCTATGGACTAGGCGAAAACCGCATCACGATCACACCTGAATTGCGGCTGCTCTTTGCTGTAGGCTTTCTTGGCGGCTTCACCACATTCTCGACCTTTGGGTATGAAAGCACCGCCTTGTTGCGTAGTGGCGACTTGATTCTGGCGCTGCTAAATATCGTTGGGAGTAATCTGTTGGGCTTGTTAGCTGTCGTTGTCGGATTGGCAGTGGCAAGGCTGCTGTCATAGACAGCAAATTGTGCAATCTCCGGCTCCTGTGCACAACTCCGTTTCATAGTATATCCAAACCGAGGGAGGTGTCCATGCAACTTTACGGTGAAGCGACTCGCATCACAATTTATATCGGTGAGAGCGATCGTTATCAAGGTGGAAGTCTCTACATGGCAATTCTCAATTTTCTACGCAGCGAAGGCGCCTCCGGTGCAACAGTTACGCGCGCCCTGAGCGGCTTCGGCGCGCATAGTCGCATTCGCACCGCAAATATTGAGGTGCTCTCCAGTGATCTGCCGATTCGAATTGAATGGATCGATCTACCGCAACGCGTGGATCGCCTTCTTCCCCAATTGCAACGCATGGTGAACGACGGCCTGATCCTGCGTGAGACAGTGACAGTTGTGCACTATTCTATGGGGCGCAGCCAGGACCCGCTTGGACAGCCGGCGTCGCACATTATGCGCGAGGAAATCGTGACTGCCACGACAACGACGCCGGTGGCGGAGGTGGTGACGCTGCTCCTAGAACGTGGCGTGCGCAGCCTGCCTATCCTTGACCAGAATGGGCGGCTTGTCGGCATTATCACCGACGGCGATCTGTTGCATCGTGCAGGGTTAATGACGCGGCTCCCTTTGCAGTCGGAACTGCCTATCTCTCAGGTGCATGCGTTGTTGGCGGCGTTGCGTCAGTCAACACTGACTGCTCAGGATATTATGACCAAACCCGTTATTTCTGTGCGCGGCGACGAAACAGTGCGCGCGGCTGTGGCGCGCATGGTCAAGCACAATCTCAAGCGGTTGCCGGTCGTCAATGACAAGGGAGGGCTGATCGGCATGGTCAGTCGGATCGATGTGTTCCGTACAATCGAACTGCATCGGAGCGGGTCAGAAGATGTTGACGACGCCCCACACACCGGTCACAGCATTGGTGAATTGATGCACACCGATGTGCCCACTGTCGCCCCGACAGCGCAACTAGAGGAAATCGTCCGTGCGCTGGAGAGCAGCCGCCGACGCCGAGTCGTTGTCATTGACGAAAACCGCCATGTGCTGGGCATCATCAGCGACGGCGATCTGTTGCGTCGCAGCCAGCAGAAATATCATCCGGGCCTGCTTGTCCGGCTGCGCAATGTGCTCGTGGGCGAAGAAACGGTGACGCAAGTGCTGCCTGACGCCGGTGAACGCGCCGCCGATCTGATGACCACGCCGGTTATCACAGTGCAGCCAGATACACCGCTTTCTGAAGCGCTGCAACTGATGACAACACATGCCGTCAAACGGTTGCCGGTGGTGGATGCTGAGGGCAGGCTCGTCGGGCTTTTAGGGCGCGCCAGCGTGCTGCGCGGTCTTCTGGAGGACGATTGATGATTTGAGCAGTGCATGAAAGGCGTAGTCGATTGAGGGCCGCTGTCCGCTGTCCATAAGGAGAAAACACTTTATGCTTGAGGGTCGCAGTCTCTGGATTCTGTTTGCATTTCTTTCAGCGTTCTTTGCTGCGCTAACCACCATTCTCGCCAAGCTCGGCGTGCAAGGCGTCAGTTCCAACCTGGCGACTGCTGTACGCACTGTCGTAATTTTGGCGATCGCATGGGGGTGGGTGGCTGCCACCGGCGAAATCCGCACGCTGGGAACAATCAGTCGCACAACTCTTGTCTTTTTGGTGCTCTCCGGCGTCGCCACTGGGTTATCGTGGCTCTTTTATTTTCGTGCATTGCAAAGCGGCCCGACGGCCGTCGTTGCCGCTATCGATAAATCCAGCCTTGTGCTCGTGCTGTTGCTCTCCGCCTTGTTTTTGAGCGAGCCGCTGACGTGGAAGACCAGCCTGGGCATTGTGCTGGTGGTGGTTGGTGTGCTGGTGACAACAATCTGACATAGATTGGGTGTAACTCAAGATGAAGGGTGTCCGTGTAGGTCACCGCCTCCGGCGTGATGGGACGCTAGCACACCGGAGGCGGTGACCTACGTTGCTTCAAGAAGTAGGCGGCCCCACCAGGCTCGCACATTCATCGGGCAAACGGCGCCTGCTCAGGCCTCTTCGACAATTTCATATTTCAAGGTAATCGGCGCCGCCTGACGCAGCATTGCCTGCGCCGGGCAATATTTCTCTTCGGATAACTGGATGGCGCGCTCCACTGCCGCCGGGTCGATGTTTTTGCCGCGCAACACGTAGGTAACCGTCATCGCCGTAAACACATGGGGATGTTCGCCGGCGCGCGACGCATCGACCTTGACCTCGAAGCCGCTGACTTCCTGGCGTTTCTTGCGCAGGATCGAGATCACATCCATCGCCGTGCATCCAGCCAGACTGAGCGCCATCAATTCCATTGGGCGGAAGCCGTTGTTGGCGCCGCCAACCTCCGGCGCAGCATCGAGCACGAGCGTGTGTCCGCTGTCTGCAGTTCCTTCAAATTGCATGCCACCCTGCCAGGTCACTTTTGCCTTCATTTGTGAATCATCCTTTCCCTGTTTTTTTGTGATTTTTCAAGCTTACTTTGACCAGTCGACCGCCATTTGTTTGCGGCCGTGCAGCTCTTTATCGACCGCCATCGCTGCAATGGCGCCTTCCGCCGCCGCCACCACCGCCTGCTTGACATGATTGCAAAGCACATCGCCGACTGCATAGACGCCGGGCAGCGCCGTACGATATTCTGAATCAACAATCAGACAGCCGCTCTCACTGACTTCGAGTTGCCCCTGAACAAAATCGGTGATCGGTCGCGCGCCCTGCACATAGAAAAACGCGCCGCTCACCGGCAACACTACTTCACCCTGGCCGCGTAGCGCCACGCGCAGCCCCTCGACATGGTTGACGCCAAGCACTTCGCGCACCGATGCGCCGAGATGCACCGTCACTTTGGGATGATTGGTGATTTCGGCAATCATCTGTTCGGGCGCTTTCAGTTCGGGCGTCGGCGAAAGCAGATGCACGCGGTCAGCAAAGCGCGTCACGAATAGCGCTTCCTCAATCGCCTCGTCGCTATTGCCGGCGACGGCGACCGTCTGCCCCTGGAAAAACGCTGCGTCGCAAGTGGCGCAATAGGAAACGCCGCGTCCCAACAGTTCATCTTCTCCTTTGACGCGCTGCCCGCGTCCCATTGAACCGGTGGCAATGATCACGGCGCGTGCACTGTAGGTTCCGTTGTTGCCAAAAACCAACTTCGGCTCACCGGTCAAATCGACTGCCTGCACCTTGTCCTGCACGAAGTGCGCGCCAAACGATTCAGCCTGTTTCCGCATGCGCTGCAACAGCTCGGCGCCACTGATCTCGCCGACAATGCCTGGATAATTTGCGATCTTGGCAGTGACGCCGAGCGCGCCGGCGGTCAACCCCTTGTCGATCACGGCGGTATTGAGTTCGGCGCGCGCCGTATACATCGCCGCTGTTGCACCGGCTGGCCCGCCGCCGATGATCACAACATCGAAATCATGTCCGCCGGGCTCGACGCCATTTCCACCTGGTTCGACGCCATTTAAGTTGAAAGTAAAGTTCATATTCCATAGCCTCCTGTGTCGTTAGATGCACGGAAGGTGGGATGGTTACAAGATGAGGGGGAAAGGTGCTGAGGTAGTGGGGCGGTGGGGTAGAGAGCTGTCCTTGTCACCCCACTGCTCCATCTCCCCATCTTCCCACCATCCTATCTACTCATCCCAGTGGAATGACGAAGTAGTAGACAGAGAGGAAGTGAAGAATGCAGCCGGCCAGCACGAAGAGATGCCAGATGGCATGGTTGAAAGGAATTCTTTTGATCTTGAAAAAGATTGTGCCGACCGAATAGGCGATTCCGCCGCCAACCAACAGTGCAATCCCTGTCGGCGGCAGGTTGTTGGCGATCTCGAATGCAGCGAGCAACCCCAGCCAGCCCATTCCTAGATAGGTGAACAATGAAATCATCTGGAAGCGGCCAACAAAGAAAATCTTGAAAATGATGCCTGCCACCGCCAACGACCAGACCACCGCCATGATCACAGCGCCCAATTTATCGCCGATTACGAGCAGTGTGTAAGGAGTGTAGGTGCCGGCGATCAGCAGGTAGATGGCGCAGTGATCGACGATGCGCAGCACATATTTGGCGCGATTGTGCGGGATGGCGTGATAGAAAGTTGAGGCCGCAAACAGGAGTACGATGCTGACGCCATAGATGACCGTGCTGACCACGATGACGGTGTTGTCGGTCTGCAGCGTCTTGAGAGTCAACAACACCAGACCAATTGCGCCCAATACTGCGCCGACGCCATGCGTCGATGCATTGAGTATCTCCTCCACCAGGCTGTAGCGATGGAAAACAACCGCCTTCTTGTTCACACTCCCTCCTGAAAAGAGCTGTCTTTCTCGCGTCACATCATGAAGCGCAAAGCGCAGGGATTCTACAACAATCACGAGAAACCGTAAAACGGTTCATCGCCGTGCGCCATTGAACATCATCGTCACTGCGCCAATTCGGCCTCCAGCACGCCGCCCAACGAGTTGACGCTGATGCGCCAACGGCTGCCTGGTTGACACTGCGTCAGTTCAGCTTCGTTACGCAACGGAAAGTTGAACACGCGGTCATTGGCGGTGACAATGCATTCATAGCGTTCACTGCGTTGACCAAGTTCCTGTCCCGTGCGCAGGTTGACGCCGGGCCACATCGCTGACACGCCCGATCCGCGCTGCACGACAGTGTCGACGATGCCCCATTGCAGCGTTGTGTAGGAACAGTAGTCGTCATAAATCTGGTAGACGCAGTCCTGCACCACCCGTCCCATGCCGGTGCCGGTGTCGATGGTGTAAGGGGTGCCGCACACCTCTTGCGCCCCAGGCTGCGGCTCGTCGCTGGTGGAGCGCACCCTGGGCGAGCAGCTCACGTTGGCGGCGCCGTTGGGCACCTGATCCTGCCAGGCGCTGCGGTTGACGGGAACCTGCCCCATGATAGCTATTGAACGCTCCCAGCGCGCATCGACTGCGGTGGCGATGGCGTCGCTCGTCTGAAACATCGAGACGACCAGCCAAATCAGCCCGACCACAACAAGCACAGCAATCGCAATGAAGATGAGGGCGCCGCGTCCCATGCCGCCAGCCGTGGCCGGAAGCGGGACGGCGGTTGGCGCAACCGGCTCCCTTTGCAGCGGCGCGCCACAGTTCGCACATTGACGCGCTGTCGCCGGGTTCTCCATGCCACATGCCGTGCACGTAGCTTTTGCATCGGTCGCTGCAACATAGGCGCCGACGACGCCGCCCGCCTGACGCGCCTTGCCCTCAGTCAGGTCGGCGCCACATTGACGGCACGTCTTGGCAGTGGATGGATTGCGCGCGCCGCAGAAACCGCAGTGAATATCCGGCCCGGCTTTGGCGCGCTCAATCTTCGCCTGTTCCTCGATAATTGGCGCAGCTGCAGGCGCCTCGAAGGTCACGTCGACGGGCTGCGCATTGCCACAGCCGCTGCATGTTGTCTGTGCGCCGGGATTGCGCGTCTTACAGACTGGGCAGCTCCATTCCAGTTCGACATAACCGATTTCTTTTTGAGCCATCGTTTTTGACTCCCTGTGGATGGAAACCGACGTTTCTGCGTGCTATTCTAGTCTGAAGCGCGTGGCGACGCCAATTTGCCGCAAGAATTTTGCCGCAAGAACACAGTCATAGAGATCGCTTCGCTTCTGCACCGCTTGCACTTTTGCCTGCGCTGGATACAATGGGACGCATGGTTTTTCGCAAAGACGCTGGCGCTTCACTGGGTAAGTCGGGCGAAGACGCCGTTGCCTGGGATTATGGCGATGATGTGGCTGCATTTCAGCGACCGCGCAACGGCGCGCCGTCTGCCAGCCCGACTATGAAAGCCGATGTGCGCACCGTTGCTGTGCAGCGTGCCTTGAACCGTGCGCTCGACGAATGGTGGCGCCGCAACGTGCTTCCCTCCAATGACTTGCTGCGCGATGGATTGCTTGTGCTGCAAGCCGGACACGATCTCGACGAGAGCCAGCGCACGCTGTTGCTGCGCACAGCATTGGCGCGGCGTCGCGGTGTGTTGACGGCGTTGCGTCACCAGACTGATCCGGAGCGCACTGCGGTGGTGCTCGAAGAGGCGATTCTGTCGCCGACACAGCCGTTGAGCGCCGAGGAATTACGCAAACTCCAACAGGGTGACGAACACAGCGCCGAATGGGCGCCTGTTTTGACTGAATTGCTGCGCCGCACAATGGACACTGACCCGATGCGGCGCAATCTGGCGGCGCCGGCGCTGGCTGTGCTGACGAACATGCCGCTGGCGTCAGTCGCCTTGTCACAGGCTGCGATGGCGCCTGCACCCTGGATCGAAGGCGAAGGGATTGGGCGACGTGAGGCTACGTGGCTGCGCGCTGCACTGGTCGTGGCGTTGCTGACGATTGCTGCGCTCTTGGTGCTCTGGTGGCAGCGCTCGCAGTCGCCTACGGACATGGTCGATGTCCCGGCCGGCCAGTATCTGATCTCTACGTGGCCCGAAGGTGAGCCGACGTTGGTCGATCTGGCGGCGTTTCGCATCGACCGCTTCGAGGCGACGGTTGCGCACTACCGCGCCTGTTATGAGCGCGGCGCATGCCCGTGGCCGGCATCGCCAGCCAGCGCCACCCGCCCAAACTATCTGCTCGATCGCGCGTTCGCCGACTTTCCGATGATCAATATCGATTATGACAGCGCCGACCGTTTTTGTCGCTTTATGGGCAAGCGGCTGCCAACGGCGGCGGAGTGGGAGGCAGCGGCGGCGTTTGCCCCGGCGAGTGGACGTATGTTCCGTTTTCCGTGGGGCGATGAGTTCGCCGTGCAATTCGCCAACAACGCAGCCACCGGCGTCGGCGACACGATGCAGGTCGGCTCGTTCCGTCCTGCCGGCGACAGTTCTC
The DNA here is from genome assembly GCA_937981885.1 of uncultured Caldilinea sp. Lineage (GTDB taxonomy): Bacteria > Chloroflexota > Anaerolineae > Caldilineales > Caldilineaceae > Caldilinea. Next base: position 158,517 of record CALJMI010000006.1, read on the forward strand.
TCGGCGTGAGTGATATGGCTGGCAACGTGGCTGAATGGACGGCAACCGTGGTGCAGGAGGAGCAGCCGAAGATGCTGGTCAAGGGCGGCTCGTTTATCGACGACGCCGATGCGCTGCGCACGACCACCGCCGTCGCTGTGGCGCTGCGAACTGCGACGCCGTGGCTTGGTGTGCGTTGCGTCGTTGATGTGCGTTGAACGCCCGCCAACTTTGCACAACCACCCGGTTTTGAGTACAGTATCGCACCGAAATTACGCCTGGAAATTGAGATGACGATGGGTTTCAACGTGAGACAGCAAATCGAAACACTTGATCTGACCAAAGAACTGGAATTTGCATCGAGGCTGGCGCGGGAGGCGGCGACGATTGTCAACACCTTCTATATTGGCTCGTCAGAGGTTCGCTATAAATCTGGCGATGAACCGGTGACCGAAGCCGACCGCAGCGCCAACCAGCACATCGTGACGCGGCTGAATGCAGCCTTCCCGGAGGACGGCATCCTTTCCGAAGAGTCGAAAGATGACTTTGTGCGGCTCCAAAAACCACGCGTCTGGATCGTTGATCCGCTCGACGGCACCAAGGAATTTATTGCGCGCAACGGTGAGTTTTCGATCATGATTGGGCTGGCGGTGGAGGGCAAGCCCGTCCTCGGTGTGATTCAACAGCCCGCCACCGGCTTGCTGTATGCGGGGGCAATCGGTCAGGGCGCTTTTATGTACGAGGACGGCGAGCGCATCGATCTGACCGTCAGCGATTGTGGAGTGATCCGCGATATGATCCTGGTCAGCAGCCGCAGCCATCGCCAGCAGATCGTCGACCGCATCCGCGCGCAGCTCAATATCACGCGTGAGCGGGTTTCGGGCAGCGTTGGGCTGAAGGTCGGGCTGATCACGCGTCAGCTCGCCGATCTCTACATTCATCCAAGCCCAGGCTGCAAGGAATGGGATTTGTGCGCACCGCAGGCTGTGCTCGAAGCTGCTGGCGGGCGCATCACCGACTGTTGGGGCAACCCGATCCGCTACAATCGCCGCGACGTGCGCGCCCACAACGGCCTGATTGCGACCAATGGCGTCCTCCACGATCGGGTCGTCGAAGTCGTCTCCGCTATCTGTGAAGAGTTTGGCTATAACCAGGATGATGGGTTTTGGTAGGAGAGTGGAGATTAGAGAGTGGAGATTAGAGATTGGTGAGCACCAGACGCAACGCAAATCTCCAATCCCCAACCTCCCAAATCTTCCCGTACGCGAGGCAATCGTATGTTCGATCATGAAACCTATCTGTCCCCTCTCACCTGGCGCTATGGCGGCGCGGAGATGCGGCGACTGTGGAGCGAGGCGAATAAGCGCCGGCTGCTGCGCCGCTTTTGGGTGGCGCTGGCGGAAGCGCAACAGGAAGCGGGGTTGGTCAGCGCTGCACAGGTTGACGACCTGCGCGCCCACCAGGACGACATCGACATTGCCGCCGCCGAAGCCATCGAACGTGAAATCCGCCACGACCTGATGGCGGAGATCAAAACCTACGCCGCACAATGTCCGGTCGGCGGCGCCATCATCCATCTTGGCGCAACGTCGATGGATGTGCTCGACAACGTCGATGCGCTGCGGCTACGTGGCGCGCTTAACCTGATCATTGCTACACTGGAGCAGGCGTTGTGTGCATTGGCGGACCGAATTGATGCGGAAGCATACACAGCCACGATTGCCTTCACCCATATCCAACCCGCCGAACCGACGACAATCGGCTACCGACTTGCCCAATATGGTCAGGATTTGCTGCTCGACCTCGCTGAATTGCGTCGCGTGCGCGCTCACGTGCGCGGCAAAGGGCTGAAAGGCGCCGTCGGCGTCAGCGCAAGCTATACCCAACTGCTTGAAAGCACAGGCTGGACTGCGCGCCAGCTTGAGGAACGCGTGATGGCAAAGCTGGGGCTGGAAGCATTTTCCGTTGCGACGCAGACCTATACGCGTAAACAAGATTGGTTGGTGCTCAACGCGCTGGCAGGGCTATGTGCATCGCTGCACAAATTCGCTTTCGATCTGCGCATCCTGCAAAGTCCACCCTTTGGTGAATGGAGCGAGCCGTTTGGCGCCAAACAGGTCGGATCGAGCGCCATGCCCTTCAAGCGCAACCCAATTGTAGCCGAGAATATCGACAGCCTGACGCGGCTGGTGGCGGCGTTGCCGCGCGTGGCGTGGGACAACGCCGCGCTGAGTCTGCTCGAACGCACGCTCGACGACTCCGCCAATCGTCGGCTGCTGCTGCCCGAGGCGTTTTTGCTCACCGACGAAGTGATGAGCCGAACATTGCGTCTGATCGAGGGGATGTGCTTCTGGCGCGGAGCGATCCAACGCAATCTGCGCGATTACGGCGTCTTTGCTGCCACCGAGCGCGTGCTGATGGCAGGCGTGCAGGCGGGCGGCGACCGTCAGGAGCTGCACGAGGTGATCCGTGAGCAGAGTCTGGCGGCGTGGGCGGCGCTGCAAGAAGGCAAGCCCAATCCACTTGCTGACCTGCTGGCGAACGATGCGCGCATCACGCGCTTTGTCCCGGTAGAGACATTGCCGGCTTTGCTCGATGCGACTGAGCATGTCGGGGACGCTGCAGAGCGCGCGCTGGCGCTGGCTGCAGAAATTCGTCGCACCGTTGTGCAGGCGAACAGCGCATGAAGCTCAATTCGCTCGTCATTGTCACCTGCGACGATGGTTCGGTCGACCTGGCGCAGGCCGAACTGTCGGCGGTGGCGCCCGCCGCCGCGCTGCTTGAGGAACTAAGCGCAGGCGTGTTGCTCTACGACGCTGGCATCCCGTTTGCAGAACTTGCTGCACAATGGCGCATTACACCGCCGATCTTTGTACGTCATGTTGTCCCTGTGCAGGCGATTGCGCCGCTAGGTGGTCACGCAGGCGACCCGGCATTTCTGGCGCGCACGTTGCCCGATGCGCTGCCGGCGCTCGACGTCGCCTTGCGCTTTTCGGTGCAGACGCGCATTCTAGTTGAGGTTCCGTACAAACCTTATGATCTCAACACCACGCTTGCTGCGGCGTTGGCCGCCAACAACGGGCCTACGCTGGATGTGCGCGCTCCGCAGCAAATCGTCTCGGTGGCGTGCGTCAGCCTGCACACATGGCGGCCGGATGCGAGCCTGATGATCGGCGGCGCGCACGTGGGGCGAGGCCGGCGACTGGCGGCGTTCGCGGGGCTGTCGTTGGCTGCCGACAATCTGTCGAGCTGGGCGGGTGGGATGCGCCGCTTTGCGCGTGAAGAAGGTCAGGTCAGCCGCGCCGAGTTCAAATTGTTGGAGGCATTCGAGGTCTTTGGCGTCGAACTGCCGCCGCGCGGCATGGCGCTCGATCTCGGCGCAGCGCCGGGCGGTTGGACGCGGGTGTTGCGCCAGCGCGGTCAATACGTCACCGCCGTCGATCCGGGCGAACTGGATGCGCGGCTGGTCGGAGACCGTGGCATTCGTCATCTGCGCATCACGGCGGAGCAATATCTGCAAGATGGTCCCGACAGGTTCGACGTGATCGTCAACGACATGCGCATGGATGCGCGCGATTCGGCGCGGTTAATGGCGGCGTTTGCGCGTTTTCTCTATCCGCATGGCTGGGCGTTGATGACGCTCAAACTGCCCGAACACGATCGCCAGCCGGTGCTCGATCAGGCGTTTGTGATTTTGCGCCGGACGTACCGCATCGCCGGCGCGCGCCAGCTTTTCCACAACCGCAGCGAAATCACGGTTCTCCTCAGTCTTGCACAAGGTTTGTAAGCTGTTTTGCGGTGAGCGTCGCTGTTTGTCTGTATGATAGCAGCACAGAAATGTTCACAGCAGGATGACGGAGTTCCGGCGGAGCGCGTGTTGTGGCTTGAACAAGTGGCGAGATCAAAAAAAATCTCGCATAGTCATGGGGGCAATCAAGCCGATGTGGAAAAGATTGGCTCTCTTATTCTCATTATCGATAGTGTTGCTGACGACGTCAGGATGTTCGGCAGAAGCGGCGCGTAGTCAGGTGCAGCGCATGGTTGCACAGGCGCGGCTGGCGCAGGAGGCAAGTTCACCTCCTGCTAGCCCGGAGAATCAGTTACTCGTTATTGGCGTGGATGGCAACCTGTTTCTGGTCGATGCCGAGAGCGGCAGGCGGTTTGCGCTCACCACGGATGCTTCGTCGCAACGGCGCTATCTGCAGCCAACCTGGTCGCCCAACGGCGAGCGGATAGCGTGGACGCGGCTCGATGGCCGCCGCAGCATGGTGGAGATCAGCCGTTTCGACGGCAGCGGACGCGCTGCACTGGAGGCGCCCTTTGCACCGTTTTACTTTTACTGGAGCCCGGTGGGCGATCGGCTTGCCTATCTGAGCAACTGGATGACGCCAGGACAGACATCAATAGCGCTGCGCATTGTCGAGTTCGAGGAAGGTGAGCTGACGGTGCGCACGCTGACGGAGGGACAGCCCCTTTATTTCTCGTGGTCACCCGATGGCAAGCAGCTGTTGACGCATATCAGCGCTGAACGCGTCGAATTGCTAAATCTCAGCGGCGAAGCACAGTCTCTGCGCATTTCCGGCGGGCAGTTTCCGGCGCCACAGTGGGCGGCGGACGGCGAGCATCTTATCTATGCTATCGCCGACGCCCGTCAGCGGCTGATTGTGGCGGACACCGCCGGGCAGGAACAGGTTGAGCTGACCGACTATCCAGGGCGGATTACGTTTTTGCTCAGTCCGAACGGGGAACGGCTGGCATATGTGATCACCGACCAGGCAACGCGCTCAAACACATTTGGGCCGCTATATGTTGTTGACGTTGACACGCTGCGCACACGCGAGGTGACGAGCAATCCTGTGTTAGCCTTTCACTGGAGTCCCGCTGGCGATCGACTGGCATATATGACGGCGGAGTTTATTCGCGGGCGTGTGGGTCTGCGCTGGGAAGTATGGGATGGACGCCGTTCGACGCCCTACACTGGGTTCTTTCCTTCGAGCGTCTATTTGGAGAACTATCTGCCATTCTTTGACCAGTACGCGCAGAGTCACCGTATCTGGTCGCCAGAGAGTGATGCGTTTGTTTTTGCAGGAACGTTGGCAGATGGGCGGAGCGGGATTTGGGTGCAAGATGTCGAGGCTGGAAGCGAGCCGCGATTAATCAGCGACGGAACTGTGGCGTTTTGGTCGCCGCGATAAGTTCTACATAAAAAATGAAAGGAAATCGTAGCAAATGAAAGAGGTTAACCAGTCTGTGCAGGATTCGGCCGCTTATGAAGGTTGGCGCCAGATCGTCGCAAAGTATCAACAACCCGATGCGCGTAAGAGCATCTGGCAAATTATCAACTCTTTTGGCGGGCTGTTTCTCACCTGGGTGCTGATGTATTTCAGCCTCAATGTCGGCTATTGGTTGACGCTGTTGTTGGCGATCCCTGCGGCAGGTTTTGCCGTGCGCATCTTCATTATCCAGCATGATTGCGGACATGGCTCGTTCTTCAAATCGCGCAAAGCCAACGATTCGACGGGTATCGTGTGCAGCCTGTTTACGCTCACACCCTACCGCTTTTGGCGTAAAAGTCACGCCATCCACCACGCACACCACGCTGAGCTGGAGGAACGCGGGATTGGCGACGTGTGGACGCTGACGGTTGACGAGTACCTGGCGGCGCCATGGTGGAAGCGCGCCGTCTATCGGGTCTTCCGCAACCCTCTCTTTCTGTTTGGCGTTGCGCCAGCCGTCAATTTTCTGATTCTGACGCGTTTTTCGGTCGGCGGCGAAAGAGAGTGGCGCAGCGGCGAACGCGAATCGGTGCTCTATACAAACCTGGCGTTGGCGGGTCTGTTTGCGATCTTCATCGCTTGGATCGGCGTTGTCCCTGTCCTAGCGATCTTTCTCCCCACGGTTGTAATCGCTGCGGCGGTCGGCACATGGCTTTTCTACGTGCAACATCAGTTTGAACGCACGTACTGGGAGCATACGCCAGAATGGGATTACACGTTGGCGGCGATGCACGGCAGCTCCTACTACAGGCTGCCAAAAGTCTTGCAATGGTTCACCGGCAACATCGGTTTCCACCATATCCACCATCTCAGCCCGCGCATCCCGAACTACAACTTGGAGCGTTGCCACGAGGAGAACCCACTTATGCAGCGCGTTGTGCAGCTCACTTTGTGGACGAGTTTCAAGACCACGTCGCTGGCGCTGTGGGATGAGGAGAAGCGACGGCTTGTCACCTTTCGTGAAGCGCTGCAACCTCGTATTGGTTTGACGTCACAGGATGCTGCCTGATATGAAAATAGCGTTTGACGCAGAGAGACGCAAAGTTTCGTAGAGATAGGCGGTTTGCATCGTCGCCATGTTCCAAGAGGTTCAAAACTTCCTGGAACATGGCGACGATGCGTTGAAGCGACTCTTGCCATGATACAATAGATGCCATGCCTGCTGTCGAAGCGATTCAACTTACGCGTGCGTTTGGCGCAAAACTAGCCGTCGATCATCTTGATCTCCGTGTGGACGAAGGCGAATTTTATGGCTTTCTCGGCCCCAACGGCGCCGGAAAATCGACCACGATCAAAATGCTCGTTGGCTTGCTGAGACCAACTTCAGGGCAGGCGCGCATCGCTGGCATCGACATCTGGCAGGAGCCGTTGCGCGCCAAGCAGTTGATCGGCGTGTTGCCAGAAGGCCTCTCCCTTTACGAACGGTTGACCGCGCGCGAGTTTGTGCGTTTCGTAGGTGCGATGTATGGCCTTTCGCGCCAGGATGCAGCGCAGCGCGCCGATGAACTGCTGGCTGTGATGGCGCTTGACGCCGACGCCGATAAACTTATCGTCGACTACTCGCAGGGGATGCGCAAGAAGACGGCGCTCGCTGCCGCCATCATTCACACCCCGCGCGTCCTCTTTCTCGACGAGCCATTCGAGGGCATCGACGCCATTTCTGGCCGCGCCATTCGCAATGTCTTGCAGCGGCTGCGCGAGCGTGGCACGACCATCTTTTTTTCTTCGCATATTCTCGAGGTGGTGGAGCGGCTCTGTACGCGCATCGGTGTGATCGCGCAGGGGCGACTGGTGGCAGAGGGGGCCATGGCTGATCTGCGCACGATGGCGCAGGCCGGTGAGAATGGCACGCTTGAAGATATTTTTCTACGCACGGTGGGCGCCACACATGAACAATTGGGAGGCGGTGAGCGAAGCCTGTCATGGCTGGAATAGCCGACCGTTTTTTTGCCGCTTTGGGGCTGGATGGCGCACAGCAGCGTGCGCTGCTCGAGCTACGGTTGCTCCTCACGCGCCGCCAATTTGAGCGCGAACCGGGAAAGCTGGCTGGCTTCTTTCTCTTCCTGGTGATTTTTGGGCCGATTGTTCTGCTGCTGGCGGCTGGTTCAGGATTTGCCTATCTTGCTGCACCTCAGCCATGGCCCGTGCAGATTCTCGGCATTGTGTTGAGCGGGCTGTGGCTGGTGTGGATCGTGCTGCCGCTTTTTGCCTTTCGCACCAATGAAGGGCTTGACCTTTCGCGCCTGCTGGTCTATCCACTGCGTACGCGCGACCTAGTTGCCAGCGCACTGATCGGCGCCCTTTTCGATGGCCCCAGTTATCTGACTTTGCCCTTCTTTCTTGCTGCTTTGGTCGGCTGGCACGCTGAACCGCATCTATTCGTGGTGTTGCTGCCAGCGCTCCTGCTCGTCTACCTGTTGATGATGGCCGGGGGGCAGTTGGTGCTGACCGCCAGCATGGGGCTGTTGCGTAGCCGGCGTTTCCGCGACCTTTCGATCGTGGTCTTTTCGTTGCTCGGCTCATCGTGTTACTTCATCAACCGCCTGGTCGCAACGTGGGCGCAGGCAATGGGCGCCGAGACGTTGGCGCAGTTCGAGCCGCTGCACGTGTTGCGTTGGCTGCCGCCAGGCGCGTGCGCACAAGCCGTAGCCTCCGCTGCGCACGGCGCCTGGCTGGAGGCGCTTCTCTGGCTCGGCTATGCGGCAGCGTGGCTGGGATTGTTGCTCTGGATGTGGTGGAAGTTGTTATTGCGCATGACGACAGGCGCGTCGGCATGGGCGCCGCCTGCCGCAAAACCTAGGCCAGAGTCGCGCAGACCTTCTCCGATCAGCGAGCGTGTTGTTGCAGCAGTTGGCGGACGGTTGCCAACGCCAACACAGGCAATAATGGTCAAGGAACTGAAACTGATCTGGCGCGTGCCGCAGCGTCGCATTGGCTTGCTGCAAAGCGTTTTGGCGCCGTTTGTCCTGATTCTGGCTGTCTTTGTGGGCGACCTCCGTGCGCTCGACCGTCTGCCCGAATGGACGGCGCTGGGTCTGCCCGCTATCATGTTCTTCTCGGCGTGGGGGCTGAGCGCCAACATGCTTGGCATGGAAAGCCGTGGGCTGGCGACGCTGCTGCTTACGCCGGCGCCGCGCTGGCAAATCTTTGTGGGCAAAGGGATGGCGTATGCTGTGATGGCGATGATTCCAACCACAGTCTACGCGGTGACGTTAGCTCTCACTGCGCGTAGCCCGCTGATTTTTGCCGGTCTTGTGGCGGGAATTGGCACGGCGCTGGCTGTGCTTGGCGTCAATATGATTGCAGCGCTCTACTTCACCTTCCCCTTCGACGAAGAGAGCACCACGCGTCAACGGTCGGGCGGCGGCTGCGCGACCGGGCTGGTTCAAGTCGCCGTCATTCCGCTGGCGATGGCTGTCGCCGCCGCGCCCACAACTATGCCGCTTGTTCTCACCGTGTGGCTGAACCGCTCTGATTTCGCTGTATTTGTGGCATTGGCCGGCGCAATTTTTGCAGCCGGGTTCTTTACCTGGGCGGCCCATTATGCCGGCCGGATGCTCGCCGCACGCGAGGCCGAAGTATTGGCGTCGGCGACTCTTGAACGCTGAAAACCCCGTCGTTAGCAACCAAAAAGTCCAAAGAGGTGAAAAGTGCATGAAACTTTATGCATTTCGTCGCTCTACGCAGTTGACTTTGCGATGTCTGTGTGTTATTATGATTCTATCAATCAGAATAATTATAATAATCAGATTATTATATGATCTTAAACAAAATCGATTCCGACTTCTTGCGCTATCTTCTCGCCGACGGCCATGCACCGGGCGAGCGCCTGCCGTCCCTGGCGGAGCTGAGCGCCGAGACGGGGATGAGTATGGGCAAGCTGCGTGAGCAATTCGAGGTGGCGCGCATGTTGGGCTTGGTTGAAGCCAGCCCACGTCGCGGCATCGTGCGTACAGAATACAGCTTTTTGCCGGCTGTGCGTCTAAGCCTGCTGGCGGCGCTGGCCATCAACCCCGCCTATTTCGATGCGTTCGGCGGGCTGCGCGCTCATCTGGAGACGGCGTATTGGGAGGAGGCGGTGGCGCTGCTCACTGACGCCGATCTGGCGATGTTGCGTTCGCTGGTGGCGGCGGCGTGGCAGAAGTTGAGCGAGCCGCGCATTCAGATTCCCTATCCCGAACACCGCGAGTTGCACTTGACCATCTATCGCCGGCTCGACAATCCGTTCGTGGTTGGGTTGCTGGAAGCGTATTGGGATGCTTACGAAGCGGTCGAGCTGAACACCTACGCCGACTACGCCTATCTGCAAGCGGTGTGGCGCTATCATGAGCGCATCGTCGAAGCGCTCTGCGCCGGAAATGTCGCCGAGGGCAAGCGGCTGCTGATCGAACATATGCAGTTGTTGAATGCACGCGGGGTGTCAATGGAGGCGCCGGTGCGCATCAACGGTGCAGAAGTGTTCACTGCCACGAATGTGTGAGCAAAGCGGCGACGATTATCGCTGTTTCTCAAATAGAAAGAATTGATTGTTTTCAGGCCACCTCATCCAGGAGGAAAAAGAAGAATGAGTGTGTTATTAAAAGAACCCCAAACCGAACAGGTCAGCCAGTTGATCGTCAATGACTTTAACATCAACGTGGCGACCGCCAACGGCTCTGGCAGCCAGACCAGCAACAACATGCTGATCCGCTCGCTCTACAAGATGGGCATCCCTGTCACAGGCAAGAATCTCTTCCCTAGCAATATCCAGGGGCTGCCCACCTGGTACAACATTCGCCTCAGCAAGGATGGCTACCTGGCGCGCCGTGAGCGCGTCGAAGTCATGATCTGCATGAACGGCGCCACGGTCGCTGAGGACATGGAAAGCGTCGAACCGGGCGGGATCATCCTCTACGATGACTCGCTGCCGATCGCCAACCACCGCAAAGATGTCAGATATTTTCCGATGCCGGTCAAAACGCTCGTCAAGGCTGCCAACTTGCCCTACAATTTGCAGCGCTACATCGCCAATATGGTCTACGTTGGCGTTGCGGCGTATTTGCTCGAAATCGAAATCGACGAGATCAAAGATGCACTCTCCTGGAACTTTGGCGGCAAGACCAAGCCGATCGAGCTGAACTGGAGTATGGTGACGGCCGCCTATGATTGGGCGAAAGAACATCTCGTCAACGATCAGCCCTATCGTGTGGCGCGCATGACCGGCTTTAACGAGGGCACATTGCTGGTCGATGGCAACACCGCCGGCGCGCTCGGCGCCGTTTTCAATGGCTTCACCTTCGCCGCCTGGTATCCGATCACACCTTCTTCAAGCATGGCGGAGTCGATGATCACCTATGCTGCGCAGGTGCGTCGTGATCCAGAAACCAAAAAGGCAACCTACGCCATTGTGCAGGCTGAAGACGAGTTGGCTGCTATCGGCATGGTAATGGGCGCCGGCTGGGCCGGCGCGCGCTCCATGACCGCCACCAGTGGCCCTGGCATCAGCCTGATGTCCGAATTTGTCGGTTACGGTTACTTCGCTGAAATCCCTGCCGTAATTTGGGACATCCAACGCATGGGGCCAAGCACGGGCTTGCCCACGCGCACGAGTCAGGGCGATCTGCTTTCCGCACACACGCTGGGGCACGGCGACGGCCGCCACCCAGTATTGCTCCCTGCAGACCCAACCGAATGCTTTGAGATGGCCGGCACGGCGTTCGACCTTGCCGAACGGCTGCAGACGCCAATTTTTGTGCTCAGCGATCTTGATATTGGCATGAATTTGTGGATCACAAAGGAGTTTGAGTATCCGGAAAAGCCGCTGGATCGCGGCAAGGTGCTCAGCGTCGAAGATCTGGCGAAATTTAAGGAGATGCACAACGGCCAGCGTTGGGGGCGTTATCTGGATGTGGATGGCGATGGCATTCCCTATCGCACGTTGCCCGGAACCGACAATCCTGCGGCGGCATATTTCACACGCGGCACGGGCCACACCGAGTATGCAACGTACAGCGAGCGTCCGCAGGACTGGGAGAACAACATGCTCCGGCTCGCTCGCAAATTCGAGACTGCACGCAAGCTTGTGCCGGGGCCGGTCATCGATGAGGTGGAGGGCGCCAGGATCGCTATCATCAGTATGGGCAGCAACCACCCGGCGATCGTCGAGGCGCGCGCCCGTCTGCGCGACCAGCAGATCGAGACGAGCTATCTGCGTGTGCGCGCTCTGCCGATCAATGACGAAGTGCGCGCCTTTGTTGAGAAATATGACAAAGTGTATGTGGTTGAGAACAACCGAGATGGTCAGTTGTACGAAGTTCTGCTTGTTGACTTGCATCAATTGGGGAGCAAGTTGATCTCGGTTGCGAAATGCGACGGATTGCCGCTTTCGGCGCGCTGGATTACGGAACAGATTGCGAAATAGAGATAAGGAGCCATTCACCATGACTGCAACACCTACACGCACAGCAGCCGCGCGTGCGCCGAAACTCAATCTAATCGGTCTGGAGAAGACCGCCTATAAAGGCGCCGACTCGACGCTCTGCAACGGCTGCGGCCACGATAGCATCAGCTCGCGCATCATCAACGCGGCGTGGGAAATGGGGCTCAAACAGACCGATGTCGTCAAGTTCAGCGGCATCGGCTGCAGCAGCAAGACGCCAGCCTATTTCCTCGGCATGAGCCACGGATTCAACTCGCTGCACGGGCGTATGCCCTCGGTCGCCACCGGCGCGCTGGTCGCCAACCGCAAGCTGATCGGCATCGGCGTGAGCGGCGACGGCGACACTGCGTCGATCGGCATCGGACAGTTCAAGCATATCGTGCGCCGCAATGTGCCGATGGTCTATATCGTTGAGAACAACGGCGTCTACGGCCTTACCAAAGGTCAGTTCAGCGCCACCGCCGACCAGGGACAGAAGCTGAAATATGCGGGCACCAACCCCTACATGCCACTCGACATCTGTCTGGAGGCGCTTGCCGCCAACGCCACCTTTGTCGCACGCAGCTTTGCCGGCGACGCCAAACAGCTCGAGGCGCTGCTCAAAGCTGCGATTGCACACAACGGTCTGGCTGTGCTCGATGTGATCAGCCCGTGCGTCACCTTCAACAACCACGACGAATCAACCAAGAGCTACGCCTTCGGCAAAGAGCACGAGACGCCGCTGCACGACCTTAGCTTTGTGCCCTCCTTCGAACAGATCGAGATCGACGACTACGACGATGAGACTGAGGTGCAGCTGCACGACGGTTCGTGGCTGGTGCTTAAGAAACTCGATTCATTTTACGATCCGACCGACAAGCATCTCGCCTATCGTACGCTGGAAGATGCACGCCAGCAGCAGAAATTGCTTACCGGCCTCTTCTACATCGAGCCGCAGACGCCGAATTTTATCGACATTTTGCAGATGACCGACAAACCGCTTGCATTGTTGAGCGAAGCAGAGACGCGCCCCAGCCGTGAAGCCTTCACCAGACTGATGGCGGAGTTGTAATCCGATCCGGCGCAAGGTGGGCGGATCCCCAGCCTCCGTCCACCTTGCCTCATTCATTGCAAACGCCCTTCTGCTATGAATGCAGACGTACAAGATTTCCTTATTGAACTCCGTCCACATGTGAAGGGCGACCTGCGCAGCGATGACTACACGCGCACGCTCTACAGCACCGACGCCAGCCTCTATCAGGTAACGCCGCACGCGGTGCTCATCCCCAAACATGCCGACGATATGCAGGCCGCCATCGAGCTGGCGGTGAAATACAAGGTCCCGCTACTCCCGCGCGCCGGCGGCAGCAGCCTGGCCGGGCAGACCGTCAACGCTGCGCTGGTGATGGACACCTCGCGCTGGATGGATCAGGCGCTGGAGATCAACTTGGAGGAGCGATGGGCGCGCGTGCAGCCGGGCATTGTGCTCGATGCACTCAACGCCAGGCTCAGGGTGCATGACTTGCAGTTTGGCCCCGACCCGGCGTCGAGCAACCGCGCCTGTCTCGGTGGCATTGTCTCCAACAACGCAACAGGCAGCCACTCGATCGTCTATGGTATGGCGGTCGACCATGTGCTGGAGATGAAAGTGCTGCTCGACGACGGCTCGACTGCGCACTTTCGCCCGCTCGACGAAGATGGACTGCGCCAGAAATTGTTGGAGGACAGCCGTGAGAGCGAGATTTACCGATGCATAGCTGCGTTGGTCGGCGACGAAGCGAATCGGCAGATCATTCGCAGCGGCACACCCAAACATTGGCGACGCTGTGGCGGCTACAACCTGGCGCGCTTCATCCACGACGGCAGTATCGACCACTATCTGCCGCAGGACACGCGCTTCAACCTTGTCAACCTGCTGGCGGGCGCCGAAGGCACGCTTGCCGCCATTACCGAACTCAAGCTGAAGCTGGTTGAACGTCCAAAACTGACTGCGCTCGCCATCGTCGAATTTCCGAGCCTGCTCGCTGCACTCGAAGCCACGCCCGCCATCCTGGAGACTGGCCCAACTGCAGTAGAACTGATCGACGACCTCAGCCTGCGCATGGCCGCCGAAAACCGCGACGCCGCCCGCCTGGTCAAGTCGTTCATCAAGGGCAATCCGTTCTGTTTCCTTGCGGTTGAATACCAGGGAGACGACGAATCCGAACTACGCGCCAATCTCCAATCTCTACTCTCCCAATCTCCCAACCTCCCAATCACACCGTTATTCGACCCCAAACTCCAAGCCAACGTTTGGGCAGTACGCAAGATCGGCTTGGGACTGTTGATGAGCATGCGCAGTGACTGGAAGCCGGTTCCATTCATCGAGGACACCGCCGTGCCGCCACAGCATCTGGCTGAGTATATCCCAAAGATCGAGGCGTTTTGCCGCGAGCTGGGCACGCAAATGACCTACTACGCCCACGCGTCGGCGGGCTGCCTGCACATTCGCCCGCTGATCAACACCAAGTTGGGCGCCGAGATCGACAAGATGCGCGAAATCAGCCTGTTCGTGGCCGACCTGCTGGGCAACTATGGCGGCGCGCTGTCGAGCGAGCATGGCGATGGTCGCGTGCGCAGTTGGCTGGCCGAGCGCTTTTATGGCCCCGATCTCTACGGCTTATTCAAAGAGGTCAAGGCAGCCTTCGACCCGCACAACCTCTTCAATCCAGGCAACATTGTCGATGCGCCGCCGCAGGATCGCAACCTGCGCTATGATCCAGTCTATCAGACAATTCCACTGCAAACTGCCCTGCATTGGCCTGCTGGATTTGCCACGGAAGTTGAGATGTGCAACGGCGCTGGCGTCTGTCGCAAGCTGACGACGGGCGCCATGTGTCCGAGTTTTATGGCGACGCGCGAGGAGGAGCATAGCACGCGCGGGCGTGCTAACCTACTGCGCGCAGCGTTGTCAGGACGTCTGCCTGCAACCGAGCTGACCAGCTCGCGCATGTACGCGGCGATGGAATTATGCGTGGCGTGCAAGGCGTGTAAGTCCGAGTGCCCATCGTCAGTGGACCTGGCGCGTATCAAGACCGAGTTTCTGGCGCACTACTACAGCGAACATCCGCGGCGCAAACGCGACTATCTCTTTGCCCATATCGACGCGCTGAGCCGGCTGGCGTCAGGTTGGCGTGCGCCGCTGGCAAACTGGACGCTCTCGTTGGGGCTGACCAAAACGTTGCTTGACCGCTGGCTTGGCATCAGCAAAGATCGTTCGCTCCCGCACTTTAGCCGTAAACCGTTTGTGGGGCGGAAGGGCGAAGGGGCGAAGGGGGGGGCACCGACTTCACACTTCACAATTCACGATTCACAACTCACAATTCAGAGAAACTCCGACTCACCCGTTCTTTTTGTCGACACTTACAACGCCTATTGCTATCCACACGTAGCGCACGCAGCGGTCAATGTTCTGACTGCGCTGGGCTGCGACGTGGCGATTGCGCCGGTGACGGACGCTGGACGCCCTGCTTTATCGAAGGGAATGATTGATCTGGCGCGTGCCAAAGCGCAGCGCGTGCTTGAGGCGCTGCAACCCCTTGCTGTTGGTGGACGCCCTATCCTTTTTCTGGAGCCAAGCGACTGGTCGGCAGTGGTCGATGACTACGCTGTGCTGCTGCCCGACGACGCATGGCTGCCGGTCGTTGCAGCAGCGTGCCTGACCTTTGAGCAGTATGTCGCCGATCGGCTGGCGGCTGGCGCTCCCTCGCCTTTCGACGGCGCGCCGCAGGCGGCGCTGCTGCACGGCCACTGCCATCAGAAGGCGTTGATCGGAACCAGACCGGCGGTGCATGCGCTGTCGTTGGCAGGCTACACCGTGCAAGAGATCGACAGCACCTGCTGCGGCATGGCCGGCGCGTTTGGCTATGAAACTGAGCACGTCGAGGTCTCGCTCAAAATGGCGGAGCACAATTTGCTGCCGGCAGTGCGCGCCGCCGCAACAGAGACGGTGATCGTAGCCGCCGGGGTGAGCTGCCGCCAGCAAATTCTCAGCGCAACAGGGCGGCGGGCGCTGCATCCAGCGGAGGCAATAGCGGCGCGAATTTTACCGTCCAGCCGGTAGAATTCCAAAGCCGCACAGCATCACAGCCGAAGAGGCCGCAGCGGTTGCTGGTGCTACACTGGATGACCTCGTCGATTTAGCTGGTCGCTCCTGGCTACACGTGGGTGTGGATGGCCGCTTCACTCTCTGGAATGTTGCCCGCCGCTACTGCTCTGTATCGGCGCCAACGTCAAGATAAAATCATTTAGTCTAGCAGTTGCAGCGCCCCCTGCCAGATTGCCTGCGCCACCACATCCTCTGCCAGCGTTTGTGCGTTGAGCTTGAAAGTCGTGATCGCCACCTTGCCCCTGCCGTAGGGCATTGCCGCCAGCAACGAGACCGGCTTGTGAATCCAGCCCAACGCCAGCCCGGCCCAACTATGTATGCGATATGCCCACGCCGGCAAGCCCACCAGGACATAATCTGGCATTACTGGCGCGTATTCCATCTCCAGCAGCGGGCTGCCCGGCAGCGCTGCAAACGGCCCTTGCTTTCTGATCCACGAGAACGCCGTCGCCCAATCGCCTTGCCACGGTGTGCCTTCACGCGCAATCACAGCGCCTGCTGGCAGACGTACAGTATCTTCATCGCCTTCCGCTGGCTCGCCAGCCAGCAAGAGTAGATGAGCGCCTTGTTGCACAGCCGTTTCGAGCGTCTTCGTGTACCGGCGCGCCACCACCGGCGTGGTTGCATCGTCGGGTAACGTCTCGCTGACCGTGTAGCCGAGCGAGCGCAGCGTCGCCGCCAGCGTCGGATCATCGAGCACGGTCAACGTCCCCTCGAACTGGGGTGCAGAGACGCAAGCCAGCTCGACCCGGTTGCTAGCGATCTCGGCGCCGTCGGCAGCCAACCAGCGCGCCTCCAGCGTCACCATGCCGGGCGCCGCCAGCGGCACAGCAATGACGCCGCCGGGTGCGTCCAACTGGCCGTGTGCATCGCCGGCGCGCCAGGCGATCACGCCGTCGCTGCACTCGCCATCGACGCCAAACGTGCGCACATCAATTGCCAGTGACTCGCCTGGCTTACCGCTCCAGCGCTGCGGGCGCAACGCCACCACGTTGTCTTGGTTGAGCGGCGTAAAGATTGTGTCCAGCCCGTGCTTAACCTTGCGCTGCATCGTCAGCAGGCCGTTGCACTCCCAGTGCACGTCAGTGAACTCGGTGATGATGTACCCGGCGATCGCCGGCAGCAGACGCATCGAGGTGATCTCATAGTGCAGGCTGCGCGCCATGTGCACCTGGGAGTCGCGTGTGAAGGCCGTCAGCGCGCCGAAGACCGCATCCAGCCCGTGATCGACGAAGCGTTGTGGCATGGCGTGCGGGTAAACGATGCCGTCGCCCCATTCGTGACCCGTCTCGAACCACCAGGGCTCGGCGCCTTTTTCCTGGATTTCCGCCGGGTCGGGCAGCCCCCAGTTGCCAAACTCGGAGACGATCAGCGGCAGATCGGGGCGGCGTTCGTGCAGGTAATCTTGCGCCCAGATCCAGTCGCTCTGGCGGCTGGCGAACTCACGCGACCATGCATCCCAACTGTCGGCGTGGTCGGGAATGGCTCGATAGGGATGATAGTCCTCGATGTCGCCCGCCACATGGAAGTTGCCCTGGCACGCCGAGTTGTCCACGATCAGCCGCGTCTGGTCGATCTGCTTTGCTTCGTGATAGAACTCCGCCAGCCAGCGCCGGTGTTCGGGATTGCGCGCCAGGTCAGTGCCCCAATTTTCATTGACAAGCGTCCAGATGATGATCGATGGATGGTTCCAGTCGCGTTCGACCATGCCGCGGAAAGTTTCCTTGATGCGGCGGTCGGCGGCGTCGGTCAGCAGCACCCAGTTGGGGATTTCCGTCCACACCAGCAAGCCGAGGCGGTCAGCCACGTCGTAGTAGCGCGGGTCTTCGATCTTGATGTGAATGCGCAGGCAGTTGAGGCCGAGCGCCTTCGCCTTGCGCGCCTGGTCTTCCAGATATTCCAGGCTGGGCGGCGTGTAGATCGTTTCGGGGTAGTACGCCTGGTCGAGCACGCCGCGCAGGTAGATCGGCTCGCCGTTGAGATAGATGCGCCCATTGCGCGCCTCGACGGTGCGGAAGCCGCACGTGTTGCGTGTTGCGTGTTGCGTGTTGGCGTGTTGCGTGTTGGCGTGTTGCGTGAGGGTGGTGACGACGGTGTAGAGCGCTGGATGGTCGGGACTCCACCACTGCGCCGGGCTGTTCAGTTCGGCGCGGCCGTAACCATTGGCGGCGAGTGACGTTTCCGCCACGACCTGGCCCGCCGGGTCGAGCACGGTCGCCGTAAGCGTTGCGCCCTCTGGCAACGGCGCGTTGAGCGTGGCCGCAATGTCGATGGCGTTCTCGCCCGGCTGCGGCGTGAGCTTGACCGCTTTGATATGCACTGCGGGCAGCACGCTCAGCGTTACGCTCTGCCAGATGCCGCCGATGGGTCCGTACCAGCTTTGCTTGCCGTGCGGCGCTTCGCTGAAGGGCGCGTCGGGGAAACGGCTGCGGTCGTCGTTAGGATCGGTCACACGCACGACGATTACATTTTCGCCGGGCTGGAGTAAGGCGGTCACGTCGAAGTCGAAGGGCAGATAGCCGCCCTCATGTTCGCCGACGCGCCGACCGTTGAGCCAGACGATGGCGTGATAATCGACGGCGCCAAAGTGCAGGATTGCCGCCTTGCCCTCCAGGTCGCCGTCGAAGTCGAAACGACGGCGATACCAGGCTGTCCCACTGTAGCCGCGCAGGTCGTTGAACTGCGCCTGCCAGGGCATGGGCGCCTGTGCTGCGCGCCATTCCTTGATCGAAAGAATATCGTCGCCGTCGCTAGGGTCGATCTGGAAATCCCAGACGCCATCTAACAACAGCCTCGTTATTTGATTTGTCACGATGATCGTCGTCCTTTGATTTTCGTTGCTATTTTTGAATTATTTGCTGATAAAGTTGAACAAAACGCACGTCAGGGGTGCGCTTCAGGGCGATAAACCACCGGCGCTCCCGACTCGAACTCTACGCGCGCAAGATAGAGACGGCGCATCCCGGAAGGATAGCCGACATAAGGCTCGCGCCAGGCATGGTATGCTATCCACAGATTGTCGCCAGCGTCGTGAAAGAATGCGGCGCCGCCTGTGCCCACATGGATGCCCGCGCTGCTGAGAATCGGCTCATTTTGGGGCTTGACACAGGGGCCGCGGGGTGTATCGCACACTGCATAACCGACAGCATAGTCTCGGCTTTCCCACCAATTCGCCGAGTAAATAAGATAGTACTTGCCTTCCCACTCGACCATACTTGGATTCTCGATCAGTGGCGGCTCCCAGGCCTGGTCGAGTGTGATGAGCCTTGCTGGGTCGCCGACCAGGTCACGGCCATCTTCACTCAGTTGCTGACTGTAGAGGTAGATCGGCAAGCCACAGCAGTTGCCATCGCTCTTCCAAAGCAAGTAGGGCGTACCGTCACGGTCTACAAATGGTTCAGGGTCGATCGAACCGCCTTCCTCAAGTTGACAGATGAACGGGCGCTCGCTGTCATCTATAAAGGGGCCGTCAGGCAAGCGGCTGACGGCATAGCTGATGCACTGGCGCCCGGCCTGGGCGAAACGAGTCACGTAGTAGAGGATATACTCATTTGGAAGCGCAAGGACGCCAGGCGCCCAAGTGAAGGAGTTGCTCTTCTCCGCCCACGCCGGCAAGTTTGGCAGGGCGTCGCCGCGCTCGCCGGCGCGCTCCCAGTTCACCAGATCGTGCGACCGGATCACCTGGATGTTCATCCCTCTGGCATTGGTGGCGTATGCATAATACATATCGCCGACGCGTAACACAAATGGATCTGGAAAGTCAAGCCGATAGACCGGGTTTTCATATCCCAGAGTTAGCGGAGTCGGCATAGGTGCTTCTATCGGCGTGCAGGCAGCGCTGACGCCTGCAATGAGAAGTAAACAGAATATCGCCGCTGGCAGTCGAACTCTGCGGCAATGTCGGCAAACATAGCTTACCATAGCGCTTTATCGCCCGCCCATGCCGGTGAGCATGACGCCCTGGATGATTCGACGTTGAAAAATAGCATAGAAGATGAGCACCGGCGCGCTTGCGATCACTGTGCCAGCCATTACGAGCGCTCGCTCCTGTGTATAGGTTCCCTGGAGTACAGTCAGTCCGACGGGCAACGTGCGTAGTTCAAGCGTGTTCAGAACAACCAACGGCCAGAACAGGTCGTTCCAGGCGCCAAGAAAGACAAAGATGGTCAGCGCCGCAATGGCGGCTGTGCTAAGCGGGAGCACAATTTGCCAGTAAATGCGGAACCGCCCGGCGCCATCCATAATTGCGGCTTCTTCGAGTTCCCGGGGTACGCTCTTAAAGAACTGGCGAAGTAGGAAGACGCCAAAGACGCTGACCGCCGCCGGCCAGATCAGTGCGTTGTAGGTGTCGAGCCAACCAAAGCTGCGAACTAGCAGAAAGACCGGGATCAACGTCACCTGTCCGGGAACCATCAATGTGAAGAGCAGCAGCAGGAAAATGAAATCGCGGCCTGGAAACTCCAGACGGGCGAAGCCATAGGCGGTCAGACTCGACAAAAACACACAGAGCACTGTAATGGCGACGCTGACCACAACACTATTGATGAACCAACGGTCAATCATCAAATCCTGGCGTGTGAAAACCAGACGGTAGTGTTCGAGAGTCGGATTTGCCGGCCACAGTTGCAAGGGCCATCGAAAAACCTCGGCTGACGGTGTGATCGACACAACCACCATCCAGTAGATCGGAAACCCTACGATGATCGCCAGTACAATCAGAACAGTGTAATGGAGAGTTCTCGTCAGCAAACGAGTGAGCTGATGTTGATTCATTTGATCTTTGATGCCTGTCAATACTCAATAGTGCTGCGACGTCCGAAGACGCGGAACTGAATCAAGGTGAAAAACAGGATCACTATCGCCAGGGCAACTGCAATAGTGGCGCCATACCCCAGTTGAAAATAGCGCCAGGCAGTCTGATACAAATAAATGATGACCGTATAGGAAGACCGTCCCGGTCCACCACCGGCGGTCATGATGTAGGGTTGGCCAAACACCTGAAAGTGTGCAATGAGCTGCGTCACAAAGACGAAGAAAATCGACGGCATGATCAAAGGAATGGTGATATGACGGATCGTTCGCCAGGAGTTTGCGCCGTCGATGCGTGCAGCCTCATATAGATGCTCGGGAATGCCCTGAAGTCCGGCAAGATAAATAATCATGGGAAAGCCGAAACCCCACCACACCGTAGCCAATGCCAGCGATGGAATGACGAGGTTGGGGTCTGCCAGCCATCGGACGGCAGGGAGACCCAGCCAGACGAGAAAATAGTTGATAATGCCAAATTGTGTGTTCATCATCCAGCCCATGATGATGCCCATCGCTGCCACCGAAAGCACCACAGGTGCATAAAAGATAAAGCGGAAGAAGTCCCGCCCACGCAGAGGGGCGTTGACAAGCATGGCCGCAATCAACGCGAAAATCGTGTTGATGATGGAGGTCAGAAAAGCAAAGTAAAGGCTGTTCCGAAGCGCGATCCACCAGATGCCATCCTGCAGCAAATTAGCGAAGTTGGCAAGGCCGATGAACGGTTGCTCTCTGGCCAGGATCTTCCAGTCATGTAGACTTATCCAGAAAGAGTAGAAGATCGGCCCTGCAACAAATGTACAAAATAGTACGAGGAAGGGCAGGATAAAAAGATAGTTTGTCAGGACATAGGTCTTGGTGCGCCAGGTGCGTCGGTGTTGATGGGTTGTGTGACCTTGTGTGGTTGAAACCTCGGCTGTCATGTTCTCTCACTTCAAGAAACAGTGTCGAGGTGACCGCCATCCTACGGACGACGGTCACCACTTTTCCAAAGTGTGGGCGATAGAAACCAGGATTTGCTACGGAGCGCCTCCGAAGAATAGTTCACAAGAAGGATCCTGGCTTCTATGCCACATCACGTTACCGGCAACTGTTCAAGATGCTCTGGACACTTGCATTGGCGTCAGCCAAGCCCTGTTCCACTGACTTCAGGTTGTTATAGATGGCATCGAATTCCGGCATGTAACCTTGATCGATGACCTGTTGGATGCAGGGATGCGCAAAGTCGTACAGACCGATCTCCTGAAAGCTGCGGCCCAACACAGTTGCCGACGGAAATTCCTCCGGCGACAACGACTCGAACTGTGAAATGCGGGCAGGCGGTTGCCCCGATGTAGCCCACAATGCTCCTTGCTCGGTCAGGAAACTGATGAGACGCTTGGCAGCGTCCAGTTTCTCACCGGAGAGCGTCGCTGGCGTGTAGATTACATGGGAACTTGTCCATGTAGCCGGCCGGTCGCCGATCTGCGGGAAAGAGCAGACGCCCCAATTGATCTCGTTGTCATTGGCGAAATTCAAGAACCAGCTTCCTTCCGGCAGCATGCCCAGCTTGCCTGCAGCCATCGTCTGCCATGAGTCGAAGCCAGCGGGCGGTGGCGCTACATGCTCGACATGGATCAGATCGTACCAGAATTGAACCGCCTTCTTGACTTCGTCGCTGGTCAGGGTGGCATTGCCAGCCCGGTCGCTCCAGTCGCCGCCAAATTGCCACATGGTGGAAAGCGTCGTCGGCTTCTGCCAGCTGACTGCTGTACCCCACTGATCGATATTGGCTGGATCGAACCCTTCCTCATCTGCGCGCACGCCATTGACATCCACCGTCAATCTCTTGGCGGCGGCGACAAACTCCTCGGCAGTCGCCGGACATTTCTCGGGATCCAGACCGGCGTCAGCAAAGAGGTCTTTGTTGTACCAAAGCCCCCAGCCATGGATATCAATTGGAACGCCATAACGAGCGCCGTCCAGTTCGAGTGATTCGATGACGCGCGGGTAGATGTCGGCCACCGGAATCTGACCGCCGTGATCATCGTAGAAGTCGCTCGAGTCCCCCAAAACGCCCTGCGCAGCAAATTGCGGAATCTCGAACTCGTGCAATAGGAAAAGATCTGGCGGGCTGCCAGATACAAGCGAAGTCAGCAGCTTGTCGAAATAGGTGCCCCACGGCATCATTTCGACGCGCACAGATACATCGGGATTCTCTTCCGTAAACTTCTGAACCATCTCGACCATGGTCACGCCGTCGCTGCCGGTCAGACCATTCCAGTAGATGAGCCTGATGTTGCCTGTGCCGGCCTCGGCAACGATGGGTGTAGCCGTTGGCTCAGGCTCGGCTGGCGCCGCCTCTGCAGCGGCAGGTTCGGCTGCCGCCTCTTCCACCGCGGGAGGCTGGCTGGGTGGAGCTGCGCAGGCGCCTGCAATCATTGCTACGATCAGCAACCCCGCAAGCAGAAAACCAATTCGGTTCATAGTGCTGTCCTCCTATCGATTGTCCATAAAGTTTTGAGAAGCGTGAATGGTATGACGAACGAGTATGACGCGCATGCTGCCTGGATTGGGATTGAGGCACACATCTCACTCCCATGAAACATGCAGACTTGCAACGATTACATAATTTACTGTAACAGAATCCGCTATTTGCGTCAAGGATTTTCGTAAAAATACGAAATGTATAGATAATAGCGTTATAGAAAATCATGTATTCCTATATCGAAGATCATTGCGCAGTGAATCGATTCTTCTCATGGGTTCAAAAGTGAGGCAACCATGCACAACGACCTTTCTGATTTGCAGGAAGAAATCGGCGATCGACGGCTTTTACGCTTGAGTACAGAGCCTAACAAGCGGGAGCAAACTGTTGCTGTTCTAAAGGCATTGGGGTCCATTCCACGCATGGCGATCCTCGATCATTTGCTACGCCAGGTCGCCAATGTAACGGAGATTGCCCAGGCGCTCGACATGCCTCTTTCCACGGCAAATCTTCACGTGACCACACTTGAGGAGGCGGGGTTGATTCGTTCCGAAGTTGTCACAGCGAGCCGTGGGGTGCAGAAACTCTGTGCACGCCTCTACGACGCCGTCATCGTCAATTTGCCACAGTCGGCATCGACTTCGGTCACCAGCACCACCATCGAGATGCCGGTCGGCGCGTTCTATGATTGCCAGGTGAAGCCAACCTGTGGCTTGGCGTCTGTTGAGGGCGTCATTGGTTGGCTGGACGATATCGCTTCATTTTTTGAGCCAGACCGTATTCACGCCCAGTTGATCTGGTTCACCAGCGGATATCTCGATTACCGTTTCCCGCATCGCCATGACCCAGAGCGTCCCGTGCAAAGTCTCACCCTCAGTGCAGAGATCTGCTCCGAAGCGGCGCCCTATGCACTTGATTGGCCCTCGGACATCTTCGTAGAGATCAATGGCAAGCTGATCGGAACATGGACGTCACCAGGGGACTTTGGCGGCGAGCGCGGGGCGTTGACGCCGGCATGGTGGGGTGAATGGAACAGCCAGTACGGTCTGCTGCGCCAATGGCGCGTGGATCATCGTGGCAGCTTTATCGACGATGTGCAATCCTCGCCGGTACAGATTACTGACCTCGATCTGGAGAGTAATCCCTACATCGCTGTCCGCATTGGGGTCAAACCGGATGCAACAAATGTTGGTGGAATTAATCTGTTCGGCAAATCCTTCGGGAACTATGCGCAGGATATTGTGTTGAAGATCGTCCAGTAGGACGACCCGTGCAGTGTAGATCGCACCGGTCAGAGGCGCCTGTCATGTGGAGGCTTTTCTGGCCGGCGCGATCTACGTTGGCGGCACTGCTATTGTGCGCATCCCGTCAACGCTGTGAACGAGAGCGGCGGAAGCTGGAGCGAGGTTTTGCCGTTCTCGACGCGCGGGGCGGCGATCGGCTGCGCCGTGAGTGCATAGCGATTCTCCCACGTGTTGAGCGCCTTCGGGTCGTTGCCGGCGAGCTGCCACGCCTTGTCCAACGTCACGGTGCGGCCGTCCTGCCAGACGATGTCGGTGATGACGCTGTCGGTCAGGCTGCGGTTGACGATGAAGATCGCTTCCTTGCCGCTCGCCGGGTCGTAGGCTGCCGACACATCGAGCACAGGCACGTCGCCGTATTTCTTGGTCTCGATGCGCGGGGCTTTGACCAGCGCATCGAGCGCCAGCCCGCGCGCATGATTGCTCACCAGCTCGAAGACATAGTAGGATGGGTGCTTGAGCAGATCGTCGCCGCGTGTGTGCAGCCAGGAGATGACGTTGACGATCTGCGCGACGCAGGCGATCTTGAGCACGTGGCTCTTGCGCAGGAAGACGTTGAGCCACTGCCCGACGACCAGCGCATCCTCCAGGTTGTACATCTCCTCGGCCAGGTGTGGCGCTTCAGTCCAGTCGCCTTGCAGCGGGTCGCCCTTGTACCAGACTTGCCACTCATCCCACGACAGATAGACATCGTGCTTGCTGCGCTGTTTGGCTTTGACGTAGCGCAGCACGCCTTCCAGCGTGTCGACGAACTGCTCGAACTGCACAGCGCTGGCGAGGAAGCTCGGCGTGTCGTTGTCGCGGTTGCCAGCGTAGTAGTGCATCGAGAGGTAGTCCATGTGCTCCCACGCCGCTTCGAGCGCCACGCGATCCCACTCCGGGTAGGTCGGCATCTGGTCGTTGGAGGAGCCGCACAGGATCGTTTGGATCGACGGATCCATCCAGCGCATCAGCTTGGCAGCCTCGCGCGCCTTGGCGCCATATTCGTGCGCCTCCAGATGTCCCATCTGCCACGGCCCATCCATCTCATTGCCGACGCACCAGTATTTGACGTTGTGCGGCGCAGCATAGCCATGTCTGGCGCGCAGGTCAGAATAATAAGTGCCCGACGGCGTGTTGCAGTAATCGACCAGGTCGCACGCCGCCTGGATCGCACCGGTGCCCATGTTGACGCCTAGCATCGGCGCGGCGTCGATGGCTTTGCAGAAGGTCATGAATTCGTTCGTGCCGAACTGGTTGGTCTCCAGCGATTGCCAAGCCAGCTCGCGGCGCCGTGGGCGCAATTCTTTGGGACCGACGCCGTCGAGCCAGTTGTAGCCGCTCAGGAAGTTGCCGCCCGGATAGCGGATGGTCGTGTACTTTTGGGCGCGCAGGGCGTCGAGCACATCGGTGCGCAAGCCGTTCTCGTCAGCGTGAGCAGATTTTGGATCGTAGATGCCCTCATAGACGCAGCGCCCCATGTGTTCGGCAAAGCCGCCAAAAAGCAGCGGTGAAATCTCGGCAATGGTGCGGTTGGAATCGAGCAGAATTTGCGCGGTTTGGTGTGACATGAGGTGGATTCCTGTCGTGTTTCGTGTCGAGTGTTGCGTGTTCTCAGTACTGCGTACCGCTTGAGGTCTCTTGTGGGGCGTCATGTAGCACATGATTCACGATGCACAATCCTTCTCCCCGGCCCTTCCACAATCCGCCCCGGTCGCGCATCGGTGTGCTGACCATCCGCCAGCACGCGCACGCCGTTCACCCACACGTCGCGCACGCCGACCGAAAGCTGGTGCGAATTCTCGAAGGTGGCGCGGTCTGCGATCGTTTCCGGGTCGAAGATGACGACGTCGGCGTAGAGACCCGGCTGCAGCAGCCCGCGGTCGGTGATGCGCAGCCGCGCCGCCACCGCCCAGGTCATCTTGCGGATGGCGTCCTCCAGCGTCAACACCTTCTCCTCGCGCACATACTTGCCGAGCACGCGTGGGTAGGTTCCATAGGAACGCGGATGGACAGGCCCGTACTGCTCGCTCCACGCCGGGTCGTGGCCGCCAGCGTCGGTGGAGATTTTGATCCAGGGCAACGTGAGCTGACGACGCACATTCTCCTCGCTCATCGAGAAGTAGATCGTGCTGACGCGGTCTTCTTCGGAGAGCAGCAGGTCGAAGACGGCGTCGATCCAATCCTGCCCGCGCATCTCGGCAATCTCGGTGATGCGCTTGCCGATGTAGGGCTTGTTTTCCGGCTTCTGGAAGCCGATCGGCATCACGCCCGCCGGGTCGCGACTGCCCATTGCCTCCCAGTCGCCAGAGGGATGGAGCATCTCCTGCTTGATGCGGGCGCGCATGTCTGGGTCGCGCAGGTTGTCGAAAAGTTTGTCCTCGGCCTGCGCCCACGGCGGGATGACGGCGGTCAGACCCGTGCCCGACGCGGCATAAGGATACATATCCGCCGTGATGTCGATGCCCTCGGCGCGCGCCGCCTCGATCACGGCGATGGCTGGCTCCATCAAATGCCAGTTCGCTTTGCCTGCGGCTTTAAGATGATAGACCTCGACCGCAATGTTGGCGCGGCGCCCGATCTCGACCGCCTCCTGCATCGCCTCGACGAGTTGTTCGGCCTCGGAGCGAATGTGCGTAATGTAGACGCCCTGGTAGGCGGCCACGACCTTGCAGATTTCCACCAGCTCATCGGTGTCGACGTAGGCGTCGGGCGGGTAGATCAGGGCATAGGAGACGCCGAACGCGCCATCCTCCATCGCTTCCGCCATCACTGCGCGCATCAGGTCGAGCTCCTCGGCGCTGGCTTTGCCCATCTCCATACCTTTGCCGATCGTGCGCAGCGTGCCGCCGCCCAGGAAAGAGCCGACGTTGGGCGAGACGCCTGCGGCAACCATCGCCTCCAGCCAGTGGCGGAAGCGCGTCCATGCGCTGACGTTTGCCTTCCATGCATCGAGCGGATAGGGGAAAATGGCGTGCGCCATCGGGTCGGTGTTGCGCCCGCGCACCGGCGCCGGCGTCCAGCCCTCACCCATGATTTCGGTCGTCACGCCCTGCGTAATCTTGGATAGACAACGGCCATCGACCATCAGCGGCAGGATCGAGTGACTCTGGATGTCGATAAAGCCGGGGCAGACTACCATCCCGGCGGCGTCGATCACCTGGGCGGCGTCGCTGCACGCCAGCGCGCCGGGCCCTGCAACCGCAGCAATGCGGTCATCCTTGATCGCCACGTCCCCATAAAACCAGGGGTTGCCCGATCCATCAACGATCTTGCCGTTGACGATCAGCGTGTCGTATTGTGACATCAGTATCTCCTTGTCGATTGGCTAAGCTGCCAGGAATGTATTGGTGAATTATGTCGATGACATATCCAGGCCATTGAGGACAACCAAATCCGGCGAGATATGCCGCATGTGCTCATTGCGATGGACGAGCGCCGATGTGTCGAGCAGATAGTGCGTCACCAGATTCATCCTTCCGCAGCTCTTCCGCAGCTCGTTCGGCAACGAGTTCGGCTACACTGTCTCTTTCCGGCAAAAAACGTCGCCCTTCCCCCATGATGCGGCGCGCCAGTTCGCCTCGGTCAGGGATGATTCGGACCAATATCTCTTCTTTTCCCTCAACGGGTTGCCAATCGAGGCGATAGCCGGGCTTGATGCCAAAGCGTCGTCTGATTTCCGCTGGTATGGTGATCATGTTCTTCTGTGTAACGGTAGTAATCATGGAATCAAGGCTCAACCGGATTTGATGTGGTCAACAGCTACAGCGGATGCGGACAGGAACGGATTAGCTTGTCCGTCAGTGTAACCAATCCGTTCCTGTCTGCATCCGTTGTAGCATTGTTTGGCGCAACCACACCAAATCCAAGAGAACCGGAATCAATTATGTACATGGCAAAATGAGCAGTCAAGGTATGCGTAGCTTTCAACCTCGTTTTGAATCAGAGACTGCACTACACCGGCGCTTCAGGCACGCTGGCGCTTCGCTGCGCCTCCTCGCGGATCAGCGTCAGCACTTGCCGGCGCAGCGCAGCGAAGCGTGGGTCGCTTTCGGTTTCGAGCAGATTGCGCGGGCGCGGCAAATCGACCGCGATTTCGGCTTTGATGCGCCCGGGCCGCGCCGTCATCACGTAGATGCGATCGGAGAGCAGCAGCGCCTCCTCCACATCGTGCGTGATGAAGAGCACAGTGGTGCGATGCGCCTGCCAGACGTTGAGCAGCAGCTCCTGCATTTGCAGCCGCGTCTGCGCATCGAGCGCGCCAAACGGCTCGTCCATCAGCAGCATTTGCGGCTTATAGACCAGCGCTCGCGCAATCGCCACGCGCTGCCGCATCCCGCCGGAAAGCTGGTTGGGATAAGCCCGTTCAAAACCGTTCAGCCCGACCAACTGAATGTGATCGCGCACCAACGCATCTTGCTCGCTGCGCGTCAGTCCGCTCTTCTTCAACGAAAAGCGGATGTTGTCCTCGACCGAGAGCCAGGGAAAGAGCGTGTAGCTCTGGAAAACCATGCCGCGGTCGGCGCCGGGGCCGGTGATCGGGCGTCCGTCGATCAGGATGTCGCCAGCGCTGATCGGCTCCAGCCCGGCGGCCATCATCAGCAGCGTTGACTTGCCGCAGCCGGAAGGTCCCACCAGCGATACAAACTCATTGTCGCTGACATAGAGCGACAAATCCTGCACCGCCACCACTTCAGCGTCGCGGCGATCCCCGAAAATCTTCCAAACATGCTGCGCTTGCAACTTAGGCGAAGTAACCATTAGCAATCACCAGAAGTTTGATCCGCAGATTACGCAGATTTCACAGAAAATCATGAAGGTTTCCTCTGCGAAATCTGCGTAATCTGCGGATCGTTGATTCCACCGGCTTTGCAACCAACTTCATCCATTTGAGCGTAGATTGATCCGCAGATTGCGCAGACTACGCAGAAAATCATGAAGGTTTCCTCTGCGAAATCTGCGTAATCTGCGGATCGTTGATTCTACCGGCTTTGCAACCAACTTCATCCATTTGAGCGTAGATTGATCCGCAGATTGCGCAGAAAACCTTGAGGGGTTCCTCTGCGCAATCTGCGCAATCTGCGGATCGTTGATTCTACCGGCTTTGCAGCGCCCATGGGAAGAGTCGGCGATATGACCATTTGAATAGATAGTCGGTGAGCAGCCCCAACAGCCCGATGATCAGGATGCCGAGGATGATCTGGTCGGTCTCCAGGAAACGCTGGGCGCGCATGATGCGGTAGCCGAGACCGACGTTTGCCGCCACCAGCTCCGCCACGACCAGGTACGTCCACGCCCAGCCGACGGTGATGCGAAAGGTGTCCCAGATGCCGGGCATGGCGGCGGGTAGGATCACGCTGCGCAGAATTTCCCAGCGCGACATGCCGAAGGTGTAACTGACCTGGATCATGTCGCGCGGGACAGTCTTGACGTTGTCCATGATCAGCAACACCTGCTGAAAGAAGACGCCGATGAAGAGAATGGCGAACTTCTGCGTGTCGCCTACACCCAGCCATAGAATCGTCAGCGGCACGAAGGCGACCGCCGGCATGTAGCGCACCAAGTCGACGAACGGCTCGAACAGCCCCTCGAAAAAGCGGAAGTTGCCCATCAGCACCCCGATCGGCACAGCCAGCACCGTGGAAATAATCCAGCCGACCATGATGCGATAGACGCTCGCCCATAAATCCTGCCAGAGTACGCCGCTTGCCGCCTGATCCTGCAGCTCGGCGAGCACGGCGCCCGGCGAGGGCAGGAAGATCGGCGAGACCAGTTGCAGCCACGTCGCCGCCGTCCATGCAAATAAGAAGATCGCAATAAAGGCAACGCCAGCGCCGACATACCAGCGACGCGGAATGTCGGCGCGCAGATCGAGCAGGCGCACCGGCTGGCGACGCAGCTCAGCCGGACGCGGTGAGGAATCGGGTTGGCTCATTGGCTGAGAAAGCTGGCGTCGATCAGCGCGTCCAGATCGACCGGCGCGTCGATCAAGCCGATAGCAATGGACACCGCCTGCACATCCTCCATCACTGCGCGGAAATCGCCACCCGCAGCCAGCCCGGCGGCATTCTCGGCAAGGTCGTAGAAGACGACGCCGTCGAAGGCGGTGGCAAGCTCCTCAGCGGTGCTGCCGACCGCAGCGGAGATGATGGCGCGTCCCTGCTCCGGGTTTTCGCGCAGGAAGGCGACCGCCTCATCCCACACCATCATCAACTTGCGCAGCGTTTCCGGGTTTTCCTGTGAAAAGCGGGTGCTGGCGATCAGCACGTCGGAGATCAGCCCTGGATCGGCCGCGCCGGTGTAGAGCTTCTGGATGTCTGGGTTCTGGTTGATGGCCTCGGAGATGTATGGCTCGTAGGTCACAGCGACATCGACCTGCCCGGCAATCAGCGCGGCGCCAGCGTCGGCAGCCGGCATCGGCGCCTTGACGATGTCGGCGAGGCTCATGCCTGCTTCCGCCAGCGCGTAGTTGAGTAGAAGATCGCTCGTGCTGCCTTCCTCGAAAGCAACCGTCCTGCCCGCCAGCTCGGCGATGCTGACAATCGCCGACGGCGCCAGGATGGCGTCGGCTTCGTAGGAGGCGTCCTCGACCAGCACGACGCGCAGATCTACGCCGTTGGCAAAGAGCTTGAGCGCCGTGTGCGTCGCCACGTTTGCCACATCCATGTTGCCGGAGGCAAACGCGGCGTTGACTTCGGTGTCGGTGACAAAATCGACCAACTCCGCCTCAATCCCATGTTTGGCGAAGATGCCCTGCTCTTGCGCGATCCACCACGGTCCATAGCCGATCCAAGGCTGCGTGCCGATGCGAACACGGGCAGTTGCGGCATCCGGCGCAGCAGGCGCAGTGACGGTCGCGCAGCCAGCCGCCATCGTGAGAATCAGGAGCAGCATCAGGGGAGTCAGAATGCGTTTCATAGCCAAACCCTCCAGAAATGAATCAGAATCGAAAACAGTTTCCGCGTCGATTGTACCCAATGCCGCGCTAGATCGAGAAACATCTTCGCTGCTGTTAACGTTATGGTACAATGACTCCGACGTAGCGTACTTTAAGGCTTTTGCCCCTGGAAGACGCTCCACCCGTGAATGTCTACTTAACCGTCAGGTCTGATTCTGTTGGTGCAGCGTTATCAATCAATGACAAGGAGATAGTTTCATGCGCAAGGCGACGATCCTGCTGTTGGTATTGTTATTAGCCATGCTCGGAGGGGGCGCAGTGCTGGCGCAAACCGATGTGGACGCATCAGAGGATGTGGAAGCAACGACAGCTCCGGCCGCCTTTTTAACCATGAATCTGCGCGCCGGCTTTCCGCTCGATCCATTTGTTGTCAGTCTCAACGGTGGCGGTGAGATCGACGCCTCGACGCTCGACCCGGAATGCGTCGGCTTTATCACCGAAGCGCCGACCTTTGCTGTCAACTGGGAGGGTGAGGCCGAGTTCTTCGACATCTTTTATTACAGTGATTTTGACCCGACGCTGGTCTTGCAACTGCCAGATGGATCTTATCTCTGCAACGACGACGCCAGCGACAACGTGCTCGACCCTGAATTGACCATTGAATCGCCAGCGGAAGGGCAGTACAGGCTGTGGGTCGGCAGCTACGATGAAGGGCAGATTATCCCCGGTTTTCTCGTGATCACAGCCAACCGGTCGGTGAGTGTAAACAATTTTGATCCGGGCGCATTGGTGCGACGCGCGGCGATTGCGGACGATGTCCGGCCCGCCAACGTGATTGGCGCTGAAGCTATCCAGGCAAGACTCAGCGCCGAAGAGGGCAGCCAGAGCCGCACTGAAGCGACCGTCGCCGCCTCCCGCTCTGCAGGCAGCGGGGTTGTCCCGGATGTCGAGATTACAGGCGGCGACACACCGATCACGGCGACGCTGGTTGCGGATGGCGACACGCCAGTGTTCACCATTCTGCACGAGGATGACAACGGCACGCTCTGCGGCGGTCTGGTCAGCGGTGCTGCACCGGAGTTTGTCTTCAGCTATAGCGGCGACACCGAAGACCTGCGCGTCTTCTTCGAAGGCAGCGCCGACAGTTCGCTGGTTATCGTCGGCGCAGAGATCGTCTTATGCAGCGACGATTCAGAGCAGGGGGAGAACGGCAATCCGGTCATTGACATTTACAATCCGGGCGGACTCTACGGCGTATGGATTGGACGCTTCGACTCAACTGAACCGGTCACTGGAACGCTGACCATCATCGAGACAACTGATGTTGCGCCGGTTCGCATTGCGCCGATGCAGCCATCCGCTGAGACAACAGCGACGCCTTGAGCGTTGTCGTGAACGTTTCAATTCCGACGCAT